>NZ_WBOT01000009.1:0-99768 GCF_008923265.1 Bacillus mesophilum | reverse complement strand
GATCAAACTCTCCAAGAAAGAGTTGATTAGCTCTTGTGTACATAATGTACATTGTTGATTCCGAAGAATCTTTTTTAAACGTTGACGTTTTATTGTTCGTTCAGTTTTCAAAGAGCAATTTCAGCCGCTTCATTAGCGACTTTCTTATCATATCAGTTATTATCATGTGTGTCAACAACTTTTTTTCTTAGCTGTTAACGACTCCTGAATAACGACTGCTAAAATATAATAACATCATACACCCAAATAGGTCAATAGGATTCTAATATTTTTTTGAAAAAATATTTCAAAAAAAGTATTGAGCTCTGATTTAGGAACTTTAATTACCTTATTATAATTATATTATCGCTGCAAGAGATAGCATATAAGGTTTAATAATCTATATACCCTTATTAATGAATTTTCAAACCTCTTCATCATCCAATTTCCTTACTACTTAAATTCTATATCCCAAAAATATGTTGCTTATAATATCTCCGTCACCTGCATCATTGTTCATTAAACAAGCACTCCAGCAGATTGGTGCCGCACAAGAAAAACGCACCAGTATTTTTGAAGACATACGCCATATACCTTTCTTTTATTCCTTCATACATGTTTAGACAAACAAAATGGCCAGCTTCCACCAGGGAAGCTGACCACTTTCTTCTATTATATATTATTTTTCGATCTTAATGATTTCTTTATCATTGAGATCCACATTGCCAGGTTTATTGATAACCACTTTTTCTCCTGACTGCAGATTAGTAAATACAATCGGGGTCATGATAGAAGGAGCATTTTGTTTAATATACTCAAGATCTACCTGCAGCAGCTGCTGACCTGCTTTAATAGCGTCTCCTTCTTTAACAAATGTTTCAAAGCCTTGTCCTTTTAACTTAACCGTATCAATGCCGACGTGGATTAGAATCTCTCTTCCACTGTCTGACAATATGCCAATTGCATGTTTAGTCGGGAATAAATTAACGACCTTTCCATCTACCGGCGAAACGATTTTCCCATCTGAAGGGACAATTGCAAATCCATCACCCATCATTTTTCCAGAGAATACAGCATCCGGAACTTCTGTTATTGGTTTGATTTCACCTTTAATCGGTGATACAAAAGAATCTTCTTTATGTTCTGTTTGTAATGCCTCTGGGTTCACTTCTTCAATTTGCTGCTCCACTCCACCTTCAGGAGCCTTTTCAACAGCACGCGGTCTTTTACCGTTCATAATATCTTTGATTTGACCTTTTATTGTTTCAGAACGCGGGCCAAAGATAGCTTGAATATTATTTCCAACTTCGAGTACACCTGAAGCACCAAGCTTTTTAAGGCGGTTTTTATCAACGGATCCGATGTCATTTACCGATACACGGAGACGAGTGATACAAGCATCTAAATGCGAGATATTTTCTTTGCCACCCATTGCTTCTAAAACATCATACGGAAGATCTCCGCCTTTTCCTGAACCAGCTGCTTCTTCCTCTTCATCCTCAACCAATTCACGGCCAGGTGTTTTCAGATTAAACTTGCGAATCGCAAATCTGAATCCGAAATAGTAAATAACAGCAAACACTAACCCAACCGGGATTACGATCCACGCATTTGTCTGCGGATTAATTAAACCGAACAGGATATAGTCAATGAGACCGCCTGAGAATGTCATACCGATTTTTACATCCAATAAATGCATGGTCATAAAAGAAAGTCCAGCAAAGACTGCATGGATTGCAAATAGAACTGGTGCAACGAATAGGAATGAGAACTCAAGTGGTTCTGTGATACCCGTTAAGAAAGAAGTAAGCGCCGCAGAAGCCATTAAGCCCCCAACAAGTACTTTTTTCTCTGGACGTGCTTCGTGATAAATCGCTAAAGCTGCTGCTGGAAGACCAAACATCATGAACGGGAATTTACCAGTCATAAACGTTCCAGCTGTTAGGTTTTGTACATTATCAGTGATCTGAGCCATGAAGATACGCTGATCTCCTCGGACTACTTCACCAGCATTTGTTAAGTATTCACCAAATTCATACCAGAATGGAGAATAGAATATGTGGTGCAATCCAAAAGGAATAAGAGAACGTTCAATCAAACCAAACACGAAAGCAGAAATCGTTAAATTGGCATGAACCATATTTTGCGAAAATGCATTTAATGCGTCTTGAATTGGAGGCCAGATAAATAGCATCACAACCCCAAGTATGACAGATGCTCCTGCAGTTACAATCGGAACGAACCGTTTACCAGCGAAAAATCCTAAGTAAGAAGGAAGCTCGATTTCAAAAAATTTATTATAAAGAGTAGCTGCAATGATCCCGACAATAATACCGCCAAACACACCTGTTTGCAGCGTTGGAATCCCTAGTACGTTTGCATAATTCAATCCATTGACATCTTCAGCAGCAATCCCTGCTGCTGTTCCCATTGTCACATTCATAATTAAGTATCCGATGATCGCCGCTAATCCTGCTACACCTTCACCGCCAGCAAGTCCCACAGCAACACCGACGGCAAACAGCACCGGCAAGTTGGCAAAAACAATATCTCCGGCTTTTTGCATCACCGATGCGATTAATTCAACCGTACTATTATCAAGAAACGGTGCCAATTCTAATAAGGTTGGGTTATTTAAAGCAGAACCCAGTGCAAGTAAAATACCGGCTGCCGGCAAGAGTGCAACTGGAAGCATTAATGCCTTCCCTACCTTTTGCAGGACACCGAAAACCTTTTTAAACATGTGTAAACCCTCCAAACAATATTTTTTAGCTCATTAAGCGTTTTCAATAAGAGTTAAAATACCGATAACAACAAAAAAGGCATGAGGAAAAAGGGATTATAATTGGATTCTATAGGGTAGGTTACCCTAAAAAACCCAAATCAATCATCCTTCTTCACTCATGCCTGATCGAATCAGTAACACGTGTAGAACGCATAATTTCATTAGTCATTTAATTTTATTTTGCAGCCTTTGCAAATGCATCGTCAAGTAAACTGCTTCTGCACTAAAGACAGGCTTTTTCAATTGCTGCTGCATAATCTTAATGAGCTTCCACGAAAGATTGTAACACACAGGATATTCTTCTTTCAAGAGGGAAGATATTTTTATCGGCTCTTCCACTTTTTCCCCTGTGTTAACCCTTTCAATTGTAAATCTGATATGGCGGACAAGACGCATATAATCAATACTATCCTTATCAATTTTAATATCGAGCTGGTCTTCAATCATATTTACAATATGGCTTACAAGCTGTGAATGCTGATTAACCTCTGATAAATCCTTATTAAGCATGGCACTATGAATATGCAGGGCCACAAAACCTATTTCACCCTCTGGCAGGTGAATATCTGTTTTACGCTCAATGATCGCCACAACTTCCCTTGCTATATCATACTCAAAAGGGTAAAGCGTTTTCGTTTCAATCAGAAACGGGTTCTTCATTTCCATTCCATTTGCCAGCCGGGAAACGGCAAACATCAGATGGTCTGTCAGCGCAACATGAATATGTTCATTTAGAGCGTTTTTGGTGCGCTTCTTAATATAGTCAATCGAAGAAATAATAGCTTGATGAAGTTCATCCTCAACAAATGGCAATAGCTTGATATAGTTCTCTTTTTCTTTTTCATTTTTTAAGATAAATAATTTCTCTATCGCTTCTTCTGATATGATATCATCTTTATTTCGATTAAAACCAACACCCTTGCCAATAATGACAACTTCTCCGAAATCATCATGCGTGCCTATAATTACATTATTATTTAAAGCTTTTTTTATTCGATAATTATTCATACGCTCTCTCCGTCCAGCATTATGTACTTTATGTTATAAGAGCATGAATATGAAGTCAATCGTAATTTAATAGTCAATCAATTAAAAAAAGAGACCCGCCATTTCACGACAGGTCTCCAGCTATTATTATTTTAAGAAAATAAAATAGAGAACAAATACAACGAATAAGAAGTACATGATTGGATGGATTTCTTTTATCTTACCTTTTACAATCATCGTAATCGGATAGAAGATGAACCCGATCGCAATACCAGTTGCAATACTATATGTTAAAGGCATTGCCAAAATCGTTAAAAACGCAGGAACTGCAATTTCAAATTTCGTCCAATCAATCTTTCCTAACGAAGCTACCATAAGTACTCCAACAATAATTAAGGCAGGTGCTGTTACGGCAGAAGTAACCACCGATAAAAGCGGTGAGAAGAACAGTGCAATTAAAAATAACACACCTGTAACGACAGCAGCTAAACCAGTTCTAGCTCCAGCTGCAACACCAGCAGTTGATTCAATATATGAAGTAGTCGTTGATGTTCCAAGCACTGCTCCAGCAACCGTTGCTGTCGAATCAGCAAGAAGCGCTTTTCCTGCACGAGGAAGTTTGTTATCCTTCATTAATCCCGCTTGGTTGGCTACCCCAACTAATGTACCTGCGGTGTCAAAGAAATCAACAAACAAGAACGTCAAGATCACAACCAGCATTTGTGTTGAAAAGAATGAACTATCACCAAAAGCACTAAAAGCAGCTCCGAATGTTGGGCTAACGTCAGGAATGCTGCCAACAATTGCATCAGGTTTCCCAACCAATCCAAAAATCATCCCAGCGACCGCAGTGATCACCATTCCGATAAAGATTCCGCCTTTAACTCCTCTTGTCATTAATATAACCGTAATCAAAATTCCAAAAATAGCCAAAAGGACATTGCCATCACTTAAATCACCAAAACCTAATAAAACAGCATCATCATTCACAATAATATTTGCATTTTGTGCACCAACAAAGGTAATAAACAAACCGATACCTGCAGAAACTGCATATTTAAGCTCAGCAGGAATGGCATTGATGATTTTTTCCCGAATACCTGATAGAGATAATACAATAAATATCAGACCAGAGATCATTACTCCGCCTAATGCATGCTCCCAAGGAATCCCCATTGTCAGGACAACTGTATAAGCAAAGAATGCATTTAATCCCATACCTGGCGCAAGCGCAACTGGATATCTGGCAAGAAGCCCCATTATTAATGATCCAATTGCTGCAGCAAGTGCAGTTGCTACAAAGACAGCTCCTTGGTCCATTCTCATTGACTCAGGCAGATCTGGCACATCTCCCAGTGATAATGTAAATGGGTTTACCGCTAAAATATAAGCCATTGATAAGAACGTAGTCAGACCGCCAAGAATTTCACGGCGATAATTTGTTCCAAGCTCTTCGAACTGGAAATACTTCTTCATTGTTTCTCCTCCTATGAATCTCTTTTTTAAAAATAAAAAAGCTCCGGCAAGCAACCGGAGCTAAGACTTTAAGGCGAGATTATGAAAGCTGCGGGATAAAAAGAATAAAGAATAATAGCTGATCATACCCGAAACTGTGCATAACACTTACCTCGTAGTCCAGCTATTTACGGCAGCTTGGTAGAAACTCTTGGGCCATATTCCCAAAATTATACGACGTATTACGACAAATATTTAATTCTTTTTTATTTTAGCAGTATAGGACTTTTGAGTCAATAAAAAAAAACGAACATTTTCATGTTCGTTTTTTAAAACGTTCGTATTTTGCAGTTATTCCCACTCAATCGTCGCAGGCGGCTTACTAGTGATATCATATACAACACGGTTAATATGATTTACCTCGTTCACAATTCTTGTTGAGATCAGTTCTAGCACATCCCACGGAATACGGGCCCAGTCAGATGTCATGCCATCAATGGATGTAACAGCACGAATTCCAATTGTATAATCGTACGTTCTTGCATCTCCCATTACTCCAACACTGCGAATATCCGGAAGCACAGTGAAGTATTGCCAAATATCACGATCCAGTCCAGCTTTTTTAATTTCTTCTCTTAAGATCGCATCTGATTCTCTTACGATTTCAAGCTTTTCTTCAGAAATTTCACCTAGAACACGGATTCCCAGACCTGGTCCTGGGAACGGCTGTCTCCAAACCACTTCATCTGAAATGCCAAGCTCAGTACCCAGTGCACGTACTTCATCTTTAAACAGCGTGTTTAAAGGTTCAATTAATTTGAACTGCATGTCTTCTGGCAGACCGCCCACATTGTGGTGAGACTTAATCGTTTGCGCAGTAGCTGTGCCGCTTTCAATAATATCTGTATATAACGTCCCTTGAGCTAAAAATTCAATTCCTTCAAGCTTAACTGCTTCATCATCAAATACATAAATGAATTCGTTGCCGATGATTTTACGTTTTTGCTCCGGATCGCTGACACCTTTCAACTTGCTTAAGAAACGTTCTTTCGCATCAACCTTAATAACATTCATGTTGAAGCCATCTGCAAAAGTCTTCATTACACTATCCGCCTCGCCTTTGCGAAGAAGACCATGATCAACAAAGATACATGTCAGCTGATCACCAATTGCCTTATGAATAAGAACGGCAACAACGGATGAATCTACTCCGCCGCTTAGTGCGCAGAGCACTTTTTTATCGCCAACAGCTTGACGAATTTTCTCCATCTCAATTTCAATGAAATTCTCCATGGACCAGTCGCCAGTACAGTCGCAAACATTAAAGACAAAATTCTTCAGCATATCATTTCCGTGTACAGAATGGCGAACCTCTGGGTGGAATTGTACGGCATATAATCCTTTTTCTTCATTGCTCATTGCTGCAATTGGACAAGATGGATTTGTGCCGTCAACAGTAAACCCTGGTGGAGCTTCTACAACAAGATCTCCATGGCTCATCCAAACTACTTGTTCACTTGGCAGGTCAGCAAATAGCTTTGATTCATTTTGTACATTTAAGACAGCTTTTCCATACTCACGATGCTTTGCTTGTTCAACTTTACCGCCAAAGTGCATAGTCATCAGCTGCATACCATAGCAAATACCAAAGATCGGTAAACCAAGATCAAAAATACGTTCATCACAGCGGAAAGACCCTTCGCCATACACACTGTTTGGACCGCCGGAAAAGATGATGCCCTTTGGATTAATTTTTTGAATTTCCTCAGCTGTAATCGTGTGAGGATGCAATTCACTATATACACCTAATTCTCTAATACGGCGTGTAATGAGCTGGTTATATTGACTGCCAAAATCCAGCACAATGATCATTTCTTGGTTTTGCAATTCTGTTTTTCCCGTCACGCTGTTCACCTCTTCAAGTAGTATTAAGACCTATATGGTTGTTCATTGGTTCAATTTATAGCACCAAACATTGTTCGATAAAAAGAAAAAACCGCAATTCTGCTCTTCAAAAAAACTGAAGGCAGAATTCCGGCTTTATATGCTAAAGAGAATTACTGCCTTCATAGTCAGATCATTTACGGCGATCCGGTAGAGACTTTCGAACCATATTATCGAGGATATATGAAGGGTTGCTATATTTAATTTTGAACTAATGTTATTAAATCATTTTTTCACTTAACCTATTTTAACAACAGGTTATTTTTACGGTCAAGCTATTGTCTTTTTAATTAAATTTTCCCACAATTCCTTCGTCTTTTTGAAACTATCTTCATCAAGCTTGCCTCTGTATAATAAAAGCTCATAATTAGACGTAAGCTCACCCATTTCATTGGAAGAAAAAAATTGATCAATATATGCAGCATAGTCTCTTAAAGTCTGCCCTTCCTTACGCTTTAGGCCATAGCGTTCCAGTTCTTTAAGAAGGATAAAATAAGCCTCTGTAAAATCTTGATTGCTGCTGTTGTTTTTCATTTTCCAGACATAATAACGAGGAAGCCAGCGTCCTCTTTTCAGATAGAGAACCCATCCTACGGCGGCAGCGATTAGTACCCCCAGAATAATCCATAAAGTATTTCTGTCGACAAAGCTTTTAAATGAATTCCACATAGTTGTCATAGAAAACCCTTCTGAATTCGATGCTGTTTCTGTCACATCCTCCTCAAGCTCAGGAGTTTCAGGCTGCTCTGGAGTCTCAGTCTGCTGTGCAGGTGTATCTGTTTCAGTATCGAAGTTGTACTGTATATTATTAGTGAAGCCTTGTGTAGGCTCAAATGGCACCCATCCAACCTCAGGGAAGAAGATTTCCACCCAGGAATGGGCATTATTATTTGTCACTTCATATACACTTCTCCCGCTCCCTGATCCTTCTATATAGTCTCCTTCTGTAAAACCCTTCACCCAGCGGGCAGGCATGTCAAGGGATCTTGCAAGCACGACCATAGCAGTTGAGAAGTTATCACAATATCCAATTTTCGTATCAAATAAGAATTGATCAACATAATCTTCATCTTCGCCAGGAACTGCCACATTTTGCTGGTCATAGGTAAAGCCAGAGCTATTAAAATAGGACTCCAGTTCACGAGCCATATCAAACCAATTGTTCTCATCCTCTGTAATCTCAACAGCTAGATCTCGGACTCGCTGCGGCAGACTTTCCGGCAACTGTGTGTATCTTTCAACCATCTCAGCGGGGAGCTCTGTTTCCCTATTTGATGACTGAAGTGTTGTCACACTATATTGAGAGGATTGATATGTGACCTCATATTCCGCTGCTGGTGTACTTCTGCCTGTTTGATTTTGGGTGCTGATTTTTTCAATTTCTGAATCAAGTGAATAGGTCAGCTCAGGATTCGTTGTAATCGTTTGAACACCTAGCGGGTAAGCAATATGATCATAATTCATAACATTTAAAACAGAGCTGGTTCTTTGTGTCTTTTCAGATGTCACATCTTCTGTAAGCTCTGGAATAGGCACAATCTCATCTGCCCCAAAGAACACTTCACCTTCATCATCTTCCGACCTTATCCAGCCTTTTCCAGTATAAATATCCTTCGTTTCAATCTTCCAATAATGACGTGATTGCGTTTCCGTTCTCATCACTAGTGTGTCATCACCAATAAAAGGCCCGCCTAGCTGAGAATCATTTTCTCCATATCCAATCTTTTTAATTCCAGGACCAGGACCTCCGCTATCCTCACTGTACGATTGAATAAACGGGACAGGATCCGGCCAAATAGGATCAGCCTTTGGTGCAGCTAGTCCAACCCCAACACTTAGAGCGATCATAATGGCAAGCGGGAGCATCCATTTGCGCGAGAAATGAAGAGAGGCTTTTACCCCTTCCTTTTCCAGGTATCGATAGTAGGTTAAGATCCCCATGGCAGCGAAGCCTAAAATGATGGTTCGAACGATCGCCATATCCGCTTCATACGGTGTAAACGTATCTAAAACAGTGATATAGATCATCGTCATAAAGAAGAAAATAAAGATTTGCCTTCTGTTCATCAGCCAATAATGAACCAGATAGGTCATCAGCCACAAAAGCACAAAAAATAACAGACTGCGAAAATGATTTGTAAGACTTGGCCAATCCCGATTGAGGATCGTCTCAGAATTAGCAAAGATATCCTCCAGAAACGAACCTGCCCATGAAAGCGACAGAAACGAACCTTCTCCATATAAAAAGTGAAGGACATATAAAATAAATACGATCTTAACAATACCGCTCAATATAATGGGTGTACCTAAGTAGGCTAATAGTAACGATACTCCTGCAAACATTATAAATAGCCATATATTTGAGGTGTCTGTCAGCTGTTCAACAGGTCTTAACCATTCCCACAGCAGAAAAAATCCAATTGCGTATAAGATCAGTGTCGTTAAATCTCTTCTCACATCACGTATTTTCAAGCTTTTCTCACCTCCGAAAAAGCCTCGGAGAAGTTGCCGTCATGAATCATCACAACACGAATACCTCTCGCCGTGCTTTCAGACTTCAAAGCAAGCTCCAATTCTGTCGAAGAATCATTTTTTCCTTTTATTAAAAAAATCGTTACGATTCCTTTGCGGGAAGAGAAGTAACCAGCTTTCTCAATTAATGCCTTTGTTAACTCCCCTGTCACAAGCATTAAATTGAAGTTTTGCTGCGCGAGAAATTTTTCAGTTTCCAATACACGATCAAACGACACAGCGCTCTCGTCTCTCACTTTCGCAAGGTGATAAAAGAGCTGCTGCTGCTGCGTTTCCCCTCCGCGAATCGGAAAAGCAGCCCGATCAGCCGAAGAAGTCAAAAAGCCAACTTGAGCACCTTTGCGCAAAATGGCTCTCATAATAGAGGCCGAAAACGATACAATCGCTTCAAAGGAACGATGCGGCGAACAGTCCATCATAATATAAACATCATGAGATTGGCGCTGCTCAAATTCCTTTGTCATAATATCATTGCGCTTTGCCGTCGCCTTCCAATTTATCCAGGAAAAACGATCACCCGGCTGATATTCTCTAATGCCAATCGCCATCGATGTATCTCTTTGAACTCGCTCTCTTGAAGCAGTCATTCCTTGATCGTAATGATTTTCAAAAGGTTTATAAATTAATTCTTCATAAGATGGATAAACAACAAATCTCGCTTCTGTTTTTACAACGATCTCTTTTTCAATTAAACCGAGCGGATCCCCCGTTTTCAACCGAATAGCAGGAATAATATGCTCGCCCCTCGGCAGACTCTCAAGCACATATTCATAGGATAATCTTTTTTGAAAGCCAGGGAACATGAGCGTTTTTGATTTATTGACCATTCCAAACTGATTTATTTTTTCATCAATACAATCTTCAACCACAAGAAAGAAGAGCGGAAACTGATTAGATCTTTCAAGCTCAATTGATACCTTCAACTGTTCACCTGCATTAAACTCGTGTTTCGATAATGAACGCACAGCTTCAATCCGCTGAAATGGATAGAAAACGAGGAATAGCCCATATAAGGCAAAAGGCAGGAAGCTGTAAAATAAAAACCAGCTGACAAACCCGCCTTGAAACATGGCATATGAAAATGTAAGGATGATCAAGAAAAAGAGCACAACTAATTTCCAAACACCCTTTAATACTTTAAGAGATTGCTTCATTTATTTCACAGCCCTTTGAACTGGAACGGGAGTCCTGGCAAGAATTCGATCTATGACATCCCCCGATGTTATCCCTTCAAATTTCGCTTCAGATTTAAGTATTAATCGATGCTCAAATACAGCTGGAGCTAAATATTGAATATCGTCCGGCAGCACAAAATCTCTTCCATTTAAGAAGGCATACGCCTGAGCAGCCTTCATTAATGCGATGGATCCGCGGGGGCTTACCCCCAGATAAACATTTCCATGACTTCTGGTTCGTTCAGCAATTTCAACGATATATCTTTTAATCGTTTCATCTACATGCACTTCTTTCACCTGCATTTGCAAATCCTTTAGCTCCGCCAAATCAATTGCCGGCTCTAATTCTTCAAGTGGTGAAAGCCTTTGAACACTATTCAGCACCTCAAGCTCTTCGGCTGCATCAGGGTATCCCATTTTCATTTTTAATAAAAAACGGTCCAGCTGTGCTTCTGGAAGCGGATAGGTTCCTTCATATTCAATTGGATTCTGTGTAGCCATAACAAAGAAAGGTTTCTCTAAACGATGTGTAACACCATCAATCGTGACACTGCCTTCCTCCAAACCTTCCAGCAATGCGGATTGTGTTTTGGGAGAAGTACGGTTAATTTCATCAGCCAAAATAATATTCCCCATAATTGGGCCTGGACGGAATTGAAATTCCATTTCTTTTGGATTATAAATAGAAACACCTGTCACATCAGACGGAAGAAGGTCTGGTGTAAATTGAATTCTGCGAAATTGCGCTCCTACTGATTTCGCCAGCGTTCTAACCATCATGGTCTTCCCCACACCTGGAACATCCTCGAGCAATACATGACCTTCCGCCAGCAGTGCAACAAGACTAAGCTCTGCAACCTGACGTTTCCCAATAATAACCTTCTCTATATTCTTGAGCACCCGCTCAATGGCTGGATGCATATAATCTTTCCCCATAATTACCTCCTAGTTCCTCACCTGCAGCAAGGAAATTTGTCGAAATTAATCTGCTATCTAATAAATTCTACCTAAATGAACAAAGTCCTGTTTTAAATTCAAAACGTTGTGAATAATCAGTTGAAATGACACTTCTTTATTATAACAGGAATTGGGAAAAAACTGCTTGCGAAACAGTCCTGAAGAGGGGAAGAAAATTCTGGGTCTTTTTCTTCAACTAAACAAATAATAGCTTATATGTAACAATGCGGACTGCCCTCATAGGTCAGTCCGCAAACTACTAATCTAATATGCTACACCAGTGCGAGTATGTGTTTTAGCGAACTCATCTGGATTTGGGTCAAAATAGTCTTCATTGTATTTTGCTGTAAAAACATCATCGTCCACATAGCCAGAACCCCATGTTGGATCCATTGTCAGCCAGTTTCCATCTACCTTCGCTTCTACCCATGCATGATTGCCAGGCAATATGCCGCTTCCTTTCGCCTTGCCTTCTACAAATCTAGCTTCAATATCAGCAGCACGCAGCATGGCGATCGCTAAATACGCATAATCCTGACAAACGCCTTTTTTAAGTTCCAGAACTTTTAATGCACTGTCATCCCAATTAAAATTATCTGTTTCATATTTTTCAACATCATATGCAATATTTTTAGCTACATATTCATAGACCGCTTTCACTTTTTCCCGCTCACCAGCAATGCCGCCGGTTACTTCCTCTGCCAAGCTGATGATTTGCGGGTCATCGGACTGCACACCTCTTGACGGCAGGAGATCCCGCTCATCTGGTGCAGTGGAATCTACATGGAACTTCGCGAAGCCAAAATATCGGAAATAGTCACTATTCTCCTCTTTGATCTCAGGAACACTCACCGTCACTTCATATATGCCCGGACCAAATCTTAAATGAAAGGAATCATTAAATTGGTAATCCTCAACAGGAATGACATCCAATGCTTCATCTTCCCCTTTTTTGGTTGTGATATAGATATGATCTGTTTCAGGACCAAATTCTGCGTTAGGGTCAATTGTTCCTTTAACCTCATAGACTCCATCTGTCTCTTCTCCTCCATACTGAGGAAAATCAAGAGTTACTCCTCGCTCCATATATGTCTTTGAGTATTCAATCGGCTCCATTATTTGTTCTGACTCGTTATCTATTAAAAGCGTTGTTGCCGTTTGGTAATAATTTTCCCGCTCTTCATCTGGCACAAGCACTTCAAGCTCGTGAAGGCCTGCTCCATAGAAAAGAGGAACGTCATATGAAAACTCGCCGCCATCGAGCGGGATTAAATGCTTCCATGTTTCGCTGTCTTTTCGCAGCACAAGCATTAAGGTATCATCATCCGTTAATTCCGTCACTGCTCCTTTTAAGGAGAATACCTCTTCTTCTTGCAAATAACTTGTATCGCCTTCAAGGTTCAATCCGGCTTCAAATCCAAATGGCGTATAGCTAATATCCCTATTCATATCTGGATTCACATTCTCAACCGTAAATTTAGCTGTATCATAATAATAGTTATCACGATCCGTACTCGGCACCTGAACCTCGACTCGATACTCTCCTTCACCGTTAAAGAAGCGAATATCCTGTTTAAATTCCCCATCAGTAATCGGTGCATAATACTCATGCTTATCACCCGCAGGGCCTTCCTCGTCTGCATGAATTTTTATCCAAACATAGTCTGACTTCAACTCAGCATGCTTTTCAATTGTGCCTTCAACGGTTACCTTGCCGTTTGCAGCAAAATGCTTATATGCAGGCTCGGCAATTTCCGCTCCTACTTCTTCGCTATAAGAAGTCAGCTCAAGCGGTTCGAGCTCCAGTTCCTCATTTTTCTCTTGTGCTAACTGGTCATATTGATCAGCCTTCTCTGTCTCCTCTTCTTCTTGGTTATTAGTGCTATCCGTTTTATCAGCACAGCCAGCTAAAAGAAGCAAACATGCCGATAAAAAGAGCATGAATAACCATGGTGCTTTTTTAATCATGTTTTTCCTCCCTTTACGCTTATTTCTTATGTATGTTTACGGTATTTCAGTAGAAAGGTTCCTGGGTAAAATTAACCATTCCTGGTTTTATAAGGTGAAATAAATGATGAGTAAAGTTCTTTTTTTTCATTACATGACCTGCTCTTTTCAAAGTTTATCTCTTTGATTAAGCTGCTGCACCAAACACAGTTATATTATAAAAGATTGATATTTTATAATATAAAACTTCTGCTTTTACTCTGACCGTTTCAATGTCAAACGAAAACTTGCGTGAGCCAAAGCAATCACAATAAGAAATAAAACAAAAACGATTGTTAATACAAGGCTTGCCCCGAACCCATTTACAGACCAATATCCAATCGCCGTAGCCGCCGCGCTTCCCAAATAGGCAAAGGAAACAATCACCTTCCCAATTTTCGTACGAGGTTCATTTGCTTCTGTTAGAACAAAATTCGGGAATCTAAATGCAATAAAAATGGTTAAGATTAACATCACGAGTAGAATGCTTGAAATCACGATGCCACCGCCGGCTCTTATGATCGTCAATGCCATAAACACAGAAGTAAGGTCAAGATAAATTACTGTAACCAATCCTCTAAACCCTAAATAATAATGCCACTTTTTTATTTTCATCAGAATTGATAATACAATCATTAAAAAGATCACTGCACTGCCAATAACCACGGCAATGGGCTCTGCTTCTGGATAAAACATAAAACCTAAAATCGCTAAACTTGGTAAGATCCATAGATAGATTATATTATCAGCCAGCGGATCCTCACGGTATGCTCCTAAATTCACTATAAACACCTCTATTTTTCTTAAAAAGACAGCCAGACTGTTTAGCGATCTGCTAATAGAAAGGACACTGAATGTGAAAAAAGAACTAAACCTGCTGCAAATAAAGGTCAGTTCTTTCCGTTTGATCCTATTCTTATTCTGATTCTTCTTCAGGAAGTTCCGGGAAGTTCATGCCGCTTGCATATACATTTTCCATATAAGCAAGAGTTGGTCCATACCCTTTTTGCGGAATATCTTCTATAAATCTTGAGATATACTTATTATCCGAAACAGATTCAAATCGAACCGTTGATTCCACCTCAACTCGCCATTTATCAAGAGAAAATGAGATCTCCGTGTCCTCTGTTCTGGCATGATTACTGTTAATAACATTCATGACAGCCGAACGAACTAAAGCTTCTGCCCCAGCTTTCGTTTCTGATAATTCTCTTCTTAATTCTTGTTTTAAAAAACCATTCTCAATTAACCGCTCCTGTGTTAATACCTCATTAACAGCTTTAATATACGCTGTCGATTCATCACTGCCGCTGCTCAGATATTGGTTCTTTTTATCCTCAATTTGTTCAGAGTACGATTTTCCTTCCGCTAATTCATGAATTTCCCTAATCAGCAGGTAGTTCGGATTTCTTTCATAGTTTTCAATGGCTTGCGCTGTATTTTCTATCAGTACTGCCGTTCCTGCTAAAGCAGCCTGCTCTGCGGAAAGACTGCTATGCTCCTTTACAATATAGACTTTTACTATATTGATCGTCAGGACAAATATAATGGCCACAATCCCAAGGAGCCACAGCATGAAGATTGCGGCATTTCCTCTTTCATTATTCAGCCACTTCATTCTGTATACAAAACCTTTCCAAATGCTTCTTCATTCAATTCGAAAGTTGCCTGCTCCCTCCACATATCCGGTACAAAACTTAATGTGTGCTCTGTGTACAGAACAAGCTTGAAATCTCCGTTAGTCGAATATTCTCGAATGAGATTTTTATAGGATAAAACACTGCTGGATCCAATTGATTCCCTAGCTGTTTGCATTGCTTCCTGAAGATCATTGGTAGCTGCATAGGTCTTCGCTGCGTCATTCGCTGCCGTTTTAGCGGTAAAGACTGCATAGCCTGTGCCAACCACTTGCCAAAGGAGCAAGAAAAATAGAAAGAAAAACGGCAAAATTCCTAAGAATTCTAAACTAATTGCCCCATCCTCATTTTGCCATTTGGGGCGCAAGAGCTTTTTCATTGATATCAACGTCCCCTAACCTGTTCAATTTATACTGGATATACCAAACATGAAATAACACAAGAAGCCAAGAGGCAAATAATTTCTCCTCATATGCATCTTCTATAATTGTTTTTAAACGAAAGACAGAATAATAGAGTATTCCTAAAAAATAATAGGAAAATATCATATCAATTGAATCAAAAAGGGCTACTCCATATGGTGTCAGAAAAATTGGACCAATAAACTTATATAAAAAGGATAATGAGAGAAGAACGAGAAAGACTCCCCACCACTTAAACGGGATATACCCAGAACCTTCATACTCTCTTATGGCATGACGTCTGCTTAAAAACCAGTAGGCTAAATACACACCTAGAGTTAAAATTGAAAATAATACAACTAACGCAACATGCACTTGTTTAAATCCAGTTGCTGTTTGTTCTGTTTCTGTCATTTTCTTCACCTTCTTTACGCAAAATCTTTTCGATATTTAAACGTTAAATAGAAATATACTACCGGAAAAATGAGTGAATTAATTAAGGCACGAAGAACAATAAAGACTAGTGTGTTATTCTCAAAGCCTCCAAGCAAGTATAATGACCCTGACCAAACGAGCACATTCAAGGAAACAATAATGAGAACATCGATAAATAAAAATATATGCTCTCTTTTAATAATTTCCCAAACCCCTTGCATCGCGTCCTTAATACTTTCGCGATCCGCATATAATGGAAAAAGTAGAATAATCAGCACTGCTATTAAACTTGGAATAAAGAGGAGTACGGATCCGAACATTCCAATTGCGAAAAATACAATCGTAATGGCAGCCACAAATCCGAATTTCATGATAAAAAATGACAGAATTTGCTTTAAATTCACCTCTTGTTCAGTTCGATCCATTTTAGCTATGAGAAAAAAGGGAGGGAATAAAATTGTGAAGTTTAAAACCCATAATGCTAAAGCAGGAATGTTTGCATATTCCAGCGTATTTAAATTAATTATGTAAACAATCGCAGCATAGTTAAAGAATGTAATTGGCACAACTAAGATTAAACATATCAGCAGTATATTAATGATATTTCGATTGTATAGGTCCGCTACATCTCTAAGCAAAGGTTTCTCCCCCTCTCTTCTCCTTTATTTTTACCGTTACGAATGTTGCCAGCAGTGACAATGCTGTATTGTAAACCAAGCTGCTGTTAATTTCGGCTGGATCGGCCAAAACCATAACATCCAGCAAATAGATTGCGGCAACTAAGTTTAAAACTGTTAACGTGACACTTAGCATAAAACTTGCAAAATACGGCGTCTTTTTATTCCACATAGGGGCCAATACTCCGGCTAACAGATAACAAAAGAAATACATCATTGCCAGCAAAGCTCCCATATGATTAAGTCCCACGAAGCCCAAAACAAAGGACAGGGCAATAAACACAAGTAAAACAATGCCTAACGTTTTTAAAAAACCGGAGAAACTAAACATCTCTTACACCCCCGTATTCAAAGAAATTTTCACCAAACAGCTGACTGCACCTATTTATTGCAGCTTATTACGACTTAAACACGACATGAGTTCCAGTTTCTGGTGTTTTGTGGCGCGATTCCCGCTTAAAACGCGACTCCATTTTCCAGTTCCTGGTGTTTCGTGGCGTGATTACCGCTTAAACACGACACTATTTTCCAGTTCCTGGTGTTTCGTGTCTTAATTACGGCTTAAACACGACTCTTTTTTCCAGGTTTTGGTTTTTCATGTCTCGATTACCGCTTAAACACGATTCTGTTTTCCAGTTCCTGGTGTTCCGTGTCTCGATTACGGCCTAAACACGACTCCTTTTCCAGGTTTTGATTTTAATAGCGCCTATTTTATTTCAGCTGGCTTTTTTAATAATGCTGTTGATACAAACGTCAGTAATAAGCCCAGCAAATAAGCAAATATTGCAACAAAAAAAGCTCCCGAACCATCATTCAGGCTCGCTAAAATAACCATCTCTTGGCCATATCGGAAGGAGAAAGCACCAACGATCAAAAAGATCACCAGCACAAGCATGACACCGAGATATAATTTGGACTTCTGCGGATTATAGAAGGCTTGAAAGATAACTTCTTTCCTATAAAGCGCATATGCGACTACAAGCAAGTATGCGATCAAGATTAGCCAAAATGGTACGCCCGCTGTTAAACGGAATAAAGGGAACACCGCAAATAATCCCAATGTAGCTACGAGTAAAAAAGCTGTTAAGGAATTAAACCGGACAATCTCCATATCCTTCTTCCACCAAGTCCAGGCGATCACAGCCTCAATCGCTGTAATCAGCATGAATAACAAAAAGATATTAAGTGACCCCGAGGGGATTAGGCTCAAAATAGTCCCCATTAAGAGGTTTGAGCCTAATAAATACATTCCATTTCCATCAAAGAATTTCTTTGCTGTTCTCTCTACATCTTTAACCAAATAAACCACCCAGTTTCTTCAAGCCTCCGCCAACCCAATCGTAGGCTTTTTTAATTCCATCTGAAACAGCTTTCTTTACCTTTCGGCCGGTAGCTGTTCCATTGATTAAGTAAGTGGTTCCGATACCTGCAAGTAAACCTGCTCCTGCTCCAACAATTGTTCCGAGTCCTGGGACGACCGATCCAGCGACTGCACCGGCTGCCATACTGGAAGCCACACTTCCGATACCAGTTGATACAACACCAACAGCCACATCTGTAGTTAAATCGGCAGCAAAGTTGGTAGAAGCGAGGCCAATATCACTCTTAGATCCCCAGCCATAATCAAATACACTGCTCGCAGCTGTAGTAATATAACCGACAGGGCCGCTTAGCTTTAGCATATTGCTCTTGGCAAAGAAATCTTTATTAAACACACTTGTGCTCAGCCAGTTTTTTGGATTGAAAACTTTGCTGCTGAACGGGCTCCAGCTGTTTTTAATCGAATTTTTGACTGAATTTCCAACATGGCTCCAAAAGCCTCTATCAGTCGGTCTCAATTTTTTGCTATCCAAAAAAGCATTCAGTCTTGTTTCACTAATTCTTCTTGAGTTTGGTCCGAGATTTCTCTCTTCCCCATTAAAGGTGTAATTTTTATATCTTTGATATAAATTATCAAGCAAGCTATTGTTATAGCCATTTTTCCCATAGATCGCATAGTTAGAAGTTCCCGGAATCGGAGCATATTTAAATCCAGCAGCCATTGATAACACTGCACCAGCTACATCCCGATTCAGAAAACCTAAGCCAAATGATTTAAAGTCACCAATTGCTCCAGTCACATGACTAAAAACTCCTTTAGAGCCATCAGTTGATTTAAATATGACATTGTACCAAGGAGGAACATCACCTGCATCAGAAGAATTCCCCAATGGCGCGTTGCCTCCGTTGGCTGCGTCGCCGTTGGCACCATTTCCACCGTTGGCTGCGTCGCCTCCATTAGCGGCATTTCCGCCATTTGCTGCGTCGCCTCCATTGGCTGCATTTCCGCCATTTGCTGCGTCGCCACCGTTAGCGGCATCTCCGCCATTCGCTGCATCGCCACCGTTAGCGGCATTTCCGCCGTTCGCCGCGTTGCCACCGTTAGCGGCATTTCCGCCATTTGCGGCATCGCCACCGTTAGCGGCATTTCCGCCATTTACTGCATCGCCACCGTTAGCGGCATTTCCGCCATTCACTGCGTTGCCTCCGTTAGCGGCATTTCCGCCGTTCGCCGCGTCGCCTCCGTTGGCAGCATTTCCGCCATTCGCCGCGTCGCCTCCGTTCGCTGCGTCGCCTCCTGCAATGGCGTTGCCACCTTGAACGGCATTACCAGCGTTAATTGGGTTTCCCTGCCAATAAAATGAACTTGGCGGTGCTGGAGGTGCATTCGGGATCATAAATGACCCAAGATTAAGTGGTGAACCCGGTAAAATTGGCTGCCCTGATACTCCACCTGCATTACCACCATTTACTGGATTTCCTGGATCATATGCCTTACCAGGAATAATAAAAGTCCCTCCTGAAATTGGCTTACCTGGTGTGAAACTTTTTCCTGGTGTAATCGGTTTTCCCGGTGTAATAAAACCAGCTGCTCCAACAACTGCTGGAAAAGCACTCCAAAAGACTAGTACACCAATCATTAGAAGAGCAACCACACGTTTAAACAATCTTTCACTCAAAAATAATCACCTCACTTATTGAGCATTAGTTTGATATTTTTCCTCGAGTGCATTTAGTGCTTCTGAAAAACTTTGATTATTCAAATCTTCTAATTGCAGTTTAAAGTCCTCAATTTCCTTTTTGACCCAATCATGAAATTCTTTATTTTTACTTTTTAAGTAATCATAGGAGTCTCGATCCATTTTTTCTTCTTCTTTAAAATTGAACAAAATCGTATCAATGTCAGATCTCTGATACGTTGCAGTGGATTCTTCTGTTGTAATATAACTAAAGATACTAAGATCATTCTGTACTTGTTTTCGTTCCAGTTTCGTTTGACTTTGATCTTTCCAATTCTGCCATGTCTCAGCAAGATCTTTGACACGGTCAAACTCCTTCTCCAATTCACTTTGATCATTTACCTTTTGGTAAATCCCTTCAGTTTCATTCGCAATTTCAATCAATTCATTTTGCCCTTCAGCATCCACATCAAATCCAATGACATTTATAATTGGAGATATATTAGAATTATAGAGATTTTTTGCGGCTTCTACAGGATTATCCTCACATGTTGATACACCATCACTTACAAGATAAATTATATTCGTGTTATTTTCTCCACTCATTTGTGCTAAATCATTTTGAGCTTCCTTTAACGCAAGTCCTGTAGGTGTCCAGCCATTTGGCTGAATACTCTCTAATGCCTGATTAAATGTATTTTGATCGTAGCTGTTTACCTGATAGACAATGTCACTGCTTGAACATGAAAGCTGCTTATCCTCATTTGAACTGCTTCCCTCATGACCATACACTCTGAGCCCCACTTTGGCTCCTTCAGGAAGCGATTGTACAAATTTTGTAATCGTTTCTTTCGCTGCTGTCATTTTTGGTGTTCCCTTTGCATCAGCCGCCATACTCCCTGATGCATCTAATACAATCATTACATTTAAATGTTCCTTCAATTGATACCTTGTATCTTCTATTTCTGGATCCCCTAAAGCTTCAAATTTTAATTTTCTCATCAATTGTTCAGGACCTGTAAATTGGTCCTGAACCATTGATAATAGAGTACGATAATAATGATCAAGTTCAGTCTGTGATGGATTATTGCTTATATCAGGAAGATCTTTAAAGGCTTCTAATGTCTTCTCCGGCTCCGTATTCGACGGGTTAAAATCTGCTAATTCTCCAACAGGCTGATTAGCAAGTTCTTCATACGTAGAAGGAAGAGGCTCAGCCTCAATGTCTTCTTCAGCAACAGGTTCACTATCTTCCGTTTCAGATACTTCAGATGTTTCCGATGATACTTCCTGCTCATTATTAGTGATTTCATTTTCTTTATTTGAACTATTTTCATCATTGTTGCACGCCAGAAGCAATAGTGGTGCAATGAGTATGAATAAAATTATTTTGAGTTTTTTCATCGTTACACCATCCCAATTGTTGCTCATCATCCTACCATATCTGTGATCTTTTGAATGATGTTTTCAATAATAGAACTTATTCCACCTTCCTGATTACTAACCGCTGTCGAAACAATCCCTAATACAAGAATGAGTAGAGCTGCAATTCCTAACCACTCGAGTGATTGTGCTCCTTTTTCGTTTTTCACCGGATTCATTACTTTTGTCCAAGCCTTAATCATCATGTTTTTCATTGTAAATCTCTCCTTTTTTAGTTAAATAAGTTAAATAAATTACTGCTATCTTTAAACATATTGATAGCCATCAGGCCGCCAATTAAAATGATGGCAGACGGCATAACAATAAAAGTGGTTATCAAGGTGACCTTCGGTGAGGCTTTTGCTGCCTCCTCTTTAATTTTTTCCTTCTTGATCTTCCGCATTTCTTCGGATTGCTGTTTAAAGGTCTTGGAAATCGGAACACCAAGCCGTTCACCTTGAATTAATGATTTAATCAGCATCTGGAACTCCCTGCTTTCATTGCGCTTTAAGAGTTCTCGATAGGCATCTGCTCTTGGCACCCCTACATCTGTTTCTTGTATAAACCGGCCAAATTCATCTTTAACAGGTCCTTCAAAATAAGGGACAATATCTCTAAGAGCTTGATCTAAGCCGACACCTGCCTGCAAAGTTACACTCATCGTATCGAGAAAATCAGGAAGCTGATAGGAAAGCTCAGCCTGACGGTTTTTTGCCTTTTTCTTAAGCCAAAAAATCGTCAGCATATAGGCGGCCACTGGCAGCAAAATGACCGAAACTTCCGCAAATGGCAGTCGAAGAACAAGTGATACTCCTCCTGCAATGACACCAACAATAAGTAAAAAGATTTTCAAACCTTGAAATCGTTCTACTGTCAATCCATATGGAAAGCCAGCCTGCATTAGCTGCTTTTTTATTTCTTCATTTTCACTAAAGAAATTGATTCTCTGACCAATGCCAGAAAAGTCATCAGCATATTGCAGCATTTTTGAGATCATTTTTTCTTTTCTTGTAATCTTTTTTTCAAATGAATTATAGATAAATGTTTTCTCTTTTATTTCTTCTTTAAGTCTCTCTTTTGAAATGAGATATTTATAAAAGCTTCTTAAAGAAAGGGCAACAAAGATTAAACATAAGC
This sequence comes from Bacillus mesophilum, assembly GCF_008923265.1. NCBI lineage: Bacteria > Bacillati > Bacillota > Bacilli > Caryophanales > Bacillaceae > Bacillus > Bacillus mesophilum. The sequence continues at coordinate 77,260 of NZ_WBOT01000009.1, read as the reverse complement.
TAACAATAATAAGGATTAATCCATCCATCTTTTCACACCCTAATATTCGTCACTTTTCGGACTAGAATGAACGTTAGTACGGTTCCAGCTACGAAAAATGCGAGCAGGAAGAGTCCCAATCCAGAAAATAACGGATCTAAAAATCCATCGATGACATTATTCATCATTAACACTAGAAATATAGGAATCACCGGAACAATATAAGAAACATATCTTTGTTCAGCAGTCATTGTTTTGATCTCCTGCTGCAGGATTTTTCGATCTTCCAAGGTCTGACTCATTTCATCAAGAACAGCGTAGAGATTCCCTCCAGCCTTCTTTTGGATCAGCATAGTGGCGACAAAGAGCTGAAACTCCCTGCTGTCAATGCGTTTCTCCATTGCTTTAAGACCTGCATTAAAATCGATTCCTAATGAAAGTTCCTGAGCGAGCCTGCGGAACTCACTTTTAGCTGGCTCACTCACTTCCTGTGCAACAAGGTTAATTCCTTGCGTCAATGTCATACCTGAGCGGCTGGAGTTGGCCAATGTTCGGCAAATCTCCGGAAGCTGTTCAATAATACGCTGCTTCATATAATTTTTTCGTATTAAAAACAGCAGCCTTTTGCCTCCTTCAAGCACTAAAGCAGCAACAAGCAGATTGACCGGAAATTGAATGCCGAAGAAATTCTGCAAGGCGATAATAATTCCCATAAAAATAACAACATGTGCTCCAAGGTATTCAGATGGTGTTAAAGGAATATTGGCACTGCGAAGCTTTTCATAAATCGGCTGCGCTGTTTCCGTTTGATCAAACTTCGTGCCGAGCAGAACAATAACACTTTTTCTCTTCACTCCATCGTTGTAAAACTCATGAACATCCTTGCGCCACTCCCGTTTTTTCATCCGGTAATCGAGTATGAAATAGATGGAGATAATCAACATAAGAGCGGCAAACATGGATAGAAAAAACTCGGCCATTACTTTACCTCCTCATAAACAGGCGTAAAGGAAGACTCAGGGATATTTATTCCAAAGACCTTTAACTTATCAAGGGAAGCTGGGATGTAACCTGTCGGTGTATAAAAGCCTTCGATTGCTCCATCTGATGACATGCCTGTTCTTTTAAAATGAAATATTTCTTTTACAGAATGTGAGCCATCTTGCTCTTCGACAACTTCAGAAATGGAGATGATTTTTCTTGTACCATCGGTTAGTCGGGTAGCTTGAATAATGATATCTAGTGCACCGACGATATATTCCCGGACAATATGACTGGGCAGCTCCATTCCAGCCATAACAACCATTGCTTCTACCCTTCTTAAAGCGTCATCCGGTGAATTGGCGTGTACAGTCGTCAGCGAGCCTTCATGACCCGTGTTCATTGCCTGCAGCATATCAAAGGCCTCACCACTTCTGACCTCACCGACAATAATACGATCCGGTCTCATCCGGAGTGCGTTTTTCACAAGCTGACGAATACTTACCTCTCCGCTTCCTTCCACATTGGCCGGACGTGCTTCAAGACCAGCTACATTTGGGCGGTTCAGCCTTAATTCGGCTGAATCCTCAATGGTTACAACTCTCTCTCCATGCGGGATTGATGCTGCTAATACGTTTAGGATCGTGGTTTTTCCGCTTCCCGTACCTCCGGAAATTAACGTATTCATTTTTGCCTTTACAACACCATCTAAAAATTGGGACATAGCAGAATTAAGAGCATTGAAGTTTAATAGATCATCCATTGTAAACGGCTCTTTCCGGAACTTACGGATCGATACCAATGTGCCATTCAGACTTATTGGCGGTATTACGGCATTGACACGGCTTCCGTCCGGCAGCCTGGCATCAACCATTGGAGAGCTTTCATCAATTCTTCTCCCGATTGGAGCTACGATTCGGTCAACAATATGTCTGACATGATCATCATCGCGAAATTTTACATCCGTCAGCTCCAGCTTCCCTAACCGTTCAACATAAACCTCTTCAAAGCCATTGATTAAGACCTCTGTTATCGATGAATCATTTATTAAGGGCTCAAGTGGTCCATAACCAACCGATTCATCTAGTATTCTTGTAATTAATATCTCTTTATCATGGCGGGAGATAATCACTTTCTCCTCTGCCATGAATTGGCTCACAAACTGTTCAATGCTAAGACGCATTTCCCCTTGGGACAGCTTGGTCAGCGCCTCTAAATTCGTATCTCGAAGCAGCCTTGACTTGTAATGCTCAACCAATTCGTCCACTAAGTGATTTTCATATTGATAGGATTGCAGTTTGGCTGAGCTGATGATTTTCTCTTTTCTTTTATCAAATAAGGATGCCATTCGCCAAACCTCCTATTCCAGTACAGAAAGTCCCCATTTCTTCACATCTTTTGCAAATGGAATGAGCCTTCTTTCCTTCGCTGTTTTTCTAATTGGCTCTCCTTTATTCAAGAAAGGCTGTAGTCCTTTATTATCCAATCTGACAGTTGCTGCGAGCGGAAATCTTAGTACATTTTTAATATCCTTTACCTGCACCTCATTATCTTTGCTTGTTTTATTCAAAATAATGGAAGTGCGTGACGGCAATTCAATTCCCAGTCTCACTGAAAGCTCTTCAAATTGCTTTAGCACCTTTAAAGATGGTGTATCTGGTGTTAACACATAAAAAATACGATCTGATTCTTCAAGCGCTGTTACAACATGATTATTCATATAAGAAGGCAGATCAACGATGACAAAATCAAAGCTTCGTCTGCATGTTCTCAACAATTTAGCTACAAAATCCTCTGTTATTTTCTCTGCAGTCTCAGCATCACAGGGACTGATCAGCACCTCAAGCTTAGAGCTTTCCAGCTTTTGCGAGACATTTCGGATATGACTTTCATTAAGTTCACTCACAACCGGCATAAGATCAGCTATAGAGCGGTTAGACTCAATGGCCATTAACGTTTCAAGCCCGCCAAATTGTAAATTCAAATCAATCAGAATTACCTCTGCTGTTGACTCGACCTTAATTGTCTGTGCAAATGCGGATGCCAAGTTAGATTTGCCGCTTCCGCCATTCCCGCTGAAAATCGAAAAGATTTGCCCTCTTCCTCTTGTAAAAGAAGACAACGTTTCAGTTTGTTTTGACTTATTAGCTTCATAGCTTTGAAAAATAGCAGGTATTCTGCTGATGAATAAACTATGTTCTTCCGGGTAAACAAAGAACTCAGAAGCACCAGCCTTTGTAATACTGCGAAGCTGGCTAAAGTCGGAGCTTTTCGCAATAAACATAACTAAAGTAGTCGGACTTACCGATTTTATATATTCAATACTCTCAACTGCAATATCAGTGTCAGGCTGTACAAAAATGACAATGTCCCGATCTTCACGGTTCATTTCTCTGACAACATCTCTTGATTCAATCAGCTGAACCGAGTAGCTTCCTGACATGGCATTTAAAATCTGATTATGAATAACCTCATCATCACTGACTAATAATACTTTTAGATTCGACTCCATACGATTCCCTCTTAGTTATTATTTTGATCGGCTTCTGTTTCACTCTCTTCGGATGAATCAGCTGCACCATCCTCGGCTTCAGCCTCTTCATTTGCTGCTTCCTCATCATTCGCTGGCGGCTGTTCTTCCTCCGCGGTGTCTTGATCTGGCTGATCTGGCAACTGAGCTGGAGATATATCCTCTTTCCCAACATTCGCCTTTAAGACTCTTACCTTGTCTGCGTAATTTTGCATATGTATGAGTCTAGGAGCGTCTTCTATGCTAACTTCAAGCGCCACACCAGCGAAGTCCTCTTCCGTTCCCTGCGCAAAGGCAACAGGTACATCTCTCATGAATACTTCTGTCTTTTGCTCACCATTATTGTCTGTTGAAACAACGATATCGACACGATCCAATGTCTCAACCACTTGATCAAACTGAACCTTTTCAGAAGGATACATAGCGACAAGACGGTTATTTTCATCCCGCAATTCAGTAAACGGCTTTAACATGTTATTAGTAATGATTTCTCCTTCTGCTAATGGCACAACTGAAACATTATTGATAATTTCGTCTTTATCTGTTATGTGCGCATCATTCAGAAACTTATTCGGGATGTCCATTGTTCTAATTTGACTGCCCTCAATTAATGTCCTAACAGGGATATTGCCATTGGCAATATATATTTTCGTCATCCCTCCCAATTCTGCATTCAGATCTCTTACCTTATCCAGAACAAGATATCCCGCTCCAGCTGCTAGCAGAAAGGCAAGCAATAGAAATATGGCGGCTCTTCTCTTCGACTCTAACATCCTGTTTCTTCTCTCCCACAGTAGTTCTTTTGTTTTTTTAAAAAGCTATTCAGCTGCCCAAGTAATACACTGGTCAGCAGCTCTTACATTTTGAGAAGAATTAGCTCCTGTTCTCTATTTCGTTTATCAAGCTGTTTTCTTTTTCAAAACATAAGAAATATTGGAAAACTTTTCCCTACCTTATACCTCGGTTACACTTAACTAAACCTATGCTTTTAGAAAAATTTTCTTTTTTGATGCTATATATTAACTAACACGCGTTCACATTCCCGTCAAACTCTCTGGGACAATGTCGAAATATGTCTGATAAATTTTCCCTATTATTCTCTCAAAATCGAGATTTTTCCTTGGTACCATATTCCTATCGATTAATAGGAGCATAGATATTTTTTTCAAAACAAATTTAAAATTCACTTTCCTTATATTACAAATGTTACAAATAGTAGTTATTTTTTCTTATTTTCTTTTTAATCAGGTGTTTTGAAATGTGATTGTTCGTGGATAAATAGTTTGAATTAAGAGTAATATTTCACTTCTAGGGTATTTGTTCTTTTTAAAGAACAGGATGGTTATGAGAAATTAGGCGGACAAGCTTCCCATTTCCTACTTAATTTAGAAGGAGGCAGAGAGATAGAAATAAATCAATCTTTATTTAATAAAATATTTCACAAAAAGAGGTTTAACTTTGATAAGTGCAGGGTAAGGGGTAGTATTATTATTTCCCTATTTTTCCTGCAAAAGGATGTTTTTGTTAATATGGAAATTATCACAGGTAATAAACGGATATAAGGGGGTAATCAAAATAGGAGAAAAAGTGATTAAAAGTCTCGTGGATCATTCTCCTGATCCAGTCATGCTATTACGGGACGGAATGATTATCTATAACAATCAACATGCTGCGGATTTGTTTGGAGTTCTTCACAAAAATGCACTGGAGGCCAGCAATATTTTTATGTCTGTATCAACTTCTTCGCTGCTCCCGTTTCAGCAATTACTTTTGAACCAGAAACAAGCGAGCACCATTCATTTTGAAGAATTTATATTTTACCGGCATGGAGGAGATTGCTTTGAAGCGGAGGTTAAAGCAATTCCCGTAGTATTCCATGAAGAAAAAGCTGTTTATCTGCTAATAAGAGACACCAAAGAACGAAAGAAAACAGAAGAACTTTTACTGCAAACGGAAAAACTAATGGCCGCTGGTCAGCTGGCTGCCGGCATTGCTCACGAAATACGCAATCCATTAACAGCCATAAAAGGGTTTCTTCAATTAACTGAAGATCATCATAACGATACAAAGCCATATTTTGAAATTATTCACGCAGAAATAGACAGAATTGAATTAATTCTGTCTGAGTTGTTAACTTTGGCAAAGCCAAAAGAAATGAAGTTTAAAGTCATGAACAAGGTGAAGGAATTGCTTGAGGATGTTACCACCTTAATAGAGACACAGGCCATCCTAAACAATGTTGAGATTGTAACAAATATGAGTTCCTGCACACCTTCTATTCAATGTGACGAAAACCAGCTAAAACAAGTTTTTATCAACTTACTAAAAAATAGTATTGAAGCAATGCCGGATGGAGGAAAAATCATCATTGATTTTGATGTTATACAGGATTCTATTCAAATTGCCTTCCGTGATGATGGACCAGGAATTCCAGATCATTTACTCAATCGAGTGCAAGAACCTTTTTTTACGACAAAAGAAAAGGGCACTGGATTAGGTTTAATGATCAGCAAGCAGATTATTGAAAATCATAGTGGCCGCTTTCATCTTTCCAGCGATGCAAAGGGCACTTCAATTATAGTAACACTACCAATTACATACCCGGGCTCTGAGGCTGTAAACATATAATGATAAGATTTAGTTGCTTGCCTTAAAAATATATAAGTTTCATTAAAGAGACTAGGCAAACTAGGTTGCCATTCATCAGTTGAAGCATTCAGAATACAAAGGAAATGTTCATCTTCATACTTAATTTTATGCAAACCTGACATAATAACCATTACTATTCAATAAAAGAGCCAAGATTGTTATATTAAGCAATCTTGGCTCTTTCTTATATCTTATGGATTCACTAAATGAACAGGAGTTTCTCCATTCACGGCTTTAAGAAGATCGGACGCTGCAACTTCTGCCATGATACTTCTCGTACTTATACTAGCACTTCCAATGTGGGGAAGTGTGACAACGTTTGGCAATGTCAGTAATGGATGGTCTAGCGGAACAGGTTCTTCTTCAAATACATCCAAGCCAGCTGCCCATATCTCTCCATTTATAAGGGCATCATACAAATCCTTTTCATTTACAATTCCACCGCGTGCTGTATTAATTAAAATTGCATTTTCTTTCATCATTTTAAAATGTTCAGCATGAATGAGATTTTTCGTTTCATTTGTATATGGCGTCATAATACAAACATAATCGGAAGTCTGAAGGAGTTCATCCATTGATACATAGGTCAAACCAATCGACTCTTCCGCTTCTGGCTTCCGGCTTCTATTATGATACACTACATTCATATTGAACCCTATTGCTCGTCGTGCAATTGCTTCTCCAATTCTTCCAAGTCCAATGATTCCTAATGTACGATTATAGATATCCTGACCTGTCAACAGCATTGGCGACCATGTTTTCCAATCTCCAGCTCTTAGAAAGTCAGAAGCTTCGGTTATTCTTCGAGCCGTCGCCATAAGAAGGGCAAAAGTTAAATCTGCAGTGGTCTCTGTTAGAACACCAGGAGTATTCGTTACTTTAATCCCCTTCTCACTCGCAGCTTCTATATCAATATTATTGTAGCCAACAGCTAGATTACTAATGACTTTAAGTTTGTTCGCTTTCTGAATTAAGGCAGCATCAATGCTGTCTGTAAGCATGCAAAATAATCCATGAGCTTCAGTAATTTCTTTTTCCAGAACATCTCTGGGCACAGGAATATCTTCATATTTCCAAACTGCCACTTCACATGTTTCTTCCAATTTTCGTATAGCCGCTTCAGGTATTTGTCTTGTGATAAAAACTTTTGGTTTCACCCTTATCCCCCGCCTCTCTAATCCTCATAGCATCTTAATGAAAACGCTTAAGGATATATAGAAAATTATAACATATTACCTCTTTTTTATATTCGTGAAACACTGCATATCCAGAAGATAATTATTAACTCTGAATCCTACTAACTACTTACCAATCTATAGTTATATACTAAAAAACTCTCCTGCCATTGGGCAGTAGAGCTCTAAATATGCCTAATATCATGATAGCTGCATGGTAGTAATACAAGTATGGTCTCCTTTAAAAGAGGAAATGGTTGAATCTGCTTTTTTACCTTTATATGCAATAGAAATTTTATATGTCTGATCTCTTGGAATCCATAAGTCGATAAAGCCGTTATCGTGAGATTTCATCACTTCATCTACAACTGCATTTCCTTCCTCATCTTCGATATATACGGCAAATTTTTCATTTGCCATTTCTCCTTGGCATCCGGTTAAATTATGAAGAGCACAGGGATGTGTTTCATTTATATATGGAGCAATTGACACAAAGAACTCATCTTTCGGCAGCTCATAACTATGCTTACTTCCATCACTTTTTGCAACAATTAAATCATGTGAAGTAATCGAAGCCGAATCTTCCCCCATATCACTTGTGCTGTAAGATTTTATCAGTTCCTTTATGTCTTTCGCTTCCTCGTCAAAATTAAAGACTAAAAAAATAATAGCTGCTGCCACTAAGGCGATCCCCAATATGATTGCCTTTTTCCTCATACTTTCTCCTCCTAATCTGCAAATACAAACCAATACATTTATAGAATAGCATGTAGCAGGAAGAAAGAATGTGGAGAATTTTGCACAAATATTTTTCTATTTCGGGAACCTTAGTTTCTTTTCATAAAGTGCTGTTATTTTATGATCTGAAGTAGATTTTATCACTTCATATTCATGGAATTGCTATAAATATTATCAGAGTTGATGAACAGTTATAATGTGTGCTAAATAATTTTTCTGGCAATCGCAACTGTGTATTCAGTTGCCTTTTCTGCCCCAATAAGGGTTGTCATAGAGGTAGCACCCTCAAGCAGCAATGTCATTTGAATTGCTAAATCTACACCATTTTCTTTCCCTTTTCTTTGGGCAAGCTTTTGAAAATAGCTTAACAATTTAGCTTTATGCCCCCGTGCAATGTTTTCTATTTCATTATCCGCTCCAGCGTAATCTTCAATTGCTCTTAAAAACATATCACCTCTATGTGATTCTTCTTTCAGCCAATGACAATGAGCCTCAACCGCTAGAATAAAAGGAGAATCTGTATCTTTTTCTATATACAAATCTAAATATGACCAATACCGTTCCTCCCGCTGCTTAAGGACCGCTTCAACTAATTTATCTTTTGAAGGAAAATGGTTATACAAAGTCATCGTAGCGACATTTGCCTCATTAATAATTTGCTTCAGTCCCACCCCGCGGAACCCGTATTCATAAAATAACCTTTCAGCGACAGCAAGTAAATTTTCTTTTTTTGAAGATCGGCTCATAGATTTAAATCTCCTTTTGAAAAAATAACAATATTCCTTAGACTATCAAGTTATAGCTTTGATCGTCAAACGTTTTTTATCCCTTTCATGTAATCCTAAAGGTTGATAACTTATTCAACTTATGTTTAAAATAGAAAGGTCGTTCTATCTAATTTAGAAAGAAAGGAGATTACTATGAAAAAAGTAACAGATGTATTTTGGATTTCATTAATCATTTGTGTCATTTTTGTTCTTTGGGGTGGATTCGCTCCCGAGAACCTCGGAAACGTTTCTTCGAGTATTCAATCTTTTCTAACTGATAAGTTTGGCTGGTTATACATATTCTCCGTCGCTATTTTCCTCTTTTATTCTATTTATCTTATATTTAGCAAGTATGGAAAAATGAAATTAGGAAATCAAAATGACAAACCTGAATATAATCGCTTAACATGGTTTGCTATGTTATTTAGTGCAGGAATGGGAATTGGGATTATATTTTGGGGTGTTGCAGAACCTCTTGCACATTTTGCATCAGCTCCAGAATCTGATCCAGAAACGGTTGAGGCAGCAGCTAAAGCTTTAAGGTACTCTACCTTCCATTGGGGGCTTCATACGTGGGCCATTTACACAATCATTGCTCTTTCAATTGCTTATTTTAAATTTAGAAGAAAAGCTCCCGGCATGATCAGTGCAACCTTTGAGCCGCTGCTCGGAGAAAAAGTAAATGGAGGCATTGGGAAAATCATTGATATTATCGCTGTATTTGCAACCATTTTTGGAGTAGCCACTTCCCTCGGTCTTGGCGCTTCTCAAATTGGCGGCGGTCTTGCCTTTATTTCAGATATTGAAAATACAATCTCAACTAAGTTCATTATCATAGTTGTCGTCACGGTATTATTTATGATTTCAGCATGGTCAGGTATTAGCCGTGGAATTAAATATTTGAGCAACATTAATATTCTTTTAGCTATTGCTCTTTTATTACTAACAATTATCCTTGGGCCAACCGGCTTTATAATTGAAAGTATCTTTTCAACCGCCTGGTCTTATATAAAGAATTTGCCTGCAGATACGTTTAGAGTGTCTCCAGCAGATCCAGAGTTTAACCAATGGGTCAAAGATTGGACTATCTTTTATTGGGCATGGTTCATCGCATGGTCACCGTTTGTAGGAATGTTTATTGCGAGAATTTCTAAAGGCCGCACGATCCGCGAATTTGTTTCCGGAGTCCTTTTTGTTCCTACGATCTTTTGTATTGTCTGGTTTGCTGTTTTTGGCGGAACCGGGTTATTCCAAGAATTAGAAGGGATCAATACAGGACTAAAGAATTTAGCAACAGAGGAGGCGATGTTTGGAATGTTCTCCTCTCTGCCATTAGGCACATTGGCTACCATCTTAGCTCTATTCCTGATCGGCACATTTTTTATTACATCAGCCGATTCGGCTACCTTTGTTTTGGGCATGCAAAGTACCAATGGCAGTCTGAACCCTCCTAATGTGGTAAAACTGAGCTGGGGCGTTATTCAGGCAGCGACTGCTTCTGTCCTTCTCGCTTCAGGAGGACTTCAGGCGCTGCAGACAGCATCCATTGTCTCTGCATTTCCATTCATCTTTATCTTATTATTTATGATTGTTTCCTTAACAAAAGCAATGAGGGAAGATTATCAAAAGCTGAAATAAATCTAAGCTCTCCATTTGGAGAGCTTTTATAGTTGAAATAGAGGTGGATATATAATAGAAGAAACACAGTCGGTGATCACTCTTTTTATACAGATTATTTTCATAAACTTTCTATTATGGCGATGCAAATATCTCTAGTCTCCCTTTAGAGTTCCCTTTGTGGTTTTGATAAGCATAGTTCTTACCGACAACACCCTGACCTGTTTCTGGATTCCTAGACCAGATTTCAGCATCAATTTAACATTATTCATTTGGAAAACTAATAATACAACCACTTCTTCTTCCTGGATATACTCTTCTCCACTACGTGTATCCACACAAAGAACACCTGTAGCTTCCATTTTCATGCAGTACTCATCTTACTACACTGTGCGTGTGAAACTTATAGTTGCCAGTTAATCCTACTGCAGGAAGTACAGTTACTATCGCATTTTCTTTTGCACCGTACTCACAGCAATGGTTTGATGCTATTTGCTGTTCCACTTCAAGTTCAAAAATAGTATTTCATGTTTTTTGCGCCGTTTTGTTTAGCCCAGCAATACCAATAACGAAAATTTCATGTCTTTTTAGAAATGTATGGTGGTCTTGTTCTGTTATCGTTGATCCTGCTGGTACAAATGGTCCTACCATATACTCTTTCGTATTTTCCCCAGTTTCCAGCCAGCTGAACTGGTAATTTTATAATGATTGCCGCATTCTTCTAAACACATTACAGGCATAATGGTTCCACCATAGCAGCAAAAGACCTAGCATTAAATAAATTATTGAGTAAAGCCAGAATTGAATCTCAATGACAAGCACCCCTGATACATACAAAGGCATATCTGCTCCGAATACAAATAATGGCGTCAATAAACGATAGCGTAACTTTCTTATGAAAAAAACCCCTACAGCAAAAATCAGTCCTTTTAGCAAAGCTAAAAGTGCAGAAATAAAAATATCATCACGATAAGGGTTGTCAAAAAAGCCATATTGATAATAACGTATCCCTATGACGGACATGGTGTACATGACCGTTGCTGCTCCAGCCCAGCCCTGCATCCACAATGATAAGAACTGTACCCACCTCTTACCTGTCTGCAGAATCCACAGCCACACCCTGCTGAGAATAAAGAAGAAGAAAACGGCAATAAAAGTATATTCCTTCCTCCACCAATTTGCATAATAAATCCCTAGCCACTCAAAAAGTATTTCTACACCAACCAGGGTTACTGCGAAGATAAAAAGCCATCGGACCTTGAGGTGATAGACTGCTGCTGCCGCCCCTAATGCGGGAATCACAAATAAATTAGAGACAATAGCTCCTAAGATATGATCATAGTATGCAATGGAAAGTACCTCAGGCTTATATACATAACAATTTCCAAGCACCATAACGAAAAGCTCTGCTATATAAACCATACCCGAGTAGCTAAGAAAAAGCACAAAATAGCCAAATTGACGCTGCTGGACGATGGTTTTAGCCAAAATGGCCACACTAATTACCGTTAAAATAAGATATGGCACAAAATTAGGCATAAATACTAATTCCTTTTTTCAGTTAGCTTATGCATTAGATAGCTTGGTATGCATCTGATAACTGTATGGATTTTTCTCTTAATACATCAACTGTTATTGGTGCAGCTTTAGAAACAGTCGAAAAGGAATTTGGGTCCTGAACAACATAGTAAAAGGAGCATCCATCAATGAACTGATGGATGCTCCTTTTGTAAATCACACTGCCGCTGCACTTATATTTCCTGCAGTTTCTTTTATGTTTTCTGCTGCTGTCTCTTCACCACGGTGATTCCAAGCAACTATTATTTCTTCAACATCGTTTTTTAACTCTTTAATATTATTTGCTTCGTGCACAAGAATCTGCATTGTTTGCAGTTCATCATCACTGATTTCAATGAGCTCTTCAAACATTTCAACGGATTCTCGTGAAATAGCTGCGATTTCTCTAATCGTTGACATGATCTGATGTGAACTGGATGAAATCTCTTCTGTGCTCGCTGAAGAATTGACATTATTATCAGCAATAATTTTTGTCGTTTCTAAAATTTTCTCGAACATGTTTCCAACTTCGATAATCGTAGAGTTCGTATCTGCGAATTCAGAAGTTCCCTGTTCCATTGATTTTACAACAATAGTGGTTTCTTCCTGAATATTTTTCACGATGTCCGATACTTCTGAGGAAGATTGGCGGGATTGCTCCGCAAGCTTTCTGACTTCATCGGCCACAACCGCAAATCCTTTACCATGCTCTCCTGCACGTGCTGCTTCAATTGCTGCATTTAGAGCCAGCAAATTGATTTGCTCAGAAATGCCTGTGATTACTTTTACAATGGTGCCGATTTCAAACGATTTTTCCCCAAGCTTTTGGATGGCATCATAGGTAACGTTGACCGTTTGATTGAACCTCTCCATCTTCTTTAATGAATCTTTTAGCTTCTCATTGCCTTCTTGCGTTAATTCTACGGTTGTGTTTGATTGTTCAGAGATATGATTAGAGCGAATCGATAAATCTTCAATAGCTTGTGCCATATCTTCCATGGATACAGAGCTTTCTTCTGTAGAAATTAATTGTTTTTGAAGACCTCTCCCTACCTCATCAATGGCCGCTCGTACAATATCAGCTTTTTCAGCAGCGTATTCACCACTTTCAACAAGCGTTTCCGAAGTAGTATGAACATCTTTTGCAAACACAGAAAACTTTTCTCTGGCATGAGCTAAAAATTCAATCAGCTGGTTAAAGTGTGCATGAATTTCACTTTTCTCATCCACTTTGCTGATCATCTTTCCAGCTGATAGTTCCTTCATGCCAATTAAAATTTCACTATGAATATGTGAGCGGCGTTTCAGTGAAAAATAGCGGAAAGCAAAATAAACGGTTGTTACCAATAAGACCACAATAATTCCAATTAAAATAGCTTCCATAATCAATTAATTCTCCTGACTCTATATTTAATAAGTTGTTATACATATTTGTTATTATTTAACAATACATTTCACAAGGAGCATGCATGCTAAGATGAAATCCTAAAGCTCCTTCACAAGGATATATGTTCCGTCTGCTACCTCTGAAGGAATTCCCTTTAATCGATCATGGTTTTTATATTCATAAACAATATAATTACCGCCAAGATCTTTGTATCTGGTCATATTATGATACTTTTCCATCACACGAATAGATTTCGGGTTTGTCGCTTCACCTAGGACAAACTTTACTCCTTCTGTACTCGCCTTATCAATCAGCATAGCACCTAACTGCTTAATAATGTCATGACGCCCATGTTCAGCTATGACTCCTAACATAAAAAGGTGCAATAGTTCACCATCTGCTATCTCTCTGCCATGGCGTGCTTGAAAATCTTCCATAAAACGCTTGTCCACATCTTCGAGCACACTAAGAAGAATATTCATATCAGAAAATGACCCTTCGAAAATATCCTCTCCGATAATTTCAGGTGCATTCGTATCTCCAACAAGAGCTCCTACTACTTGGTCCTGCTCATCCATAGCCACTGCACAATATCCTTGGCCAGCAACAGAAGTTAAATAGCCGTGAATAAAATCGTAAAGGTCTTCATATTCAAAATTCAGCTGGCCGACCATAGGCTCCTGCACCCATTTCCCTGAAACATCAATACCAAAAAAAGAGCGTGCCAAACATTCAGCACTCTTTGAAATCAATTCTGTCTGTCCCTGCCCGACAATATGATATGTATAAAGTGATTGTGTCGTTTGCATATGCTATCTCCCTTTATTCAGATTGATTACTGTTTGCTGAATTACCTTTTAATCGAATGAGGTAATTGATCCACAAAAGTACCGGTAAATTCAATTCTCTCTAGTACATTTCTAATTTGAACTTGAGCAATTTTAGAAGTTGGCTTAAGAACCAGGAAATCTTTAAAACCTAATGAATTATAAAACTTCATCGTTTGTTCCATCTGCGGAACTACTTTTGAAGGTGTTGGTTTTTGATACGTTGCATCAATAACAAATGTGTATTCTTGTCTTGGCACCCGATTAATCGTTTCCTGCAAGTCTCCCATATACTCTGCTGCATCTTCTTCTCTCATTGCGCCTGCACGCACCTGGACATGAACTTCCTTCTGATTCTCATTAATGGCCATCATATATTTCTTTTTATCTACTACAATCATCCTCTAAATCTCCTTTTTTATGTTGTCGTTTACTTCTCTGCTGTACTGCACTCTTTTCCAACCTGAGTCTAATAAACATAAAGAAAACTTGCCGAGTGACAAGTCCTAAAGGACACAGACAGAGGGCTTAGTTGCACTAATACTACAATCCTAAAATCAACCACTGCATCGAGCCTTCTTCTCGCCGCTCATTTATACTTTTTGAAAGTATAAAAAAGGCTATCCTAGACAAGGATAGCCAATTAATCACTTTACATTAATTTTGGCAACCCGACTATCATTATCCATACGGATGTTAGACTCGTAGCTTTGCGTCCTTACCTTTCGATAAGTTTGCCTTTATCATATTCAGAAAAATAGTACTTATATCATGATGAAAATATCCTACTTAATTATATAGAAACTGGCAGGTTTTGTCGATAATTGTTACTATAGATTAACAATCTTTACACAAATTCGATTTTAGCGGGTTTCAAGGACAGGTACCTCGACCCACTTTCACATTCGGCAGCGGGTCAGACTTCTCTCCCATTTGGGTCAACTGACCTGTCCTACACACAAAAAAAATGCCTCCCAAATGCAGCAGCTACCTGGTTAGACATCTCTAAATTCAAATAAATTATTTAATTCTACTCTATTTAAAACAAAATCTTCTAATGTATATCCATATAAAACATTCAGGAAAGCTTGCAATGCCTCGTATAGTGCGTTTTTCAATTTACAAGCCGGTGAAATTGAACAATAGCCTTCTCCCTGTTTAAAACAGCCAACAATGTGAAAGTCTTCTTCTGTTTCGTAGACTACCTTTCCAATATTAATTTCCTTTGGGTCTTTAGCAAGTCGAATTCCGCCATTACGTCCGCGTATAGTTTCGACATATCCTAATTGTCCTAAGTGATGAATAATCTTCATTAAATGATTCTTGGAGATATTATAAGAATCCGCTATTTCTTGAATGGTGCTTAATTCCTCAGATCCCTTTAGAGCTAAAAATATTAAAACACGGAGAGAATAATCCGTATAGTTTGTTAGCCTCATCCTTGTTAATGCTCCTTAATTCGTTTCCTAGTATTATATCTAGAAATGCAGACAAGTGGCAAGCGCAAGAGACACTGGCATTGTCTGACTTCCCAGCATTTCAGATTGTATTAAGCAGCGGCTCCTAGTTCTCCAGGCTGAAAAAATGATCAAAATCTCCTATTTAAATGTGACAACTTTTCAAAAGATGCATCTAAAATATATCTTTTATTGCCACTATTATTATATTATAAACATGCATATAAAATACATGTTAATCCAGAGGGGATGCTATTATGTTAAGCCAAGAAACCGTTAAAATCATTAAAAGTACAGTTCCTGTTCTTGAAAAACATGGCAAAGCAATTACAACACATTTTTACAGTCAAATGTTATCCAAACATCCTGAGTTACTGAACATTTTTAATCATGCCAACCAAAGGGAAGGGCGTCAGCAGACTGCTTTAGCAAATACTGTTTATGCAGCCGCTGCAAATATTGATAACCTAGGCGCAATTATTCCTGTTGTTAAGCAGATCGGACAAAAACATAGAGCACTTGGCGTCCTGCCAGAACATTATCCAATTGTAGGAGAAAATTTATTAGCTGCCATTAAAGCTGTATTAGGAGATGCCGCTACCGATGAAATTATTAATGCCTGGGCAGAAGCCTATGGAGTAATTGCTGATGCGTTTATTGGCATTGAAGCAGAAATGTACAAAGAAGCGAAGGAACAGCCAGGCGGATGGGATGGCTTTAGAAACTTTATTGTTGAGCGCAAAGTAAAAGAAAGTGATGTCATCACTTCGTTTTATTTAAAGCCTGAGGATGGTTTGGACATTGCCTCTTACCAAGCCGGCCAGTATCTTACTGTAAGAGTTCAGCCTGACGGAGATGCATATACCCATATCCGTCACTATAGCTTATCTGCTGCACCTGAAAAAGACTATTACCGCATAAGTGTAAAGCGTGAAGAACATGGTGTGGTATCTTCTTATCTTCATCAGGATGTTCAGGAAGGAGATGTTTTGGAAGTTAGTGCTCCGGCTGGTGAATTTATACTGGGACAGAACAAACTTCCAGCTATTTTAATCAGCGGCGGTGTCGGTTTGACTCCAATGGTCAGCATGCTGCACACCATTATAAAAGAACAGCCTAACAGAGAGGTTACGTTTATTCATGGTGCTTTGAACGGTAATGTCCATGCTTTAAGAGATGAAGTGACAGAGGCTGCAAGCAGATCAAAGCATGTGAAAAGTTATGTTGCATATTCCAATCCATCTGAACAGGATCGAAAAAATCAGAATTATGATAAAGAAGGTTTCATAGATTCAGAGTGGCTTAAATCAATCGCTGGAACTTCTCAGGCCGACTTTTACTTCTGCGGCCCTGTGCCATTTATGAAAATGATCTATGCTGCTCTTAAAGAATGGGGAGTGCCATCAGAACAAATGCATTTTGAATTCTTTGGACCTGCTGGTGAAATTGAATAAATTTACTATAAATACAATTAGCCCGGCATTTCAGCCGGGCTTTTATAACATATGACTATTTTTAAAGTTACTTTACGGTTCCATATCTCATATAAAAATTAAAGATTTTTCCCATTAGAGCTGATAACATCTTTATACCAATAGAAAGATTTCTTTCTCTTTCTCTCTAGCGTGCCAGTTCCATCATCATGCTTGTCTACATAAATGAATCCATATCGCTTTGAATATTGTCCGGAGGAATTGCTCACTAAGTCAATGCAGCCCCATGTAGTATAACCAATCAGGTTGACACCATCTTTAATGGCTTCTGCCATTGCTTTTATATGATCCCGCAGGTAGTCAATGCGGTAATCGTCGTTAATACTGCCATCCTCTTCAACCTTATCATATGCTCCTAATCCATTTTCAACTACCATTAAAGGCTTTTGGTAACGTCCATATAACTCATTTAATCCAATCCGCAGTCCAGCTGGGTCAATCTCCCATCCCCAATCACTTGATTTAAGGAATGGATTTTTCACACCGCCAATAAGGTTTCCTTCCCCAATCTCTTCTGCTTTCTTTTCTTTCTTCTCTGTTCTGGACATATAATAACTAAGTGAAATAAAATCAACTGTTCCTTCTTTAATTAACTCTAAGTCACCCTGCTGCATATCAATTTTTATATCATTTTCCTTGAAATACCGCTGAATAAATGTCGGATATTCCCCGCGGACTTGTACGTCTCCACAAAAGAAATTAAAGACTCTTCCTTCTTCTAGTGCGTACATAACGTTTACCGGATTACTATCATAGGAATAGGTCGGTGCGTAAAGAAGCATACAGCCAATTTGTGAATCTGGAATTATTTTATGCGCAAGTTTTACGGCGATCGCACTTGCCACAAATTGGTGATGAAGGCCTTGAAAGCTTTCCTGTAAACGGGTTTCATCACTTGTTGCAGAAAAGCCCAGACCAAAGAGCGGAAAATGTGTAGCACTATTGATCTCATTAAAAGTTAACCAATACTTTACTTTGTTCCTATAGCGATTCAGTATAACCGTCACATAGCGCTCGAAATATTCAATTAGCTTTCGGTTCCTCCATCCGCCATATTCTTTAATTAAATGTAAGGGTGTTTCATAATGAGCAATGGTTACCAGCGGCTCAATTCCATACTTCTCAAGCTCATCAAATACACGGTCATAAAAGGCTAAACCATCTTCATTTGGCTCCTGTTCCACACCTAATGGAAAAATACGGCTCCAAGCAATACTCAGACGAAATACCTTAAAGCCCATTTCCGCAAACAAAGCAATATCTTCTTTATATCGGTGGTAAAAATCAATTGCCTCATGGTTCGGATAGGAGTATTTCTCTTTATCCATTTCAAAGTCAAAACCAGCCTGCGACAAAAGCTTCAATCGAGCTGGTCCGCCAGGCAGGACATCCGCGAGATTCAGACCTCTTCCTCCCTCAAGATAGCCGCCTTCTATTTGATTAGCCGCAGTTGCTCCACCCCATAGAAAATGTTCTGGAAAACTTTTTTCACTCAGCATCTTATTACCTCCTATAATGGTAGGACTTAAAAAATTTGATTTTGATAACCTTTTTAATGTTCATCCAAAAATTAGCATGCACCAGTTATGATCAAATCATAGCTAATGTACTATAAAAAGATCTCAACAAATGGAAAAACAGCCATAGGTCTTTTTTAAAAGTTGCCTGTATAATTGTTTTTTCCATCGCTTTTAACCTCATACATAGCATGATCTGCTTTATTAATTAATGTCGCTACATCTGTTCCATCGACTGGATACATACTGATGCCGATACTCCCAGTCACTTGAAACGTATGGCCATTAAGCGCAATAGGCTGCTGCAGTGAATCTAAGATTCGTTCTGCCTCTGTCTTTACTGCCAATACATTGTCTGGATTCTCTAAAATAACAATGAACTCGTCGCCTCCATAGCGGCAAACAAAAGTGGTTTCCCCAACACACTTTTTAATTTGTTCTGCTGTTCTTACTAAAATGAGATCTCCTGTTTCATGACCAAACTGATCATTAAAATCTTTAAAGTTATCTAGGTCGATAAACAATACAGCTGCATTTTTGTGTTCCATCATCCCATTCATTAATTCCGATACTTTTTTATAGAGAGAGCGCCTGTTCGGCAAATTCGTTAATGCATCATAATACGCCTGATATTCGATCACTCTTTCCAGTTCTTTTCTTTCTGTTATATCGTGAGCAATTGTAGAAAGGAATTCGATCCTTCCATTGTCCGATTTATGTGCTACAATCATTTGCGAAACCGGTACCTGTTCCCCGTCACTTTTAAGAATGGAGGTTTCCCCTTTCCAATGCCCATTCGCCATGGCAGCTGGAATTCCATTATGTTTAATTGTCTCATTTACCCATCTTTGTTTCGCTGTTTTACTTCCCGATTGTTCTTCACTGATTCCCAGCATTCTGCGTGCTGCCGGGTTGTAATATAAACTATTTCCTTCTGTATCTAATGTTGCTATAAAGTCTGGAGAAGCTTCAATTATTTCTAAAAGCTGCTGCTGTCTGCGCTCATTTTGCTTTCTTAGCGTAATATCCCGATCTATTCCCCTATAGCCTATACAATTCCCGTCAGCATCAATAATAGGTGATCCGCTTGTTTCTAATATCACTTCATGTCCGTCACGGTGCAGATTAATATTCTCCAAGCTTTTAATAGGAAGCTTATTAACAACATGATATTCAAAAATTGAACCAATCTTTTCTGCTTCTTTTGGATCCATTAAATCAAATGGTGTTTTGCCGATTACCTCACAAGGTTCATATCCTAATATATCTTTTATTCTAGGACTCGCATACGTATAAATACCTTTTTCATCCACTTCCCAAATCCAATCACTAACATGCTCTACTAATACACGATATCTTTCTTCGTCAGTCCAAAAATGTGCTTTCTCTTTAGATAGATTTTCCATTGTGCACCATCCTATAGTGTTAAACCAATAGGATTATTATAACAGAAATTAGGAGAGATAAATGGACTTGGAAATTGCGTTTTTAGCAACCTTATCACTGACTTTTCCATATAATATCTCACTGGCAATCAGATTTATAATACAAAAAAAAGAAGCCTTCAAAAGCTCAGATAGCTTAAAATAGACTTCTTTTTTTATTGAATTCATACTATACATGTCAAATTAATGTCCTACTTCGTAAAAATACTTATTAACTGTTTAAACGGCAAATACTTTAAATCTCATCTACTTAACTAGTAAACCAATTTTTGGAAGAATAATATTAATAAGTTTCAATTTTCACTTTACCAGAGTTAGTATCCATCTTTATTATCGGAGATGTTTCTTCTGGCGTATTAATCCGTCCGGATAATATATCTCCATCGTCCAGCTGAAGATCAAACTGATCATCAACACTGGATGTATCGGTATTTACATTTGTCTCAATAAAAAAGGATGCATCCTGGGGTGAAAGGATCGTTATATCTCCAGATGTATTTAATATAGAAAGGTTATCTTTTAATTCCCCCATTTCAATCATAAGGCTGCCAGAGGTCATCTCTATGTTCCCCTGACCAGTGATATTATACATTTTGATGTCCCCGGACGTAGATTGAACAGTAAACCGTTCTCCCTTAAAGCCGCCAATATTATGATCACCTGATGTTGAGATTAAATTGAAGGATTTCGCATCAATAGGAGACGTGTTTAATTCCTTGCTAGTTACATTGATGTTTACTTGTTCATATTGCTTTTCTGGTATTTGTACAGTAAGCTCTAGCCCGGATTCAATCCACTTGGTACTAATCTGTTCTGCAACTGCAGCATGAAATGTACTTCCTTCTATCCCTGTTTCGAGAATACCGTCCTTATCTTCTTCTTTCCCGCTATAGGTACCATTTAAATGAACGGAAATCTTGTCATCATCCACTGTATCGACAATTAATTTAGTACTTGGTGCATCAATATTAATGGTATGAATATCTTTAATTTCCTCTTCGCTATATTGATAGGATTGAGAGATTTTCTCGCCTTCAAACGGCTGGCAGGCATTCAATATTAAGGCAGTGGCAGCTAAAAATATATAAGAACTTATTTTCTTCATCCAATTTACTCCCTTATTAAAGTTTGTGGACTATTGAATTGTCCAGCCTCCATCAACAATTAAATTATGCCCTGTAATCATACTGGAGGAATCTGAGCTTAAAAATTCAACTGCACCCGCAATATCTCTTGGTTCAGCATAAGAACCTAATGGGATTTTTGTTAATTCCTGATCTAAAAATTGATTACTGTATAATAAATGTTTATTTTTCTCTGTAAGAACAAATGTCGGTGAAACACAATTGGCTCTTATTTTATATGGTGCCAGCTCTAATCCAAGAACTTTTGTCAGTTGAACGAGTCCGGCTTTACTTACGCAATATGGCACTCTCTCTTTGTTGGCAGCAACAGCATGCTGCGATGAAATGGTCGTAATGGATCCTTTTATTGAATGAAGAATCATATTTTCTGCGACAGCCTTAGACAGCAAAAATGTCCCAACCCAATTAATATTCATGACTTTTCTTAAATCCTCCGCGGTCCACTCAAAGAAGTTTCTTAAAATATTGATTCCGGCAACGTTTACTAAGTCATGTATAGGATAATCGGCGAGAACAGACGCAGTGAAAGATGTAATGTCTTCATCCTTTTCTAAATCAAGTACAAATGTTTTGACCCTTTCTTCTTCATGCTTAATCATTTCTTTTAGAGAGGCCATTTCGCTGGAGATCTCAGTAGCTATTATTTTATAATTCCTATTTAAAAACACTGAAAGAATTTCTTGCCCAATTTCGCTCGCCGCCCCTGTGATTAAAACAGTCTTAGCCATAGTCTTTTCACCCATTTTAACTGTATTGAATTTGTTTTACGATGGTATTTTTTAAAATAGTGACCATTGAGTCGATCTGGTCCAAGGTTACAATATAAGGCGGAAGCAGCATAATTCCTGTTGAATATTTATTATTATAGGGATAAGACAGCAAGCCCTCTTCCTTTAAGTCTGTAACAAACTCAAGGACCTTGGAAAAATCATTTTCCATCTCTAATTCAATTCCAATCATCAGACCGTGTATTCTTACTTCTTTAATAAAGGAAACTTCCTTTTCCAATGCCTCTAGTTTTTGTTTAAAATAAGCTCCCTTGCGGTTAACAATTTCACCATAATTTTCTCTCTCTAAGATTTCGATTGTTTTAACACCTGCTGCACAGCAAAGAGGATTTGCATTCTGCGTCGAAAAATGATTAATAAAGTCATGGTCTTTGATCATTTGTGACACTTCATTGCCAATCAGGACTGCCCCAATCGGCAAAACGCCATTGTTCATCCCTTTTGATAAGCATAATATATCAGGCTTTATGTTCATTTCCTGATAAGCAAACTTAGGTCCGGTGCGGTAAAAACCCGTGCTAATTTCATCAAAAATCAGCAGTACTTCATACTCTCGGCACAATTCTTTTAACCTCTTAACATACGACTGAGGTAATTTCACAACCCCGGATACCCCAAGGATCGGTTCAAGCAGAAACCCTCCTAATTTTTCTCCATACTTAGTGAAGAACTTTTCTAAAGATTGTATAGCAGCCTGTGTTGTCTGCTTTGACTCAAACGGAATTGGCAGATAAGCGAAACCCTGCAGCATCGGCCCATAAGGTCCATAATATTCCCGATCAACACCCGTTGCGGTCATTGAACCGTAATGTGTTCCATGATAAGACGTTTCAAATACGGCAATGTATTTTTTCTCATGCTTTTCCTTTGCTGCCTGATGCCTTCTAGCCAATTTTATAGCTAGTTCTACAGCTTCTGAACCCGTACATGTAAACATGGTCTTAGCAAAATCACCATCTGCAAAGTGTATTAATCTGTCTGCTAACTTATACACAACATCTGTACAGCATGTCCAAGGGTTAATGAATCCGACTTCAGCCATTTGCTCTGCGATGGCTTGCTCGATCTCTTTATTTCCATGTCCTAAAATCACATTCCACAAGCCGCCAATCCCGTCCAATAGTTCTTTGTCTTCGCTATATACAACGACACCCTCTGCCTTGTTTACGTTTACTATTTTTCCATAATCTTTACGAGGCAGTATTGGGTGTATGATTTTATAATCGTCCATTCGCATGCTCCTCCGCTCATTTAACTTCTATGCTAATTCCAGCTTTTTCACCAAATTGATTAGCCATGTATAAAAGCTTTTCAAACGAGTTCCCATTTAAACTGTACGTTTTCATCATAAATGCTTGAATATCTTCCCTGCTCTCTTCAAATAAAAATCCTTCAAGTATAACAGCAAGCAGGGTATTTATTTTATAAAATTTCATAGAGTGATTAATAAATACATAAACTTCATCTTTTATTAAAAACAGAAAAAAATTTTGATAACTAACAGACTGGTCTTGAATATGATCAGCTTGGTAAAATAATATCTTTTCTTTTGTGGAAAATTGAATCACATCTGATTCTGCTAATTGATCTACTCTGCTATTCACAAAACTTTTAAGTATATTTCTGATTTTTATGTAATCTGGAACAAAGGCTTGCTGCTGGCGAATCTGACAGTATTTTTCCTTTAGTTCTGTTTCAGCCGTCATTTTGACACAGCTTGGGCAATGATGTGCCACGGGGCAGCTACTGCAATTAGATAAAATAAAGGCTTTTGAATAACGCTCTTCAAATAAATCATTAAATGATTGATGAATGATTTGATCAGGCTGAACGGTATAACAAACGGGTGAATTTAAAACCCTCTCTTCGTCTCCTAACGCCATCCTCGTCCCTGTTTTTAAGGTGCACATCGATTTTTGTGCCCACATGCATTCATCTTTTATATGCGGCAGTATTTCTTTTACTGACATAAATCCGCCATTATAGAAATCATTCAATAGACTCGAAAACATCTCAAAGTCTTCGTTTGTATCCATCGTTAAAAATATTGGCTCGCCGGTATGGTTAAGTTTTGTTTGGCTGCTGAAATATTCGTTAAAGCCAAGGACGGTAAAATTCTGGTTATATATTTGGGTTTGAGTATGTATTTTGACAGAGAAACCATCATCAATCTCTTGAATATGCAATTGTGCAATACCAAACCAATCAGGATGATGGATTGGTTCTTCAGCGCGGAAAATGATTGAAGAGTTAATATTACTAGAGTGCAATAAGCGCTGCTGTGTCTCGTGATGCGTTATTATATCTGCTGTTTCTAAGAAAAGATGCTTTAATTTTGTATAACGAAAATGCGGCGGATACATACCTGTAATAAAGGTTTTGAAGCCATTTAACAGAGAGTTTATAAGCAGACTTTCATTAACTGGCTCAACTGCTTGCTCAATGACATGAATATTTCCTAAAGAGGAACTTCTCTCTTTTGTAAGCTGTAACATCCTATCGATTATTCTTCCATTTGTTTTGTTTTTAAAAAAGATGTATTCACTAAATACGTCTTTGTTAAGGAATGCGATCAGCTGCTGATACGATTGAAGTTTTATTTTCCTTTCTTCCTTACTTAAAAGAAGGGGTTCTTCGTATGTCAATTTAATGTCAAATAATCCGCTGGCCTCTTGATTAATATTTACCAAGTATTTCCCCATGGTTTAACTCCTTCATAATAAGTAAATAAAAAAGATAACAATATTTTTAGACACACTCTCTTATAGCTTGCATATAAATTCATTAGATTTTTGTTTTTTCAAATTTATGATAAGATTACTTTTATGAGAGTATGATGACCTAATTATGATGTATGATCGGAATCCGCTTTGCATATAATGTGAATAGCGTAATACGAAGCAGCTGCTTCTGGAAGGGCAGTTACATCAATAAGCAGTAATTGATACTCTCAGAAAGAGGAGACTGATCAATGAACATTCCCAGTGTCCATTGATCAGTCAAATCATCAAGTACAGCAAGAAGAGCAGCAAGAGCTGGAGCCGCATGTTGAATAAACATTGTCTCCTGAACTTCCGCTTGATGCAGCTGTTTCTGGAAGGGCAGTTACATCATCAAGTTCGATCACTTCAAAATCCAAATCTAAATTCATTTCGTTTTTCATCTTTTTCACCTCCTAATATTGATGTGATCATTCAATTCCCTCATTACGTACAGCAAGAAGAGCAGCAAGAGCTGGAGCCGCATGTTGAGTATACATTGTCTCCTGAACTTCCGCTTGATGCAGCTGTTTCTGGAAGGGCAGTTACATCATCAAGTTCAATTACTTCAAAATCTAAGTCTAAGTTCACATCCACCTTCATTTTTTTCACCTCCTTAATTGTCCGAATACCTTCATCAAGTACAGCAAGAAGAGCAGCAAGAACTGGAGCCGCATGTTGAGTACACATTGTCTCCGGAGCTCCCGCTTGATGCAGCTGTTTCTGGAAGAGCTGTAACATCATCAAGCTCAATTACTTCAAAATCCAAATCTAAATTCATATCGTTATTCATTTTTTCACCTCCCTTCAAGCCATATTCATACAAACAGGACAAGCTATATTTCTTCTAATCTGCTTGTATGCAACATAATGTTGCTGTAAATCAATAATAAATTGCTTTCCTATAATACTTGAGAAACCGCTATTGTATTGATAGGATTCATCGATCATTAGACCCAGCAACTCATTCTCTATTGTTTTAGAAAAATATTCTATTAAATCATCCTCCGCTGCACTTAAACTTGCACAATGTTCGATCATTTTTTCATTGATAGAATCAATACAATGGAGGCACCCATGAATTTTTTGATTTAGTCTTGGCCCCATTAACATTCTTTGTTTTTTTACATCTAAGGTAAAAACAAGAATAAATGGATTACTTTCACCCAGCCTATATATCTGCTGCTGCTGAAAATAGCTTAGGGCTTGGCTAGTTATCACAATCACCCATCGGCCTCTTATTTCATGATGGAATACATCCTCATTCAGTTTTGAGAAGCTGCTAATATCTATCAATCTGCTTGTAAATGGAAGATCTTTATATTCTCGTGAAAGGATAAAATGAAAATGACCTCCCTCTGCTTTTTTTACTAAATTCTGATATAAATGATAAATTTCTCGAGGGCTGATCATGTCTTGATATTGGGATAACCCATGATAAAGCCAATTTCTAACCTTATAGCTTTTAATTTCAATAAAGATTTTCCCCTTTAAATGTCTGATCAGGGTCAATAGATTGGACTGCTTGCCTGTTAATTCAATCTCCTTCAGCTGATGCTCAACGACTGAACCGCTGGACCATTTTTGAATGATAGAGAACTCTTCATCCAGCCAATTATGTACAGGTATTTTATACTTCGGTAGCTTAGAGCTTTTATTAATGATGAGTAAATGTTCGTCCTTTAGCTGCAATTCATAATATGGATCAATTCTATGATTAATGGAAATAAGATTATCTGCTGATTGTGCTGCAGCCAAATGAACCCCTCCTCTTTCTATCCTAAAGCGACCATATAAATACACCTGCACTCACGATGATCAATTTCTAAAAACTCTTCTACCTTATCTTCATAAAATCCGCACATAGGCAAGGATTTTTTCTGTAAAATCGTCGCAGCTAATTGAATGTTTTGTCCAATATGCCCAGCCTCAATAGTCGCCAGCCGTTTACTTAAGAGCCCATACTTTGCAAATACCCATTGATAATTGGCCACCATGAAAGTTAATATTTTGGTGCTCTTGAATGAAAAAGGATATTCCAGTTCTAAATTTGTTATGGGAGAGAGCTCTTCAAGCTGCTCCAGTGCTGATTTCCCTTTCAATCGCTGTATTAAGTGATCGTCGCCATGATATTTATACAAGCCCTCTTCTAATCCCTCAATATCCTTTAAATATAGGTATAGCTCAATCGGCAGCATCGAACCGCCTGATGGATATGTTCTAAGCTTTAATGTTTTATGTGCTGGCTCTCCATTTTTATTCAGATAGGGAATTTCTTTTTCTCCCGATACACCAAAAGAGAGGTTCATCCATTTGAATACTTCATCCTTCGACCATTGGCAGTCAAATTCAGCTAGTGAATGTGTACGCCGATCGAAGAAAACTCTAGCCTTTTCTTCTACACTCTCTTTTTTCAGCAGGGGTATTTCAATTATGTCAGCTGATTCCGTTAGTAATCGATGTGACGGAAAATCATAGTGGTGGTTTGGTCTTTGTTCTTCCCAGAGATCATGGATGATTTTACTTTGCTGCTCCATCTGCTGAAAAAGTTCAGAGTCAAAGAAAGAGTAATGTATTTTATTTTTATATTCCCGCAGGGTTTTCAAGGACAGCCCCTCCTATCCCAGACTGGTCACTGCTGTAATGCTGACTCAAATAATCACTGATACAGTATTCAATAAAAGGTGAAATCCCAAAGCGGTTATTTGTCATATGTAAATGAGAAGCAGCAATTCTATGAATATATAACTCATCATCTATAGCTTCCCTTACTTGTGCCAGTTCTTTTTTCATTCGCTGAATATATGTTTTTACAGTGCCATTATTATTTAGTGCAGCATAAAATTTGGATATACTATTCTCATTTGCAGTGAATAGTTTCATCACGTCATTTGTTTCATTACCAGCTGCAAAGGACTCCCAGTATTTCTTATAGAAAATCGTAAATTGTTTATTATCCTCCATATCCTCGAACTCCAGCAGCTCTTCTATTAAGATCCTTGTAATCGCAAGTCCTGCAATAAACTTTTTTGCAGGATCTGGCTTTAATAACTTTAATAAGGAACAAATCAACTCGCTTGAATGCATAAATATTGTCTCAGAATGGCTCATAACTTCTTTTCCGCCATATCGAGAAATTTCCGGCAGGTATGGGATTTTCTGCACACTCCGATGATCATACCAGGGCAGTTCTTCCATCGAAATAGCTTCTCCGTCAAATTGATGGTTTTGATAGTAGTTTGCTTTAGTCAAAGGCTTTTCATCTGGTGTGTTTGCCCAGTATAACTTCACATGATTTTCAATTTGTTCAATCAGCAAATCTTGCTGTTCCGTTATAAATCGGAGGCGGAGATGTGGTCCGCCTTCCCAATATCGGATAAAAAACCATTTCTGTACCAGTCTGGAATTTTTATAATCGGTCATTTTTTCATATAGTGATAGAATGAAAGGATCATAATTTCTCATATCATGGTCAAAAATATGCAAGGAAACCCATTTGTTATTCATACAATCCTCCTTTTAAGGGAATGGATGCGGAAATGGATTAACATCTCTCTCATCAATAGGCTGATGTACCCGTCCTGCCATAATAGGACCTTGGATGATTCGCTCCATGTTCAAACGGCGATACTGATGTCCAAATGTCATCGTTAACATGCCGGGAACAAATACTTTTACACATCGAAGATCAAATGATTTGATAAAATCACCCGAAATATCAACTGCATATACATCATCATATTGCTCCAATAAACGATCTATCAGCTCATTTAAATCAGCTGTTAAATCAGCATGTTTAAAATGATCTGTTGTATACCATTCTGGATATAGTTCATTTAATGTTTTCTTTTGTGTACTATTCAATAAAAAATCAAGCCGCTCCAGTGCTTTAGGGTGTGAATAGAGCAATACATGATCCTGAAATTCAGTCGCTTTATCTCCATCCGAAAAGATCATATTCTTCCTTTCAACCAAATGCTCTTCCCCAAACACTTTATTGTACACAGGCACTGACGAAACGACTTCAATAAATGCACTCATTAGAGCTTTTTCGGGATTAAAATGACACCCTGCAGCTGAATACGTCTTAACAACTGCATCTTCATTTTCATTTACCATAAAAGCCCACACAGAAGGAATGCCCAGCTCCATCGTCGTATCATAAAATCTCACTCTATAGCCATCTGCTTCTATAAGTCCATGTAAAATTTGAAAGTCTTCATCTAACCCGCTAATGTCTATTTCAGTAAGATCTAATCGGTTATACCAGGAAACTAGAAAATTATCTCTCTCAATTACTTCAAACAACCCGTAAAGGACCGCCTCTTCAATCGTTGATCCTAAGGCACACCCATTCGATGTTTCATACACAAAACGCTTCGGTTTATCTCTTACTAATTCATCCTTATAAAACACCATTTGCTCTGGCATCAGAACAGACTTCTTTTTCTTAAATGAGTATCCCCATACCCAGTGGAACTTTAAATCCTCAGAATAATCGTGTAGCCTGAAGTATTCATTTTTTAACACATCATCATGCAATGTAAGTTCATGAGGATTTATAGCATATTCCTTTACTTCATTATAAGAAGCATAAATTCGACTGAAGGACTTTCGGTTTACTACATTTGAATATCGCTCTAATGCCTCTAAATAGGCGGATAACTCTGAGCTTTGAAAATCAAAGGTCCGCCCAAATGCTCCTTCATTTGCACCTTGTTCAATATAATTTTCAGTTCCCACCATCGGAACATATTTAGACTCTACTTCAAAGTAACTATGCATCGTTTTACCTGTTTTTAAATCGACCATTCTTTTCTTAAATACCTTTGGATCAAAATCTTCCCGTAATCGATATTTATCTTTCGAAGGCTTTAAACGGCTTTTTAAGTGAATGGCTCCAAGTTCCTCGGAATCGTCTGGCAGATGAAAACATGAATCACAATATTCATTTTTATTTATTTGATGCTCTTGAATACTTTTCTTGTCATCATTAATGACAACGATTTTATTTATGATCTCTTTTGGGTTCTGGAGAAAAATTTGCAGCCAAGAGATCAGTTCCTGACATACAAAGGTGATGAATTCCTTTCTCCAGATTAAATGCTTTTCACCAAGAAAATCTGCACTATAGTTATAATTGCGATATAAAACCATTAACTCTTCTGGCTGGTTTACAGACAAGCGTTCATACAAACAATCGATACAGCTGCTATTTTCGGTATAAAAAGGACCAATTGTTGCTGTTTCAAATAATAAATTTGCCCGAAGGTAGCTAATCTCATGCTCCTGACAGTACTTTACAGCTTCTTTTTCAAAATCATAGTCAAAAAAGTCATATAGCCCGATCAAAATACTATTGGGATTAACATCCTTTACATCTTTCACAACATGAAGATCGTTTAGCATTCTATACTGATAGAGAAACTCGTTTTGCAGTACAGACTCCCGGTCTAATATAAAAAGCTGCACTTCTATTCACCTCCCGCTTCCCCACTAGCATTT
Organism: Bacillus mesophilum; assembly: GCF_008923265.1. Classification (NCBI taxonomy): domain Bacteria; kingdom Bacillati; phylum Bacillota; class Bacilli; order Caryophanales; family Bacillaceae; genus Bacillus; species Bacillus mesophilum. Next base: position 46,944 of record NZ_WBOT01000009.1, on the reverse strand, counting down.
TGAAAGCTCCCCAGCTTTATTTTCAAACATTTAAGATTTGCTTCTTCAAGATAATGGTTATATTTCCAAGGTGATAGATGAATCGTTAAGTTGTTCGTCCTCAGGAAATTTTCTGTCTCTGTTCCTACATCCTCGGAATGATCAGGAACGATGAATTCGGCCACAGTATTTTTTATAATGGCACCGTGCTTAAAATGGAGTCTCTGATTATCTTCCTTGATGCTCATTTTGTTCTGAATATGTTTTGCATAATATTGCTGTATACCGTTATTCAATAACCTATTTATGTTCACATCATAATCGGTCAGCAGAACATACCCATTTACAGCAATCTGTATACAATAAAAATTTGTACCTTGTAAATGTTCCAGTACGATTTGAACATCATCCTGTGCCGCAGCATGATTTTTATGAACATTAAGAATCATATTTAATATTTCTGAATCCAGTTCCTGTTCATTTAACTTAGTATGAACACTCTCTATTTGAGCCGGGAAGTGATTTTCATAATAATGAAAGATTAAAGGAATAACTCCCTTCCTATATAACTCTTCTGCATTGGAGCAGCATAGCCAATGACAATGATCGCCGTCAGGTTCAGCTTCACTTAACATTTTGCTCATCCCCTCTTTAAATACATGGAACAATGCATGGAGAGGATGAGTATCACTGTATAAATGAGAGACTTCTTTGTGCTCCTTTATGTATGTAAATTGTGCAATATTAAACGGCACCTGCTTTAAATCACCATATCCAAAGTCCCCGAAAAGATAGGGAGTTTGCTTTATAAAATTCTTTAATCCTTTTATAGGTTCATGTAAAAATTTGTTCTCTTTAAAATGAAGCAGTTCTTCTTGATTCTCCATTTCGTCCACACTGACAAGATCATCTACTATATTTACCGGAGTAAATCGATGAGAATCATCATCACTCACAGTAAATACATGCAATTTCGATTGATCAATATGCCCTAATAAACAATAGTGTATGGAGTTTTTTAAATTCATAGAATGGATCAGCTGAATATTACCGCTTCTTATCTGCAAATCTTTACTCAAAATAAAACTTATAATTGATTGTTTCATTCCAATAAAGATATATGGAACACTTTCTATTGGCAGCACCACTATTAGAAGGCTGGCTCCATCCGTTTTATGGATAGCCTCTAACGCATTCTCATGATCTGATGCCTGTTCCAATATATTGATATATTCATAATCAGCAGGCTGCTTCGGCGAGTCTGTTCCCTTAGCACTTAGAAACTTATTCATGATAAGATTTATTTGATCATGCTCCAGATTAGCGATATCCCTTCGTGAAAGTATCATCTTATTCATATCTGGAAACACCTTATTTAAAGCAGTGACGGCTTTTGCATCACTTATCTGAAATCTTTTGTTTTTTGTTTTAATATCTATTTTGTCACTATGACCTGTTAACCAAATATCCCCCTTAATAAGCTGAGTCATTATCTCTCGCCTCCTACCCTTTCCCACTTCCGATATTTTGGTAAATATCATCACCTTCGTATGAATCGCCTCTAAGTTTCTTTAAGTCCTGCCATGAGAAATCATAATGATTTTGTGCATTCTCACTTATAAGCTTACAGAGCTTATTTTTTTGTAATGGTGATATATTCAAAAATGGAAACACTTGATACAAAAAGTTAACGAGCAGCCGATATGTTAAAAATCCTTTTGACTGAGAGAAAGATCTAAATGCATCATCTTTTACAAATTCATCATGAAATTGACTTATCTCCTTAGAACTATTTAAAAATGATGCGATATCATGATAATCCTCTAACTTCACCTCGTTAGAATCTAAAGCGATTTTAATTCTCTCCTTCAGTTCATTTACCATTTCTTTCCAACCATTCAAAACATGGAAATCTTCAAGATTATCATCTGGTAATCCTGATTCAACATTCTTTACAAAAGAAGAAAACTCTTCAGTTATAAACTGATCCATTATGGCTGATCGATCATTTATCTTTTGCAAAATAGCGTCTTTTTTAACTGCATCCACATTTTGAAGCTGAACTAAGAAGCCTTCATAATGTGACTTAAAGGATAAATATCCGTACTTTGTTCCTTTATATGTTTCATCTCCAAATGAAATTTCATATTGATCTGCAGCTATGATCATAAACTTAAAACACAGCAATTCTCTCTGCTCATTATTAAACTTTGATAGTTCACTGTAGTTTGAAATAAAGAATGCTGTTTTCATTATTTCAATTTGTTTATATAGATCAAGTGCATAAACAGAATGAATATGAGATAAATCACTTGTACTTTGTTCAATTGTATGATTTTTCTTCAATGGCAGATACTCACCGCTGTATCGTTCTGCTATTGCCAGACGTTCTGAAATATGCCCATATTTCTCATAATGCTCGTCTGTGTATGTATCTTCATAGCTTGAAAGTTTTTTTCGTATTAACTCTTCCATTCTGCTATTCACACGTTCTGGATGTTCTTCAATTGGAACCTGATAATAAAGCTGAAAGTGAGGTCCGTGAACCCAGCTTTTTAACAGGATGCATTGATTTAACAGGGTATTTTCATTATGAAGAATTTCCAGTAACTCATAAAAAAACTTCCTTAAATTGGGCGATTCATAAATATAGATTCTAAATAGCTGAAATTCTTTTTCTTTCATCAATTAACTCCTTTTGATGTATATTCAACTAAATATTCTTCAACAAATTCATTCTCTTTGTCTTTAAAATCCGGAAATACTTCCGTTAACAGAAAATAGGGTGACCCTTCAATTTCCTTTTTAAATAAATTCCATAACAGCGGACTAGTAAAATCAATATATTGCGGTTTTTCAAATGCTCCATCGGCATTTTCTTCGTTCTCACCTGATTCATCAGCTTGTCCGATCTTTTTGCGCAGAAATACTCTATGAGGAATTTGATAATGGTCAATTAATTTAATAAAATTGAGATAGTTTTCCATATCATCATCGGAGTGGTTTACTATTACATTTGTATTTACAAGCCAGCTTTTTCTGCTTAAAACCGTGCTTTCTTCGAGGGTAATTCTCGGAAAAGTCTTAACTGTAAAACTTCCATCAGTATTTATCAGAAAATCATCTAATAGAATTGATCCAACATCCCTAAACAAAACTCCATTTGCAGAAAAAGCATGCAGCATCGCACTTATAGACGGAATGAGCCTAGTCATTAATGAACCCAGGAATAAAATATTGACTTGCTGCCCTTTTGCAAAAATATCCACTTTCTTTGTTTTCTGGTTGTATTGAATCTCAAGGTCTTTCCAGCTGAAAATGCCTGCAAATCCTTCCACGTCAGAAACCCTGCTATTTGGCACATCAATGCTATATTCGGTGATTTTTGGCCTAACATTTGCATTAAAGCCATAAGATTTATAAATGTCGATTATATTCCTGGAATGAACATTCTTTTTAACATATTGAGATACTTGAGGAAAATCTAAAATTCCCTCCATGTTATAAAAGAATCTTAAAAAGTATGAAAGATAGCCGCCATACATATTATTAATGACAATTTGTCCTTTTTGGCCTTCTTCCTGGATAAAAAAGCTATTGGACTGTACATAGTCACTTAAATCCGCAGAGATGCCTTCCAGTAATTCTTGAATAAATCCATTCGAAATATTAATACCTTCCTGATCCTCTTCTATTGCATGCTTTTTTAAATATTGAATAAAACGATTTTTTGCATGATCCAGTTCATTGATTTCTTCAATGTCAGAACTAGGAACAGTCTCAGTAAATTGGCTGCCCCATATTTCTCCGGCATGCTCTAATATGGCATTTAGCAGTTCCTCAATGACATCCTCCTGCCCATTGCTTTTGAGAGAAACCCGCATATCACCATATTTTTCAAAAACACATTTGCCCAATATATACTGCAGTCTTAAGACAGCATCGAATAGGACAGTAAGATGCTGAAAGGTTACTAATTGGTGATCCCGTTCTGCCCACTCTTCCTGATTTAAGTACTGTTTTTCCTCAGATAAAAAGTCCTGATAGATCAGTAATTTTTCATCCAGCGGCGGCATTTGCAATTCTGCTGAAATGTCTTTAAATAACTGATTTACTTTCTGGTAGCTGATGTAGCTTTGTTTTACATCTAACTGGTCAAACGTCTCTAATTCATTTTTTATTTGGGATAGCGCCTGATACACTTTAAACAGTGTTTCATCTTCCTCTATGACTTCTAACTCAACTATCTGTTTTAGAAAGTCAGCTAAAACGTGATTGCTTTGTTCCTTTAACATTCTTGCAGGCTGTATAAAATCATTGCTTGCTAGTTTCGTAATATATTGCAGAGTTTGCTGTTTATTAATCCCTAATTCAGCAAAGACACTTTCCAGCTCTCCATACGAAACTATTTCCTGATTTTTCAATCTTTCATGAATAGAACCCATTAAAGGATTATATTTAATCTTAATTAAGGTATCTGCTGTTCGATATATTTTCTTCCTTTTTTGCGGATAATCAGCCAATGTGGTCCAATAAAAATGATTCTCCAATACCGTTAAGGTCTCATTAAAACGAAATGATAATTTCTTTATGACACTTGGCCTTAAGAGCACTCTTTCAAATAAGCGCAGCATATAGGTAATATTTAAATTGGTTACCGTATACTGCCGTCCTTCTGAAATTTCTTTATACATGGGTGAACGATCACTGAACTCACCTAAACCAACTTTTGTGAGGGTACTAAAAGGGCTGGTTTTCAGAGTGGCGCGTGTTAATAGTTTTATAAGGGTATAATCGAGTTTTCTTTGTTTTACGCCATGTTTTTCAACCGGCAGATCAAAGTAGCTTCTTGCTTTTTCCATGATGGTCGGCTGAATAAATTTAAGTGTGTTCATTAATGTGTATTCTTTGGAAAATGCCTCATATAGCGCAGAGCGTTCTGCTTGTTTCTTGTCCTCGAAATACTCTCTTATTTCTTCAAGTAAAGAATGGCAGAACTCATATTCTTGCTGTATAGCTTCTGCTTGATCATATAGGCTGGTTTGTAAAAGAACTTCTTTATTTTTATGAATGTTATTAATAAAACGAGGTCTTAAATTGTAGATATCCCTTTTTAAATTAATTAGCTTTTTACGCTCTTGATTATCGTGAACTTCCTTTATTACAACTTCAATATTCTTAATAAAGTGATCAATATAACCTTTTAATTTATTCTGAGATTCCTGGTGGATTTGAATCTTGCGGTATAATTCTGGGGAGCTAAATTTCTGTATATAGCGAATCGGAATATTATTCTTTCTAACTAAAAACACTGGCAGTTTGTCAAATCTCATTTGTTCAGCTCCATGAAAGGAAGGCTGAAACAAATCAACAGTCTCTTTTCTGATCGTTTTAGTCATACTTAAAGAATTTGACAGACAGTAATGCGAATATAGCTGTCGTCACCATAATATAGATTAGATGAATCTCTTCCCAAATATCGCCGCCATTCCACGAGATTTGAAGCACTTTTACAGCATGTGTTGTTGGCAAAATATTTGCGATGCTTTGCATAAAATCAGGCATTAGCTCGACAGGGTAAGTAACACCGCCTAAGAAGATGATCACAAAGTATACAGCCATTGACAGAGTTTGGCTCGTTTTTGGGTCTGTTGTCAGGTTCCCGATAAATACGCCAATAAAATAGCACATCATAAAAGATAAGACGAGAATTAATCCAAAACTTAAAAGGTTTTTGCCTTCAAGTGTGAGTGAGTATCTAGTTGCTGCAACGGTAATTAATACGATTAATGTAAATAATGCACAGAGAAATTGCACAAAAAAATTAGCCGTAATGAACTGTATGCTTTTCACTGAGGCTAATCGCAACCTTCTAAAAAAGTAAATACTTCTCATATAGGAAAAACCAATTCCAACATTTCCTATTGCCAGAACCACAATACTCAGGAACGCAAACATGGGAAACGTGAAATCTATAGCAGCAACTTCCATCCCATAAAGTTCTAAAGTATTATTGCTTATCTCTGTTTGCATAACTAAGAAAAAGATAGGCGCAATTACTCCAAACCCTAATATTATCCATGTTCTTAATAGCTTCTTTACTTCTAATTCAAACAAGGCATTTACTGTATTCATATTTTCCTCCTCTTTTATACACTTTTCACGAAATATTCTTGTAAATTACTATAGCTGTTCCCCACAAGCTCATTTGGCGTAGAGGTGCTCTCCACAATCCCGTCACGCATCAGCACAACCTTATTGCATAATTCCTCTACCTCATCCATATAGTGACTCACCATAATAATTGTTTTCCCTTGGCTGTTAAGCATTTTTAAATATTTCCTCATCTCATGTCTGCTAATTGCATCTAATGAGGTTGTCAGCTCATCTAATATTAAAAGCTCTGGGTCATTGATTAGGCTTAGAAGAATATTTAATTTCTGCTTTTGTCCTCCCGACAATGTTTTAATATATTGCTTTTTCACTTCTGCCAAATCGAACTTTTCCAGCAGCTGATCTACTTGCTCTTTTTCAACTTTATGTATTTTTCTCCATAATTCACACATATCCTGAACCTTTAAACGGTCATCAAAGTCTCCACTTTGTGTTTGAACACCAATTTTATTGTATAATTGCCCTTCGTGAAAGCTATAAGATATTGTCCCGCTGTCTTGCTTAAGAAGTTTGCAAATAATATTAACTAGAGTCGTTTTGCCCGCTCCATTCTTTCCAATAATCGCGAGGAAGTCACCCTTCTCAACTTGAAAAGAAACACCCTTAAGAACCTCTTTTTTACCGAAACGTTTTTTAATATCTTGAATTTCTAACATCAAAATGGATTTCGCCTCCCTTATTTTTTCAATTTTTCAATATTTCTTACATTTTTGACTTTTTCATTACCAATATAACAGTATGATCTATTGGTATTAATAGGCCAAATTAACCATTTTTTCCTAATTCACAATCGATTAAGAGATCATTTTAAAGAAAATATATATTAAAATATGACTAAAGTTTACAGCTAAATAGGGCCGTTATAGAAAGTCTGCATTTCTGTAATACTAAATTTTCATCAAAGAAAAGTTATAGATTTGATTGTATTTCAAATGTTAAAAGTTCATTACATTGTTAAAGAAATTTAAAGGTGTGGCGAGCACAGATCATATCTAAGGATAAAGAAAGACTTTTTAATAGCCTTAAAAATTGATAAAAGGTCTTTGTAACTTTCTGTTATAAATACAAATATATTATTCTGAAAAGATCGATTTCCTATCGGCCATATTACTATACCTAAATAATAGTTGAATAATCCTATTTAAGAATCCCATTTAAATGTAACAGCGCTATTTGGCTGCAATGTGTAAGAAAAATACTCACTATTAAGGTTTACTTGAAATGATTGATCTTCTTTTCCAGAGTTGAACATGATTAATATAATAGAATCGTCAGGATTCTGAAAAGCAACTGATTCAAGTTCTCCTTTGCAGCTTGTCGACCCGATCCTTATTGCACCTGGCTCAACAAACTTACTTGCATGTCCAATTGCATAATACTCAACATTTTTGCTTACCTTGCCGCTGTTCTGATCGATGGTTACAGCACCTCTGCAATTGGTGCAGCCACCATTCGCCGGTCCGCCATTCACATCAAGTGCTGTATTCCACAGCATCACTGTACTTGCCCAATTTCGAGGTCCGCCAATCAGCAGATATGTCATATACCAGCTTAAGTTGCTTCCAAAATCTGTACTCCATTCCCCTCCGCTGCATTCCGTAAGATAAATGTTTTTGTCGGGGTAGGCAGCATGGACATCGGACATGCTAGAAGGATTTCCTTCATAACAGTGAAAAGCTGTTCCATCTGTAAATTTTCTTGTTTCCTCATCATGAAATAATTGACTTGCATAATCCAGCCCTTCACTCCAATTGTGATCAAACCCCAAAATTTTCGTCGAAATATTATTCTGTAAAAATGCTGGACCAAGATATTCCCTGATAAACATCGCCTGTTCCTCAGCGTTCATGCTCATGCTCGGATATGAATCTGAAGTAAATTCAGGTTCATTTTGAATGCTTATAGCCTCAATCGGAATTCCTTTATCCTGATAGGCTTTAATATATTTCACAAAATAATCGGCATAAGATTGATAAACTTTCTTATTTTCGTAATCTAAGTACCAGCCATTTAAAGTCTTCTCAGTCTTCATCCAAGCAGGTGCTGTCCATGGAGTGCCAAATATCTTTATCTGTTCATTCTTAGACACTATATCCTGCAATAGGGTTATAACATCTTCATCTTTCTCTATTGTAAAGTGATCTAAATTATAGTCATGGTCAGTTTCAATATCATTATAAGTATAACTTTCCGGGCTGCCGTCTTGATTAACAGAGAAATCAGAAGCTCCAATTGTATGTCGGATAAAACTCATATGGATGCCTTCTTCTGTAAATAAGTCTTTAAGCAGTGACTCTCTCTGATCAGAGCTCAATTTATTGTTCATTAGGTAGGCTGCAGATCCTGTAATTGCAGCTCCAAATCCCTCCATTGTTTGAAACCTTACATTTGGATCGACTTGAATGATAGGGAGATCTCGAGCAAGATCCTCTTCTAAAGGGATTGGTTCTTGATAGGTTAATAGATTTTTCTGGTCGGCTGTTGTTAACCATAATTCAACGGTTCGATTTTTTGAAGGATTCATGAAGATAATAAATACTCCTATAATTGCAATTATGCCTGCTAATAAAAAAGACTTATTCCAATAGATATGATCCCCTCCTTAAAGCTTCACTTCATTCAACTGACTCCTAATTAATTGAAAAAACCGGGGTGCATAAACACCCCAGCTTCTACTTAATGAACTTATCGAATGTGAACACTGCCAACTAATCGAATATCCTCAGAAGAGCTTCCTACATAAATAGGCACCTTTCCAGATGGCATAACCCATTGATCAGATTTTTCATCCCAATATGAGAATGCTTTTGCATCTAGAGTAATTTTCACTCTTTGCTGCTTACCTGGTTTTAGTTCAACTTTCTTAAATCCTGCTAGCTGTTTGGCAGGTGTATCTACCTTCGCTGGTAATTTTCCTGCATAAACCTGAACAACTTCTGAACCAGTTACGTCTCCAGTATTGCGGACATTCAGGTCGACCGTAATTTCAGTATCTTTATTCTTGCCTTTTGTCTTTGCCTTAGCCTTTACGTTTTTATAGTCAAACGTTGTATAGGATAGACCATGACCAAAGGCAAAAGCAGGTTTGATTCCTTCTTTTTCATATCCTTTATAGCCAGTGAATACTCCCTCAGAGTATTCAGAAATCCCCTCTACCCCAGGGAATTGAATTTCATCAGAAACTGGTGTATTTAGTTCATCTACAGGGAATGTGATCGGAAGCTTCCCTGATGGGTTGACCTCGCCAAATAACACATTAGCGATGGCATTCCCTTGTTCTTGTCCGGCAAACCAAGCTTGAACAATGGCCGGCACATCATCCTGCCAATCCATTTGAACAGCTCTTCCGCTCATTTGTACAACAATTGTATTCGGATTTGCTTCCGAAACTTTTTCAATCAGCTGCGCTTGGTTATTCGGCAAATCAAGACTATTGTTATCTACATAACCTTCACTATCGTACGTATGTGTAACGACAACTGCTACGTCTGATTTCTTTGCCAAATTCACAGCTTCTTGCATTTTTTGATCTATGGCATCTTTAGGCGGCTCCCATCCAAAGCGGATCATTGCGCCAAAATCTTGTGCATCTCCTGCTTCACCTGTGCTGTACTCAATTCGAACTTGGTGTTTTTCACCTTTCTCCAGGGAAACAGTTTTCTGATCTGTAACTAGTTTTTTACTTTCATTATCGATTAAAAGCTTACCATCAAGGTATAGTTTTCCAGTACCTAGACTGGACAGGGACAGGACATACTCTCCAGTTTCTGGTGCAGCAATAGCGCCTGTCCAGCGTGCTGACATCTCACGATTAAACTCACCTGGTGTTTTTGGAAGTTTAGGTGATTGAGCATTAAGTCCATCATAATTGTAAAAACCTAAATTAAAATTCACTTGATTGTCTGTGCGTGTAAGATACGGTTCACCTTCAAAATGAAGATTTGTCCAGTATTCACCTTTTAAACCTGATTCCTTCCCATTTCCTCCAGGACTTAAAAGAGATGAAGGAACTGCAGAAGGTCCTGGTAATATATCTCCAGCACTAATTGGATCACTGCCCGGAGCATACGTTACTTTTGTATCTTCGCCTGCGTAGTTTTTAATGCCTTCCAGCGGGCTAACTGTATAGGTTGGAATCACTAACGAACTTCCGCCCCCTGCCGCTGAAGCATTATCTGCATCTGGTCCAATAACAGCTATGGAATCCAATGCATCTTTGTCTAGCGGCAATGCATTCTTTTCATTTTTCATAAGTACCATACTTTGTTCAGCGATTTCTCGTGCAACCTCTCCATGCTCTTCAGCTGGAATTAGATTGTTTTGAACTGGCTGATCAAATAATCCTTTGCTAAACATCTCTGTCAGTACCCGGGAAACCATGTCATCAATTTGTTTTTCTGACACTTGTCCTTCTTTAACTGCCTTAAGTAGCTTTTCTTCCCAGTGTCCATTGGGAGCACCCGGTGTCTCTAGGTCCAAACCTGCGTTTGCTGATTCAGCAGTCGTATAGTTAGCACCATAATCACTCATGACAAAACCTTCAAAGCCGATTTGTTTTTTTAGAATATCAGATAGTAATGTCTCATTCTCACAAGCACTTGTACCGTTTACTTCATTAAATGAACACATTACTGAGCTTAGATCGGCCTTTTGAATAACATCTGCAAATGGACGGGCATATACTTCCTGGATCGCTCGTTCACTTGCAACCGAGTTGATTGTAAATCGTTCTGTTTCTTGGTTATTAAGCAAAAAATGTTTCGCTGTCGCCATAACAGGATAACTTTGTATTCCATTAACATAAGGTACAGCCAATTTAGATTGAAGCAGCTGATCCTCACCCAGTGATTCAAAGTTACGCTCTCCCCAAGGAAAACGGGCAATATCTAAACCAGGGCCTAACACAACATTATGTGTGGTATTAAATGCCTCATTTCCTATAAGTTCTCCGTAGGTTTTTGCTGCTTTCTCATCCCAAGTTGCAGCTAAAGCGATTGGTGCAGGCAAAGCCGTTGATTTTTTATCCTGAATATCTGGATTCGCAATACGGACACCAGCTGGTCCATCCGCCATTGTTAAAGCAGGGATCCCTAAACGCTCTAATCCTTCATTATAAAATCCATAAAAGTTATTAAGGTTTCCTGTCACAAAACTCACTTTCTCTTCTAATGTCATCTTCTCTAAAAGTAAATTCGCACGTTCTTTCGCTGATAAAGATTTGTTCATCCACGGCTGACTTGTTTCAGCAGCTAAAGCGGAGAATGGCGTAACCATCAAACTTAAGATTAATGTCAGCATGATTAGTTTAAATTTCATCTTTGGCTTTTTCTTCATGTTGCCCTCCCCTATTTTCTCATTTTGCTCTTCCGCCTATGTTTTATGTAGTGATGGTTTAAAATTAAGGTTCTATAAAATTCTTAATCTGAAACCTCAACAAATTCGGTACTATTATGCCGCCCACCTTTCAGTTATCTTTTTACATTCTTCAATCTAACGGCAGCCCCAATACACGTCAATCCTCTCTCAAAGTGCAGCACTATTGCATTCTAATTACCTAGAGTCCAGTTAGTTATTGAGTTAACAAACGCTTACACTTAGGTGTAATCGGCTTCATTATTTATGAAAATTCATTCAAATTACCCCTGTATCCTTGTAGCCTGCTTACATACCCGGACTTTTGTTAGAAGCTATGATAAATTTGTTTTTTATTTGTAATGATGTTCATATAAATGGCATACCTGATAGGGATATCTGCATGTTATTGAAAAACGTTAGAAATATAAATTGGACATTATTTGAAGAATAGTAAAATAAAAGGGGGATATTAATTTTTATCAATGATATAAAATGGCAGAGTTTCGCAGGAGAAAGAATGATGATGGACATTGCCAATCAATACAAAAATAGAGGCTATCCGATCAGCTGTTTCAACTGATAGAACGCCTCTTGTAGAAAGCTAATGGAACATTCATCATTTCGGAATATCCGAACTTTTTTTAATATAGTCAACAAACGGATCCAATCCCGCTTGGCTGAAACGTGTCTTTTTCCTTACTACATATAAATCTCGTTTAAGGTAAAAATTTTTAATCTTCACTTCTCTCAATAAGCTGTATTTTAATTCTTTTGCAATCGTTAATTTTGGCAATATGCTGATCCCGAGCCCTGCTTCAACCGAGCTTTTAATCGCTTGCAAACTGCCTAATTCAATGGAAGCCTGGATATTGACTAAAACTCCCCGTTCATGAAGATAATGCTCCACTAACCCCCTAGTGCCTGATATTGCTTCACGCCAAATCATCTTTTCCTCAGTTAATTCTTCTAAATTGATTTCAGTTCGATCTTTCCAGCGATGGTCGTACGAGGTGACTAACACTAAATCATCTTCTGAAAACTTTTCAGTCAGCAGTTCCTGATCTTCTTTATCCTTTTCCAGCATGCCTTCCACTAATGCCACATCAATCTCATTCATTTTAAGCTTCGCTAAGATATCAGGTGTGTTGCTCAAAGCCAAATGAAACTTAATATTCTCATGACTGTTCAAATATCGCTTCAGCAATTCAGGCAGGATATACTCTCCTATTGTTAAGCTGGCGCCAACATTAAGCTTAATATCCTGCTCTTCCAGCAAGTATTGGATGGCATCCTTCGATTTCTGATAATGTAAGACCATTTCTTTTGCATACGGATATAATACTTTTCCAGCTTCAGTAAGAATTAACTTATTTTCTGACCGATCAAATAAAGCCGCACCATATACGTTTTCAAGCTGGCGGATTTGTTTCGTCACAGCAGGCTGTGAAACATAACCCTTCTTAGCAGCTTGTGTGATACTTCCTTCTTCCACCACTGCACAGAACATTTTTAAATTATCAATGTTCAAATCTGATCCTCCCAAACGATTCCATTTTATTGTTTTATTATATATCAGCTCTATCCCACTTTACTGGGCAGTTAACTTATGTATAACTTCTCGTTATACCTCATTCTATAATGGAATTTTTTAAAGTAAAGGATGTTTGTTATCCTTAATCAAGGAAAGTTTTCCTGACATAAGAAAAGCTAGGGGCTGAAGGGTATGTTTATTTTATATTTTGCTATTGGTCTTATTGCTACCGTATTTGGTGCTGTTGCTGGACTTGGGGGCGGAGTGATTATCAAGCCTGTGCTTGACCTATTCGGTGACTTTGACCTGCCAACGATAGGTGTATTATCAGCCGCTACCGTATTATCAATGGCTGCTGTGTCATTGATTAAATTGAGAAATAAGGAAGTAAAAATTGATAAAGGAACAAGTTCGATCCTCGCCGCAGGATCCATTTTAGGAGGACTTGCAGGTAAAGCTATTTTTAACACGATTGCTATCTCTCTAAACGTTCCAACCATTACGGCAATTATTCAATCTTCTTTATTAGCCATATTACTTACGCTGATTCTTATTTATTTTAAAAAGAAGCACAGCTTAAAATCCTATCTGCTGAAGAATGGGTTTATCATCTTTCTTGTTGGAGGTACTCTCGGCTTTCTCTCAGCCTTTCTGGGAATTGGCGGAGGACCATTAAATGTAGCCATCTTATGCCTTCTATTTTCAATGAGCACAAAGAATGCCGGTGTTAATTCTATTTTTATCATTTTCTTTTCACAACTGTCAGCTTTATTGCTAATTGCTTTTTCAGGCGGCTTTGGAGACTACGATCTATCCATGCTTTATGTGATGATACCAGGTGGTATATTAGGCGGTTGGATCGGATCCAGCATTGTTACCAAAATCACAAATAGCCAGGTAGAAAAGATATTTAACATTGCCATTCTTATTATTATATTCATTAACTTGTATAATATTGTGAAGGTTGCATTTTTGTAGGATGGGAATAAAGAGAGGCTTCTCAATTGAGAAGCCTCTCTTTCATTTAACTTATAATACGTTACTTTCCTTCTAATACTTCAACAGCTTCTTTTAATGTATCTTTTGTTCCCACATTCCCTGGGAAAACGATATAAGCAACGCCTGGGAATTTACTTTCTGCGCCTGTTTTCCATACAGGAATTCCTTTTTTAATTTGGCCGGCAACCTCCGCTCGTTTTACAGAAAGCCCAACCGTGCCAATGCTTGATGACGTAATTCCACCTTTTGCAACGATGTAGTTCGGACGGACTTCTAAGTCACGCACAATACTTGTTACCGCATCGGATATTTTAACAGAAAGCTGCAGTTCTTCTTCTTTCTTGTTTTCGCCCAAATCAAGTCGTTCTCTGCGTGTGTAATACACAACTGATTTTCCTTGTTTAATTAGATCTTCACATGTCGTACGAACCCGTTTAATTTCTGCTTCAAATTTTTCTGGCTCAAGGACAAGATGTACATCAAATTCAACTGGTGTTACTAGTCCGCTTGCCAATAGTTCGTTCAGCTGTTCTGTTGTCTTTTGTACATGTGATCCTACTGCAATTAAGCCGCCATGGTTTGTATCTTCTGTGATTAGCTCATCTCTCGATAATAATGGCTTATCTGATACTCCGCCTATGACTTTCGTGAGAGCAGCAGCACTGCGGCATAAGAATGTTTTTCCTTCTTTTAATGCTTGTAATAACGCAGTGACAAACACTTCAGCATCCACATAGTCAACAGCATTCACGACTATCTTTTGGAAGTTTGCAGCACTCATTAATTGCTGTTTTACAGCATCACTATTGCCTGAGCGAAGATCATCAAGGCTGATGTAGATGGTGTTTTCTTTTGTATACGCACCTTCTGTTTTTTCTTCAATCCACTCACCTAAATGCGAGGACTGAAAGCCGAATGTCCGGTCTTTAGCAAACTCTGTTTCTCCAGCCGGAACAAGATCATCTCCGTATTGGACATAATGGATGTTATTAATGGTTAAGCGGCCGCCTTCTTTGAAAAATGGCATAATAATTTCGCCATCAAATACAGTGCTTGATTGCTGCTCAATCGTTGTTTTCAGCGTTTCTGTTTCTAATGGATAGTGTCCGCGTAACGTTGAATCGCCACGGCTAATAAGGATAAAAGGAATACCTTCTTCTTCGGAAACTTCCTGAACACGCTGGGCAATCTCTTCGTGGGCGATCTTCGTTTCCTTCGATGTGAATCCACGAGAATTAGTCAGCAGGAAAAACATACGATTTTCTTCTCGAAAGCCTTTTACAATGCTTTCTTTCGTCCAATCTGTATAAACTGAGATTCCATGCACTGTTTGCACGCCCGTTGGATCATCGTCCAGTACAACAACTTTGTGCTTGAAATTCGTTTGTTCAGCTTCTAAGCGTGCCTGGATGTCAGTTCGATTAAGTTCTTTAAGATTCGATAGTAATGCTGAAGCCTTTACTGTGTCCATGTTATTTCACCTCTTTAGAAACTTCGATGTTCGCAAGCTTTTCATAATGCTGAACAATACTTGCATGGTCTAGTGCTTCTTTCCCATCCGCTTTTAAACTATGGAAAATTTCAAGCAGCTGGCTGGAAAGAGGGAGCGGAACAGCCAGTTCATGAGCTGTATTCATTACATTTGTTAAGTCTTTCATGTTGATATCTACACGGCCGCCCGCTTTAAAATTACGTTCTAAAATCATTGGGATTTTTGCATCCATAACCGTACTTCCAGCAAGTCCTCCGCGGATTGCCTGGTACATCTTTTCAAGATCAATGCCGGCTTTTGCTGCTAAAATCAGCGCTTCAGATACGGCTGCAATATTTAGGTTTACGATAATTTGATTCGCCAGCTTCGCAGTTGTTCCGCAGCCTGAATCTCCTACACGTACGATATCTGTACCCATTGCAAGAAGTACATTTTTCACAGATTCAAAGGCTTCTTCGTCTCCGCCAACCATAATGGAAAGTGTTCCATCAATTGCTTTCGGCTCGCCGCCACTAACTGGTGCATCAAGGAATCGTACTCCACCTTTTGCAGCCATTTCTGCCATTTCTTTTGACTCGACAGGAGAGACAGAGCTCATATCAATGATAATCGCTCCTTCACTTGTCCCTTCCATTACTCCGTTTTCTCCGAATACCGCTTGGCGAACATGTTCTCCTTTTGGCAGCATTGTAATCACAACATCACTTGCCGCTCCTACTTCTTTGCCTGAAGCAGCTGGCTCGGCTCCTTCTGCCGCTAAAGTATCTACCGCTGCTTTGTTTATATCAAAAACCGTTACAGTGTTTCCGTTTTTCAAAAGGTTCCGCACCATAGGCAATCCCATAATTCCTAATCCGATAAATCCAACTTTATTTGCCATTCTAGTCATCTCCGTTTCTAGTTCATTAAAGAGTATTCAAAAGGTTTATAGTCCTGGTAAAAATCCTTGGAACATACTTAAAATATATACAACTGTTAATGCAGTTACACCTGACAGGAATCCGCCTATGCTCCATACCATTAATGTTTCTGTCATTGATAGGCGTCCGAATTTACTTACAACCCAGAAACCAGAGTCATTTGGCATTGATAACCCAACACCACCTGCACAGATCGCTAATCCTAGTAAAACTGGCGATACGCCAAGCTCCACAGCCATTGGCCCTAAGATTGCTGATGTGGTTACAAGGGCCACCGTTGCAGAACCAAGGGATGCGCGAAGAATTTGTGAGAATAAGAAAGCAAGCAATAACGCTGGGATACTTAGTCCCTGCATTAAATCAATGATTAAATCGCCTAATCCTGTTTCTTGAACAATTTTTCCAAATGCTCCACCGGCACCTGTAATAAGAAGAACCATCCCGCTTTGATCGAAAGCATCTGAGAAAATCGTTTTCGTATCTTCTTTAATATAAGGTTTTAGAACAAACATTGCGGCAATCACACTAATTAACAATGCGACGTTTTTATCACCGATAATGGCAAAGAACGTCGGAACAGCATGTTCAGGATTGTCAGCAAAGAATAGGTTCACAACCGTATTTGATAAAATTAAGACAATCGGAAGAGCCAGCATTGCAAAAGAAAGAACTGTTGAGATTTCTTTTCTGCCAGTATTGTCTTCTGCAATCATCTCATCAGAAACTTCTGAATCATGAAGACGCCCTTCATTTGTAATGCGCTTCCCGATAAATTTCCCATAGATTACTCCGCCAACGAGAACCGCTGGGATTGAAACAAGTAGACCATATAAGAAGAATACTCCAATATCAGAACCTGTTTGGTCTGCTACGACCAATGGACCTGGAGTTGGGATAATTAAGCTATGTGCTGTAATAAGTCCAATTGCTAAGATTGCCACTAAAGCAGAAAGTGAAATCTTTGTTTTGATTGAAAGACTCTGAATTAATTTGTGTAAAATAATAAATGCTGCATCAAAAAATACAGGAATGGATACGGTAATGGATGTTGCCGCTAAAGCGTAAGGAGATTTTTTAATTCCAAATGCTTTAAGCATTCCCGAAGCAATTTTACTAATTGCCCCGGAAGCAGCTAAGTACTGACCAAATATAATTCCGAGACCAATAAGAATACCAACACCCGTTAAGGTACTCCCGAATCCGCTTGCCATAATACCCGCTACGTCTCGAACAGGTATACTGGACACAAATCCAAGACCTAATGCGACTACTAAAAGAGAGACAAATGCATCCCACTTGAATTTAATGATGAGTAAAAACAATGCAGCTAATGCAATAATAAAGGCAATAATTAAGGCATTTCCAGTTAACATATACGTTTCCCCTTTAGTGAATATATTGAACAGATAGCGTTTTCAATTGTTTCACTTTTTTATTTTTTCATTTTCGTAACAGCTAATCTTGATTTATTAACCGCTTTCTTTATGGTTTCTCCCCCAACCGCTACAACTCTTGTATAAAGAGTATCTAAAAAGGCAAGCTGCACGAGTCTGCTTGTCATCGCATCCGATCGTGTTGCTGTTTCTTGTGCCTGTGTCAAAAGTAAAATATCCGCCATTTTTGCTAGTGTCGTATTTTCATTTGACGTAATCATAATGACAGTCGCACCACTTGACTTAGCCATATGAACCACCTCAATAATGTTGACGGTTTCACCAGAGTGCGAGATAGCAATGACAACATCATTCTCTGTCATTTGGCTTGCATATATCGCCTGATAATGAGGATCTTTCTCTGCCAAAACGGTGCCGCCAATTCTCATAAACTTATGAGCGCCATCTTCAGCAATCGTACCTGAGAGCCCTTGTCCGAAGAAGAAAATTCGTCCAGCTTCAGCGATGAGCTTAACAGCCTTTTCCATCTCTTCTACTTTTATCTTTTCTTTCGTCATCAGCATTGCTGCCGAAAACTGATCCCCTATCTTCGTAAACACTGTGTCTGCTAAATCGTCCTCCAAGATGGCGGTTTCATTTGCAGCTAAATTGGAATGCTGATTGGCAAGTTCTTGAGCCAGCGTTACCTTAAGCTCTTGATAACTTGTATATCCAAGCTTTCGATATAAACGGATAATACTGGGTTCGCTTACATTACTTAATAAAGAAAGCTCATTCATTGATAATAAAAATGGCTTATCGTGTTTCTTAAGCTGATCGATAATTTTTAATTCTGAGGCAGTAAGAGAATCTTCTTTTTGAAGAATTCGCTCTTGAAAACTTAGCATCTACACACCTCCATATAAGTTTGTAGTAATAATACTACATAAAAAACGCTTTCACAATAGAAAAAAGTGATTTTCATCACTTTTTGTTCAAAATATCGACAAAATTAGAGTAATATATTACGATTACTTTGTAATTAAACTACACAGCAAGGAGATTTGTAATGTTTACTACAACAAAAAAATTACTTCAACTAGCAGAAGAAACAAATAGCGCAATTGCCGCTTTTAATTGCTATAATGCCGAAACCGCACAAGCAGCCATTCAGGCTGGAGAACGTGCAAACAAGGGTGTCATCATTGCCTATGGTGAACGATACAAGGATTATATGAATCTGGAAGCCTTTGCTGCCTTTACAAAATCACTGGCAGAACAAGCTTCCATTCCAGTTGCTCTTCATCTGGATCACAGCTATGAAATTTCTACAATTGAACGCGCAATTGCTTCAGGCTTTTCTTCTGTTATGTACGATGGATCAGCTCTTTCTTTAGAAGAAAACGTGAAAACAACCAAACATGTCGTTGAGATGGCGCATGCTGCAGGCGTATTTGTTGAGGCTGAGATCGGGTCAATGGCGAAAGGTGACTTCTCTGATGAGGAAGAAGGTGATGGAAAACTAACAGATCCTGACGAAGCAATTTCGTTTGTTAAAGAAACCAATGTAGATTTCCTTGCCGCATCCATCGGAACTGTACACGGCATGTATAAAGGCGAGCCGAAATTAGACCACCAGCTGCTGAAAACGATTGCAGAATCTATTCAAATCCCACTCGTTCTGCACGGAGGTTCTGGAACACCTGAGGATCAAGTATTAAAAGCGATTAATCTAGGTATACGCAAAATCAATGTAAATACAGAAGTGTCATTAGCTGCTGTGACAGAAATCGCAAATCAGCTGAATGAGCAGCCGCAAATTCATTTAAGCAATTTAATGACCGCTGCTCAAGATGTTATGGCTGAACAGATGTATCAGATTATTGAGCTGTATAAGAATAAGTAATTGATTATTACGTTATAGCCGTTTGCGTATGTAACCAATCATTCTGATATCCCCCCGAACACAAAGCTCCCAAAAGGGCTAGTATATTATGAAAAAGACAGGTTGTTTAGACACCTGTCTCTTTGTTTAGGAGTAATGTATAGCCTCTAAGAGTTATTTAAACATTGATTTTACACTCGTATTTTTCTCTTTATAAAGATAAACTCATCAATAGCCATGTGACCGATATCACAGACAACCACTCTCCATTTCACCTACCATTTTTCTTAACCTGGCTGTTATGAAGGAGAAGAAAATGATGTCTTATGGAGAAATTCCGACTCTCAAACCTGCGTTAACATCCGTCATGTGGAAAACCGTTTCTGAAGCATGCAATCTGGCATGTGACTACTGCTATTACAGTCAGTGCAACGGAATGCCTAAGAAGATCGAACACATAGATGACACCGTATTAGAAAAATTCATTACTGAATATATGAATATATCAAAAGGGTATGTCTCGTTTGTATGGCAAGGCGGGGAACCATTGTTAGCAGGAATAGACTTCTTCAGGAAAGTGGTTCACTTACAAGCAAAACATGCACCAAACAACACAATCATCAGTAATTCCATCCAAACAAATGGTACGTTAATAAATGAAGAATGGGCTTCATTCTTTAAAGAATATAACTTTCTGGTCGGCGTAAGCTTGGATGGACCAGAAGACATGAATGATGCCAGACGGGTCATGGGTTCTGGTAAAGGAAGCTATAAAAGAATAATGCGAGGAATTGAGTATCTTAAAGATGCAAATGCAGACTTTAATATCCTGACCGTTTTACATGAGAATAATATTACAAGAGCAGCTGATCTAATGAAATTTTATCAGGAACAAAATTTCCCTTTTGTTCAGTTCATTCCCTGCATGGATTTTAGAGCACAGGAAATTAATAAACCAGGTGTTTTTCTTATTACTCCTAAACAATACGGTGATTTCTTATGCGATATTTTTGACGAGTGGTATAACGATGGTATGCCTCAGACATCCATCCGTTTCTTTGATGACATGTTAGCAGTGTACCTTAATCAGCATGCCGGCCTATGCTCTCACCTTGAAACCTGTCCCAAACACCTTGTTTTAGAACAAAACGGTGACGCATATCCATGCGATTTCTTTATACATGAAGAGTACCGATTAGGAAATGTCGGAGTTGATACTCTGGAAGATCTGCTTACAAATGAATTGATGGAGAATTTTCATGATCTAAAGCCAAACTTACCGGATCCATGCAAGTCTTGTGAATTCCTTCATTTATGTCATGGAGGCTGTCCTCGCAACAGAATCAAATCCAATAACGAATTCGGCGTCGAGTATTTTTGTGAAAGCCACAAACAAGTGTACCGCTATGCACATGAAAGAATGCAAATTGTCGCATCCAATGTAAAGAAAAAGAGAATCCAAGACCTTATTAATGCTGGTTATAAGATGCCTGGAAGAAATGATCATTGTATTTGTGGAAGCATGAAAAAATTCAAGAAATGCTGCGAGCCGTTGTTGAGTTTTAACTAATCGTATTAGATATAGAAATGCCTCCCTTTGAAAGGAGGCATTTTCATTTAATGTATTGGGGAAAGCAGTCTCATGATCTGTTTATAGAATCTGCTTAGGTCAGTTAATTTCCAGAACTATATTCCGATCAAAAAAAATCATAACCCATTCTCCACTAACCATTTCATAATGCTTTCTTCTCTTCTCTTACTATCGTCTTGCTGTCCGTCATATTTACGCATTTTCTTCTGAGAAACAATCTTTCCATCTGTCATAAACAGGATTCTTTCTGTTTTTGCAGCTACCTTTACATCGTGCGTAACGAGCATGATCGTTGTTCCATTTTGATTAATCTCAGCCAGAATGGCCATAATCTCTTCTGCCGATTTGCTGTCTAAGGATCCGGTCGGTTCGTCTCCAAAAAGGATATCTGGATTATTAATCAACGCCCTGCAGATGCCTGCCCTCTGCAGCTGTCCGCCAGAGCCTTGTGTGATCGTATGGTCTGCAAGTTTTTCTATCCCTGTCATCCTCATTAGTTTTTTTGCTTTTTGATTTATAGCATTTTTATCTGCCCCTGTCGAAACAAGTGCAGGAAACATAATGTTGTCAATCAGGGACAAGTTTTTTAATAGGTTAATATCCTGAAAGATAAATCCCATTTTTTTCAGTCGGATCTTTGCCAATTCTTCTTCCTTTAGACTGCTGATTTCCCGGCCTTTAAACCTCACACTGCCAGACGAAATACGATCCATTCCGCTTATATTGTATAACAGTGTTGACTTCCCGCTTCCGGATGGCCCCATAACCGATACAAACTCGCCTTTTTCTACCGTCAGATTTATATCCTTTAAGATATGAATCTCATTTCCCTTTCCTAACTTTACTATTTTGGTCATCTCGCTTGCTTCAAGTATATTGGTCATTTATGATTCCTCCCATGCCATTTTTTCTGTGAGTCCTAAGGTTATTGTGGGGGGTTTCTCTCTTTTTTGTGCTGCTATTTTCTAGATTCTAAACTTCACAGGGGTGTTTCTCCGCTTTCCACGACACCATTTTCTAGATTCTGGATTTCAGAAGGGTGTTTCACCACTTTTCGCGAAACTTTTTTCCAGATTCTGGATTCCATTGGGGTGTTCCCCCGCTTTTCGCGACACCATTTTCCAGATTCTAGATTACACGGGGTGTTTCTCCGCTTTTCGCGACATCATTTTCTAGATTCTGGATTTCACAGGGGGTGTTTCTCCACTTCTCGCGACACCATTTTCTAGATTCTGGATTTCACACGAGTGTTTCTCCACTTTTCGCGACACCATTTTCCAGAATCTAGATTATAAAGGGGTGTTTTCACCCCCTCGCAACCACATTTTCCAACTGCAAAGTGTAAAAGATCTACCTATCCCTTCCCACATCTCTGCTTAGCCGTATCAACTTCTTAAAACAACAGATAAATCACCTTTTACAGCCGTCCTACAAGATACAAATATCGTCAATCCAACGGCTATAAGCAGTGCTAAAGGACAAAGCAGCCACGTCTGCCATAAAATTTGAATAAAATCTATTCTTGCTGCTCCCATAGAAGACATAGCCAAACTTACAAGCCATTCACCTAGAAGATCCGAAGCAAGAACACCAATTGAGATCCCCAATAGCAGTACCATTAAAGTTCCAGCCATATACTGCTGGCGAATTTGTTTTAGCGTTAATCCCACACTTCGCATGATGGCAATCTGAGACATATCCTTTGATAAGAGCATCCGAAGAAATAATGCAGTAATTAAAACAGCTTTGATAATAGCAATGGAGATTCCGCCGATTACCACGACAAACATCTGATCGATGATATTTCCAAGTGTCTGCTGCGTATATTCTTCAATATCATTTACCTGTGCTGAGCGATAAGCATTTTGGTAGTAATCCATTTTCTCCTGTATACTAACGCCTTCAGCCAAATCCAGACTCACAATATACCAAAGAATAGCTTCTTCATTTACTCCAAGACTGCTATGCGCCTTTGCTGTTTTTCCTCCGTTCGTAATATCCTGATAGATACCCGTAACGGTTAGCGTCTGTTCCTTCCTGCCAGTCCTGACAGTTACTTCATCTCCAACTTTCTTGTTTAACCCGTCTTTTGCAGCATTTGCAAATGATAGCGCTATTTCTCCTTCCCTCTCCGGAGCTCTGCCTTCCAGGAATGTTAATGGAAACAAGGAAAAATCCCCGGTTTCAATATTCATAGTGTTCCAGGAACCATCTTCGTTTTTCACCTGGTAAGAGCTTGTTTTATAGGGTGCAAACTCTTCTATATCATGATCATTTTTCAACTCTTCCTGCAGCTTGATAAAATCTTCTGTAATGGTATCCGTTCTGCGAAGATCCATTCTCATATCCTGTTTTCCGATCCCCATATAGGTGGAAAACTGAGGGGAATGGATCGTGTTATAGATATTTACTGGGAGTATGATAATAAATGTACATATAATAAAAATAACAAATAAAAGCCTGTATAGCTTGAAACGCTTCGCTGTATCCCTCAGTCCCATGTAAATATTCGTGCTGAAGAACTTGTTATTTAGCAGTGGAAAACTGTATTTCCCAGTCTTACCGGACTCCATGATATCTCCACGCAAAGCCTTCACTGCCGAGATCTTATCGATTCTTTTCAGTATTGATTTGCAGTACATCACAATCATGAGATAGACAAGCAATGGAGCTATAAGCGAAAGGATGTATTTTAAACTCCCTGTTAAATCAGAGGAGATATAAAGTCTCATATGACTGTTTAATAGATTTACAATAGCAAAGGAAAGGAGATACCCAGCCAGACCGGCAGCAATGGAAATGAATCTGTATTTGTTAAGATAGACCTTTTGAATATCTTTTTTGGCTAGCCCCATGGCTTTCATCACACCGATTTCTCTAATATCCTCATCAATCGTTGCCAGAAATGTAAGCCGGATGCAGAGTGAAGCAATCACAATAAGCAGAATACTGATCAATATAATGACAAGCGCAACAATCATATCTGACATGGCGTTAAACAACATAAAGATCTTTCCTTCAATAATCGGACCGTTTGCCGGAAGGCCAGATTCCTGATAGGCATTTTGAACAGCAGCAGAATCACCAGTTTCCTTCAGCTTAAATTCAATCAAAAATTCCAATTCCCCAGCCTGCATTTTCAGCATCTCATTATAGTCATCCTGATGGATCACAAATCTTTTCGAAGAAGTAAGAGGAGAGTTCATCTCAAAATCTCTTGCATAATCTGAAATGATAAACTCCTTATTATACCCACCGCTTTTCACTGCAATATGATCACCAATTTCTAAATCATATTTTTCCATAAAATAGATCGGAACAGCTGCGGAACCTGGATTTACATTCAGCTTTTCATTATCAAGATCCAAGATAAAATCAAAATTCTTATTTTGCACCACAAAAGAAATATCCTGTATCGTTCCAGCCATCGTTTGATTTTGACCGAAATGAATATTGCTTCCATCAATATTCTGAAGCACCATCGTCTCCTGCATGGCAATATGGTCACGATATTGTTCAGTGAATCGATCGATCTCTGCCTGATCATAATCCCCGGCATGCATCACCGTAATGTCAGCTGGCACTGCACGTTTCTGAAAATTTGACATCCCCTGAATCAGATTGGCAATGTTATTAGTTGCACTGGCTGCTAAAATAACGGCCATTGTAATAAATAAGAAGACCGTGATCGTGACCAGTTTATTTCGGTTGAAATCGTTCTTAATCATTTTTAGAAACATTAACTTTTCTCCCTCCTTCACCTTTGTCTGGATTCGAGCTATCTTTTACTTTAGAGGAATCAACCCCTCTTTTTATACTGTTCTCTTTGATTTCAATGATGATAATTGTTTGTGCTGTAGCAATCATACGAAATGGTATTTATTGGGTACAGGTGTTTAAGACTGATTGTTTACTACGTCTTGAGCTGTATTTCCGTAAGGGAAAGGAGGAAGAGAAGCATAAGGAGAACTAGTTATTAAAGCTAGCAATTACGAGAGTTTTGCTAATAACATTTTGCTGATGAAATTTCGCAGAAAAAAAGAAGCCTGCCACAAAACTCATGGGAAGCTTCCTTATTAATTAGAACCTCTTCAAACATAAACTAGACTTGCATAATTTGATGGAAATCTTTTATATACATATCGAAAACATCTTCAATTTTTAAATTCCGTGCGTCCTTTAATTTTTCAGACTCCACCCACTCTTCCGCCATTTTAATGACCTGCGGGTAATCCTCTGACATTAATTGGTGAACAGGCTTCGCTTTTTCGTAATCAATACTTAAATCAAAGTACACATTAATGAGGATTGATAATTGTTCAAGATACATGATTGGTCCATCTATACTTATAGGCTTTCTGCTTAGATATGGTGTTGTATCTTTTAAATTTGTACTGCCGCCATATTTATCCTTCGCAGCATATTTAAGATTGCGGATTCCACTCATGTAGAATGCACTAAAACATAATGGACAAGGCTCTAGAGTTGAGTATAATACATACGCGTTAACTTTCTTATGTATTCTGTTGTCTAATTTTAATAATGCATTAACCTCCGCATGCGCCAATTCATTATGCGATATAACTGTATTCGATAATTGATTAAACGTAGCACATTTCCCTCTTGAAACAATATTCCCTTTGTCATTAAAAACTATTGCCCCGACCGGTTTAGAACCTTCTTGGAAAGACTCCCATGCTATTTGAAAACATTCCTGCCATTCATTTGTAAAATCTGTCCATTTCACTTGAACCACTCCATATTGAAAATAATCATAAAAAAAGGAAAAACCTATTAACCTTTCTAAACTTTTTATATTCAATAGATTGGAAGTAATATCCTTCTATAAAAAATGAATAAAACCTTATATAAATTATTTCGGAATAAAATAAAAAGAGCCAGTTTCACATCGAAAACTGACTCTTTGAAAACACCATGGCAGATCTCTTATATAATTTAAATTTGTACTTCTCTTAGAAAAAGACCCACAAAGTACTGATGCTTAACGTTATGATTAATAGAATTAATAACGGTCCGCCAATTTTAACAAAGTCCATGAATTTATATCCTGCAGGGAGAATTTGCATATTTACCGCTGTACCATAGTGAGTTGCGATCGCTAAATTCGAACAAGCTGCAATAACAATAACCCAAGGCAGTGGACTAATACCGAGAGAAAATGCTATTGAAATAACAATTGGCGTGAGCATTGCAGCAGCAGCATTGTTCTGCATGATGTTCGTCAAGAGACTTGTCAATGTTATAATAACTACTGTTAATACTACAATAGAGGCAGTTTCTCCACCAAACAGGGATAAAACAGAATTTGCAATAAGCTCTCCGCCGCCTGAGGCATCCAAACCAGCTCCTAATCCGGAAATGACACCAATTGTGATTAAAATGTCCCACGGTAGGTTAGCAAACGCTTTCTTTGCAGACACAGCCTTAGATCCTAACACAATCATTGCTCCAACCAGACCTATAATCCCGATATTTAAATAATTCTTAAATGGGTCAAAGCCAGCAATCAAGAAGAGTACAATACAAAGAATCATTGTATATAAGGCAACTCTTCCTTTCCACTTAGGTACACCATCGGCTTTTTCTTGTAGTGCATCTTGTGAAGCGGTTGCATATACATTCCCTTTATCGAAATCTGGACTTTCTGGTTTCAAAGCCCATTTTAAAATTGGGTAACCGATTGTTGCCCAATAAAGAATTTGTACAATAGCAGCAGGAAGCATGATTTTCGTCATATCAAACATGGCCATCCCTGCTTCAAAACCTTCATATCCTTGGAGAATGGCATTGGCTGAAAGTTGTGAAGTTGATCCAATCAGCGTGCTTCCCCCACCAATAACAGCAGCCGTTCCTGCTACGAAAATAACCATTTTCGAGCGGATACGTCCCATTGATCCTGCAGCAACAGCAGCAATAATTGGCATCCAAATCGCAACCGAACCATTATTACTCATAAATGCAGACATAACGGTACAAATAATAGCGACTGTTATGATAAAACGCCTTTCCGTCTTAGCCATAAAACTATTGCCTATTCTTTGCCCAATTTTTTGAGCAACACCTGTTTCAAATAATGCATCGCTGACAATCAGCATCCCGACTACCATTGGCCAGCCTGGTGAACTAAAACCTGAATATACAGAGGATAATTCCATTTCAGGAATAAAGAACGCCATTGCTAAAGAACCAAAAATAGCTATAACACTCATTGGCAATTTATTAGAAATGAATAGTATTATTGTTATAATTGATATGATTATCGCAATATAACTCGAGTCCATTGTGCAGCCTCCTTTTAGTTAAGATACTAGCTGGAAATAAGGTTTTTCTATAAGTTTCAGAGAATACAAATACATTTTGCACCTGTATTCTCCTGCTATTAAAATCTATACTTCTTCCCACTCAGTACCTTCCCATTTTGGATGGTTATAGACGGCTGGGTCTGCAACATATGGCCACCTTTTGCCATTAACGATTGCCAGACATCCTTCTACACATGATGTAGCCATCTTTATTACCGCTTCACGAGTTTGGGCCGCCGAGTGCGGACTAAGCACTAAATTAGGACAATTTAACAAAGGATCATCTGCCCCTAGTGGTTCATTACAGAATGCATCAAAGCCAGCTCCTGCAATCGTTCCATTGTTAAGCGCTTCCACTAAGTCGCCTTCATTTACAATTCCGCCGCGGCTTGTATTGATAATGAGTGCTGTTTTTTTCATCGTTGATAGTTCTTTTTTTGATATCATATTTTCGGTTTCTTTCGTAAGAGGAACATGTACAGAAACAATATCACATTCCTCCAGCAATTTCCGATAATCTCCAAAGTATTCAATGCCCATTTTTTCGGCATCCTCTGGTTTAAAGAAAGGATCGTATCCAGCAACATTCATACCGATCCCTTTACAAATTTTTGCTGTTTCTTGTCCAATGGAACCTAACCCAATGATCCCTACTGTTTTCCCTTGTAATTCAAAAGCCTTCTTCAGTCCCCGCACTTCCCAATTTCCGGCGACCAATTCTACTTGCCCTTCAAATAAATTTTTCGCTAAGGAAAACATTAAAGCAACTGCGTGTTCAGCAACACTGCGGTTGTTAGCTCCGGGAGTTATTACCACAGGAATTCCATGCTTGGATGCCGTTTCGACATCCACAGTATCGTAACCAACACCAGTACGGCCGATTACCTTTAAGTTCGGACTGTTCTCGATAGCGTTTCCATCGCACTTTGCAATTCGCACAATTAAGGCATCAGCATCTTTCATCTCATCTAAGTAATTATTGGGGTCTTGATTATCTGCAACATAAATATCAGCTATCCCGTCAAGCAGTTCCATCCCTTCAGATGTAACTGCTTGTGTCATAACAAATTTCATGCTGTACCTCCTCTTATTTGGATCAGGTCCATTTATATAAAAATATTAATTCATGCCTTTTTCTTTATTTTCGCTCAATACTTTTTCTAACGCTGCAACGCCTTCATCACTTAGATAATTGAAAGGACGGCGGCAATCCCCAACTGGATAACCTAGTAATGATACTGCTTTTTTCACTACAGTGTTAGGGTTTCCGTATTGGAATACCGAACGGAAACTAGCAATGGAATCTTGTGCCATTTGCGCTTCTTCTAATTTTCCTTGTTTGAACAGATTATAGATGGAAGACAGTACTTGAGGGTACACATTAGAACAGCCAGCAATTCCACCGGTACCGCCTTCTTTTAAGCAAGGCAGAATAAGAGAATCATTACCTGATAGAACATAAAAATCTTTCTCTAATTCTCTTGTCAGATGAATATAAGCCTGCAGATTGTCCCAGTCACCGCTTGAATCTTTCGCCCCTACAATCACATCTACATCTTTCGCTAATTTAGCCACTGTTTCCGGCAAGAGTTTATTTCCAGTACGAGCAGGGATATTATATAGAACAATTGGTACGTCTACATGTTTCGCTACTTCAACAAAATGATCGTAAAGTTCTTTCTGAGAAGCTAGAGCAAAGCTAGGAGTAATAATCGATAGAATATCGGCTCCTAATTCCTGTGCCTTTACACTCATTCGCACTGTATCTTTAGTAGAGATCAGTCCAGAACCAGCGTATACAGGAACACGGCCTTTCACCTTATCGATGGTATATTCTAAAACTTCGACTTTTTCAGCCTCACTTAGGATATAACCCTCCCCATTCGTTCCAAAAGGAAAGATCCCGTGTACCCCGCCGTCAATTTGCCGATCAATTTGGTTTCCCAGCTCTTCTAAATTTACACTTTCGTCCTGTTTCATTGGTGTTAAGATTGGGGAAATGATTCCTTCTAATTTAATGTTTTTCATATGAAAACACTCCTTTTTTTATTTCAGAATCTTATCAGCTATTCTGCAAAAAACATCTTCAGTGCCGAAGCCGCCTGATTTGGATATGACTTGCAGTTTTTTCCCATTATGTTCAATGATGGATAAAACAGCACCCTTCTCGATTTCGCATAATAGTTTAATTTGTGTGGATCCGATTACATTTAAGAAACCCATCAGCGTATCGCCGCCCGTCATCAAAATGGTGCAATCCTTCTCGCTATTCATGATTTCTTCAGCAAGATGTCCATGGGCTTCGGCAATAGCGAATCTTAGACTTTCTTGAGGTTTATTGTCTTTTCCATTGTCATTTATGACGTCCTCGAATGTATCAACTATGACTTTATTATTTTCCTGACTGATTTCCAGCAGCTCTTGAATAAATGTTTTTCCTTCTGGGCTATTAAAATAATTCATTGGGCTTTTTTGCCGAAGGGTTAAGCGCTTACGACTAAAACCGTGCTTTTCAGCAAAATCCAATTGTTTTCCCGTTATCTTATTTAGACTGCCGCATGCTATATACAGTCCTTCTGTTTTCCGATAAGATGCAGTTTCTGTACGATTAAAGGAAAGGATATTCGCTAATCGATCTGCCAGCGCTGTGCACCCAGCAAAATATTTCACTGTAT
Source organism: Bacillus mesophilum (assembly GCF_008923265.1). Lineage (NCBI taxonomy): Bacteria > Bacillati > Bacillota > Bacilli > Caryophanales > Bacillaceae > Bacillus > Bacillus mesophilum. The sequence goes on along the minus strand of NZ_WBOT01000009.1, from coordinate 16,647 downwards.
TATTTTGCATTAATTCATTCAATCGTTTATCTATATCATCAACAGTGCTCGAGTCACACACTAGAATTCTAGTGTGTTTGATTGTATCCCAGTCGATTGCTTCTTCACTGGTGATCACATCCACAGCAATGTCGCTTTGATCTTTAATAATATCGGGTATAAATGATTTTGTGACCGGTTCAAAAGGATCCTTGCCAAATACACTGTGTTCTAATAATTGACCTGAAATATAACTCGTGCCCTCTTTTATCACTCGATCAATTTCAGGATGCGCAGGTATAAAGAAAAGTGTTTCATCCGGGTAAGAGTCGCAAACAGCCTGGAGCTCTGATCCAATATTCCCGCGAAGGGCTGAATCCGTTTTCTTGAAGATCATCTCAATTCCTTGTTCTCTCGCCCAATCCGAAATCTTCCTAACAGATTCATAAGCCGCTTCTTTTGATAGAGGTCTAGATTCAGTGTCTATGACCAAAACCTCTGTATTTGAAGGGATTTCATCCGTTTTAAAATTAAAGTTATTGAAAACCTGTGTAGAAATCCCCTTTTCTGCAAATTGAATACCAGTGTCAAGAGCTCCGGTAAAATCGTCAGCGATAATCAGTAATTTTACCATTTTTTTCTCCTATCTATTGTTGGCGTATAAAGTAGCGTATTCAATTGCATTCAGCAGACTAACCGGACTTGCCGTACCCTTGCCAGCTTGGTCAAACCCAGTACCATGATCAACCGATACGCGAACGATAGGAAGACCTAACGTAATGTTAATGCCTGAGACAGCATCCCATTTATTTAATTCTTTATTGAAAACGAACCCTTTTAATTTGATTGGTATATGACCTTGATCGTGATACATAACGACCACAATATCATACCAGCCGCCAGCCATCTTCGAAAAGATCGTATCAGATGGAACAGACTGTTCATCTGGAATGATGATACCTTCCTTCATCGCCTGTTCAATTGCCGGCTGAATTTCTTCTATTTCTTCTCGTCCAAATAATCCATTCTCACCCGCATGAGGATTTAATCCCGCTACGCCGATCTTTGGTTTTTCAATCCCTAATTTTTTACAAGCTTCATCAGCGAGACGGATTACTTCCAGCACACGATCTTTCTTCACTCTGTCACATGCCTCGCGCAGGGAAACATGTGTCGAAACATGAGCAACCCGCATACTATCGTGAGCCAGCATCATCGAGTAGCTTTTGGTATTAGTGTAATCAGCATATATTTCAGTATGGCCTGAATAATGGTGGCCAGCTAAGTTCATTGCCTCTTTGTTTAAAGCATTCGTTACGGTCCCATCAATTTCTTCATTAACAGCAAGCTCGATGGCTTTTGTTACATACTGAAATGCTGCTTCTCCACACATAGCCTGCACTTTTCCAAATTCTTTTTTGGACATATCTACTAGATTCATATCGAGTACATCAATAACGCCATATTCATATTTTGCTTGTTTTACATCGTTAAAAGAATTCACTTTAAGTTCGTTTTCCAGCTGAAGTATTCCGATTGCTTCTTCTATGCAAGACGCATCTCCAATAATGAATGGTTTACATTGCTGATAAACTTCTGATTTCGCCAAAGCTTTTACTGATAACTCTGGGCCGTTTCCTGCAGGGTCACCCATTGTAATTCCGATGATTGGTTTTTTATTCAAAATAACTCAACTCCTAACCAATTACTTTTGAATATATTTGTCTGATATCTTCTTTTGATAATTCTTTTTTATTGTTTACTAACAATCTCTTCTGTTCGCTTCCAGCCTGAACCAAAAATTCCAGATCATCTTTTTGAATACCAAATTCATTTAAATTCACTGGTATATTGGTTACCTTTACGATGTCTGCAATTTCATCAATGACATATTGTGCTTTTTCATTAACACTTTTATCTGAATAAGAAGGATTAATTGCATCACATATGTCAGCGAGCTGATCAGCACACGCATCTTTGTTGAAATTCATAACGGTTTCAAAAAGAATCGCATTGGAAACACCATGAGGAATATGATATTTGCCTCCCAAAGGATATGACAAGGCATGGACCGCAGTCGTGCCGCTTCCAGTAATCGCAACTCCGCCGTAGAATGCTCCTATTAACATGGCCTCTTTTGCTTTCATATTCTCTGGCTCATTGTATGCTTGTCTAATATTCTCAAAAATAAGCTTTGCCCCTTCAAGTGCATAAACATTGGAAAACGGTGTAGCTTTATTTGACGTATAGCATTCTACCGCATGTGCAAGAGCATCTACACCAGTAGCAGCAATAATTTGTTTAGGTAAATTGCGAATCAGCTGCGGATCTAAAATAACATAATCCGGAATCATTTCATTATTCACGATTCCCTTTTTCACCTTTTCCTCTGGCACAGCCACGATTGCATTACAAGTAGCTTCAGAACCTGTTCCGCACGTTGTAGGAATCATAATGGTTTTGATTTTCTTCGCAGCTATTTGCGGTGTATCAAGTAAATCTTTCACGCTGTAAGAAGCACCAATTAAAACAGAGCATAATTTGGCTGCGTCCATAACGCTTCCTCCGCCAAAGCCAATAATTAAATCTGCTTGAGCATTTTTTGTTTCTTCCTGAATCTTTTCAACCTCTATATAACTAGGCTCTGGTTTAATGTCATCGTATACATTAAATTCTACACCTGTTTCCTCTAACACTTTGCAAAGCTCATCTACAAGGCCGGCATTTCGGATGCCTTTATCTGTATAAACAATAACCTTTCTTGCTGATTCCTTCTTCAATATATTTGAGAGTTCATGTAAACTTCCGCTGCCACCATATAAATTTGCAGGTATTGTCAATTGAAAGCCCATATTTTAAAACCCCTTTCTCAATCGTTTCATTTTGAAACATATATTTAATCTTTATTTAGAATTACTTAGAAAATTCTTTACAGTTCTAGTATCGTTCAGTTCCTGTTTCGTTTCAACCCGATAAAAATAAAAAAACGTTTAAATTTGAAACGTTTTCATTGTTTTATTTCTTTTTTATTTTTATACTATTAGTAATATTTAACGAAGGAGTTTTGGTTAATGAACAAAGTGAAACTATTAGCAATTGCGCCTTATGAGGGATTAGCCGAAATTTTACGCTCCATTTCAATGAAACGTGAAGACGTCATGCTTACAATAGAAGTCGGTGACTTAAGCGAAGGGGTTCAATTGGCAAAGAAACATGCAGATGAAAACTTTGACGCTATCATATCCCGGGGCGGGACCGCTGAGTTACTTCGAACTGCTGTAGAAATTCCTGTAATTGAAATATCCATATCCGTTTACGATGTGCTGCGCGCGATTAAAATGGCAGAGTTGTATGATGCCAGGTTTGCAGTAGTAGGTTTCTCAACCATAACGGAGCGTGCAAAATTGCTATCCGATCTGCTTCAGTACAAGCTGGATATCATTACTTTTGAGAGCGAAGAAGATGTCGAACCTATTCTTAGTAGATTGAAAGATCATCAATACGATTTAGTTGTAAGTGATCGAATAGGATCCACTGTTGCAGAGGAGATTGGATTAAATTCCATCCTTATCTCCTCAGGGAATGAAAGTGTAGCTTCTTCATTCAATAGAGCTATTCAGCTTGTTCAATCACTGCGGCCGCTTCATAAAGAAAAAGAAATTTTTAAGCAGATTTCCACAAGCCATTTCGATAACTTTCTAATCTATAATGAAAAGGGAAATTTATGGTTCTCTCATATAACAGCTTCGGATTATCATGATACTATTTTTAGTACTGTGAATGATTATCTTGAAAAGCTTATAACTTTTCCAAATCAAAAGTTTGAAATAATTGTGGATCATTTTCTCTTTACCATTACCAACGATTTTTATTTTCATAATGACGAACAATTTACCTTGATTAAAATCACTAAGAAAGATGCACCTCTTATTCAAGAGGATGTATTTTCGATCTATAACTTAGATTCTGCAGATCAAACTATATACGACGATGATTATAGCAGCGCAAATTTTATCGGGATGGTTCGAAAGCAAATAGAGGAATATAGCCGTACGCATCTACCTATCTTAATTATTGGAGAAAGTGGGACAGGGAAGGAAAAAGCAGCATCTATTATTTATAAAAAGGGGCCTTTTAATAATAATCCCCTTTATACAATAGATTGCGCAACGATTAATGAACAGCAGTGGAATTCCCTGCTGTCGCATTATAATTCGCCATTATACAATGTACAAACAACGATCTATTTTAAGGAAATTATTGCGCTCGATCCAAAACAGTTTAACAAACTGTTTGAGTTCTTTTCGCAATCAAATCTCGCACAGCGGAACCGTTTAATTTTTTCAGCAACGCTTAACGATACTTTAAACAATGATGAAATCATCCATTCTTTAAAATATAAACTTTCTTGTCTGCAGTTATTTTTACCGGCTCTCCGCGAGCGAATCTCTGATTTGCCCAGTATCCTTGCTTTATATATCAATAAACTTAATACTTCAATGGGCAAGCAAATCATTGGCTTTGAGCAAGAAGCACTGGAATTTATGAAAGAATTTACTTGGGAGAACAATTTAGATCAGCTTCATCGCGTGCTGAGAGAACTTGTTATTCTGGCAGAAGGATCTTATATATCTAAAGATCTAGTAAAAAAAATATTATCACAAGAGACACGAACTTCTATGGTGAATCCACCTAAAGTATCTTCAATACCACTTAACAAAACATTAGATGAAATTAATTACTATATCATTCAAGCTGTCTTAGAGGAAGAAGGACAAAATAAAGAAAGTACCGCGAAGAGATTAGGAATAAGCCGAAGCACTTTATGGAGGAAGATTAATTCGGCTCCGAGTTGATGATTATTTTATCCGTATAGGGACAAAACGAAATTAATATTTCTAAAACACGAATATTCAATATCTTGGTTTCGGTATTTAATCAAGACCGTTCCATTGCGCTGCGGACCCTCGCTTTCCGCGGGGAGCAAGCTGAGCCTCCTCGTCACTTCGTTCCTGCGGGGTCTCACCCTTTGCTCTGCAGCCCGCAGGAGTCGAGGGCCCTCCGCTCCATTTCACTCATGTAAATAAAATATATTTTATAATTATAAATAAAAAAACCGAATGATTAGAAAGATGACCTTTCTTACCATTCGGTTCAATAGGTGTGTTAAATACTTATGTCCCATCCTCTTTAAAAAACCATATTTATCAAGGGATGAATTGGCTTATCTATCATGCTAGCCGTAAGTTTAAAGTGTGTAGTATCTTTAATGACATGTACAAAAATATAAGCTTTTTATTGAGAATATGATGTCCTTTGGCATATAGTCTTCCGTACTATTGCTCTAATCCTGCTACTCCGAAGCCCCCAGCACCAGAATGAGTAGAAATCATTCCGCCCGCTTGGATCCATCTTACATTGTGGAAACCACTTTCTTTTGCAAGCTCATCCATCCGCTGCATAATTCTTTCATCAAGCCCTACTGAGTAAATAAAATAAAGCTGCTTTCGATCGATGTTGAAATGATTTAAGTAATCACTCAAGAGTTTTTCAGCAGCTCCACCCATTTTCCCGCGGTACTTTTTGGTCGACATCAGCTTTCCATCCTTCAACTCTATACATGGCTTTATTTTCAACAGAGTTCCAATCAGAGAAGCCATATTGCTTACTCGCCCTCCCGCTTTCAGAAACTCGAGACTGCCTGGGATGAAAGCCAGCCTTGATTTAGGAACAATTTCCTCTATTTTTTCAACTAAATGTTCCGGAGCAATGTTCTGTTCTTTTTCTAATAACTCAGCGGCATACAGTACAATCGCCGCCAATCCTCCAGTAACGTTCAGGGCATCAATCAGAAAAATGTCTTCAAATTCTTCCACAGCAATGACAGCATTTTGAAAAGAGGAAGAAGCTTTTGAGGTATAGCCAATATGTACAATGATGCAATCAGGGAACTTCCCTCTTATATTTGTAAAGAACTCCTGATACTCATGAGCATTTGTCGAGGTAGTAGAAGGTATTTTCTTCGTACGGCCATAGTAGTCATAAATCTCCTGGACCGGCAGATCACCATCTAAGTAATCTTTTCCATCCATAATGATGTGCATCGGAACGACTTGAATATCGTACTTTTCAGCTAAATCACCCGGTATGTCGGCACCACTTTCGGTCGATAAGATGATTCTTCGCATTCTATTTCCCCCTTGGTTATAGTAAGGTCCGCGTTCACTTTTCCGTATTGTATTTTAATTATACACGAGATGGTTCAAGTCCTTCTTGCAGCTCATTGATTTACTTAAAAAAGCCTCTTATTCTAGTGACCTTCTTTACTAATGCCGGTGCAGTGAGCTAAACTGCTGCATAATACTTTTGCTATACTACGTTAAATACGACCTATTTTGAAATTTCAGAGACGGAAAACAACAGGAAACCTTCTCCATACTTCCTTCATTACTACAAAACTCCTCAAGTTTTGAACATCTATCATCCATAAATCTGAATAACATATTTCCAAACATAAAAAGACTACCTCCTAAAAACCAGGAAGTAGTCTATACTTTAAAACATAATCATTTACATGACTAGTCATAATGGGTGAGAAATAGTATTAACTTATTTCTCAAGATGAAGGCTTAGAACCTTACATCATGCCGCCCATTCCACCCATGCCGCCCATATCAGGCATTCCGCCGCCAGCGTTATCTTCTGGCTTGTCAGCTACTACAGCTTCAGTTGTTAAGAACATAGCTGCAACAGATGCTGCGTTTTGTAGTGCAGAACGAGTAACCTTAGTTGGGTCTACGATACCAGCTTCGATCATGTTTACCCATGCGCCAGTTGCTGCGTTGAAGCCTGTGCCTACGTCTTCGCGCTTTAAGCGGTCAACGATAACAGAGCCTTCAAGGCCTGCGTTGTGTGCGATTGTGCGAACTGGTTCTTCCATAGCGCGAAGAACGATGTTGATGCCTGTTGCTTCGTCGCCTTCAGCTTGAAGCTCAGCCACTTTGTTGTATACGTTTAGAAGGGCAACACCGCCACCGGAAACGATTCCTTCTTCTACAGCTGCACGCGTAGAGTTTAGGGCGTCTTCGATGCGAAGTTTGCGCTCTTTTAATTCAGTTTCAGTTGCAGCGCCGACTTTCACGACTGCTACACCGCCAGCTAATTTAGCAAGACGCTCTTGTAATTTTTCGCGGTCAAATTCAGACGTTGTTTCTTCCATTTGAGTGCGGATTTGGTTTACGCGGCCAAGGATTTGCGCGCTGTCTCCAGCACCTTCCACGATTGTTGTGTTTTCTTTTGTTACAACTACTTTAGAAGCGCGTCCTAAAGCTTCAATACCAGCAGATTTCAGATCACGGCCAAGCTCTTCTGTGATCACTTCACCGCCAGTTAGAATTGCGATATCTTCAAGCATTGCTTTACGGCGGTCACCGAAGCCAGGTGCTTTAACAGCAACAGCGTTGAATGTTCCGCGTAATTTATTTACAACAAGAGTAGAAAGTGCTTCTCCTTCTACATCTTCAGCAACTAGTAATAATGGCTTACCTTGCTGTACAACTTGCTCAAGTACAGGAAGAACTTCTTGAATGCTGGAGATCTTCTTGTCAGTGATTAAGATGTATGGATTTTCTAACACAGCTTCCATTTTATCTGTGTCTGTAACCATGTATGCTGATGCATATCCGCGGTCAAATTGCATACCTTCAACCACATCAAGCTCAGTTGTGAAACCTTTAGATTCTTCAATTGTGATAACACCATCGTTGCCAACGCGCTCCATTGCTTCAGCGATTAATTGGCCAACTTCTTCGTCAGCAGCAGAGATTGCAGCAACCTGTGCAATGGACTCTTTGCCTTCAATTGGCTTAGAAATAGCTTTTAACTCTTCAACAGCTGTAAGAACCGCTTTTTCCATACCTTTGCGGATACCCATTGGGTTTGCGCCAGCTGTTACGTTTTTAAGACCTTCGCGGATCATTGCTTGAGCAAGAACCGTTGCAGTTGTAGTACCGTCACCAGCAACATCATTTGTTTTGCTTGCTACTTCTGCTACAAGCTTCGCACCCATGTTTTCGAATGCATCTTCAAGTTCGATTTCTTTCGCGATTGTCACACCGTCATTTGTAATTAACGGAGATCCGAATTTTTTCTCAAGAACCACGTTGCGTCCTTTTGGTCCAAGAGTTACTTTTACTGCATCTGCAAGTGTATCAACCCCGCGCAGCATAGAGCGGCGAGCTTCTTCACTGAATTTAATCTCTTTTGCCATTTGTAATAACCTCCTCAAAGATTTTAAATTAATATAAGTCTAAGTCTATTTTTGATTTATCCGATTACTGCGAGAATATCGTTTTCACGAAGAATTAAATATTCTTTGCCTTCGTATTTAACTTCAGTTCCAGCATATTTTGAGAAGATAATGCGGTCACCATCAGCAACTTCCAATGCAACACGCTCACCATTTTCAAGCACGCGTCCAGTACCAACCGCTACGACTTTGCCTTCCTGCGGCTTTTCCTTTGCAGAGTCTGGAAGCACGATACCGCTTGCAGTTTTTTCTTCAGTTTCAACAAGCTCGATAATAATTCGATCACCTAGTGGCTTTAACAAGTGAAACAACCTCCTCAATCATTATGTAGTGATTTATTTATTAGCACTCTATCGACTTGAGTGCTAACACATTTATTATATTAATAGTTCTGACTTTTATTTGCAAGCATGATGCTGTATTTTTCATAAAAAATTTTAGACTTTAAAAGGAAGTCTATTATTGCCTATGCCAGAGTCCAGAAAGATCCATTTCTGGCAACCTCTTCATTATATACATTCACATTCTTTTTATGCATAAAGGCTGTTCGGGGTAGCCTTCTATTTGAAAGAAGTCCCTCTTTATGAGTAAAATGGTTAAAAGAGCATATGCTTGATTCTATGTCATAAGGGAGATCATCATTTGAAAAAAGAATACTGGATTATTTTAATTGTGTATATTGCCATGCAGCTTTCCTCCATTGTCGGCTTGCCGCTTATGGTGTTTGGAAGTGAGCTTATAACTGGCACTAGAATGGATCAAGGTACGGCCGTGTCTTCTTGGCTTGTGATTAGCTTTTCTCTAGCCCTCATCATCATTCTTTTCCTGCTGCGAAAGGATATGAAAGTGGAGCGGAGTTTATCTGAGCAATCATCCGTTGTAAAATCGATCGCCTGGGCCATTGGCGGGGTGTTTTTAGCACTGATTGCACAGTCTGTTGCTGCAAATATTGAATATATGATTGGCATTGAAATGGGTTCAGAGAACACACAGCAAATCATGAGTATCATTGAAACGTCGTCAATTGTTATTCTTGTTGTGTCGATCATTGGACCGATTTTAGAAGAAATCATTTTCCGGAAGATTATTTTCGGCAGCCTGCATAAACGCTTTAACTTTTTCATATCAGCGCTCCTTAGCTCTGTCATCTTTGCGGCAGCACATACTGAATTTGAACATTTGCTTCTCTATTCAGCGATGGGGTTCACGTTTGCCTTTCTATATGTAAAAACAAAACGGATCCTTGTGCCGATCTTTGCTCACGTAGCCATGAATTCTCTTGTAGTCGTCATGCAGCTTAACATGGAAGAAATCGAAAAATGGCTGGAGGAAATGGAACATGTGGCAGCATTTATTGGAGGGTTACTATGAGAAGAACTCCTCTGTTTTCAGGCATCATTTATTTGATCCTTGGCATACTATTTGTCTACATCGCTATTCAAAGTCTTCAGCAAAACGGAGAGTGGGGATTCATGACAAACCTTCTCATTATCATTGCTACCTTTGACATTGGAGCTGGCCTCAAAATGATCAGCTTCCACTTTAAGCTTAAAAATCTTGAAAACAAAAAATGAGCCTGTATAAGGGCTCATTTTTATTTTGAACAAGACATGCTTTCCTGGAGGGATCTCCTACATATCTGCCGGGTAATGTTTTAAGAAATAAATTAATGATTGCAATTCCACGGCTAAGTCGATATGGTGAACCCTGATTGCTGGGGGCACAGTTAATCTAGCAGGAGTAAAGTTTAAAATTCCTTTTACTGTGCTTTGTGAAATTCTATCTGTAATCGTCTGAGCATGCTGAGAAGGTACAGTTAAGATCACAACTTGGATGTCATTTTCTTCAATGACCTTTTCAAGATCGTCCATATGATAAACGGATACATCCCCAATTTTTTGATTAACTTTATCGGGCGAAACATCGAAGCCCACTTCAATTTTTGTATTGTTGTTTTTTAAGAAATTATAGTTTAATAAAGCAGTCCCCAGATTACCAACACCAATTAAACCAACCTTTGTTACTTCATCTTGGTCGAGCGTTTTTCTAAAAAAGGACAGCAGGTAATTCACATTGTAGCCATAGCCTTTTTTTCCAAGTGCTCCAAAGTAAGAAAAATCCCTTCTGATCGTGGCAGAATCAACTTTTACAGCATCACTTAATTCCGCAGACGAAACCCGAAGCTTACCTGATGCATGCAGATTTTTTAAAAATCGATAATACAGCGGTAATCGCTTTGCAGTAGCCTGCGGAATTTTGGTTTGTTCTGTTGACATCATTGTACCTCCGTATTCTCCGTCCTACTCCGTTCTTTTAAAATCCCCATTTTTGCCGCCTGTTTTTTCTATTAAGTAGGTTTCCCCAATGATCATCCCTTTATCGACGGCCTTGCACATATCATATACAGTCAGCGCACAAGCTGAAGCAGCTGTTAACGCTTCCATTTCAACACCTGTGCTGCCTTTTGTTTTGGCAGTAGCCGTAATTTGCAGAATATGATCAGAATCTGTCAGCTTCCATTCAAAAGAAATGTCCACACTTGTAAGCATAATTGGGTGGCACATTGGAATAATGTCAGATGTTTTTTTACTTGCCATAATTCCGGCAACTTGTGCAACGGCTAATACGTCTCCTTTTTTCATACTGTTAGACGTAATCTTGTCGTATATGACCTCATTTACTTTTATACTTGAATGGGCAATAGCTGTGCGAACGGTTTCGGCTTTTTCGCCAATATCAACCATCTTAGCTCTGCCTTCTTCATTAAAATGCGTTAAATCTCCCATATACTAACACCTCACAACAGAATCATACACTATTTTAGGTGCATTTGTGTATAGTTTGTATTCATATTCACATATTTATTTGCAAATTTCTTCAAATAACGCCGGTTTATTGCCGAACCTCAGCGGAATACGATACACTTGTCTTATACTGCAGAGGTGAAAATCATGATACTATTACAAGTTAATCAGCTCAATAAAAGCTTTGGTGCTGATCCAATTTTAACGAATATAAAAATGGAAGTACAAACAAGAGACCGCATTGCGCTCGTTGGACGAAACGGAGCAGGCAAATCGACTTTATTAAAAATAATCGCTGGCCATATCTCTTATGACAGCGGGGAAATCATGAAGCCAAAGGAAGTTGAAATCGGCTATTTGGCGCAAAATACAGGACTTGAATCTGAGCTGACAATTTGGGATGAAATGCTGACCGTTTTTGCTTCTTTACAGCAGCAAGAAAAAGAATTGCGTTCATTAGAAGAAAAGATGTCTGATCCTAACGCAATGAGCAACGAAGAAATGTATAACCGCATTTTAAAAGAATATGATCGCCTTCAGGTCAGCTTTAAAGAGAATGGAGGCTACCAGTATGAAGCAGATATCCGCTCCATTTTACACGGCTTGAACTTTCATACCATAGGATATGATGCGAAAATATCATCCTTAAGCGGCGGACAGAAAACACGGCTTGCGCTCGGAAAGCTGCTCTTAACAAAACCTGATCTGCTTATTCTTGATGAGCCAACAAACCATTTGGACATCGAGACCCTTTCATGGCTCGAATTCTACCTGCAGAGCTATGAAGGAGCTATTTTAATTGTTTCGCATGATCGGTACTTCCTCGACAAGGTTGTTACACAGGTATATGAAATCTCACGTCATCAGATCAAAAGGTTCACCGGAAACTACAGCCGCTATTTAGATCAGAAAGCAGCAGATTTTGAACGTGATATGAAGCAGTATGAAAAGCAGCAGGAAGAGATCTCAAAGCTTCAGGATTTTATTCAGCGAAACCTAGCACGTGCCTCAACGACCAAAAGGGCACAGAGCCGCCGTAAACAATTAGAACGAATGGATGTAATGGATCGTCCCCTTGGCGATGAGAAATCAGCATCTTTTGGCTTTCAAATTGAAAGACAATCAGGCAATGATGTGCTGCAGGTTATGGATCTCGCTATTGGCTATGCAGGTGAAGCAGTTGCTGGAAACCTTTCTTTCCGGATTACTAGAGGAGACAGTGTCGCTTTAGTGGGACCTAATGGGATTGGGAAATCGACTTTGCTGAAGACTATTATTGAAAACCTTCCAGCCTTACAAGGGAAGATCCTGCACGGTTCTAATGTAACGATTGGGTATTATGATCAGCAGCAGGCAGAGCTTACATCCAATAAGCGAGTTTTAAATGAACTTTGGGACGATTATCCGCAAATGCTGGAAAAAGACGTTCGAACCGTTTTAGGTAACTTTCTTTTTTCAGGGGATGATGTATTAAAAACCGTGTCTACGTTAAGCGGCGGCGAAAAAGCGCGTCTTGCTTTAGCCAAATTAATGCTGCAAAAATCCAATTTTCTAATACTGGACGAGCCTACCAATCACCTGGACTTAGACAGTAAAGAGATTCTGGAAAATGCTCTAATTGATTATCCTGGCACTATCTTATTTGTCTCTCATGACCGCTATTTCATTAACCGCATTACATCTAAAGTAATTGAACTATCAAAAGAGGGTGCCGAGGAGTTTCTCGGGGATTACGATTATTATGTGGATAAAAAGAAGGAGCAGGAAGAGCTTGAAAAGTTTGATGCTGTTTCTGCAACTGCTGAATCTGTATCTTCGACTGAAAAAAACAATTATCAATTAGATAAAGAAGCCAAGAAACTGGAACGGCAGCGAAAACGAAGAATAGAAGAGATCGAAAAACAAATTGAAGAGCTTGAACTCAAAATAGAAGAATTTGATCAACTTTTATGTGATCCTGAGGTTTATCAGGACCATGAGAGGGTACTAAAGATAACAACAGATAATGATCTGGCAAAACTTGAGCTTGAAACCCTTCTTGAAGAATGGACTGAGCTAGCAGATTAATTATCGTACCCCCTTTAGGCATTTATTCTCTCTAGAAAGAACCGGGACTATAGTCATCTCGGTTCTTTTTTTATCCACAAATTTATTAACAAAACAAACCTTGAAAAATAAGTATTCCACACACTTTTCCACAATATCCACAAAAAGTTGTTCACTTATCCACATATCCACTATATTTTTCTGAAAATTAATTTATTTATCCACAAAAAATAGCCCCTGTATGAACAGGGACTTTTTCCTACTGTTTAAGAATTGTGGATAGATATATCGAGACCAGGATTAGCATTAAGATTTAACTGTGATCTTATCCCTTTTTCATAATAAATACTGCCAGCAGCTGCAATCATCGCTGCATTATCAGTACATAATGATAAAGGAGGAATGACCAGTTCAATCTCATCAAGAGGTTCAAAGGTTTCCTGTAAGGCTGCACGCAGACCTTTATTAGCCGCCACTCCACCAGCTAATAAAACTTGCTTAACCTTATAGGCCTTTGCTGCCTTTGCTGCTTTTGTAACAAGTACATCAATCACACTTTGCTGAAAGCTGGCAGCTAATGCTTCCGGCTCTATTTTTTCCCCGCGCTGCTCTGCATTGTGGACAGTGTTGATAACCGCTGATTTTAATCCGCTAAAGCTGAAATCATAAGAATCTTCTTCCAGCCATGCACGCGGCAGCGGAATGGTTGGCTCGCCTAGTTGTGCAAGCCGGTCAATATGAGGTCCGCCTGGATAAGGCAGATTTAACGTTCTCGCTACTTTGTCATATGCTTCACCTGCAGCGTCATCTCGTGTTTCTCCGATTACTTCGAAATGACCGTGCTCTTTCATATATACAAGCTCTGTATGTCCTCCAGAAACAACTAGTGACAGCAGCGGAAATTTCATCTCTGTCAATAAGCGGTTCGCATAAATATGACCTGCTATGTGATGAACACCAACAAGCGGAATATTATGTGCAAATGCCAAAGCTTTTGCCGCATTAACTCCTACCAGCAGAGCACCAACCAGCCCTGGCCCTTCCGTTACAGCAATGGCTGTTAAATCAGAGAACGTAATATCTGCTTCCTTCATCGCCTCTTCAATGACAATTGTCATTTGTTCAACATGATGTCTGGAGGCAATTTCCGGAACTACGCCGCCAAATCTTTTATGACTTTCTATTTGAGAAGAGACGATATTCGAAACGATCTCTTTCCCATTTTTCACAATTGCTACAGCTGTTTCATCACAGCTTGTTTCAATTCCCATTATCCATTGATTTTGCTCACTCATAAGTTCACCCACATTACTAAAGCGTCTTCTTGAAGATCTGTATAATAATTTTTGCGAATGCCTCCATCTTGGAAACCAAGTTTGCGGTACAGTGCTTGTGCAATATGGTTGGAGACACGCACTTCAAGTGTCATTGATACGGCACCAAGTTCAATCGCCACTTCAATCATATTTCTCATTAATGCCTCTCCAAGCTTTTGGCCGCGGAAATTAGGATGAATGGCAACATTGGTGATATGCACTTCATCCACAACCACCCAGGAGCCGCAGTAGCCAATGATCTTTCCATCTTCTTCGAGTACAACATATACCGCAAAACGATTTTGAGTCATTTCATGATAAAAAGCCTCTCGCGTCCATGGGGTTGTAAATGAGGCCTGTTCAATCTGTAAAACATCCTCTATGTCTTCTTCCTTCATAAACCGAAATGTTAACGACTTATTCATTTTGACACTTCCCCATTTATTCAAAGCTTCTGCTTCTTATTCTCTTCCAGCCATTTTGTTTCTGCTTCTGCCAAGCGAATATAATTCGGTACAAAGGCATGGACATCTTCAGGCTCCATATCTTTCCCTATCAATGCTAATTCAGCAGGACGCGGATTCATTTCCGTTATACCGCTAAAGATTGCCTGTTCACCCATGATATCTTCTATCTGCTGACGGTGAATAGCTGCGTCGTTTCCAAGGAATAGAATGTTTTCTGGCTGCTGAGTCAGTTCCTCAGCCCAATTTTTCGATAGCAGCAGCTGATCTTCTCTAATATTCATTAACTTTCCATTTTCATAACGATATAAGCCAGTATACACTTGTCCTCTTCTGGCATCAAATAAAGGGGAAAGATACCCATTAAAATATTTCCCTGCTGAAGCAGCTTGCACAGCCAAGCTTGAAACTCCTGTTAGAGGAATATTTAATGACCAGGCTAATGTTTTAGCAATTGTAACGCCAATACGAACTCCAGTATAAGACCCTGGCCCTTTTGCGACAACAATTTTCGTCAGATCAGCGGGCTTTGTATCACAATCCTTCAGCAGTGCTTCAATTGCTGGCATAACCCGAATGGAATGATTCTTTTGGATATTTGTTATATACTCTCCCAGTACTTTATCATCTTCAAGCAAAGCAATACCTAATGGATAATTTGAAGTGTCTATCGCTAATATTTTCATGTTAGTAACTCCTTGCATAAAACTTCGTATCTTTTTCCGGCTGGAGAGAATTCAATTCTTCTCTCTTCCTCCCCGCTATGATACAAGTAGATTGTAAGCAGCTCGTCTGGAAGCTGATCTTTGATTAAGTGAGCCCACTCCACAACAGTCACACCGTCTCCATAAAAATATTCGTCAAAACCTAAATCCTCAAATGAGTCTTGAACTCTATAGACATCCATATGGTATAAAGGCAATCTGCCTCGATACTCTTTTATTATGGTAAAGGTTGGGCTGCTAACGGTTTTCGTGATGCCTAATCCTACCGCCAATCCTTTAGTAAAAGTAGTTTTACCTGCTCCTAAATCACCTTCTAATGCAATGACGTCGCCAGGCTGAAGATTTTCTGCAAGCTTTATGGCCAATCTGTTTGTATCTTCCGGTTTAAGAGAACTTAATTGAAATTGATTCATATCTATTTCAGCACCTACTAACATTTCAGTCTTTATCGTTTGGTACAGCAGCGGCAAAGCTGGCTGTACTCTATTTATCCTCTTAAAAAAATCCTTAGGATTGATCCTAAGGATTACTCTTTATATGTAGTGTACATGATTTACAGTCATTGGGCAAAAACAACTAAAGGTGTTAAAAAACATTCACTTTTTATGTTAATGATCAAATCTGTATAAAATAAAAAAAGCCGAAACACTGTTTCGATCTTTCACTTTGAATCTATGAAAAATGGCGGTCCGGACGGGACTCGAACCCGCGACCTCCTGCGTGACAGGCAGGCATTCTAACCAACTGAACTACCGGACCATTTAACGATTGCGGGGGCAGGATTTGAACCTGCGACCTTCGGGTTATGAGCCCGACGAGCTACCAGACTGCTCCACCCCGCGATAATAGTATTAGATTCTTTTATTAAATAAATAGCCCGGCAACGTCCTACTCTCACAAGGGGACAGCCCCTAACTACCATTGGCGCTGAGAAGCTTAACTTCCGTGTTCGGGATGGGAACGGGTGTGACCTTCTCGCTATCGCCACCGGACTATTTAATTGAA
>NZ_WBOT01000008.1:0-159457 GCF_008923265.1 Bacillus mesophilum | reverse complement strand
AGATTGTTGGTTGGATATCATTGGATTTCACCTGCAATATAATTATTACTTTCATTATAAAACAAAAAGCCAGCGAAACAATGTTTCACTGGCTTTAAAAAGGACTTTTTCAGTGCCCTCACTTCGTTCCTGCGGGGTCTCACCCTTTGCTCTGCAGCCCGCAGGAGTCGAGGGCCCTCCGCTCCATTTTACTCATGTAAATAAAATATATTTTAAAATTATAAATAAAAAACCGAATGATTAGAAAGATGACCTTCCTTACCATTCGGTTCAATAGGTGTGTTAGTTACTTATGTCCCAGCCTCAAAAGGTATTATTTACAAAAAGAAGGCGGAAAAGAGAATATTTCTCCTCTTTCAGGTAGGTCTGTGTGATAGATTTAATATTTTCACGAGCTGATCATTTAAATAATCTGCGCTGTAGGAGAAATCACTTTTATACCACTCAATGATAATACCGATAATAGCATTGGCTTGATATGCACAGTGAATCTGCACATTTAGGTCTTCTGGCATTTTAGGATCCGCTTCTTGCAGCAATAAACGGTTGATTTCTTCAAACAGCAAATAGTAATACATAAGAGGAACTTTCTTAGAAAAGACAATCCTGTAAAAGTGTTCATACTTTTGAATATGATGAAAGATGCGAATCGTTGAAGAGTTTAACCTGCTTACTTTCAAGACAGAAACAAATCGATAAGGTTCTTGATAAGCACGCGAAAGATCTCCTGTTATTTCTTTAAAATATTCTTCGAAGAGGTCTTCAATTTGAGCATAGTGTAAATAAAAAGTTCCTCTATTTATATTAGCAGTACGGCAAATTTCCGTTACTGAAATGTCTTCAAGCAGCTTTTTATCTAATAAATCCAGCAGGGCATGGTGCAGGGCATTTTTAGTTTTTACAATTCTCATATCTTGTTTTGTCATTTTTTCACCTCTTAATAAACAAATTTTTAAAATCTGTGCACTAACAGCAGAATCTTTCTGCACCATCTATTGAAAGCGTTTTACTCTTTATAATATTATTTATTCAACAAGTGTACAATAAAACTCGTTTGAGATTATTACCATCTATGAATGGATGTGCTCTTGTCACAATGAGTTTAAAGGAGATGTTCACAATGCGATTACAAGACAAAGTAGCGATTATCACTGGTGCAGCATCCGGCATGGGGAAAGCAATCGCCGAATTGTATGCAAAAGAAGGAGCAAAAGTAGTTGTTTCGGATTTAAACTTTGAAGGTGCTAAGGCTGCAGCAGATGAAATTAATAATGCTGGCGGCGAAGCGATTGCCATTCAAACAAATGTGACGTCTGATTCAGATTTGGAGCAGCTGTTCAATGAAACGAAAAACTCATTTGGAAAGCTTGATATTCTTGTCAATAATGCAGGGATCATGGACGGTATGGAGCCGGTTGGCGAGATTTCCGATGAACGCTGGGACAAAGTCTTCGCGGTCAATACAGGCTCTGTTATGAAAGCTTCTCGTATTGCTATTAATCTCTTTTTAGAGCAAGGACATGGAACGATCGTTAATAACATTTCTGCAGGTGGTCTATACGGTGCTCGTGCAGGAGCAGCCTATACGGCTTCAAAGCATGCAGTAGTTGGTTTAACGAAAAACACTGCCTTTATGTATGCAAATAAAAACATCCGCTGCAACGGAATTGCACCAGGAGCAGTTATAACAAATATCAGCTCTTCGATGACCAATGTGAGCGAATATGGCGCAAGCAGGCAGTCACTCGGCATGTCAATCAACCCACGTGCCGGACAGCCGGAAGAAATTGCTCAAATGGCTCTCTTCCTCGGTTCAGAAGAATCAAGCTTCGTCAATGGCCAAGTCATTGCTGTCGATGGCGGCTGGACTGCCTACTAGGATAACTCTGACCAGTTGACCTGAGATTGTTCTGAAAATTAAAAGGCTGTCCAAACGTCAAATAAATGACTAATTGGACAGCCTTTTTGTTTACAAATTCTCTTATCGCCTGCTTAATTAAAACGCAGGAATAGCTGTTTCGTCGTAGTTTTCTTCCAGGAATTGCTTAACTTCCGGACTTGTCATAGCCTCGGCAAGTTTTTGAATCGCCTCAGATTCAGCATTGTCTTTGCGTGCCACTAAGGAGATCGCGAAGTCGTTGTCTACTCCTTCAGTCAGCAGGGCATCATTTTTTGGAGTGAGTCCCAGTGGTGCTGCATAAGCAGGCGTCATCACGACTGCATCGGCATCATCATACATTCTCGCCAGCATGAGCAGATCAACTTCTTCAAATTGATAGTTTTTAGGATTTTCTGTGATATCCCCGATTGTATAATATGGTCCTGTTTTTTCCTTCAGTGCAATTACTTCATGCTGAGCAAGCAGTGCTAAGGAACGGTCGATGTTCGATACATCATTCGCTATTGCAATCACTGCTCCCTCTGGCAGCTGGCCAATCTCATCGTATTCCTTTGCATACACACCATAATTGGCAAAGTAAATTGGTGTGACAGGCACTAGTTCAGCATCGTTACTGCGATTAAATTCCTCCATGTAAGGAACATGCTGAAAGAAGTTTGCATCAACTTCTTTTGCTGCAAGTGCATTATTGGGCTGTACATTATCACCAAGCACAACAACCTCAAGGTTAATTCCTTCTTCTTCAAGATGCGGTTTAACCAAATCTAGGATTTCCGTCATCGGCGGAATTAAAGAAGCTACCTTTAGTGTGACTTCTTCTTGCTCCGGTTGCGCCTCTGTTGCTTGTTCCTGTGTTTCTTCATCTTGACCGCTGCAGCCTGTTACGAATAAAAGTACAGCTGCTAATAGAAATAATAGTTTCTTCATGCTGGCATCCTCCAAGTTTATCTTTTATCAATTACTCTGGACACAGTAGTTCCAGTAAATTGAATTAGTTGTACAAGTATAACCATAATGATAATCATATACATCATCAGTTCAGTCTGAAATTGCTGATAGCCATATCTGATGGCGAAATCACCAATCCCTCCTCCTCCAACAACACCCATAATGGTTGAATATGAGATAAAGCTTATGATCGATGTCGTTAATCCGAGCACAAGTCCTGATCTCGCTTCAATGTATAAGAATTTAAAAATAATTTCTCTGATAGAAGCACCCATAGATACCGCTGCCTCTAATACGCCTTTAGGCACATCCAAAAGCGATTGTTCCACTAGTCGCGAATAATGGGCTATCGCGATAATCGATAATGGTACTGTTGCAGCTGCCGTCCCAATCGCTGTCCCAAGCAGGAGTCTTGTAAACGGGATTAAGAAAACGACTAATAACAAGAATGGAAAGGATCGAATCACATTGACCAAAAGATTCAGGACCGAGAAAACATATCTATTTTCGAGCAATTGACCTTTTCTGCTTAAAAAAAGAAAGGTACCTACAGGCAGTCCAATTAAGATTGCTGCCAGTATGGACACACCGACCATAACAAATGTTTCACCAATGGACTGCCAAATCTCTGCTTCATACTGCAGTATAATGTCAGGCATCTATTCTTCACCGTCCCTTTTAAGCTGCTGAACAAAATATTCAGGACGATTGTCTATTGCCTGTATTCCTAAAGGTTCAATCGTGACGGTATCATAGATCTCTCCTTCTGACATAACAGACACCCTGCTGCAGATTTTTTTTACAACGTCCATCTCATGGCTGACGAATACGATTGTTACGCCCAGCTGCTGGTTAATATTGTTCAAAACAGTCAAAATCTCTGCCGTCGTGTTCGGGTCAAGTGAAGATGTCGGCTCATCACAAAGCAAAACCTGCGGATTATTGGCAAGTGCTCTCGCAATAGCCACACGCTGCTTTTGACCTCCGCTTAACTGTGCCGGATATTTTTCTGCCATCTTCTCAAGACCAACAAACTGCAGGCATTCTAACACGCGCAGCCGTATATCACTTTTCCTTGAACCTGCCAGCTGCAGTGCTACCGCTACGTTATCGAATACTGTTTTGTTGGCAACAAGATGAAAGTGCTGAAAAATCATTCCAATCGACTTGCGGACGAGCCGAAGTTCTTTGGCACTCAAGCGAGTTAGCGTCTGCCCGTTTACTTCCACATCCCCTGTATCAGGAAGTTCTAATAAATTCATCAGCCGCAGCAATGTAGACTTCCCTGATCCGCTCGCACCGACTAATCCGTGAATTTCTCCTTTTTCAATCGTTAAAGTCACTGATTTAATTGCTTCAAATCGTGAAAAGCTCTTGCTCACATTTTGTAATGTAATCACAAAAAAACCCCCTATCCAGAAAGAACGGGTAATGACAACGCAATTTATTATAGCTTAATAAAGGGTGGATGTCATGGGGAGACCATTCCATTGCCAATCCTTATTCCTTTTATGTTTATGTTTAATGAAATGATAGGCTGTGCAACAGAATATATGTAAAAATAAAAAATCCGAATTGCTCCTCATTCAGAAAGAATTTGAAGCATTTTTCGGATTTTAAGGAGAGAATTTATTACTAAAAGTTCAATAACGATTAGCTGTGAACAGGCTGTTCTTTACTAAGTCCAAGTGTCTCCGCTGTTGAATGCAGCAATTCCTGGAATAGGCGAGGATTCGCCTCTAATGATACTCCATAGGACGGAACCATTTCTTTAATCTTAGGTTCCCATTCATTCATTCGCTGCGGGAAGCATTTTTCTAATACTTCAAGCATGACATGAACGGCTGTTGAAGCTCCTGGAGAGGCTCCAAGCAAAGCAGCAACCGATCCGTCAGAAGAACTGACAACCTCTGTCCCAAATTGCAATGTTCCTTTCCCTGCAGGTGTATCCTTGATAACCTGTACACGCTGGCCAGCAACAACAATGTCCCAATCCTCTGCTTTAGCATTGGGAATAAATTCCCGCAATTCTTCCATGCGTTTTTCATTAGACAGCAAAACCTGACCAATCAGGTACTTGGTTAAAGCCATTTCTTTTACTCCTGCTGCCAGCATCGTCAGCACATTATTCGGTTTTACCGACTTAATTAGGTCCAGATTTGAACCAGTTTTCAAAAACTTGGGAGAGAACCCTGCAAATGGTCCAAATAATAATGATTTTTTATTGTTGATGTATCTCGTATCAAGGTGAGGCACGGACATCGGCGGCGCTCCTACCTTTGCCTTTCCATATACCTTTGCATGGTGCTGAGCCGCAACTTCTGGATTATTGCACACCATAAATAAACCGCTGACTGGGAATCCCCCAATCTGTTTTGATTCCGGAATACCCGTTTTTTGCAGCAGCGGCAAGCTGCCCCCTCCTCCTCCGATAAAAACAAAGGATGCTGTATGATATTCAATTTTTCCGCCTTCCATATCCTGAACCTTTAACTCCCAAGTGCCATCACTGCTGCGCTTAATGTTTTCTACACTATGCTTATAATTCACATGAACATTCTGCCTTTTTAAGTGATTAAAAAGAATGCGTGTTAATGCACCAAAATTCACATCCGTACCAGAATCAATTTTCGTTGCAGCAATCGGTTCTGATGAGGTTCTTCCCTCCATCATCAGCGGGATCCATTCCTTCAGTTTCTCTGGATCACTCGAGAATTCCATCCCTTGGAATAAAAGAGTGGCTGATAACGCTTCCAAACGTTTTTTAAGAAAAGTGACATTTTTTTCGCCTTCTACAAAGCTCATATGTGGAATCGGCATAATAAATTCCTGCGGATTTTGTATAAGATTGCTTTTGACTAAATAAGACCAAAATTGTCTTGAAAGCTGAAACTGCTCATTGATCTTTACAGCCTTGCTAATATCAATGGTTCCATCCGGACGTTCAGAAGTATAATTAAGCTCACACAGAGCGGAATGGCCTGTGCCTGCATTATTCCATTCGTTCGAACTCTCTTCTCCTGCATCTGCAAGCTTTTCAAACACTTTTATTTCCCATTCTGGAGCTAATTCTTTCAGTAAAGCACCTAAAGTCGCACTCATGATTCCAGCACCAATTAAAATAACATCTGTTTTTTTCTGTACGCTGCTCATCACAATCATCCTCATCCCCAAATTTGCCAAAACATTCGGTTAAGCCCTTCCATACCCCTTAAGAGCACACCACACCGTGTCTAGAAAAACAATATCATAATATTATTATAATAATTTATGCAATAAAATATCTAGTATTATCTGATAATTATAAACTATTTATAGCTTGAAAAAAAGGGAAAGGTTTTGGAAATGAAAAGGAAAAACCACTTTGTATTGAAAGCGCTCTAATAAAAAGAGGTTTAATCCCTTAATTTCCCCTAGTATTAATAGGAATGACTATTAAATCCTCTTCAGCTTTCTTTCAAAAGTATCAGGGTATAATAATTTGAATAAGAAAATACTTCATTATAGCAATCCTCTCTTACTTATATTCTTGAATCAAAAAAATAAAACTGGAAGATCCCAAGTCTTATAAATCATCGTGAATATACTCTTTTACAGTATTACGCCCTTCCCGCTTAGCTTTGTACAAGGCTTTGTCCGCTTTTTGCAGCAGCTGATTTAAGGTTTCTTCTTCGTCTAATTCGGCTGCGGCTATACCCATACTAACCGTTACATAAATCTTTGTTCCATCAATAACAAGGGGCTGTGATGCCAAAAGCTGCCGAAGCTCTTCAGCTTGGATTTTTCCTTTTGACCCCTTTAAAGCAAAGACAAATTCCTCTCCTCCGTAACGGGCAAATAGCATGTCTTCATTTACTAACGTATTACATACCTTAACGACATGTCTTAATAGCTGATCTCCTGCATCGTGCCCGTATGTGTCATTTACTTTTTTAAAGTAATCGATATCCATTAGAATAAATGATAGCGGCTGAACCTTTTTCTTAGCTTCCAGAAGCATTTGTTTAGAGATCTGAAAAAAGGCTCTGCGGTTATAAATTTGGGTGAGTTCGTCATAGTCAGCCTGATGCTGCAATTTAATCTGTAATCTTTTTAACTCTGTGATATCCGTGAAAATAATTAATAAGCCTTTAGTATTTCCAGACTGCTGCAGCGGTGTTGTACGAACCTGATAAATATGATCGCCATGGTTAACCTCCCGGGAGGCAGCCGTTTCAATTGAAAAAGGAACCTGGCCGCCTGACAGATCATTCCAAATTTGGTGAAACGGCAGACCAAACATCTTCTTATTTAATCTCGGAAACATATTTTTACATGCATGATTAAACTCAATGATCTGTTTTGCTTCATCCAAAACGATAACCCCATCATTAATGCTATGAAAGATCGCTTCTTTCGCAATTGGCATAAGGGTAAACATTCGTGATGAACTAATTGACCAAATATATAAGATAGATGTTAGCCATAAAACGATTGGAACTGGATCCAGACCAGGAGGAGTTAATCCAATTAAATAAATGAAAGCCGTAGCCATTGGAACAAATTGGCCAAACAATAAGGATATTAATTGGGGACGATACACTCGTTCTGTTTCTTTCCATCTAGTGAGGACAAGAACGAAAGCAAAAAACATACTTGCAAAGGTATAGATGCCATGAATCACGTACCAAACGCCCATTTCCTGATGCACATACGGAGCACCTAATAATGGGTCGATTTCATAGACACGATAATGGAGGTGATGAAAGTCATTCGTTGCTACCATGAACAGACTGATAAGCGGGATTGTTAAGAGCGCAATCCATTTTTTGCGTGTTAGTTCAAATCCTAAGTAATTCATGATGAATAACAAGCCAACAGGGGCGGATAGTGGCATTGCTGTGTATTGAATGATGGTCCATAGCTTGATTTGCTCAATATTTGTCGACATCAAGCCAAATGCAGAGGAAAAACAATATACAGTAATTAAAAAGGTATATAAGCTAAAAACCTTCCCTATACTCGTATATTTGTGGCGGTTAAGGAAAACATTTATAAACAAGTACATATTTAACACACCCGAAGTGCTGACAAGGGTGATATACGCTGTTAGTTCAGAATTCATAATAGAGTCCCTCTTTTGGAAATTTCATGCTATTAGCATATACGATAATGGCGGTGCATTTCAATGCTTTCTGTTTTGCACAACTTCCTTTAAATGTAAAATAGCCCATTAAAAAACTAAAAATATACATACTGGGGCAGACATTGGGCAAACTATCCATTACCGATAACTAGAGCAAAAAAGAGGGGCAACATGAACGCTCAGCCACGAAGAAAGCTTTTAAAGATTAGTATGTTCGGCATCACCTATTTAAAAGACCATAATCCCTATATGATCGCATGGTGGTCTGCCGTATTTCCCGGATTTGGCCACTATCTGCTTAATCAGTATGTACGTGCCACATTACTGACCTTATCAGAAGTTATTATAAATACTTTAGCTCACATTAATGAAGCAATGGTTTATTCCTTTTGCGGAAAATTTGAACTAGCCACAGCTATATTGGAACCGACATGGACGTTTGGATACTTGGTAATTTACCTGTACACAATAGGAGATAGTTTTCGAATTGCTTTATATCAAAATAAACTTACTCATCTGGTCCTCAAAGAAAGCAACAACATACCATGTCTGGCAGTCACAGCCTCAGAAATTCAATATCTTGAGGAAAAAAGTCCGTTTTTCAGTGCTTTTTATTCTTTTTTCTTTCCGGGATTAGGACAATTATATAACCATCGATTTGGCCTTGCCTTTTACGCGATGTTCTGGTGGTGGATCTACATCTGGCTTTCAAAAGCACATGAAGCATTATTGACCCTTTTGCTTGGACAACTTGAAGCTTCTAATAATATGCTAAACCCTCATTGGTTCTTATTTATGCCTTCTGTTCTGTTTGGATCTATTTACCAATCTTATTTAGCAACATTGGAACAAAACCAACTATTTCGCTTGGAACAAAGAACTTATCTATCCAAGAGGTATAAAAATTCGAAATTAAGAATCTTCTCATAAGCAGGTGCTTGACCATGTTGATTTTTGGATTATTTGAGCAGTCAATTGAATTAGAACAAGCACTTGCAGAGTTAGAGGGATTCTCCGTTTTAAACGAACAAATCCTTATCGTGTTTATGGATCAAAACAAGCAAGGCAGCAACAAGCAGCACCCTCCTCCCCATGATTTTGAAGTCGGCGTTGCCTGTGCTACTGGAGCTGCCGTTATAGGAGCCAGCCTTGGATTTACCCTCATGCTTGGGCCTATTCTTTGTGGTATAATTGGCGCATTTACAGGTTTTATCATCGGATTAGCAGTCTCAAAACTTTTCAAAAAAGCCAAATATCATAAAACCTTAAAGGAAAGCCGCCAGCAGGTTATTATCGTCATAGAGTCCCCCGAGTCCCTAACTCCCCAAATAACGGCCATACTCCGGCACTACCAGGCACTCTCAATTGGATTACCAGGTGAACAGCAGGGACATTTCCAGCAATTTTGATAGCAAGAATTGAACGCATAATAGATGTGTAAACAATTTTTTCAGCACTCTGCTTGTTTTACTTCTTAAAAAGGAAAATTAATTATACCTATAAAAGAGCCAGGAGACCGCCCTCCTGGCTCTTTTTATGTCAATCTTTTTCCAATAATGCCGCTCCTGAAATACCAGGGTGGGTCATTTCATATGGATCTAGAATGAGGTCTAATTCTTCTTCAGTGAGTACGTCGTATTTGAGACATAGGTCTCTAATGGAGGTACCATTCAGGATCGCTTCTCTAGCAATTCTGGCAGCTACTTCATAGCCAAGATGCGGATTAACAGCAGTGATAATTCCTGCGCTCTTTTCGACGTATTCCTTTAATCTTGCTTCATTTGCTTCAATGCCTTTAACACAATGCTCCGTAAAACTGGTAAATGCGTTTTTCATGATGCTAATCGACTGCAGAAGATTAAAGATCAAAACTGGCTCCATCACATTTAGTTCAAGCTGTCCTGCTTCAGAAGCAAGAGAGATCGTATGATCATTTCCAATTACCTGAAAAGCCACTTGGTTAATAAGTTCTGGCATAACGGGATTAACTTTCCCTGGCATGATAGATGAACCAGGCTGTCTGGCGGGCAGTGTAATTTCCCCTAAGCCTGCTCTTGGGCCTGAAGCCATAAGCCTTAAATCATTGGCAATCTTAGACATATTGGTCATACAGATTTTTAACGCAGCAGACACTTCTGTGTAGGAATCCGTATTTTGAGTGGCGTCCACCAAGTGTTCAGCACCTTTAAACGGCATCCCGCTTATATCAGCCAAATATTGTACAACCAGTTCAATATAGCGAGGCAAAGCGTTTAAACCTGTCCCAACAGCAGTAGCACCCATATTCAATTCATATAAATGCTGTCTTGACTGCTTAATTCGCTTAATATCACGGCCGATTACACGGCTATATGCTTCAAATTCCTGTCCAAGCCGAATGGGTACAGCATCCTGCAGATGTGTTCTGCCCATTTTAATCACATGATTAAACTCTTTTCCTTTTTCAAGAAAAACAGTTTGCATTTGCTCCATCGTTATAATGAGCTGTTCCAGCAGACTTAAAATGGCAATATGCATAGCTGTTGGAAAAGAATCGTTTGTTGATTGAGACATATTCACATGCGTATTGGGACTGCAATGAAAATAATTTCCTTTCTCTTCTCCAAGAAGTTCAATGGCACGATTGGCAAGAACTTCATTTATGTTCATATTAATAGATGTTCCAGCTCCGCCTTGAATTGGATCCACAATGATCTGGTCATGCCATTGTCCTTCAATCATTTCATCTGCTGCTTGTACAATTGCATTTCCAATTCCAGAATACAACTGCTTAACATCCATATTTGCCATGGCTGCCGCCTTCTTTACCATTGCCATGGCTCTAATTAGTTCAGGATGAATTCTATACCCCGTAATTGGAAAATTTTCTACTGCCCGAAGCGTTTGTACCCCATAATACGCCTCTGCAGGAACTTCCTTCTCCCCTAAAAAATCTTTCTCAATCCGAAAGTTATTCATTGATGCTAGCATATCCGTCATTCTCCTTTGTATAAACCATCAAGCCTTATTTTCTCTATAATAAATGTTCCATTTTATACTCGTATCCACTATAAAGCGATTAGATTAAAATGGCAACATAATTGGCGTAAATCCGCATGTCATATTCATTTTAATCGATAAGACTCTACTTAAAAGAATAGCTCCCTCAAATGACAGTCTAATATTCAGTCGAGGAAGCTCTATTTTATAGAAGTGAAGCAATTCTGTATAAAGTTATTGTAACCTGCTTAACACCGTCCAATTCCTTATATATAGCAGGTATATTGTTAAGCTTCACCCAGCATTTTTATTAAAATACGTTTCAGCTGGATAAACTCTTCTTCATTTAGATTCGTTTGCTCAAGGAATTTCAGCGGGATCTTTTCAGCTTGTGCTTCTGCTTGTTTTCCCTGCTCTGTTAATGTCACCTCTACTACGCGCTCGTCTTCCTTTAAGCGTGTCCGGTTAATTAACCCATTCTCCTCCATTCTCTTCAGCATCGGTGTTAAAGTGCCAGAATCAAGATAAAGTTTTTCACCTAATGCTTTAACAGAGATGCGATCTGTTTCCCAGAGAACGAGCAAAACTAAATATTGCGGATACGTAATGTTTAACTCCGTTAGTAATGGACGATATAATTTTGTCATCTCCCTTGTTGCTGCATAAAGCGGGAAACAAATTTGATTATCTAATTTTAATATTTCCTTCGTCATTGGTAATCACTCCTAAGTTTATTATATCAAGGAAGGGGAATAATTATATAAGATTTGACTAATGATAATTAAATTGTGTACAATTTAATCGTAAACAATTAATTCAAAAGGAGTGTTTCATAATGTCAGCATTATATACTGCTTCATCAACAGCTTCAGGCGGCCGTCAAGGTTCCGTTAAATCATCTGATGGTACACTAGATTTGGCTCTTTCCATGCCAAAAGGATTAGGCGGCACAGAAAAAGAGGGAACAACTAACCCTGAACAATTATTCTCTGCTGGCTATTCAGCGTGTTTTGACAGTGCCCTTCAATTAGTTGCAGGACAAGCGAAAAAAAGAATTACATCTGCTGTAACAGCTGAAGTCAGCATTGAAAAACAAGGTGCAGGCTTTGGCTTAAGCGTTAAATTGATTGCTGAAATGGAAGGTGTCACACAAGAAGAAGCTGAAGAGCTTATGGAGAAGGCGCACGCAGTCTGCCCATATTCCCGTGCTATTGAAGGAAATGTGAAAGTAGAAAGAACTGCAGTAGCAAAATAAGAAATTTAAACAAAAAGAAGGCCGCTATAAACGCGGCCCTCTTTTTGTTTGTTTTTCTCTTATTCAAGATTGGCATGCTTGCCATACATTTTGTTAGAATCCAGACCCTTTTTATCCATAAAGCTTAAAATAAGGGCATCGTAAAATAACAGCATCGTTTGTTCAAATAAAGATCCCATAGGCTGAATGGTTTTATAGTCCCCTTCAGATTGATCTTTTGTTACGCCAGGCAGTTTCACAACAATATCAGCCAATTCGCCAATTGTTGAGTTAGGCGAAATGGTAATGGCTGCAATGGTACCGCCAATGCTTTTTGCCTTTTCAGCAATTGCTACCAGGGTTTTCGTTTCACCTGAACCAGAACCGATGATCAATAAATCATCCTTTTCTAAATTGGCTGTTACGGTTTCACCTACTATATAAGCATCAATGCCCATATGCATCATTCGCATTACAAAGGATTTACCCATAAATCCAGATCTGCCTGCACCAGCCACAAAAACCTTTTTAGCCTTTAAAATCTGTTCGACCAAAGCATCTGCTTCAGATTCAGAGATCAAATGAACCGTTTGACTTAATTCCTGAACAATTTCTGTTAAGTATTCAGTCGTCGTCTTCATCACTAATTATCCTTGCTGGATTAGCTTTTGCATTTCTTGTGCGACTGCTTTTTTATCATCTTTACCAGTAATGCCTCCGCCAACGATTACAAGATCTGGCTGCTGCTTAATAACATCAGGAAGTGTTTCTAGTTTAATTCCGCCTGCAACAGCTGTTTTCGCATTTTTAACAACACTTTTAATCGTTGCAAGGTCTTCAAACGAGTCTTTGCCAACAGCTTGAAGATCGTAGCCTGTATGGACACAAATATAATCGACACCAAGCTCATCCAGCTCTTTTGCACGTGCAGCAATATCTTTCACAGCAATCATGTCAGCAAGAATTTGCTTGCCTTGTTTCTTTGCTTCTTCTACTGCACCTTTAATTGACTCATCTTCAGCTGCACCAAGAATCGTCACAATATCAGCACCTGCTGCTGATGCTTGACTCACTTCATAGCCAGCTGCGTCCATGATTTTCAAATCAGCAAGAACCGTCATGTTAGGAAATGCTGCTTTTACTTCTTTTACAGCTTTAAGACCTTCATTGATGACAACCGGTGTCCCGATTTCTACAACATCCACATGATCTTGAACTTCTTTAACAACTTCAATTGCTCCTGGAATATCGACTAAATCTAATGCTAGCTGTAATTTCATGAACATTCACTCCTACTGGAATATTTTGATAAGTTTAGTTAAAAACATTTACTCATCAATATACGGCTTAGTATACTGAACATATATCAAAAGAAAAAGTACGCACTTTAAAAGCATATAGTGCTAAAAAGTATACTATTTGATATAACTGGGCTGACGGAGAATCAAAAGCTACGTTATTTCTCCAAAATCACTCAGCTATATATTTTCCTTAACATTTGAAAAAGGAGACGTGAGAACAATGCCAAATTTAGGTGAAAGAACATTTAATTGTGAGAAAGAATTAACACTTGCGATTATTGGTGGCAAGTGGAAAATGCTGATACTTTGGTATCTGGGCAAAGAAGGGACGAAGCGATTTGGAGAGTTAAAGTCCCTTATGCCCGGCATTACCCAGAGAATGCTTGTCAATCAATTGCGTGAATTAGAGGACCATTTAATTGTTCATCGTGAAGTGTATCCGGTTGTCCCTCCTAAAGTGGAGTATTCATTAACAGAACATGGCCAGAGACTCATGCCTATTTTGGAATCCATGTATGAATGGGGCAAAGATTATATTGAAGATGTCCTGGAAAAAGAATCAGAAGAACAATCAGCAACAAAATAAATCTAAGAAGCCTTATCAGTGATTAGCATCATTGATAAGGCTTTTTTATGGTTCCTTTTTATTCACTATTGCACTTTTATGTAACTAGATGAAAATAAAGTGCGTACTTTCACCTGCTGACTATACATAATATACTGATTTCGCAAAGCAACAATAAATAGAGATGTAACCTCTCAGAAATATATAAGAGCTGAAACTATGTATCATTTGTTGTCATTTTATCAGAAAGTAGGGCTGTTCATGGATTCTATGACCTTTGTATTATTTGGGGCAACAGGTGATTTAGCAAAAAGGAAAATCTATCCTGCACTGTTCAACTTATTTCTTGATCAGAAATTACCGAAATCCTTTTCAATTATAGGAGTTGGAAGAAATAACTGCACTGACACTGAATTTCAGGCTAAAGTAAAAGATTCGCTTTATACGTTCTCAAGACATCTTTTAAACGACGTTTCTAAAAAAAAGGAATTTGTTAAATTATTTCATTACTGCCAATTAGATGTGACCGACCCGGAAGGCTATCATAAATTGCTGAAATTAGCAGAAAAACATGAAGCAGAACAGCAAATTGCAGAGAATAGAATGTTTTATTTATCAGTTGCTCCACAACTTTTTGATGTCATTGCTCTAAATATTAAGAAAAGCGGCTTAGGTAGCACCAATGGCTGGAAGCGATTAATCATAGAGAAGCCATTTGGTCATGATGTTTCATCTGCAAAAGCTCTAAATGAAAAACTAATCAGAACCTTTGAGGAAGAGGAAATCTTTCGAATCGACCATTATCTCGGAAAACCAATGGTGCAAAACCTGGAGGCTTTCGTGCTTGCCAATCCGCTCTTAAAAGCCATTTGGAACAATCAGTTTATCTCGAATGTCCAAATTACAGCCAGCGAAACGGTAGGAGTTGAAGATCGAGCAGAATATTATGATCATACTGGAGCCATCCGTGATATGGTACAAAACCATTTGCTCCAGATGCTTATGATGACGGCTATGCGCATTCCTGAGAAAAAGAGTGCTCATGATATCCGAAATGGAAAAAGAGAGGTAATGGAATCAATAAGACCATTAACTAAAGAGGGTGCCAAAGCACAAATAGTAAGAGGACAATATCTCGCAGGTGAAATAAACGGACAGCCGGTTGTTTCCTATAGCGAAGAAACAGGAGTTCAAGCGCAATCCAAAAATGACACTTTTATCGCTGCCCGCGTATGGATCGATCATCCGTACTGGAATGGTGTACCTTTTTATATTCGAACAGGAAAACGAATGCAGGAAAAAACAACAAAGATTGTTGTTGAATTCAGAAATTCCAGTGATCTGGATTCTGTTGAAATAGAAAACATAAAACCAAACCTATTAACGATTAGTATTTTTCCCAATGAAGGCGTTTCGCTGCAGTTAAATAGCAAAAGTCTAATGAGTGGAAAGATTGAGCCGATTAACGTGCATTTTTCTGCCAGTCAGCGCGATTTGCCAGAAGCATACGAACGATTGCTCTTTGATGCTCTTAGCGGGGATCCTACCTTCTTTGCTCATTGGGAAGAAGTTGAAAGTTCATGGAAATGGGTTGAGCCGATCCTGGAAGCATTTGAAGAAGATTCCATTCCGCTGCACCATTATTCTTCAGGATCAATGGGACCTGATGCAGCCCAGCAGCTATTAGATGAAGTGGGTCATAGATGGTGGTAGATAAGAGTAAGCAAGCATAGTGGCGGGGGATAATTAAGGAGGATATGTTATATGAAAGTTGGATTAATAGGCTTAGGGAAAATGGGTTTGCATTTAGGAAAAAATTTAATAGATCATAAACATGAGGTCGTTGCCTTTGACCTAAACAGCATGGCTGTCGAAGAACTTGGTCAATATGGTGCCATCGGGTCCGAAAGCCTGAAAGAACTTGTTCAAGCTTTAACTAAACCGCGCATTCTCTGGCTGATGGTGCCTCATCCTGTCGTAGATACTGTTATCCATGAGCTTTTGTCTTACTTAGATGAAGGAGATATTGTCATTGATGCTGGAAATTCTCATTACAAAGAATCCTTAACCCGATACAGCTCGTTAAGAGAACAAGGTATCCATTTTGTTGATGTAGGGACTTCAGGCGGTATAGACGGTGCCCGAAATGGAGCTTGCTATATGATCGGCGGAGACAAAGAAGCCTGGGAAATCATAGAGCCAATATTTAAGGATACAGCAGTAGATAATGGGTATCTTTATACAGGTGAAGCAGGAAGCGGCCATTTCTTAAAAATGGTGCACAATGGCATAGAGTACGGCATGATGGCTGCAATTGGAGAAGGCTTTGAAGTATTGGAGAAAAGCCAATTTGACTATGATTATGAAAAGGTGGCAAAGATATGGAATCATGGATCCGTCATCCGTTCCTGGCTAATGGAATTAACACAGCAGGCCTTTTCCAAGGACGCTGAACTCGATGACATTAAAGGCATTATGAACTCGTCTGGTGAAGGAAAATGGACAGTTGAAACAGCCTTAGATTTGCAGGCTGCCACACCAGTCATTGCGATGTCGCTGCTTATGCGCTACCGTTCACTGGAGACCGATACATTCACAGGTAAAGTTGTTGCCGCACTGCGAAATGAATTCGGGGGCCATACGGTGGAAAAAAATAAGTAAAGCGGGGAAGGGATTATCCCCCTCCCCTTACTTTGCGTTTTTAATAAACACAACCTTCAGGTAATCTCCCTCAGGAAATGACTTAACGGTTTTAAAATCTTCCGGCAGCGAATATTCCTCCAAAAGCTGATACTTCTTATTTGATTCTTTATAAGCCTGATCAATAAACCCCTTAAATCTATCCATATTAAAAGAGCTGGCATTTGTCGATGCTACAATGATTCCACCCTCTTCAGTAATGGAAATTGCTTCTTTTAATAGATTTTTGTAGTCTTTTTCGGCACTGAATACCATCTTTTTCGATCTTGCAAAGCTAGGAGGATCGAGAATGACCATATCAAATTTCAGCTGCTTCTTCACCGCATATTTAAAGTAACGGAATACATCTTCTACAATAATCTCCTGCGCTTCGTAATCAACTCCATTGATGCTGAACTGTTCGATTGTTTTACTTAAGCTTCTATTAGCTAAATCAACACTTGTTGTTTTTTGAGCATCTCCTAAAGCTGCAAAAACGGAAAAGGCGCCTGTATAGGAAAAAGTATTTAATACAGTCTTTCCTGCTGCATATGCATCACGGATTCTTTTTCTAACTTCCCTTTGATCTAAAAAGACCCCAACCATTGCACTTTCATTAAGATAAACGGCAAAATGAACTCCATTCTCTTTTACGATAATCGGAAAAGTGCCTCTTTCTCCAGTAACAAAATCATCTTCCTCAATATACTTGCCGCTCTCAGCAAATCGTTTCTTTTGATAGATTGCTTTGTACTGTACCAATTCCTTCAATGCCCCGATAATAGATTCTCGAAAGCTGTAAATTCCTTTGCTGTACCAATGGATTAAATAGTAGCCATCAAAATACTCAATCGTTAATCCGCCTAATCCATCTCCCTCGCCGTTTACTACTCTGAAGGCAGTGGTTTCCTGGTTATTAAAAAATGATTTCCGGCTCTCAATGGCCTTCTTTAGTTGCTTTATAAAAAAGGATTGGTCAATCAGTTCATTCTCATTTCTTGTCAAAACCCAGCCGTATCCTTTGTTTTGCTTGCCATAATAGCCTCTTGCAATAAATCTGTTCTTTTCATCTACAAGCTTAACGATGGTACCTTCTTCTATCCCATCATGCAGATTTTGAACAGAGTCCTTTGAGATCAGCGGATAGCCGCCCTTAAATTTACTCACAGATTTACTTTTAACAGTTAAAGTGACATCTTTTTTCATCTTGTCATCCTATCAATAGTTTATGGTGTTGCTTAACATCATAATCATATCAGATCTACAAGATGAAATCATTTTGCCGGAAAATAGATATCTTCATGATATGATTTGCTTCTTTAACTTACACTTTTAGAAAATAATATAACTATAACCACCGGACTTATCTTATGAACATTTTGTTACAAATCCAAATCTGAATTGCTATTTGAGCGGATTTTCTTTAATTTTGATAGGGTAGCGTTTATTTCTTTCTGAAAAAACTGCATTCTATGAAAATTAGGATTGACACATTAACTGATAACGATTATCATTGAAAACGAATCTCATTACCAAACATTTTTCAACGAGTTTTGCAATACTCTTCATTTTTACTGATGGCTAATCGTATTTACATAGATTTATAACCGCTTTCAAAATAAATGAAGAAAGTAATCCATTAATACAAAGGTTTAAAATGATTGCAGGCATTTCAAGTACTACTAACTTAATGACGAAAAGGATGAGAAAAAGAATGAAAGCGAACAAAAGATTTATTACCTTCATTATTTTTGCTATGACCCTATTCCTGCTTGCTGCATGTTCTGGCCAGGATTCTGATACAGCTTCAAATGAGAATGAGAATAACTCAGACTCGTCCGAAGAGACAGCTGCTGCCGAAGAGGAAAACTCTGAATATCCAATAACGATTGAGCATGCTTTTGGTGAAACAGTTATTGAAAGCAAACCAGAACGTGTAGCTACTGTTCAATGGGCAAACCATGATGTAGCACTTGCTCTTGGTGTTGTGCCTGTCGGTTTTTCAGCTGCAAACTTTGGTGTTCAGGATGACAGTGGTTTATTGCCTTGGACAGCAGAAAAGCTTGAAGAACTTGGGGAAGAAAACCCGAATGTTTTCCAAGATACAGATGGCCTTGATTTTGAAGCAATTTCTGATTCAGATCCAGATGTCATTTTGGCAGCATACTCAGGCATTACCCAGGAAGACTATGATTTATTAAGTCAAATTGCTCCAGTTGTTGCATATCAAACAGGACCTTGGGCTACAACATGGCGTGAGCAAGTTCTTCTTAGCGCGACTGGTATGGGTATGAAGGAAGAAGGAGAACAGCTGATTGCAGACACGGAGAATTTAATTAAGGAAAAAGCTGCTGAACATCCTGAAATGGAAGGGAAAAAGGTTGTGTGGGTAAACTTCTCAGCTGATGATATGTCCAAACTTCACCTTTACACACCTGCAGATCCTCGTGGAGAATTCTTAATGGAGCTGGGAATGGAGTATCCTGAAAGTATTACAAACGAGATTACAGATCCTTCTAGTTACTCTTTAAGTTTAAGTGCTGAAAATGCTGATTTACTTCATGATGCTGATTTAATTGTTGGCTATGGCGATGATAGTTTATATGAGGCAGTAAAAGCTGATCCTCTATTAGGGAAGATTCCTGCCATTGAAAGAGGTTCTGTAGTATTCATCAATGGTACCTCTCCATTAGGAGCAGCTGGCAACCCGAATCCGCTTGCAATTGACTATACGATTGATGAATATTTAGAGTTAATCGGAGGAGCTATTGAAAAGATAAATGAGTAGTTTAACAGATCAAACTATAAAGCAGAAAAATGCGTATTTACCAAAAAACTTCATAATCGTATTGACTGCTTGTTTGATCCTGCTTGGTGTATGTATAGTCGCCTCTCTGGCGCTTGGCTCTCGTACTGTGAGCTGGAATGAACTGATGGCTGGCTTATTTCACAACGACGTTGACTCCTATGGGGCCAGCGTCGTTCGTCAGAGAATAAGCCGGACCATTTTCAGTTTATTTTGCGGTGCAGCACTTGGTGTTTCCGGAGCGCTTATGCAGGCTGTTACACGTAATCCCATTGCAGATCCAAGCATTTTAGGAGTCAACACAGGTGCATCCCTTTTCGTTATTTGCGGACTCGCATTCTTTAACATTAGTACTGCGGGTGAATATATGTGGCTGGCAATAGCTGGGGCGATGGTCACAGCTGTATTTGTATATGGTATTGGCTCTATGGGGCGTGGGGGTGCCACGCCTCTTAAGCTTGTTTTGGCTGGTGCCGCGACAAGTGCAGCCCTTTCATCCCTTGTCAGTGCTATTATGATTCCACGCTCTTACGTGATGGATCAATTTAGATTTTGGCAAGTAGGAAGTGTTGGCTCTGGGAATTGGGAGTCTATTTCTCTCTTTTTGCCATTTCTCATTACCGGCCTTGTCATTGGAACCCTGGCAGCTTCAGCCTTAAATGCCTTGGCGCTAGGTGATGATGTAGCAACCGGATTAGGCGTGCGTACAGGAACGCTAAGAATTATTGCCGCTTTTGCCGGGGTACTTCTATGTGGTGCAGCAACAGCACTAGCTGGTCCAATAGGCTTTGTTGGATTACTGGCTACGCATGTAATCCGTCTGATGATTGGTCCTGATCTTCGTTTCGTTATTCCAATGGCCGCCCTTTCAGGAGCCATTATATTAACCATTTCTGACGTAGCAGGCAGGCTTATCGGCAGTCCTGGAGAATTGGAAGTTGGAGTTGTAACTGCCTTTATTGGCGCTCCAATCCTGATTATTATAGCCATGAAAGCGAAAGTGCGTTCACTATGAAAAATAATTCTATTGAAATCATCAAACAAGGCAGACGTCTTAGACGCCGCCGCTGGATATTGGTCACTAGCCTCCTCTTTATTCTTGCAATCGCCCTTTGCTGTGCCATGCTTTTACTGGGAAACACGATCTACCCAGTAAACGATGTCATTCGCACTCTTTCCGGCGAACAAATTAAAGGGGTAACATTTGCTGTTAATACCATCCGTCTGCCGCGGATGCTGGCGGGTCTTTTTGCCGGCTTTGCTTTCGGTATAGCAGGATACATCTTTCAAACGATGCTGCGCAATCCACTTGCAAATCCTAATGTCATCGGAATTACATCTGGTTCAAGTGCAGCGGCAGTTTTTTGCATTGTTATCCTTCATACCAGTAATACGGTTGTTTCCATAGTCTCTGTGATTGCTGCACTTATAACCGTTATACTCATTTACTTATTATCGAAAGGAAGAACCTTTTCCATCGGCCGCCTTATTTTAGTGGGAATTGGAATCCAGGCAATGCTGGATGCTTTTATTTCATATGTTCTTTTAAAAGGGGATCAGCAGGACATCCCGGCAGCCATCAGGTGGCTGAGCGGCAGTCTTAATGGATCACAAATGGATGAACTTCCTCCTCTTGTAATCGCCGTACTGATTTGTACGCCTATTGTTCTTTTATTGGGGAAACATTTAAGTATATTAGAGCTTGGTGAACAAGCTGCAACTACTTTAGGCGTAAGAACAGACCTTGCAAGAATATTATTAATTGTCAGCTCGGTCTGCATGATTGCACTTGCTACTGCAACGACTGGTCCTATTGCCTTTGTTTCATTTCTGGCCGGACCAATTGCGAAAAGAATTGTCGGAATTGGTTTTTCCAGCATTATCCCTGCAGGCCTTGTAGGTGCAAATCTCGTCTTGGCAGCAGATCTGATCGGTCAATTTGCATTTGAAGTCAGATTCCCTGTAGGAATCATAACAGGAATACTCGGAGCGCCATATCTGATCTTCCTGCTCATCCGAATGAATCGAAAGGGAGACTTATGATGATATCACCGCATGTGTTTAAAGCAGAAAAAATCGAAGCTGGCTATGAAAATAAGAAGATTTTACATGAAGTAAGCTTAACCATTCCCAGCAACAAAATAAGTGTTATTATTGGCGCAAACGCCTGCGGGAAATCGACGCTTTTAAAAACATTGGCACGGCTAATCAAGCCCACTTCCGGCAGCATCACGCTTGATGACAAACAGATCAGTAAAATTCCGGCTAAAGAATTAGCCAGAATTGTTGGGCTGCTGCCGCAATCTCCAATTGTGCCTGAGGGAATATCAGTGTCAGATTTGGTTGGCAGAGGCAGATTTCCTCACCAATCCTTATTTAGCGGCTGGACAAAAAAAGATTATGAAGCGGTCGCAGATGCCATGGATATTATGAATATTACCGAGCTTGCCAATCGCAATATTGATGAGCTTTCCGGCGGTCAAAGACAGCGTGTCTGGATTGCCATGGCCTTAGCACAGCAAACAGATATTTTATTTCTTGATGAACCAACCACCTTTTTAGATATTACGTATCAGGTTGAAATTCTTGATCTGCTGACAGATCTAAATCGAAAACGCGGAACAACCATTGTTATGGTTCTGCATGATATTAATTTATCAGCCCGTTATGCTGATTATATTTTCGCGATGCACAGCGGAAAGCTGGCAGCGGAGGGGAAACCATCGGACGTTATCACAAGCACCTTGATTAAAGACATCTTTGGTCTTAACTCAACTGTGATTGAAGATCCTGTTTCCGGATCGCCGTCTGTTGTTCCGATTGGCCGCTATCATGCTGATAGAGTATAAACATAAAAATGTTGCTTAAATATCTCGCCTTGTGGGGTAAGATATCTAAGCCACAAAAAAACGCCTCTAAGCACACGCTTAGAGGCGTTTTTTTTATCATATTAGCGACTTCCGCCCAATATTCGATGAATATGGATAATTAAATAGATTTTTTCCTGTTTCGTTAAATCTACTTCATGTTTTTGTTTGACAAATGCAGCAATGCTTTCAATCATGTTATGCTCTTTTACCATCGAAGTGCTCAATTGGTCGTATAGAATATCAGAATCTGTGTCCTCAAATACTTGTTTTTTTATGATTCTCTCCGCAAAATATTTGAGATGCGTCACAAACCTTGAATAAGATAGGCTGTCTTTTTCAAAGCTTGCATTCGCTTTTCTTTTAACAATAGCTTCTATATGATCGATGAGTTTGAACACTTGAACTTCCTGATTATAGGATTCTGAATTTAAGCGAGCATTCACAAAGTGCAAACCAATGGCGGATGCTTCACTCTCAGGAAGTTCAACTCCGAGTGTTTGATTTATAAGCTGTACTGCATATTTCCCAACACCATATTCTTTTTGATGATATTTCACCACTTCAATATAATTGAATTTCTCACTGACTCTTCCTTCATGATACCGATTGACAGCAAAGGCAATATGATCAGAAAGGGATACATACAGATAATCCATCACTTCAATGTTATATTCCTTCGTAGCATATTCAATGATCTCTTTCACAATATTAAAATACGTATCGTCCAGCTCAGATGCTAATTGGACAAAGTTTTTAAGTAATGTTTTATCTTTTAATATAAAAATCTTTTCAACTTCCGATTCTAAGACATTTTGGCCGTGGGATTTTTTGTACCCGATTCCCTTCCCCATCAATATACATTGATTTCCCGAATCATTCACTGCCAATATCAATGAGTTGTTCATAACTTTT
Organism: Bacillus mesophilum; assembly: GCF_008923265.1. NCBI lineage: Bacteria > Bacillati > Bacillota > Bacilli > Caryophanales > Bacillaceae > Bacillus > Bacillus mesophilum. The sequence goes on along the minus strand of NZ_WBOT01000008.1, from coordinate 136,138 downwards.
AGAATCTGCATGGCTATTTTCCTTATCGATGGATTAGATTAATCCGTTGTTTTTAATAACCTCTTGATACCAATGAAAGCTATCCTTTTTAATTCTGCGTAATTGCTTTTCATCGAAATCATCTCTGTCTACATAGATAAATCCATAACGTTTCATAAATCCTTGACGAGAGCTCAATAAATCCATCACAGACCACGGACAGTATCCAAATAGTTCAACCCCATCTGCTATAGCATCATTGCAAGCTGCGATATGATTTTTCAAGTAGTCAATACGATAATCGTCATGAACCTTGCCGTCTTCTGTCAGCTGATCTCCTGTACCTAATCCATTTTCTGTAATGATTAATGGCAAACGGTATTTTTCATAATAATCATTTAACACCAATCTTAATCCCATTGGATCTACTTGAATTCCGTAATCTGTAACTACTAAGTTTGGATTCTTTTCAATCTTAAAGTATCCATATAAATCAAAGTCTATATCATTTACCTTTGTACCAAACGGATTTGCTTCATCTGCCGGCAGATAGCTGGCCACAAGGGTACGATAGTAGTTTAAAGCAATAAAATCAGGTTTTGCAGCCTTTAGAATTCCTTGATCTTCAGGCTTTGTGATAGGGTAAATGTCACATTTTCTTAAATACTCTTTATAGTAACCTGGATAATCACCGTAGCAATACATTTCTAGAGCATAGTTGGTTTTAAAGTTATCGTTCATACGCGCTGCCCAAACATCTTCCGGACGGTTTGAGCTTGGATATGTCATTGTAGAAGATACCGCTGGACCAATTTTTGCATCTGGGAGCATTTCGTGACAAGCATTTGTTGCGAGTGCATGCGCCACAAACATATGATAATCCATCTGGGCTCTCATTCTTTCTACTTGATCAGCTGGAACATCGTAAATATTCATGCGGATGTTTACACGGACCATAAGGTTTTGCTCATTATTCACTTGCCAGTGCTTCACACGATCACCAAATGCTTCATAACAGACTCTTGCATATCTTTCAAATGCATATACAGAATCACGGCTCTCCCATCCATTGTACTTTTCAACCAAGGCAAATGGAAGATCAAAGTGATAAAGAGTCACAAAAGGAATAATATCATTCTCTAATAAGAAATCAATCACATCATTATAGAAATCGATCCCCTTTTGGTTTACTTCCCCGTCTCCATCCGGGATAATCCTTGCCCAGGAAATGGAGAATCGGTATGTTTTTAAACCGAGTTCCTTCATTAATAATATGTCTTCTTTGTAGTTGTGATAAAAATCGCTTGCAACCGTTGTATCGGCTTGTACATCTGACTTCATAAATGAATTATGATCCGCTACTGATTTCCCTTTTCCATCTTTATCCCATGCACCTTCAATTTGGAAGGCGGAGGAAGAAGCGCCCCACCAAAAGTCCTTTTTAAAATAATTCTTCATATATAACACTCCTATGCTTTAATTAGTAGTAATTGTCCTTGAGGTGTTGCTAGATTGTTTTCTGAAAACGAAACGCTTTGATACTGTGTTGAATTTGTAATAATAATGGGGGTGCTGAGATCGTAACCTTTCGCTTCAATTTCTTTTATATTAAAGGAAACAATTTTTGTCCCTTTTTTAATTTCATCACCGGCTTGGACATGTGCCTTAAATCCTTCACCCTTAAGCTCTACTGTATTAATGCCAATATGAATCAGCATTTCTACTCCATTTTCAAACTGTAAACCTATTGCATGCAACGTAGGATATAAGATTGATACTTTACAATCCATTGGTGCGACAACTTCTCCAATTTCAGGATAAATGGCGATCCCTTCCCCTAATGCGCCTGAGGCAAAAACCTCATCATTTATTTGCGATAAAGGCAGTACTTTTCCTTGTAGCGGTGAGGGAATTCCAATATCTCCATCTGCTTTAATAGCTGCTGGAACAATTTTATCTGTATTTTTAGGTGCTTCATCCATTTCTGCTTCTTCAGGTACATCTTTAAAGCCAAAAATCATGGTCATTGCAGCAGCACCAAAAAAGGCGATTGCAATCCCGATTATATAACATAAGAAAGCCTTTGTTCCTGCTTCAATATATACCGGAATGGTTAGAACTCCTTGGTTTGCGAAGGCTGTACCGTAAGAACCGCCCCACCCCATTAAAGCTCCGCCTAACGCACCGCTGATGACTGCGTAAACCATTGGCTTTTTCAATCGCAGGTTAACACCATAAATCGCGGGTTCTGTGATTCCAAAAAGCGCTGTAATCGTGGAGGTAGCTGCTAATGTTTTAAGTTTTTTATTTTTTGTCTTTAAGAATACTCCTGCTGCTGCCCCTGCTTGGGAAAAGTTAGCTGCTCCTGCAAATGCCAGCAGATTCTGCTGTCCAGTTTTAGCAACATCATTAATGCCGATTGGAACAATTGCTTTATGTGCACCAAAGATCACAAGGACACACCAGATTCCGCCTATGAATGCTCCTAATAAAATTGGACTAATATCCATAATGACGTAATACAGCCAGTTAATAAAGTCTCCCAAATAAATACCAATAGGACCGAAAACAATTAAAGTTGCAGGAACCATGACCAATAATGTAAAGGTAGGCACCATGATAATCTTTAGAACCTCAGGTATCACACGCTCAAAGAAACGCTGAACATAAGCCATGATAAAAATCGCAATGATGATTGGAATCACAGTAGAAGTATAGTTAGCTTCTGTTATGCCAATTCCAAATAAGGTAACAGGATTTTCACTTGTCATTAATGCAACAATGTCAGGGTAACACAGGGTTGCAGCTAATACCATTGCAATAAATTCATTTGTTTTAAACACTCTAGATGCGGCATAACCGATCACAATTGGGAAGAAGTAAAACACGGCGCTTGATGCAGCATTCAAGATAATATATGTATTGTACTCTTTAATATCAACGCCATAGTAACTAGTCGCAATCATAACAGCAAGTGCTAGAATTCCTTTAATCATTCCGGATGCAGCAATTGCTGGAATAATTGGTGTGAAAATGGCTGTAACCGTATTTAATATCCTGCTGCCAATAGAACTCTTATCTTCTTTCTTTTCCTGAGGACTGCCTAAGTCACCCAAATGCTTCATGATGTGTGCGTACACATCTTCAACTCTGTTTCCAATAACCACCTGGAATTGACCTGCACTCTCTACAACCGAGATAATTCCGTCCATGTTCTCCAGGTTTTCTTTATTGGCTTTTTTTGTATTCTTTAACACGAAACGCAAGCGAGTATAACAATGTGTTAATTGCGAAACGTTTTCTTTCCCTCCAACATTCGTTAAGATGTCTTGGGCCAATTGCTGTGTATTCATCGTCTTAGCTCCTTCACTAGATTAATCCGCTGGCCAACGGGTAAGGAGACACTAAAACAAAAAAAGATCAAATATACACAAATAGCCCATTGGAGAATGAAAATTCCCTATGGTTATTTGGTGTACATTTGATCTTGCCTGCTTTACCAGTAACATGTCAAAGTGTATCCCGTAATTTAACTTAGCTATAATTTATCACGCTTTCATTTTGTTAGCAAGAACTTTTTTCACCGCCATTTCCACTGAATTCAAAATTATTTTTATTCTTGTGCAAATTTTTATTTTGAGATAAGATACTGCGTTAGAAATTAAAATTCAGAAAAATTGAGCAGCGCTTCACTTGTTTTCTTTGTGAGATTAACTAAAAAAAACACGAAAGGAGTCCTAATAAATTGGCTAAATTTCAAGATAAACAAACATCATTAATCTTAGGGATTGTCGTATGTTTCTGGTTTGCCCAATATGTCTATATTCCTTACCAGACAACGTATTTGCTGCTAGTGAATATTTCCAGCAACTTAGTTGGGGCCATCATCGGAGCATATGGAATTTCGCAGCTGATCCTTAGACTTCCTGTAGGAATTCTTGCTGATCTTAGCAGTAATCATAAACTTTTTATCCTGTTAGGTTCCTTTTTTGCAGGGATCGCTTCACTTTTTCGCATTTTATTACCAGATCATATAGGCTTTTTCGTTGGAAATATTTTGTCTGGAACAGCGAGTGCAACTTGGATCTCTTTTATGATTTTGTATATGAGCTTTTTTACTAAAGCCGAACAAACCAGCGCAACAAGCAAGATCATTATGGCTAATAACTTCGGCATGCTGCTAGGGTTTATCACAAGCACACTTCTGTATGATGCGGTTGGCATGAAGGTCATCTGCGCCTTCGGTTTAGGAGCTGGTCTTATAGGTTTTATTCTCTCCTTTTTTTTGCAGGCAACTAAACCAGCAAACCCGCCTAAATTACATATTATGGATTTACTCTCTGTTGTAAAAGACAGAAACTTATTATTGTTCTCAGGCTTAGCTCTCGTGCAGCAGGGAGTACAAATGTCTACCACTATGTCGTTTACAAACCAAATTATTCAGGAGCTTGGCGGAACCAACTCAGTTCTTGGCTTCTCCTCCATCATTTACATGCTTTCAGCGGTCCTATTTGCCAAACTGGCATCAACTAAGTTTCTTGAACTGCTGACCAAAAAACAGTGGATTAGCTCAAGTTTTTTACTGCTCGGTCTCTACTGTCTCCTAGTCCCGCAATCACAATCGGTTGCTATTGTCTGTTTACTTCAATTAATTCCTGGCATAGGAACTGGAATTCTATTCTCTCTTCTGACTTCTGAAGCTGTATCAAGTGTTCCAACTAAAAAAAATTCAACCGCTATGGGATTTTTCCAAGCTGTCTACGCAATAGGAATGACGATTTTTCCAATGATTAGCGGCAGTATTTATGAGCAGCTTTCAATGACAATGGCTTTTTTATTTTTAGCCGGCACCTGTTTTATTGCTTTACTTGTATCTCTGGGCTTTTCTACTAAAGAAGCAAAGAGAAAAAACAAAAGGTATGTATCCTAATAAAATTGCTTAAAATTATTCTCTTAGAATAGTTTTTTGTGATTTTTTGAACATTTTTATCATTGGCAAGATAAAAACTAAATCCAGCTAGAGAATTTACTCTGCTGGATTTAGTTCAAAATGGTCAGATGTAACGAATTAAAACTCTTCCTTAGCAATTGGATGTGATGCCTCATAAAGGAACTGTTCCAGTTCTTTTTTATATTCCACTTCCTGCTCACTGCTCCAGTTAAAGACTTTTTTCATATACTGAATGACCGATTCCTTATGTGCTTGAACCCAGGCAATATCGAAAAAGAGGGCACTGGTTCTTCGAATAAAGAAGTCTGCTGGCTTATAGACCTGCTCATCATTTATGGCATACGTTAAACACGCATAAACGACTGGATCAAGATTTTCTGCTAGCGCTTTGTCTGCTTCTTCCTGATAAATAGAATACACTTGATCCACATTTGATCCATAGCGCTGCACTAATTTTTCCGCTTCAGCTTCTGTCAGACCTAGCTTCTTGCCTTCTTCTACCTTGCTCTGTGCAAATGCGATGAATCCTTTCGAACCGCCTACATCACCGCCCGAAATGGCCATATGCTTTGTTTGTGTTGCAGGAAATTCTCTTCCTTCCTCTTTGTGAAGCTGCTCCGCCACTAAATCAACAATGTTTTCCGCCATTTTACGGTAGCCTGTCAATTTCCCTCCAGCTATGGAGATAAATCCCGATTCTGAAACAAAAATTTCATCTTTTCTTGAAATTTCTGATGGAGACTTTCCATCCTCATGTATCAATGGTCTAAGCCCTGCCCAGCTTGATTCCACATCCTCTGATGTAATCTTCACTTCTGGAAACATAAAATCAATCGCTTTTAATACATAATCACGATCTTCAACTGTCATTTTGGGATGAGCAATATCCCCCTTATAAACCGTATCTGTCGTGCCCACATATGTCTTGCCTTCTCTTGGAATGGCAAATACCATGCGCCCATCAGGTGTATCGAAGTATATTGCCTGTTTTAATGGAAAACGGCTGTGATCGAAGACAAGGTGAATACCTTTTGTCAGCTGCAGTGACTTGCCTTTTCTTGACTTGTCAATCTCCCTTAGAGTATCGACCCAAGGGCCTGCAGCATTCACAATTTTCTTTGCCCGAATCTCCTGAACAGATCCATCTGTTAAATCCTCTGCTGTAATCCCAACGACTTTCCTATTTTCATATACTAGGTCAATGACCTTCATATAATTGAGAGCCAATGCGCCTTTTTCAACAGCCTTTTTCATTACTTCGAGGGTCAGGCGGGCATCATCTGTCTTGTATTCTACATAATAGCCTGCACCTTTCATTCCTTCTTTTTTCAATAATGGCTCACGTCTTAACGCTTCCTCTGGGGTAAACATTTTTCTTCTTTCACTTTTTTTGACTCCCGCTAGAAAATCGTACACTCTTAAGCCAATATTTGTGGTAAAAGGACCAAAAGTTCCTCCTTTATAGAAAGGCAGCAGCATCCACTCTGGCGTTGTTACATGTGGGCCATTTTCATATACAATGGCTCTTTCCTTTCCTACTTCAGCCACAACTCCAACTTCAAACTGCTTTAAATAGCGCAATCCTCCATGGACAAGTTTGGTCGATCTGCTTGATGTGCCGGCAGCAAAATCCTGCATTTCTACAACAGCTGCTTTCATTCCCCGTGCAACAGCGTCCAGTGCAATTCCCGCTCCAGTGATTCCGCCTCCAATCACAAGGAGATCCAAAGGCTCTTTTTGCATTTGATCTTTAACATCTTGTCTTACTAAGTTCGTGAATTTCATACAAGTCAATCCTCTCGTTTTATGTTCTTCATTCACTATGTCATTAAATGTTATTAAAAAATGTTTTCGTCCCTGCTTTCTGAAGGTACAAAAAAAGAGACCACAAACCGACCCTGCTTTTTGTTGCCAAAAAAGGGTGATTGTGGTCTCTCGAGATCTCCAGCCAAATATTATTAACTTATCTTTAGTATAACATTTGATGCATATATTTTAAAGTTTAACGTTACAGCAAATGTAAAATCTATTTATATTCACGTGTTGCTTTGACCGCTTTTTTCCAGCCATTATAGAGCAGTTCACGCTTCTCCTCCGCCATATTATCTGTAAAGGTACGATCCTTTCTCCATTGCTGAGCGATTTCTTCTTTTTCAGACCAGAAATCAACTGCAAGGCCAGCAAGAAAAGCAGCGCCTAGTGCTGTAGTTTCATTCACAACAGGCCGGTCCACAGGAACTCCTAAAATATCACTTTGGAATTGCATTAAAAAGTCATTCTGAACAGCACCACCGTCCACTCGCAATGATTTTAAATCAATGCCAGAGTCTGCAGTCATTGCATCTAATACATCTCTTGTCTGATAGGCAAGAGACTCCAATGTCGCACGAATAAAGTGCTCCTTGGTTGTACCGCGTGTCAGACCAAATACGGCTCCGCGAGCATCACTGTCCCAATAAGGGGTACCCATTCCTACAAAGGCAGGTACCATATATACGCCTTCAGTTGATTCGACTTTGCTGGCATAGTCTTCGCTTGCCTTGGCACTGTCAATCATTCTCATTCCATCACGCAGCCATTGAATGGCAGATCCAGCGACAAATATACTTCCCTCCAGCGCGTATTCAACTTTCCCGTCAACACCCCATGCAATCGTCGTAAGAAGTCCATGCTCGGACTTAACTCCTTCACTGCCGGTATTCATTAACATAAAGCAGCCTGTTCCATACGTATTTTTAGCCATGCCCTTCTCAAAACATGCCTGGCCAAACAAAGCTGCCTGCTGATCGCCGGCAATACCGGCAATCGGTACGTTGTGGCCAAAGAAATGATAGTCTACTGTATGTGCGTAAACCTCTGAAGACTGACGGACTTCAGGCAGCATGCTTTTTGGTATATCTAAAATCTCAAGCAGCTCATCATCCCATTGCAGGTCATAAATATTAAACATAAGTGTCCGGGAAGCGTTTGAATAATCGGTTACATGCTCCTTGCCGCCTGAAAGCTTATAGACCAGCCAAGTATCAATCGTACCAAATAAAAGCTCTCCATTATCAGCCTTCTCTCTGGCACCTTCTACATGATCAAGAATCCATTTTACTTTCGTTCCAGAGAAATAGGGATCTAAAAGCAGACCTGTTTTACTGTTAAATAATTCATTATATCCTTTGTCACGCAGTTCCTGGCAAATGCCCTCCGTTTGGCGTGACTGCCAGACGATCGCATGATAAATTGGTTTCCCGGTGTTCTTATCCCAAATAATGGTTGTTTCACGCTGGTTTGTAATGCCTATTCCTGCTACTTCCCCAGGCTCTACATCTGCCTTTCGCAGCACAGAGGCAATACAAGCAAGGATGGAAGTCCAAATTTCATTTGCATCATGCTCTACCCAGCCTGGTTTCGGGAAAAATTGTTCAAACTCCTGCTGAGCGGTCCCAACAATTTCGCCCTTTTGATTAAAAAGAATAGCACGGGAGCTTGTTGTTCCTTGGTCCAATGCTAATATATATTTTCCCATCCGTATTCCTCCTCTTTCATCTATCATTACTTGCCGTACTCTTCCACGTCTTAGATTGTGAATAAAAGAGAGCCCGAAACACATTGCTCCTTGCTCTCTCCTAATTTATATTCTATTAAAAAATTGTATACAGCGCAGTATTTGCCAGTGTAATGAGTGTCATTAACACGGTATTTAGAATAGCACCTACATACACATTGCCGGTTTTTCTATAAAAGTAGCGATTAAAGATGGCAGCTACGAGAAGAACGGGCACCAGTCCAATGACGATAATAGAGGATAGCGATTCTCCCGTATAACCTGCTGTACCTGTCGTAAATAGTAAACCATATTGATAGCCTAAATATAAAACTAAACCGCCTATAAAGTGAACGATGGAAACGAAATAACCTTTAAATCCATCATATTTTACACCAGCTGTATTCATATTGACAGATAAGCCAACGATGAAATAGTAAATAAAGAATAGTGGAGCATATTTTAATAAAGCAACCAGATGCTGATCTTCAAACGTTTTCACAGCTAGTGTCCACAGACGGAAATCAACCTTGAATAAAGCATCTGCAAGATATAGAATTCCAAAGCCGATCGCTACTGCTGCAATAGCCGTTACGAAGGCTGCTAGAACCGTTTTAATAGAAACCTTAATTCCATAGCTCTTAATCGTTGCACCCTCAGGCTTTTTAGCAATATAGTGATAGCCAACCATAATCATTAAAGTGACAATCGCGACATTAAGAGCCCAATAAAGAACCGGATTTACAGTTGGTGCTCCAAAGAATTCTGTTGTTGCAATAAGAGTATCTTGGTTTCTTAAAATAACATATTGAACCACACTCAAAACAAGCATAATAGAAGAAACTACTGTGATTGTACGCTCTGACTTTTTCACCATTGAGAAGATTAGAGCAATGGCAGAAATAGTAATAAAGACCATACTCACTTGTCTCAAGAGCCTCATTCCGTATAGATCTCCACTATATAATGCAGAGAAGAATAAAGCAGGGAACAGCAGACCAATGACAATTAAGAATAAACCTGCAAGCTTTGATCCATTTGTTTTTGCTTCTGGAAGCAGATCAGGTCTGCCACTATAAACGTTTTTCAAGAAAGGCAGTTTCGAAAGCAATGATACAACTGGTATGAATAGCATGAAGAATCCAATCAGCGCAAGGAAAGAGAACCACTCTTTATACATCCATGTCTGACCGTCCGCATCTACTGTTACAATATTACTGTAATCAGCAAATGTCATATCATAAAAATCAATAGCGTATTCTGTAGATGTTTTTGAAAAATGATTCCAAGGGTGTGTTTCATTTGGCTGATAAATAACCCTTTTTCCGCCATTGACTTCATATATAGTGCCTGCCGCTGGATTTTCCGGGTTGCCTAAAAATCCTTGCCCTTCTGCTGTACCTATGTAATTTTTCTTCACTACAGGTGCCCCGGCCGCTGCTGCGTCAGCATCAAAGAAGAATTCATCATAGATACCTGCAATTTTACCAGACGTTCTTGGACCATATGAATTGTTGATGATTTCATCTGTGTATTCCAGTGATCTCAGCCACTGATAATCAGAGCCCATTGTTAGAGAACTAAAGATTTTTCTAATGCCAGTTTCCTGAAAATCCATTTCATCAAGCATAACGGCGTGAGTTGACGAGAAGCCACCCATTGAATGCCCAGAAACTGCCATGATTCCATTACCGCTTTCATCTTTCAGAACAAAGTCCTGATCATACATATATTGAACGGCATCATAAATGGCTTGAGGCCAGAATGAGAAGAACGGAACTGGCTTTTCCATTGTACCTGTTGAATGTCCATGATCATATTGATCTAATGCTAAAACGACATAGCCTCTTTTGGACATTTCAATTGTCTGTGCATCTTGCATCTCACCAGAATTCAGATAACCGTGAGTCGCAATAATCGTTGGCCGCGGCTGTTCGTCACTTCCTTCTGGTTTATACAAGAGACCAGAAAGCTCTCCTCTTGGTGTATCAAAGTAAATCCTTGATACATCCACATCCCCACTCGAACTATTAAACTGAGAAGCTGAAAAGCTGCCAACTAAAATCAGCAGTAATGACAACACTAATAAGATGACTGTTTTTTTCATGTTTTTCATATTAATCCCCCTTTTTATCTCTCTTTAAAACTCCATCCCCCAATAACGATGACCTTTTTAGAGCATAAAAAAGACACATTAAATACCCTTGAATATAAATCCAAAGCATTTAATGTGTCTCCTGATCACGGTCACTAGTTATTAACTTAAATACAGTGTATAACTATATGAAAACGGTGTCAACAAAATATTTCGGGGGGATGAGTTAAGATTATTTCAAAAAGGCCTTCTACGGATCTTACCAAAGTTCTTTATTTGATGTCGTAACGGCGATAGCACCGTTTTCTATAGACTTCTCGATATCCTCTTTCGTACGGATTAAACCGCCAGCAATCAGCGGAATACCTGTTTTTTCATGAATTTCTTCCATGATGCCTGGTATTATACCCGGCAGCACTTCTATATAATCGGGCTGGATTTTTCTGCATACTTTCACATTGTTCTCAAGCACATGACTGTCTAATGCAAACAGCCTCTGAATGGCAATAATATTGTGCTTTTTTGCCAAAGTAATCACATTTACTCTAGTGGAGATAATACCATCCACCTTCACATTATTGATTAAATATTCGATCCCATATTCATCCATTTTCAAGCCCTGAATCAGATCCGCATGCATAAACACCTTTTTACCGTTCTTCTTCGCATACTTAACAACACTTTCTGCCTGGGAAAGGCGGGTTTCTAAAAAAATGATATATTCATGGTCTTTATTTAACGCATATTCAAAATCCTTCATATTACGGATCGCAGGTATAACTTGATTAAACAACCTCTCACATCCTATTTCTGATTTATGAATCATTAGCACAAATGACAACATTAACTTTATCGGCATCATTGTACCATTTTTACAGTTCTTTTATGGTACGCCTGCTAAACAGAATTAAAAGAATTTAAGATGAAAGAAGAGTACTTCCAAAAGGACAATATCATTTTAATACTCCAGCGCCTTCTCTTCTCCTTCTTTCCATTCTGCTGGAAGCTGTCCATAACGCCAGATGATACTTCTTTCGTAAAATGCATACCATAAGTGAATATCTTCTATAATCTGCTGTATTTGCTCTTCTGACTTTAGCTGTTCCTTTGTCTCCAGAAAATAAGGAAGATAGATTTCTAAATGATGATGGAACTTCACAGCAACTCCAATGTCTCGTTTGATAAGCGGCTGAAGAAAAGCAAGGATTTCATCGAGTTGTACTTGAGGGATTGCCTTCTCTGTAAAAAGATTATGAGCAATTAGTGATTGCTGCAATTTATACTTTTCAATTTTTATTTTATTGCCTTTAGGGATTAGCAAAAAGGAATTTAAACTCTGCCTCGTTTCTTTTGGCAGCGTAAGCTCGAAATATAATCCCAGCCTTCTCGTATTTTCAGTATGCTTCTTCATTTTATAAGAGATATAATAAATACGGTCTTTTTGCAGCTTCGGAAATTGAAAGAACCTAGTTATCTTTATGTTCCTGCGATTCTCAAAACCATATTTAAAAAACATTTTAGTGACATCAGGTTTTGTTCTATAGCCACTGTTAGGTATAAGATATTCAAAGAAACTATTCCAATATCTGATGCAATACTTATAGATTACGAGTGAAGAAGTATTTTTCTTTCTATTTGTATCTTCATTCAGATCTTTTCTCAGTACCCATGCTCCTCCAATCCAAAGAACACTCAAGAAAACAGCAAATTCCCATACTTCTGTTAAGGAACTGCGTACAACGAGGCTTATAACCATCGCTGCCATAATAAAAGCCGTTAAAAATACTCTCCAAAAATAACGTTTTTTCAGCTTCTTTATATATTGCTCCTGAGAAGGATCTAAAGGGTTGAAGCCGAGCCAGCTGCTTACCTTCTCCTTCAATACGGGACGTTCTTCAATCTGAAAATCAGATACTTCATAAAATAGGCCAGATTTGCGATGAGATGGAGGATTCATCTCTTTTTCGATTTTTATTTCTGCCATAGTGCTGTCATCAACTGATGAGCTAAAACGACCCCTCTGGTCGTTTATAAAGTGAAAAAAAGACTCTGTTTCTTCTTTCTCCAACATCTCTAATTTAATCCATTTTCCCAAGTAGAATATATCTATTTTTCCATAAACCCAGCCTAGATTGTATTTCATATCTAAAAGCTCATCATACTTAAATTCATACACTGTTAATTTTCCTTTATAGCCTTTATCAGTAAAAAGAAACCGGCTATTGGTTGCAATGAACATTCCAGTATATGTTTGATATGTGCCGCCCATTAAACGGTAAATCTTTTCATTTCCCTTTAAAATATTGGGCAGTTCTTCAATCTCTTTTTTCATTAATTTTCTTCTTTGATCACTTACATGCAGTTCTTGAAGCTGCTGCTGGACTTCTTCCATACTTGGCATGTTATCACCCCAGTTCTATATGTATTCAATCAATTGTATTTCATTTTCTAAATTCAATTTCTTTTTCAGCATACGAATAAAGAGGGAATATTGTTTCAATCTTTCCGAACAAAAAACTATTATGAATATAAACACTTTTTTCACGCAAAAGACAAATGAACTCATCAAATATTTAATCTTAAAAGCAACAAAAAAACCGAACAATTAGACAGATCTTTTTAATACCTGCTAATTGTTCGGGTGTATTATAAACTGAAATAAAAATTCATCAGTTTCTTGGATTTATTAATATTTTTTAGAAATTACTGCATTATTTTGGTAGAAACAACGAGGCTTTGCGCTGAGTACCGCACCTGGTATTACCTCTCATTTTCTTATCCCATTCTTGTTCCAGCCTGCATATTCTTCATCTTACCCGTACTTTCTTTCACTTGATCCGCTTCATGCGGAGGTCTGATTGTAATCGCAAGGATGAGAGAAATAATACATAGAACAGCAATAACTGTAAACGTTGCCTGGAAGCCTCCAAGAATCGCTGCAACGATCGACCCTGCTAAAGCACCTATTCCAAAGCCCTGATAAATGACACCATAGTTTTTACCTTGGTTTTTAAGTCCAAAGAAATCGGCTACGATGGCCGGGAAAACAGTAATATTTCCTCCAAAGCAGAAGGCAATGGCTGCTACACAGGCAAAGAAAATTGGGAAATTCAATGGCACAAAGCTTAGTACTGATACAGCAATAGCTGTGGCTAATAGTGTTCCGCAGATGACCTGCATCCGGCCCACTTTGTCTGACAGAGCCCCTAAAATAATTCGGCCTGTTGTATTAAAGATTGCTACTAATGCAACTGCATTGGCTGCGGTGGCTACATCTAAGCCAGCTAGACTCACACCAATGTCCTTAACAATTCCAACTAAATATAAACCGCTCATACAAGCTGTAAAGAAGATGATAAATAGCATGTATGCCTGTTTCGTTTTAAGCATCTCTTTTACTGTATAATCTCTTTGAGCTGATGCAGTTTGTGCTGTGCTCTCTCCAGAAACCTTCGCTTCTTTTAATAAGAAAGAACCGCCAACGACCATGACTAACACGATGATTCCCCATAATAAGAAGGCTGTTGAAACACCAAATGAAGAAATGAAGCTTGCGTTGACATATTTGAAAATCAAGCTGCCTGTTCCGAATGCACCCACTGAAATTCCAGAGATCAATCCTTTTTTCTCCGGGAACCACTTAATCAAATTACTTAAGGAAGTAATATATGCTGTACCGTCAGCAAAACCAACAATGACACCTGCAACAATGTATAGCATCCATAAAGAAGATACTTGGGAACTTAAAATTAGCCCAGCACCTAATAAGATCCCAGCCACAGCAACCAAGCGGCGGAGTCCCCACTTGTCCTGCAGCTTCCCTGAGAAAAGGGTAGCGAACGCAAGCGCAAAGCTTGTGATCGAGAACGTAATAGCTGTTGCACTTAAATCCCAGCCAAATTTTTCGACTAGCGGCTGATTAAATAAACTCCATGTATAAATAGTTCCCAGACCCATTTGAACAATTACTGTACCTATTATAATAAGAAAGCGATTTACATTTTGGTTATTCATTCCGATCTCCTCTTTCTTAACGGTTTCTATACTTGAATTTTACCGCTAGAAAGCTTTGTGAAATCGGTATCAGAATGAAATGCATCAGATTTGGAATGAATGGTATTTACAAATGCATAATCTGCCGAAAGGTTTTTGATTTACTTCTGCTGACTGGTATTTCTGCCTTTATATCCTTTAAACGTACGATATAAGTATTGTTGAACCAAGGAACAATTTCATGTATTTTTGACAGGTTCACGCTGTAGGAACGGTGACATTTAAAGAAAGCATCCTGCGGCAGCTTATCATGAAATTCGCTTATCGACATGGGCATGGTATATTCATCTGTTTTAGTATAAACACGTGTCGTCTTCTCACTTGCTTCTGCATAATAAATATCATTCACGTTCGTAACAATAATATTTTCATTTTTTCGGAGGTTAATTCTGCGATTAGAATCGGATAGCACCTCATCCTGCGGCTGCTGCTCCTTTTTAAAAGCTGATTCCAGCTTCGCTAACATCGCTGCGATTCTTTTTTCCTCGTATGGCTTTAAGATGTAATCAAAAGCCTCTAACTCAAAGGCCTGTGCTGCATGTTCCTTATAAGCTGTTGTAAAAATAATATACGGTTTTTTGGCGAATTTGCTTATACTTCCAGCAAGGAGCATGCCATCCAATGAAGGAATATTGATATCTAAAAAGATCGCATCCACTTCTTCTTCTTGTAAAAACTTCAAGACATCCAGACCATCTTCAAATGCTGCAACAATGTCAATTCCACTATGCGTTTCTATTAAATATTCCAGCTCTTCCTTCGCAGGAATCTCATCTTCTACAATAATCGCTCTCATGATATCTCCTTTATAATGTCAAAATAAACTTCCGTTCCCGGCTCCAGCCGATGAATGACTAGACCTGTTCCGTAAATTAATTTCACACGCTGATGTACATTTGATAAACCGATTTGCTTAGATGAAACCGTTCCCTGGTATAAATGATCAATGACATCCTGACCAATACCCACTCCTGTATCCCGAACACTTACTCGAATTTTCCGGCCTGTATCTTTAATTGAAATTGTTATTTTTCCTGGCCCTTTTCTTTTGAGAATACCATGAATTACAGCATTTTCTACCAATGGCTGGATCAGCAAACTCGGCAATTTCAGCTGGATATCATCTATATCATATTCAACTTGAAGACGCTCTCCAAATCTTGCTTTTTCGATTTTGATATAATTCTCTACTTGCTGCAGAGCTGTACCAATATCAATTAGCTCTTCATCCACCTCTAAATTATAGCGCATATAGCCTGATAAGCTGATGATCAGCTCTCTTGCCTTATCAGGGTCACGTCTTGTTGTAGAAGCGATTGCATTCAATGCGTTAAATAAAAAGTGAGGATTAATTTTTGTCTGCAGCGCCCTTAATTCTGCTTTATTTGCCTCTTCCTTAATCTGCTCTACCCTTGAAACTTCCATTAAGGTAGAAATAATCTGGGCAAGTCCGATGGCCATTGTCTGAAGTGTATATGTAATCGTATAAGCCTTACGATAATAGATTTTCAGCGTGCCCGTAATAATACCCCTTTCCTCTAAAGGAATGATCAGCAGGCAATGAATCTGCGGAGTATGATGATCTGCAATATTGTTTCGGATCGTTATCATCCCGCTGCGGATTGTCTCTTTCGTTAGATCGCTTATAATCTCTTGGCCAATTTGATATTTTTCTTCCCCAAATCCCACATAGGCTAGCACGTCCCTTGTATCTGTAATCGCAACGGCATCTGCTTTAATATCTTTTTTTATAATGGTGCAAATGGTATGAAGAGATTCCGTGTTGATGGATCGAAAATAAGGCAGTGTTTTATTCGCAATATTAAGAGCTAATTGTGACTGCTGTGCAGCAATACGCTCTTTTTCACCCTCCACACTGGCAATCATCAATACGATCAATCCAATACTTCCCTGCCCTAAAATCATAGGAAATGCAATTTTTGAAACGATGTCCACTCCTAGTTGATATGGTTCTGCCATAAGAAGTATAAGGATCATTGTTAAGATCTCACAAAACATTCCGGCTGCAATTCCATATATCCACCTTCTCGCTTTTTTCATATAAAGATGGATATAACCGGATACAATCCCAGCAAGAATACTCGTAATCAAACAGGGGATAGACGTTACTCCCCCAATATCGATTAAATACCGGTGAACCCCTGAGACAATTCCAGTTATAATCCCAACCCAAGGACCAAAAAGAATGCCTCCAGCGGTGATGGCGATTGTTCGGATATTCACAATCGAGCCTTCAACTTCTATTCCTGAATAGGTTCCAAATAGGGCAAATAAACAGAAGATCACCGTGATAATAGATAGCTCTGTAGGAGAATGCCGATCTCTTTGCAATATTTCTTTAAATCTTGGCACTCTGGTCATAAAGAATAATGTAATCAGTAAAAGTGCTGCTCGTTCGATTAATTGAATAAGCATTTGCAGTTCAATTGAAAGGTACAAAGCGCTCAGCCTCCTTAGTGCTGTATTCTTTTATCTAAACAATATCATCATATCTCATTATTTCTTTACTCTCATCATAAGAAATTGTGTTTAATCTAACTGACACTCACCATCGTCAGAAGAAATGGTATTTTCATCAGGAAGGGTACAATTGAAAATAGCATAAGGAACAATGGTATGTTCATCTATTTGTAACATTTATTTTCATTGAGAATTTTTAATCGTTTCTTTTGCCATTTTCCCCTGTTATTGATAGATTAGAAAGGGAGGAACGGTTTCACAAATCCGTCTTTATATCCGAAACATATGCATCCTGCTGCCGCAATCCCTATTCATTTGCTTCTTATTTTTCTTTCATTCGATTAACCTTTTTAATCAAAACCTAACCTGTAACCCTATGAATTCTAATGTATAGAACAAAAATGATTAGATTATACTAATCGGCGTGGTTATGTTTCCCAGCCATCAGATATTATTACATCAAGTTCGGGAATTCATCCATTTCCTGCTCTCATCACTGCTTCTTTGTTACAAGTTTATTAATATAAATGAAAACCACCTCAAATCAGTTGACAAAGAGAATCAATCCTATATAATAATAATTACAAATTAGTATCTATTATAGGAACTATACATTTCTATAATATCTACATATTAAATTTTAGGAGGAATTTTATTATGCCATTAATCGGTAAACAAGTTGAACCATTCACATTACAAGCTTACAAAAACGGTGATTTCATCGAAGTAACAGAAGAAAACTTCAAAGGCAACTGGAGCGTTCTTTGCTTCTACCCTGCAGATTTCACATTCGTTTGTCCAACTGAGCTTGAAGATCTTCAAAACCAATACCCAGCACTTCAAGAACTTGGAGTAGAAGTATTCTCTGCATCTAGAGACTCTCACTTCACACACAAAGCTTGGCACGATACTTCTGAAGCAATCGGCAAAATCACTTACACAATGATCGGTGACCCAGCTCACGTTCTTTCTCGTCAATTTGATGTATTAGTTGAAGAATTAGGACAAGCTGACCGCGGTACTTTCATCATTGATCCTGACGGCGTAATCCAAGCTGTTGAAATTAATGCTGATGGCATTGGCCGTGACGCTAGCACAATCGTGAACAAAATTAAAGCAGCACAATATGTTCGCAACAACCCAGGCGAAGTTTGCCCGGCTAAATGGCAAGAAGGCAGCGAAACACTTAAGCCAAGCCTTGACCTTGTTGGTAAAATCTAAGGAGGCTTAAACAATGGCACTGGATGCAGAAATCAAGTCACAATTAAATCAATATCTTCAGCTTTTAGAAAATGACATTCTGCTTAAAGTCAGTGCAGGTACAGATGACGTTTCAAAGGAAATGCTAGCTCTTGTTGAAGAGCTAGCTTCCATGTCATCTAAAATCACTGTCGAAAGAGCAGAGTTATATAGAACACCTAGCTTTAGCATTAACCGTGCTGGCGAGGATACTGGCGTAACGTTTGCCGGAATTCCTTTAGGACACGAGTTTACTTCTTTAGTATTAGCATTGCTTCAGGTCAGCGGCCGAGCTCCAAAGGTTGAGCAAAGCGTCATTGACCAAATCAAAAAAATCGATGGCAAGTATAACTTTGAAACATATGTTAGCTTAACATGCCACAATTGTCCTGATGTTGTACAGGCGCTAAATATCATGAGTGTACTTAATCCAAATATTACGCACACGATGATTGATGGAGCTGCTTTTAAAGAAGAAGTTGAAAGCAAAAACGTTATGGCAGTACCAGCTGTCTTCTTAAATGGAGAGTTCTGGAACGGCGGACGTATTTCACTGCAGGAAATCTTAGCAAAATTAGGCGAAGGCTTAAGTGCTGAAGATTTTGCAGATAAAGAACCATATGATGTTTTAGTTGTCGGCGGCGGACCAGCCGGTTCAAGTGCTGCTATTTATTCTGCTCGTAAAGGAATCCGTACTGGTATTGTTGCGGAACGCTTTGGCGGACAAATCCTTGACACTCTAAGCATCGAAAATTTTATCAGCGTAAAAGCAACAGAAGGTCCAAAACTTGCACAAGCGCTTGAAGAGCATGTAAAAGAGTATGATATTGATATCATGGACTTACAGCGTGCAAAGCGTCTTGAAAAGAAAGACCTTTTTGAACTTGAACTTGAAAACGGTGCTGTTCTTAAGAGTAAGACCGTCATCATTTCAACTGGTGCCCGCTGGCGCAATATTAATGTTCCTGGTGAACAAGAGCTTAAAAACAAAGGTGTAGCATACTGCCCGCACTGTGATGGTCCATTATTTGCCGGTAAAGACGTAGCCGTAATCGGCGGCGGTAACTCTGGTATTGAAGCAGCGATTGATCTGGCTGGGATTGTGAAACATGTCACAGTTCTTGAGTTCGCTTCTGAACTAAAAGCAGACAGCGTACTTCAAGAACGCTTAAACAGCCTGCCAAACGTAACAGTTGTCACAAATGCTGCGACTAAAGAGATTACTGGTACTGATAATGTAACTGGCATTACGTACACAGACCGTGAAACAAACGAAGAACATCATGTTGAACTTCAAGGTGTATTTGTCCAAATCGGTCTTGTGCCAAACACTGAATGGCTTGAAGGCACTGTTGAGCGCAATCGCATCGGTGAAATCATCGTTGACAAGCGCGGAGCAACAACAATTCCTGGCGTATTTGCTGCGGGAGATTGCACAGACAGCGCTTATAACCAAATTATTATTTCAATGGGATCAGGTGCAACTGCTGCATTAGGTGCCTTTGATTATATGATTCGAAATTAAAAAAAGCGGACTTCGCAATTTTTGCAAAGTCCGCTTTTTGTTTTGCTTATTGGGCACTGTGTTTCCGGATATAATATCCTTTTGCAAAATTGAGGAAAATATGCAAAGCTACACGAGCTGTTACATCCCTAAAATCCTTTGATGGATCATTACATACAATATCAATACCTGTAACTTCTTCTAGTTTTCCTAATTCAGCAGCTGTATAAAAAATGTCTTGAGGATTTAAACCGCCAGGTCCAATTGCTGGTGCACCGGGAACATATGCTTGATCCATCACATCCATATCATATGTTACATAAATTTCATCACATTTATCCTTCAGAGCTGCTACACTTTCCTCCAGAATCGGCGCAATTCCTCTTTCGTAAACCTGGTTAGCAGTATAAATTGTTATTCCTTCCTCCAAAGCATAATCTCGGTATGCCTTGGAATTAGCAAAATCCCTAATGCCGATACTAACGATGTGATCGCCTTTTACTGTTTCTGTTTCAATCAGACTTCGTACAGGCGTGCCATTAAACCGGCCACCAAAAGATGTATCTCTAACGTCTAAGTGGGCATCAAAGTGAATCAGCCCTATTTTTGCCTTTGTATCATCTTTAAGCCCTTTAATAATGGGATACGTGATCGAGTGGTCTCCGCCAATAGTAATCAATGTCGTTTTCTTAAATTGCTGCTTAACTTCCTTAAGCGCCTCTTCTATATTGTTATGACATTGCTTAATATCTGTAATATGCATTTTCACATTCCCTAAATCCACGGATTTTAATGCAGCTAAGTCGATATCATTATCTATATTGTAGGTTGTAAAACCTCCCCATAACTGACGAAAAGCTTCCGGGTTTAAATGAGCTCCAGAAAAACTCATTGAACTTTTCGATAGAGGAACACCAATGAAAGCAAAATCATAAACTACTTCATTTTTTATCTCTTGATCAATCCATTCAACTAGTCTTGTAACATATGGATCTACTTTTTCCTGATTGTATTGAACAACAGGTTTTGTTAAGTGATTAAACATGTGATTAAACCCCTTACTATTTGTAATATTTGCTTTTATGTGAATGTTGTTCCAATGCTTGCTATCGCACCATTTATCTAAAAACCTTTGTTAACTAAAGTAATTAATAAACCCTACTACAATTGGAATATATAATGCATCTACTAAAAATGCCCCGACAATTGGTATGACTAAAAATGCTTTAGGTGAGGGTCCAAATTGTTTCGTTATGGCATCCATGTTGGCCATTGCATTTGGTGTTGCGCCTAAACCATGGCCTGTCATCCCGCCCATCATTACTGCTGCATCAAAATCTTTCCCCAGGAGACGGAATCCAACAAATATGGCTAACAGAACCATAAAAATAACCTGGATCACTACTATTACTAAAATAGGCAATGCTAGATTGGCAATTTCCCACAGCTGTATACTCATCAATGCCATAGATAAGAAGATTCCTAATGCAACATCTCCTATAAGGCTCACACTACGCTGGTCATAAACTGGTTTCTTAAATCGATCTATAATATTTCGAACTAATACGGCTACGAACATTGCACCAACATAATCTGGCAACACAAAATCTGTTAGATCAGAGAAATAGCCACTTAGAATCACACCAAGACTTATACAAAATGTCAGTAAAAATATTTGCTGCATTATTAAGTTCGTTGTAATAGGTTTTGCCGGATCATCAGCAGCAGATGCTGACTGCTGATTAAGTATACTTGGGTCTGGTTTCAAGTTATGTTTATTAATCAGATACTTCGCTACTGGTCCACCGGTAATCCCCCCTGCAATTAATCCCAGTGTGGCTGCTGCTAAACCTATAGTGATTGCAGAATCTATTCCCATTGCCTCGATTGTTTCTCCAAAAGCTGCTGCTCCGCCATGGCCACCTTCAAGAGAAGGAGCACCTGCCATTAGACCTTGCAGAGGATGCAAATCAAAAACCTTAGCTAATAACACCGCAATGGTATTTTGAAAGAAGGCAATTCCTCCACAAATAAGCCAGTATATAACAAGAATTTTCCCACCTTGCCAGAGTAGTGAAAAACTCGCTCCCAATCCTACAGATGTAAAGAATAAAAGCATAAACAAAGATTGTAAGGATGTATCTAAGCTAATCTCAATAATATTTAGACCACGAAGAATAAAGACTAGAATCGCAAACAAGAATCCTCCAACAACAGGTGCTGGGATACAAAACTTATTTAAAAATGTAATTTTTTTAATTAAGTAAAGACCAAACATTAAGACAGCGACAGCTAAAAATAGTGTATGAACTTGGCTCAATTCTATTTGCAAACGCACAACCCCCTTATTTTTAAATATATTGATAGTTTAAATTATTCTAACTATAATTTATAATACTATCTATTAATATATTTATAATTTTTAACTATAAATAGGAGGGGCGTTTACATGGACATTCGACAGCTAAAATATTTTGAAACCCTCGTAAGAAGAAAAAATTTCACAAAGGCTGCAGAAGAGTTATTTATCAGCCAGCCTTCTTTAACAAATACGATTAAACAACTTGAAAAGGAATTGGAATTTAAATTATTTGAGAGAACGACTCGAATCATTTCTTTAACGGAGTCCGGGGAGATCTTTTACAACCATGTCATAAGTATCTTACAAGTGTATAATTTAGCTTTAAAAGATATGGAAGAGATAAAGCTAGTAGGCAAAGGAATAGTAACTATTGGAGTTATAGAATCTTCTAGATTCTGGCTGCCAAAGATCATTCGAAGTTTTTCTGTGAAATATCCAGAGATAAAAATTAATTTTAAAAATATTATTCGACCTAAAGATGTGGAAACTGCCTTAGTCAACTATGATATTCACTTTGCTATTACCACTCACCCTATTACAAACCCAAACTTGGAAAGATACGAGTTATTTCAAGAAGAATTTGTTATATTACTGCCAGCACACCATCCACTATCTAAAGATAAGTCAATAGATTTAAGCATGTTAGAGGACGATATTTTCATTCAATTTTCTAATGGCTATCAAATAAGAGATGATTTTTTAAAAATATGTTACACAGCCGGTTTTAAACCTAAAGGACTTTATGAAGTTGATGATTTTGAAACAGCTTTCAGTTTAGTAGAAAACGGGTTAGGTGTCGCTCTCATACCTGAGAGTTATTTTAAATATACACCCAAAAAGCTTGATTCAATCTCTTATCTGCGGCTAATCAATCCTGCTCCCATAAGAAAAGTCTATATTAGTTTTCATCAAAAACGATACTTAACACCTGCAGCCCATGAATTAATCACCCTGGTACAAGAATTTTTTGAGGGAAGAGGAGAAAATCAAATAGCCGACTCAGAATAAGTTGGCCGGAAATATAGGTATTTATAAAATTTACAAAAATTAATATATTTTTTAAATATTAACCAAAATGGACAGTTATACTAAAAATTGTTTAGTTACAAAGTATACCTTAAGGAGGCTGTCCGCATGTTTGCAGGTCATTTTGGTGTTGCCGCTGCCGTAAAAAGCAAAACAACTGAACTGCCACTTTGGTCTTTGTTAGTTGGCACACAATTGCTTGATCTCGTATATATTCCTTTTGAATTAGCCGGATTAGAATCTATTGAGCCAATAGGTGATGGAGGCTACGCCAACATAATGGTTTACGCTTTTTACACACACTCATTTATCGGCGCATTGCTCATCTCGATCATAGCAGCATTTCTAGCCAAGATCTTTTGGGGTAAAAAATCAGGGTTTATTATGGGGAGTGTTGTCTTCAGTCACTGGATACTCGATTTAATCGTCCACCGTCCGGATTTACCGATCCTCCCCGGAAATGCAGGTAATTTTCCGCTGATGGGATTGGGACTTTGGGAATCTGTCACAGCCACTTTCCTGCTGGAATTTCTCTTACTTGCAGTTGGTGCCATTCTTTACTTCAGATACACATTGAAAGCAGCTGGTCCGGAACGCAGAGGGAAAGCGATCGCGGCTGGATGTGTGATGACTGTGTTTCTCTTTGCCTCTTTAGGCTTTGATGCATTTGCTTAGAAGGTACTTTCCTGATTATTAGTAAACAAAAGACATAATCAGAGGATCAAGCGCTCCCTCCTAATTTCTTCTGCTGTGCTGCCCATTTACACCTTTTGAAGGACCACCAAAAAAGTCATGATTTATTTTCTATTAAATCATGACTTTTTCTGTGTCGATACGTGATCTCTCATGTTCTAACAGCCATTTTTTTCTCCAGATGCCTCCCGCATATCCAGTTAATGTTCCATTTGAACCGATGATTCTGTGACATGGAATTACAATGCTTAACATGTTCTTGCTATTTGCATTTCCAACGGCTCTAATGGCTTTTTCATTCCCAATGGTATTAGCGATATCTCTATAAGATCCTGTTTTTCCATATGAAATGCTCTCCAGAGCTTTCCATACTGATTTCTGAAACTCAGTACCTTTACATTGAATAGGAAAATTAAATGTTAAGCGCTCACCTTTAAAATATTCATCAAGCTGGTTATAGCATTCTGCTAATACTGGAGGCGTTTCATCAAGTATCATTTCCTTTTTCTTTTCATCCGAGAACAGGATAGAAAGAATGGCTTTATCCGTACCAATGATCTCGATTACTCCTATGGGAGATTCATACGTTAACTTATACGTTTTTATCATATAATGACCTCCAGAGATAGAAGACTGCATATGCCTGCCATCCTTCCCAATCAGCAGCATATGCTGTTAATTCTTCTATCGTCGGTTTTCTATTAAGTTCTAACCATTTTTTTAAAGCATTATGAAGTCCAACATCAGCAATTGGAAAAGCCGTGGTATCATGGAGACATTTCATCATCACGTAATCTGCTGTCCATGGACCGATTCCTCTTATACTTGTTAATGTCTTTTTGACTTGCTGGGTGCCATTTTGCTTCAGCAGAAGTTCTTTTGTTAGTTCTCCTTTTGCCATGATTTTGGCAATGTTTATAATATATTCTGCCTTCCTTCCAGTAAATTGAAGCTGTTTTAGATCATCAATGTCTATTGCCGCGATCTTCTCACATGAAGGAAATGTCCAAAAGGCTTTATCCTCGAATACAAGTCCTTCACCATATTGTTCGACAAAACGTTTCTTTAAGGTGTATGCAAAGGTTAAGTTAATCTGCTGACCCATTATTGCCCACACTAATGCCTCAAATAAGTCAGGAATACATATCAATCGCAATCCATAGTAATTTCTAACAAGATCCTTTAGTACTCGATCTTGATTAGCTGTTTGATAAAATAACTCTAGATCCTGGCCTAAATCAAGCCATTCACAAATATAATGTGCTGTTTTTTCCCGCTGAAGCCTGGAGGGAACATCAATTGGATATTCAACCTTTATAACCTGATCTCTGAAACTAATTTTACTTAATATGAGCGATTCCTTTACTCTGATCAATTTATATAGATATCCTTCGCTTATCTGATGAAGCACTTCTAAATCAGATCTTCCCAGAAAGATTAAGCACTCTTCAAAACTAAATTCCTTTGGTGGATTGATTTCTAAATAATTTCCATAATCAATCCAATTCATAGCAGGTGCCTCTTCTGTACTCACTAGGCGAGCATTGTTTTACAGTCCGAAATGCCTTATAAAAGGTGGAGGTGCTCTGAAATCCCACTTCATAGCATATTTCAAGATTTGTTAAGGCTGTACTTTTCAGAAGGTATGCTGCTTTATCAATTCGTATTTTCTCCAGATAGGTACGCGGAGTCTCCGCGGTTTCCTGTTTAAATAAACGCTCTAAATAAAAAGGACTTAATCCAGCCTGATCCGCAATATCTTTTAAAATTAGATCTTGCTTATAATGATTAATTAGAAATGCTATAACTTCTTTCACAACCACCATGTGCGGCGAAAACTCTATTTCAGGCTGACACCTCTTGCAGGCTCGAAAACCAGCGTTTTCAACCTCGGTGATATCATCATAAAATTCTACATTTATTTTTTTCGGCTTTCTTGACCTGCAGGATGGACGGCAGTATATTTTGGTTGTTTTTACTGCTGTGAAAAATAGACCATCGTATTTGCGATCACATGCAATAATCTTCTCCCATTTTTCTTCAAAAGATAAACGAATAGAAGCCACGACAATCCACCACCTCTCTAGACAATTGCCAGAATATAACCCTTTGCTGGTTTCATTCTAACAAGTTGTCTGGGCTTTTTCGTCCTAATTCTTGCTCTTATGGTCTATTATAAAAAAAGTGAAGACACTTTGCTCTTCACTTTTTTTCATCTGTTATTATTAAAAGATTAATCGGCCCCTGCAGCCGAAGAAGCTGCCGCCTGATCTGATTTTACACAATCAATTGCAATCACAAGGGCAATTACAATTGTCTCCATCTCTTCCTTCAAAACCTGTACCTTATAACTGTCTCCCCAGGTAAACCATTCTTTTGTCACCTTTCCTGCAACTTCACCGTGCTGAAAGATAACAAAATCCATATCCCACCAGTTCCCCTGCACATCTATGCCTGCAGCATCTATTGAATAGCAGATATAGATTCATATTTTGTATTTTAAGCACTCTTTTCCAGTCGCTTCTACGTCATATATTTTTCAGCCTAACTATGTAATAATAATAGGTATCGATCTTTAAAATGCAGAAAGGAGATTTAACGATGAAATGTATCTCAATCGATTTAGACGGCACTTTGTTAAATTCTCAGCATGAAATCACTGAAACAAGTCTTAAAACATTACAAGATCTTAAAAATCAAGGACATTGTGTCATTTTAAATACCGGCCGCGCTATTGCTGATGTCTTGAAAGTACCAGGCATTGCAAGCTTAGAACTGCCTACATTCTGTATAAATGGCTCCACCTTATATTCCAGCACAGGTGAATTGCTATATGAAGCGACCATCCCTGTTGAAACATATCAAGAAATTTTTACTGTACTGAAAAAGCTGGGTGTAGGGATTCTTGTTTATACCAATACCGGCGGACACCCGTCCACATTGCCTCCATTACATGGAAAAAGCGTGGATGAACTGAACACTCTTTTTCAGGAATACGATTATGATAAACTTCTAGAGCAAGAGGATGTTAAAATTTATAAAATGATTGCTCTTGTTTATAATGGGCAATTAGAAAAAATAGAAGAAATGAAGGCAGCTTTAGGACCTCATTTCGATGTTTCAATGGCATCTTCTTTTCCTAATAACTTAGAAATCACCTCTGGTGAAGCACATAAAGGTAAGGCACTCTTTCGATATCAAAATTTAATGAACATCGAATTTGAAGAAATTATCGCCATTGGAGATGGCGGAAATGACCTTGCACAATTTGAAGTGGCAACCACTTCAATCGCCATGGGGAACGCTCCGCTTGCCATTCAAAACGCGGCGGACATTGTGACAAAAACGAATGATGATGATGGATTCTCCTATGCAATGGAACAGCTTAAATTGCTGTCTGCAACTGATCCAATCATCGTTTAACTTGAAGAGGGTGGGACATAAGTATTTAACACACCTATTGAACCGAATGGTAAGGAAGGTCATCTTTCTAATCATTCGGTTTTTTATTTATAATTATAAAATATATTTTATTTACATGAGTGAAATGGAGCGGAGGGCCCTCGACTCCTGCGGGCTGCAGAGCAAAGGGTGAGACCCCGCAGGAACGAAGTGACGAGGAGGCTCAGCTTGCTCCCCGCGGAAAGCGAGGGTCCGCAGCGCAATGGAACGGTCTTGATTAAATACCGAAACCAAGATATTGAATATTCGTGTTTTAGAAATATTAATTTCGTTTTGTCCCAGCCTCTAAGCTTTTTCTCTCCTATCCATTCCTCAGTGCACCTGCCAATTCATGCAATGATTGAGGTTGTATAATCCGGTAGTTTCTCCCTTCCTTTTGCAAAAACTGCTTCTCACAGAACTGTGTCAGCACGTGTAAGAGGTGGCGATAGGATACGCCAAGATAATCACAAACGGTTACGTGCTTCTCCTTATAGAGTCCTTCATCTGCTGTCTGCAGGATAAAATCAGCCAGCCTATTTTCCAGTGGAAAAGCAAGACTTTGAGAATACTTTGCGGCCATAAAAGTGGCTTTTAAACTTAAAAACTTGGTTAATTCACGCAGAAATTTATTATCATCCAGCAGTTGATTCCGGTAGCAATGATAGGGTATGGCAAAGCAAATCGTTTTTGTCGTTGCTTGAATTCCTTTTGTGTAATACACATCATTTAATAATTCCATTTCACCAATATATTCGTTCTCATTAATAAAATTGATCAGCGACACTTTCCCATTTTGATGTGTGACATAGATTTTGGCTTTTCCTTCGAGAACATAAAATAAATAATGGGGTCTCATCCCCTCTTGAATGATCCATTCATCACGCCCATACTCGTGTACTTCCATTTCAACGTTAAAAGAAAATAAATGAGCGATACTATAATTCTCTACATAAAACTGCTTCTTCTGATTTTTGTAAACTTCCATCTTTCACCTCAAAAATATGAGATATCTCATATTAATCAACTTTCCTTCCATGATATCATGCATTCAGTTAGGAGGTTTATAATGAATACACAACGCTGGATGAGTACACAATTTTTTAGTTTCTTTTTGACTTGGGGAATTTTTCTCCCTTATTGGTCGGGATGGATGATTTATACAAAGGGAATCTCGGTGTCGGAAGCAAGCTTAATTATGAGCTGCGGTTTAGTTGCCAGAGGCCTGTCTACATTGTTTGCATTTCCATACTTATTAGAAAGAGTAAGCAGTAAAGCTCTATTGCAATTATCTGGGATTGGCACCCTGGTGTCCATTCTATGCTATATTCCTGTTGATTCTTTTACTGGTTTATTGATTGTTACAATTGTTCTTCATTTATTCTATCCTACATTAATGCCAGCATTAGATAGTGCAGCCAGTGTTTTAGTTCAAAATAAACAGCTTCAGCATTATGGACGAAGCCGACAATGGGGATCAATTGGTTTTGTTTCTATTGGGATTGTTTTAACCGTTTTTACAGGCATGATGGGAGATGAAGTCATCCTCTGGGCACTTTTAATTGGGATGATTGGCTTTGTAGCCCTCAGCTTTATGAATGCGCCTCGTATTCTTTCAGAAAAGCCGAAAACAGATCTTAAACAAAAAGTAAGCCTTGCTCAGTTATTCCGCATTAAAAACTTTGGCTTAGTACTGATTATTGTGATTCTGCTTCAGGCAGCACATGCCACATATTATAATTATGGCTATGTTTTTCTGCAGGATATTCATGCACCTGTCTATCTGATTGGTCTGATCATTAATATTGCGGTCATAGCTGAGATTCTATTCTTTGCTACTGCTGATAAAGCATTCAGGAAATTTTCAGTCGGGTCCTTGCTGTTGATATCTGCGCTTGGTTCCACGGTTCGCTGGATTCTGGTCTTCGTTTTTCCAAACGTAATTGTATTCAGTATCGCACAGACCTTGCATGCATTCTCTTTTGCAATGGGCCATTATGCTTTTATGAAATACTTAATTGCTCATATTCCACATGCACAAATTCCAAAGGCACAAGGCATCTATTCCGCACTTGCGCTTAGCTGGAGCACTTCTGTTTTCACGATTATCGGCGGCTATTTATATGAAGTGCAGCCGCAGTATGCCTTCCTCGGGATGATTCTCTGCAGTGTGCCTGCGATGATTATTGCTGCCATGTACCAAAAGCTGGAGAATAAAGGGAAAGGCAATAGTCTTATCCAGCCGAAACAAGCATAAGATGTTGTCCAGAAGAATTATATTGAGCTTCTGAACATATATATAAGACCTAATGAGCTAATCATATTCAAAGTGGTTAGCTCATTATTATTTAGATATTTAGAAGGATTTTCCTAATTTCGCTAGAATTTTACTAATATAAATACCATTAAAATAGTTGAATTAGTGAGGTTTTCCTATTTATGAACCTGGTTGAAATAGATGCCTTTGAGATATTAGACCGCATTACAGATGGTTTTTTTGCATTAGATATGAACTGGAACTTTACTTATGTGAATGACAATGCAACTCGCCTTTTATTCCGCAGCCGTGATAATCTGGTTGGCAAAAACATATGGATCGAATTTCCGGAAGCAGTAGACTTAATTTTTTATAAACAATACCAGAAAGCTGTAAATGAACAGGTTTTTGTACATTTTGAATCCTACTTTCCACCTCTTCATGCATGGTTTAGTGTTCGGGCTTATCCTTCTGACAATGGGCTATCCGTGTATTTTCAGGATATAACGGCAGAGAAGAAGACAGCCTCACAGAATGAGCAGCATTATAAATCACTATTCGAGCATAATCCTAATGCTGTATTTTCTTTCGATTTAGAAGGAAATTATCTTAGTGTAAACACTGCGATGGTAAAGATGCTGGGATACAGTGAACAAGAGCTGCTGCTTAAGACCTTTATACCTCTTGTTGCCGAGGAAGATTTGGACAAAACCATGGACTACTACAAAAGAGCCGCTAACGGTACCACTCAAAACTACGAAATTAAATGTTTACATAAGAATGGTGACATAGTCTATCTAAGTGTAACGAATATGCCCATTATCGTTGATCAGGAGGTAATTGGCGTCTACGGGATTGCTAAAAATATTACAGATCGAAAGCTTACAGAACAAAAACTTCTAAAATCAGAAAAACTTTCAGCAGTTGGACAGCTCTCTGCTTCAATTGCCCATGAAATTCGGAATCCGCTAACTGCGCTAAAAGGCTTTCTACAATTAATGAAAGCATCAGAAGGACGTATTAAAGACAGTTATTTAGAGGTAATGTCGAGTGAAATGGAAAGGATTGAACTGATTACTGGAGAATTATTGCTGCTGGCCAAACCACAGGCCCACCAGTTTAAACTTGAGAATATAGAAGAAATTATTCAAAATGTAACGACACTGCTTGGATCACAAGCTTTAATGCACAATGTTGAGATAAAGATAGTAAATGACGAGACAATCCCGCCGGTACGCTGTATTGCAAATCAATTAAAGCAAGTATTTATTAATCTAATAAAAAATGCGCTGGAATCTATGCAGTATGGCGGCAAAGTTTTAATCAATGTGCAAGTAAAAGATGATCAAACCTTATTTATTTCCATTGCTGATGAGGGAGAGGGCATTCCCGAGGACCTACTCCGAAATATTGGTCTTCCTTTTTATACGACAAAGCAAAAAGGCACCGGGTTAGGAATGATGACCAGTCTTAGAATTATTGAAGCACATAATGGAACGATGGATATAACTAGTACAGTCGGAAAAGGCACCGTTGTAAGCATTTCCCTTCCGCTTGTTTCCTGTGACCAAGTTATTGAATTGACGGAATGTATGAATTGAGATTCTTTATTGATCAATGAGACTTGGACAGCGCTAGGAGACAACAAAACATATTATGCTGTTTGCTCCATTGCGCCTGGCCACTCGTTTCCCCGGGGATCAGGCTACGTCTGCTCTGCAAACCTGCTGGGCCTCCGCCTTTACTCCTGATACGCCTTAACAATTACTGCATACCGGCTATTGGGAAGATAATCAATCTCAAGCTGTCTTCCTGATAAATTTTCATGATAATAGCTTCTCGTGATATCCAAAGAATAGACGTCTAAGGTCAATTCATTGAATTCCAACTCCATGAGGTATTCCCTCCCATAGTCTGGGTCGTCAAATTCTGTTCCAGTTGGAATCATCACAAGCGTTTCAAATTGCTTGTTTTCATAGGCCGATTTATCTTTATAAAGAAGGTCAGATGTTTCCACAAAGGAATAAGCGCCTGACGCTGTAAAACCCGCAATAAACAGACAGATAATTCTCCCAAACCAACTGCCTTTAATGCCAACGAAAAGGGCGATAAACATGATGCCAAAGCAAAGAAACAAGCTTGCTACACTATATGCACCCAACATTTCAGACACTATAAAATTTTCATCAATTAGCTCAGATACTCCCCATAAAATGAGTGTGAGCAGAAAGAAACAAACACTGATGATCGCAATTACACCAGCTATCGTTTCTCTTTTATCACTGCCTGAAACATGCTTCCTTGTTTTCTTTTTCAGTTGTATGCCCATAAGCTAATCCCTCACTCTCAACCTGCACTCGTTCGAGAAGACAGCCTGGCTGCTGTTCAACTTGACCAGACTATCTTCATAAACAATCGTTTTACTGCCATTGTTTACGCCATTCCTCAACCTTTTTGGTTATTTCTTCATGTGCTTGTTCTCTCTCTGCTTCCTTGGTTTCTTTCAACGCTGAAAAGTGCTCTTTCCTTAAATCATATAAAGAATCTGCTAATTCATTAACCTCAGCCTTTACTTCAACAGAAATGAGTTCTTCATTACTTAAGAAGCGAATCGCATGTTTAATCCGATTCATTTCTGATTCGGAGGCAAAATAGAGTGGATTATAAATGTCATTCATTCGTTCCATTGCCTCAACTGTTTCATTTAATGTCACACCTTGTGTCCACCAGATTTGCCCTAGAGTAGGCTGCCATTTCTTCGTCATTTCAACTTCAAGCTCAGCTGGATTATCTACAGTGACATATTCTCCCCCGCCAGAATCTGCAACTTGCTTTAACTGCTGCTGGCCTTCGTTATCTACATTAAATCCAATAATATTGACCTTTGCCTTAATATTCTGATTCTGAAGTTCTTTTGCTGCTGCAACAGGATCTCCATTACATGTTTCTACTCCATCACTTACAATGTAAACTTGATTATAGTATTCTTCTGATGGGTAAGCCTGTAAGATTTCTCCCGCTTTTTGAATCGCTCCAGCCAATGGAGTCCAGCCGCTTGCCTCAAATGAACGAAGGGAATTTGTGAAATTCCCCTTTTGGTACGCTGCTAACGGGTATACCGTTTCTACAGCTGCACATGATTTTGCCTGATCGGAATTAGCTTCTGTTCCGACATGTCCGTATGATATCAGCGAAACATTTGCTTCCTTAGGAATTTGCTCTACAAAACCCTCAATTGCAGCTTTTGCCAAATCCATTTTCGTCTTGCCTTCTAAAGCTTCTTTCATACTGCCGCTCGCATCTAATAATACTAAAGCATTTACCTTCTTTTCTTTCGTTGTCACCTCATCCTCACCATCCGGCAATTCAGGCATCCTAAATCCGTGATCATACGAAGCTAATTCCTCATAATATTTTTTATAATTTCCTGAACCAAGTGTATGTACGAGATAATCATAAACCTCTTCACTGCTTAGGCTTTTATTCTCTGAAAAATAAGTCTGAAGTTCTTCCTCGGCAATTGGCTCGAATGTTTCTTGGATAAAATCAAGATATTGCTGCCGATCCCAGCTCTGCAGAGTTTCCAGCTCTGGATCCATATGTTCCTCTACCAATGTGCCAGCTTTTTGTTCTGCCATCTCTTCCACTGTTCTTGCCGCAGCAGGAATTTTTTCTTCCGCAGATTCCTCCGCAGCAGGTGCAGCAGCAGATTTTGTATCCTCATTTTGTGTATGTTCGTTCGCACATGCTGTCATAACCGCTAAAGATAAAATGAATAAAACAAATATGCCGCTTCTTTTTATCAATCCCATCCCTTATCCTCCTCCTCTAGAAAATTCTACTATTTTATGTACGATTTAGGAAAGATATGGTTTCTGAGGCTTTTGGGGGAATATAACATTATTAAGATAGGTACTTTCTACCAAAGTGATGATTTTTCAATAGTAGTTTCTCAATTTCATAATAAAACCCGAACAATTAGACAGATGAAAAGTATCTGCTGCTTGTTCGGGCATATCATTGTATTGTATTAGCCTCTTTTTACTTCCATTCGCCTATAAAGCACTCATACACTGCGGAAATGCTAGCGCAAGTCATCTATTGATTTAACAACAGTATGCTGGATTGGCTTCCACTCAATCTTCTTAAATAAGGCTACTAAGGATATTGGCAGGTAGGTGAACATAAAGAGCGGGAATGTGAACATATAGAAGATTTTCTTCCAGTTGGAACATCGTATTTTATTCCACTCCATAGTTGTTGTAATTAATCCAAAGAAGAATAGAAATACATAGATTGACAGGATCCCGCCAGCCCCTCTGAATACATATTCATTGAAAAGTCCTTCTCCTTCTAATAAGGCAAGAAGCAGGACAACTATATTCCCGACAAGGCTAAGAAAAGAAACAATAATAATGGGCGCAAGCGTCATCATCATATCGAAACAGGAAACTCTGTTGCCTTTCCCGCGAATGATTCCATTCATCAAATCCTTGCCATACCTCATGAATACTTGGTAAAACCCTTTTGCCCAGCGAAGCCTCTGCTTCCAGGACTCACTGAAGATAGATGGCTGCTCATCATAGAAAACAGCTTTCCCGCAGTAGCCGATCTTTTCTCCTTTAATTATCTGTGCGACAGTAAACTCGATATCTTCGGTTAAAAGATGATGGACCCAGCCGCCATTTTCTTTGATCACATCTGAATGGATTAAAAAACCTGTTCCCGAAACAGCACAGCTTGTCTTCAGATACATCCTTGGGCGATTTAGGAATTCTGCTTCATATAAAAACCAAAGCGCGTACCCAGATGTAATCCAATTCTCATCATAATTCTTTGAATTCCGGTAACTCGTTGTAACTCGGTATCCCTGATTAAAGGTTTTATTCATTTCTTGGATATAATTTTCATCTAAAAGATTGTCGGCGTCGAAAACAAAATACCCATCATAGCTTTCAGAAGAGTAATCCCTTTTAATAATGTTCAGCAGATGATTGAGTGCATAACCCTTCCCAACCACTTCTTTATTAAAGCGTTCCGTTACGATGGCCCCTGCTTGTCTGGCAATCTCAGCTGTTTGATCTGTACAATTGTCGGCACATACATAAATATCATACAATTCTCTCGGGTAATTCTGATTTTTAATGCTTTGAATCAACTGTCCAATGACAAGTTCTTCATTTCGAGCCGGTATTAGAAATGCATATTTATGGAGCGGAACTTCTTTCTCTTCTTGAGAATGATCCCTTCTAGCTTTAAACGCAACAAATATGTAGAAAACTTTATATAAAAATAACAGTGTAAACACGATTCCCAAATAGAAAATAAACTGACTTACCATTTCTAATAGATCTTTAACCATGGTCCACCCCACATTTTTTGAATATGTGCCTGTTAGTCATGTTCCTTACTATTTCATTTCTACATCTAGTTTTTATCTAAAACGGGCATATACATCCCCACTATTTATAAAGAGTTAAGTAAAAACGAATAAAATGATACAGACTATAGACCATCTCCTTTTTCTGAACTTGGATTGGATATTAAAAGCCAAAAAAAAGAGTGTAATCTTAATTGCAGAGTTTAAACAAAGAATCTTTAAACCATTTTGTTAGTCATCGAGATCTTGAATAAAATATTCACTTTACAATGTAACAAACCTGTCCCCTCTCAAAAAAGGCAGTTCCTGTAAAGGTTTTGTTAATTATTGTTAAATATGTTACTTCTTTATGAAACAAGTCTAATTAAATAGAGACTGCATAATTAATGAATTACTCACAATTTTGAAAAAGAGGACCGGACAAAACGAAATTAATCATTCTAAAACAATATTCAACATCTTATTTTAGGTATTTAAACTAGTCCGTTCCATTGCGCTGCGGACCCTCGCTTTCCGTGGGGAGGAAGCTGAGCCTCCTCGTCGCGCGCTCCTGCGGGGTCTCACCCTTTCCTCTATTGCCCACAGGAGTCGAGAGTCCTCCGCTCCATTTCACTCATGTTAATAAAATAAAAACCGAATGATTAGAAAGATGACCTCCCTAACCACTCGGTTCTATGTATGTCAAATACTTATGACCCAACTTCTTTTTATACCTATTTTATTCAAGCTGCTTACCTACTTGTAATCATTTACTGGGCCTTGGTCCATAAGTACTTCTACTAGATTTAATGGGCCCATTTGAAGTCTTGGCCGGTTCTCTGAATTCGGCTTACTATAATACTCCAGCGGACTGATCATGATGCCATCATCTGTATTATGAAGGATTCCAGGCACACACGTATAGATCCGATCATTATTATTCGCATTTTTGGAAGATATTGTAACGGAAGTCCCTTTATGATTATCGATACTCATAGACACCTTATATCGATAAAATGAACCCGTTCCATTTGACTGTGCAGAATAAACAACCGGAACAACTGCGAGAATATCATTTGTCAATCTTAATTTAATAATCTCCGTTTTTGTCGAACCGCTGTTTCTCCCAACATCACCCATATGTTCTACAGCTCCATTGCCGTAGCGGCTAAGAGGCGGTGTGCCTTGTGCTCCAAACATGGCTACATCTATTTGTCTGCCATTCTTTGTATAAACTAAAGCATAAATATCATAATCTGTACCTGTCTTCCAAGAAACTGTAGCGGTGATCTCTGGTGTCTTTTCAATAATCACGGGTTTTTGACCTTTATCGAGACTGATATTGCCTGTTACCTTTTCCAGACTGATCGACGAAAATGCACTTTTACTGCTCTTACTCTGAAGCTCTGTTGGTGCCATTTTAGGCTCAGAAGGGATCATTTTCTCCTCCTCTTCAACTTCTACACCGAAGTTTTCACATAGACCTTCAAGACCAGAATTAAACCCTCGCCATATTGATTTTGCCTTTGTCTGACCATTTCTTACATATATTTCGAGTACGACAATGCCATTTTCCGTTGTAAAACTAGATGGAATCAATTGAATCACTTCTTGATCGGTACGGATTTCCGCCTTTAAGTTTTTTACATTTAAAAAACCTGTATGATGATCTTCTGTCAATGTAATGGCTATTTTCACAATGTCAGCGGGAACTTTACTCATGTCAAAGTCCATTTTATGTACTTTTGTTTGTCCAACAATCAAAGCTGGTATAAACGTCGTAGCACCAGAAGGAGCTTTTGGCTGATTATAAAAAATAATGCCGCTGTCTCCCTGTACCTTATCAGCAGCTGTTAAAAGAAAAGCCGTCAACGAAACATCAATGGTATTTGAAACATCATGGCTAACTGTTACAGTCCCTTTTGGGGAGGTTAATGCTGTATTTGCCCCCATTTGCAGTGGTGCATTCATTTATAAAAACTCCTTCCTGGTTCAGAAATAGGTATGAAATTTCCAATAGAGTGTACTCAATTATATCACCAGATCCTTCAATTCTATTAATTTTCCAGCAATTATCCAAAAGAATTTCTTATATACCTAATTGGACAGCAGGAACTCTTAGCGGTACTGCTCAAGCGAACATCGATAGCTTAGAACTCTAATAGTAAAAGAAAAGCCTATTCAAGTATTGAATTTCTTGAATAGGCTTCTTGTTATAGCTTTACAGTCACATATATTTAAACTGATTATAACTGTGCTGCTTTTTCCATTAGCGAGGTGCCGTTTTCCACCCCAAGCTCCTGCAGCCATTTGCGATAGGCAATGGTAAGTGCATCGGACTTCAGGTGCATTTCGGCTTGCAGATCTAATGGAAGCAGCTCTGGTTTTTGGCTTTCTACAATGTCTAAATCCTGGTTAAAAATGATATCCTGAAACTCTATAAAAGGTTCATCCGGCTTATCTAAGTCATAGTTTCTCGTCAATAGCATAAACGCTTGAGACTTCTCATTTTCCATTTGATTAACAGCAAGCAAAATGGTAAATTCCTCATCATTATCATCTGTCGTTTTTGTAAAGCGCACTGTTTTTGGATTGAGAATTTCATATACATAGTTTGCATAGCCACCCTTTGAACGGCCGTCAGGGTTCGGCTGGTAAACAGGAATTTTACTAGTAATAATACGATTATCCTTAAACTCTACAGTATAATCCGCTACCTCAGCATGGTCTTCATCTCCAAGCAATCCTTCGTGAACAAACATCAGATGAGAAACATCGAGAAAATTTTCAATGATTCTAGGTGCATTGGCTTTTACTTCATACGGTCCGCAAATGGCTGTATGATAGCTATCCTGATGATATTCGGGGTAAGAAACAAGCGGCGCTGGATCATCTCCCAAATTAACCCAAATCAACCCTAGGTGTTCCTCGCATTTGTAAACCGTTGCTTTTGCTTTAGGCGGAATTGGACGTCCCTTCGGCAGAGCCGGAATGTTCACACAAGCTCCCGAACAGCCAAATTCCCAGGCATGGTAAGCACATCTCAAGTTTCCATTTACCACTTTACCAAGTGATAAAGCTGCTCCTCTATGGATACATAAGTCCTTAAAAGCATGTACACCTTTTTCGTTGCG
The DNA here is from genome assembly GCF_008923265.1 of Bacillus mesophilum. Taxonomy (NCBI): domain Bacteria; kingdom Bacillati; phylum Bacillota; class Bacilli; order Caryophanales; family Bacillaceae; genus Bacillus; species Bacillus mesophilum. The sequence continues at coordinate 98,029 of NZ_WBOT01000008.1, read as the reverse complement.
AAATATGGCGACACGTTCACCTAGTACATATACCTGCTTCGGATCATCCAGCAATTCTTCTGCCTTACATACCGGATGCCATTCATTCCATAATCGATCTTGTTGCATGAGAGATCCTCCTTCTCGATGTTAGTTTATAGTTACGTTGACTTTGCTTGTCACTTCAGTGTCATCAAGCTTCTGCGGAAGAACTAAATTCAGAATGAGAGCCGTAACCGCTCCAACAGCTGTTCCTGAAGAAACAAAATAAGTAACGATTTCTGGAAGTCCTTGAGAAATATTGGCTGGAATCAGCACTGCAAACATCGCAAGCATAATCGATACACCAATTACCAGCATATTCCGCTCTGTAAATGGCACGTTTTTAATTACTTTAAAACCATTCATCATAATCACGACACAAAGAATAGCAAACACACTATTAATGACAACACTTGGTATACAAGCAATAACGGTCATCAGCTTTGGCATCATTCCAAGCAATACGAGTATGAAACCGCCCATGATAATCGGCTTTCGGCTCTTCACTCCCGTAATGGCAATAATACCGGCATTAGAAGAATACCCAGTCACTGGTGTCCCGCCAAAAAATGAACCAACAAAACAGCCGATTCCTTCACCAAATGCTCCGCCATTTAAACGCTTGTCCGTAAGTTCTTCATCCGTCACATTTCCTACTGTAAACCATGTTCCGGTTGTTTCTATCATGACGATAAAGTAAATCGCAAGCATGATTAAGATCGCATGAAGTTCAAATTCCGGCATTCCAAATGCAAAGAGGCTTGGCACCTGGAACCACGCAGATGCTCCAACAGATGAAAAATCAACTAATCCAAAGAATGATGCAACAACAGTTCCCATTCCCAGTGATAAAATAACGGATACGAGTTTCATATATTTCAGTTTGGTTTTTGATTTCTCTCCAACATACATACAAAAAATCAGAATGGCTGCTGTTATGCAAGCAACTAACATATTTGTTCCAAAGCTTCCTTCTGCACTATAAATCGAATTGATGGCACTTGGCATTAGTGATAGCCCAACCACCACAATAACGGTTCCTGCCACGATTGGCGGAATAAATTTTCTTACCACTTTACTAAACACTTTGAGCGGATTACCCAATAAAGCAATTAATATGGCACCTGGTATTAAACTTCCGATCATGACGCCAATTCCTGAAGTCGTCCCAATGGCAGCCAATGCACTAAGCGGTACAAATGAAGGCCCCTGCATAACAGGCAGTTTCATAGCCAGTCCCGCTTGAATAATCGTTGCAATTCCGCAAGCAAGGAATGTCATTTGTATCAGCATCGTGCTATCTGTAACAGAAAAGGATAACATTCCAGCTAAAATAACCGGCGGGATAAACAGGTCCATTGCTAGAACCTGCTGCAGTCCAAGGAATAATGATTGTGAGAAGGTAACCTCTCTTTTCTTCTGCCCATCATTGCTGGCAGACTCTAAATGTTTCGTAGTACTCTCCATGTTGTCATCCTCCTACTAGGTTCTGATTTTTTTAAATAAGGCTGTTTACTTATGCTGCCTTTCGAAAACACATTATGATTGCTTTCCGGCAAGACTGAACATACAAAAAAAGCTCGAAATACATGCTTCCGGAAATAGAAAAGCATGTATTTCGAGCCTTATCGAAATACGAAAGAAGGACAAATTCCAAGAAAGAATTTGATCCTGTCTCTGCTTTTCATAGCCTGTTTATTTACGGTAGACAGGTAGAAACTTGTAGGCCATATTCCTACGATTATATGAAAAACAATATTTAATTTTCATAAATATAATTCGTGTTTTTATAGAGAAAAAGTGTTACCATTTCACTATAATCACGATGATAACACAAAATACGAACATTAGGAAGGTAATTATGAATAATTATACGCAAATTTTTGTTGGAACTGCTTTCACAAGTGATTCATCAGAGAAAATAAGTATTCTAAAAGATTATCTTTTTTGCATTAATCATAGTGGCATGATTAGTAAGATCGTTGCACCACAAGATGAAGAATATCAGCTATTGATAGAGACTCATAAGGGGCAAGACCACTTTCATGTTTTGGATGATGGGCACTATCTCCTGCCTGGTTTTGTGGATTTGCATGTCCATGCCCCGCAATGGGCTCAGTCGGGGACAGCTCAGGACCTTCCCTTATATGATTGGCTGAATACGTACACGTTTCCTTTAGAAGCTAAATACTCGGATTTAGATTTTGCCCAGAGTGTCTATGGAAATTTAGTAGACACACTGCTGGCAAATGGAACTACTACTGCTCTGTACTTCGCGACCGTGCATAAGGAAGCCAGTCTATTATTGGCAGAAATATGCGCACAAAAAGGACAGCGCGGATTAGTAGGAAAGGTTGTTATGGACGACCCTGAACAAAACCCACCTTATTATCGGGACCAAGATGCCGAAACCGCACTTAGAGAGACAGAAGAGTTTATTCTGGCAGTAAAAGAACTGAATAAAACAGTAAAACAAGGTGTGTATCCAGTTGTCACACCTCGCTTTATTCCCAGCTGTTCAGATGAAGCATTAAAAGGCTTAGGCGATTTGGCTCTTAAATACGATACCCATATTCAATCTCATTGCAGTGAAAGTGATTGGGCACATCATTATGTAAAAGAAAGATTTAACAAACATGATGCCTTTGCCTTAAATGACTTTGGATTACTAAGTGATAAATCCGTCATGGCTCATAGTAATTTCCTTAGCGATGAGGACGCTGCTTTATTCGCTGAAACTGGCACAGCTATTGCTCATTGCCCGTTATCAAATGCCTATTTTGCCAATAGCGTCCTTCCTCTCCATCGGTTTAGAAAAATGGGGATCGACATTGGACTAGGAACTGATATTTCTGCTGGTGCCACACCAAGTTTATATGATAATGCCAAACAGGCTGTTATCTCTTCAAGAATGCTGGAAGACGGTGTTAACGCAAATCTCCCAGCAGATGAAAGAGGAGTAGCAAACTCACGCATTACGATCAATGAAGCATTCTATCTCGCAACAGCTGGGGGTGGAGAAAGCCTTAGCATTCCAGTTGGCCGGATAAAAGAAGGCTATGCATGGGATGTGCAGATCATCGATACGAAAGTACCTGCGGCCAAACTGCCTATTTTCGATCCTAACGAAGATTTGTATGATATTTTCCAAAAGATCATGTACAACGTTCGGCCGGAGAATATTCGTGAGGTTTGGGTTCAGGGGGAGAAGGTTCATACCCGGTAAAAACGGATCAGATGCTGGATTTTTTTAATGACGATATTTAATATAAGAGCATCCTAAATAGTAAAAACATGGCCTTCCATGCAAGGCCATGTTTTCTTAGTTACTGTTTGTTCGCAATGACACTGTCCAGAAACTGATCTGCGTCACGATTAAATTTCCAGGTCAATCCGAATTGATCAACCAGCATTCCAAAGCAGGAAGACCAAGGCGTTTCCGATAAAGGCATGATTACAATTCCACCTTTAGATAGATTCTTAAAATATTGCTCTAATAAATCTTTATCATCCATCACTAGACTAATGAGAACATTACTTCCCTTCACCAGCTCACCTGTCACACTCTTTATGGAAGGCAATAGATCTGACATCATGATTTTACAGCCTGCGAATTCTATGGAAGATTCCATGATCATATTAAGTTCATTTTCCGGCATTGGAAAATTGGGATCCTGCGGGAAATCTTTGAATTTCACTTTCTTTACCTTGCTTGCATTGAGTGCCTCCGAATAAAATTCAATTGCCTCTTCTGCGTTTCCATCAAAGTTTACATAAACAATAGCTGACATATAGGTATACCTCCTTCTTTTGATAAATGAAGTATAATTTATTAGTGGTGACAGCTGTATGTCACCTTTTCTAAATAAATAAAAAAAGGTGATGTTATGGGTAAGATTGAGCGATTAATAACGATTATCATGATCCTGCTGAAAAAAGAGATCGTCTCGACGAGAGAATTCTCACAGTTATTTAATGTCTCCAAAAGAACAATTCTTCGTGATATGGAAACATTGAGCCTATCAAACATTCCGATCTACACGGTTCACGGAGTAAATGGCGGCTACGGCATCATGGAAGAATACAAGGTTGATAAACGCCTCTTAAATACCTCTGACTTAGAAAATATATTGATTGCGCTTGGAGGATTGGAACAAATTTTTATGAGCGAGGAAGTGGAACTTACCATTAAAAAGATGGAAGCGATGATTAATCCATTGGCAAAGCAAAATTCAATCCATCTATCTTTTTATAAGTGGGAAGGCCGGTCAGAAATCTCTAAAATCTTAAAGTCATGCCAAAAATCAATAGCAGAACATAAGTTGATCACTTTTGATTATATAGATAAGAATGGTCTTAGCACCATTCGAACGGTCGAGCCGTATCAGCTTCATTTTAGCGAAAGCAGCTGGTATTTGAAGGGTTTTTGCCTACAGCGGCAGGGTTATCGAACGTTTAAATTATCTAGAATCGACAAACTTGCTATAGGAGAACAATCCTTTCATCCTAGGGAACAGGCACTGAAGCACGCTCATACGAGTTATCAAGATCCGCAAATCACTATAAAGGCGATTATCTCACCTGCCATACAAGATCATTTTATAGAAAGATACGGCCGAGAGAGCATTGAAATCGATCCCGCACAGCGCCTTCTTGCTACCATCCATGTTCCTCAGAATACGATAGGTTTTCAATTTTTAGCAGGTTTTGGTACAAATCTTACGATTGTTGAACCAAAATCCTATGCTGAAGAATTTCGAGGATATTTGCTGGAAATGGCAGAGAAATATTCTTCATAAGACTTTAACTCCTTGAAAGGCGGGCGGAACCCTTTGTTCTTATCCTTCAAACAGCTGCGGGGAATTTAAAGTGTTTATCAAATGACCAACCATATTTTTTAACTTTTTATCATTCTCAGCATAATATATGGGGGAAATTATGGATAAGGAGTGACCAGCTATGACTATTTTTCCCACTCAAGGCTTTATGAGACAACAGCCACAATCTCCACCGCCGCCATTCGTTCCCCAGAAACCATATCCACCACACTATCTCGTTGACTGTTTATATAACTACACCTATGTATGGTTAATAAATGGGGAAGGGTTTTGGTTTTATCCGACATATCTTCAATATGGTGAAGTGGCTGGATACAGGTGGAATGGAGCATTTTGGACGTTCTATGGATTTGACGAAAGAACGATTGAAACGGTTGCATGTGGACCGATCCCCGAATTGTATTAACATGCTATATACATCCTTGGAATTTAAATAGAGACCTTATGCTTTTCGGCAAAGAAAATAATTTCATAATGGGGCAGATGCCCAAACCTAATAGGCTATTTGTGCATATCCTTTAGTGATTCTTAAATCATCATAGAGGAGGAATTGCTTTGAACAATGGTTATCAGCGCTTAGTTCCTGGATTGGGATTCGGGTTTGGAAGACCTGGTTTTGGATTTGGAAGACCTGGATTCGGAAGACCTGGATTTGGCTTAGGTTTCTTAGGAGGTCTTGCTACTGGTGCATTATTGGCTCCTGGTCCTGGATTTGGATATTATTATCCGCCATATCCGTATTATCCACCGTATCCGCCATATCCGTATCCATATCCTTATTACCAAGATCCAAATTATAATATTCCATACTCACCTTATTAAACTGCTGCGAAAAATAATATGGTACATGTGGTAAAAACTTTTAAAAAGGTTATTTATTACAGGTACCATATCACTTTATAATCACTTTCTTTTGTTTAGCGCTACAAATAATAAGGTGATTTTTCTTATCAGCTTCCTAAAAAAGTCTCCCGCTGATGAGCCGCTTCATTTAAACCGATTATCCTGCTCTATTTGTGGTAAAGTTATTAAAAACGGTTGCAAAAGCCACAGAAAGAGTGAATCCAATTGATTGATATCAGCAAAATGATTCAGGGGAAAAACTTAACGGAATTAGATGTGCAGATTCTTCAATATATCATTCAGAACATTGACCACGTTTTACAAAAAGGAGTCCGGGAAATTGCTAAAGAAAATTTCACTTCTCCTGCGACCATTATTCGTCTATCAAAAAAAATGGGCTATACAGGATTTGTCGATCTGTATTATCACCTCCTGCCCATGATCAATAAAGTGGAAAGTCCTGAGAGCAATGAAATCGAAGACTGTTTACATATTAGCCAAAACGACTTTTTAACTCATAACTCACTAGAGGATTTTGAAATGTTTATCAGTAAAGTGCTGAATCTTAAGCACAAATATATTTTTATTTATGCGACCGGTTTTTCAGCTATTGCCGCAGATTATTTTTATAAGAAGCTGCTCGTATTAGGTAGAAAGACTATTTTTTCGAGCGGCACAGATTCCATTGGTGTCTTTGAAAATAACCTTGAGGATATTGGTGCTTTAGTGGTGATCAGCAAATCCGGTGAAACACAGCTGGTGATTAATAAGCTTCAGGCAGCTAAAGAGCATGATGTGTTTACAGCCTCCTTTACAAAGGAAACAGAAAATCGAGTCGCCGAGCTTTCTGATTTGAATTTTAAAATAACGGATCCGAATAAGCTTGATGATCGCAATATGCTGCCAAGCAGCTTCTTTCCAAGCCTGCTGCTGATGTTTGAATTCATCTTTAAGCAATATATTTCCCATTTAACCACAAAAGAGAAGTAAAGAAAACTTGCCGATGAAAGGACGCAGACACAGGTCTAGTTGCACTTATACTACATTCCTTAAATGAGCCACTGCGTCGAATTCTTTACTGCGATGCTCATTTATACTTTCTGATAGTATAGTGACGAAACGTGTTTCTAGATGTGAAACACGTTTTTTATCGTGGCAAAAGCATCGACTTACAAGCGCTTACATTGTAATCTAAACACATCAAAAAAATCATATAAAGGTAAGGAGGCGGCAAGATGAAAGCCAAAATGATGGAAGGAATGCAGCGCTTTTCCAAAGCCATGTTCATTCCCGTACTTATTTTGCCGATTGCAGGTATATTAATCGCATTTGGAAATTTATTTACCAATGCAAGGCTTCTAGAAGTTATTCCTTTTTTAGATAACCCGATCACCACGGGATTTGGATCAATCTTAACAGGGTCATTGGTTTCAATCCTCGGTAACCTTGGACTCATCTTCTGTGTTGGTATAACCGTCGGTTTAGCGAATCGAGATAAGGCTGTTGCTGGTTTTACGGCACTTTTAGGCTATTTAGTATTCGTTAACGCAATGAATAAATTCATGGAACTAAGCGGAGTCCTTTTTGAAGGTGATTCTCTGCAAGGTTCAGGACAGACCCTTGTCTTAGGTGTTCAAATCCTGGATATGGGTGTCTTCCTAGGAATTATTCTCGGAATTGTAACCGCTATCGTCTTTAATAAGTTTGCAGATAAAGAATTTAAAGGTGCTTTTCAAATTTACGGAGGCTCTCGCTTTGCCTTTATCGTGCTGATACCTGTTGTTGTTCTATTATCTATCGCTCTCACCTTTATCTGGCCGTTCTTCCAATCTGGAATAAACAGCCTTGGAACATTGATCAATCACAGCGGCAACTTTGGTCTCTTCTTATACGGAGCATTGGAGCGTCTATTAATTCCAACAGGTCTTCACCATCTGATTTATACGCCTTTCCTATACACCTCACTAGGCGGTGCAGTAGAAGTTGGCGGACAATTATTTGAAGGTGCAAGAAATATCTATTATGCAGAAATTGCGGATCCAACTGTAAAAGTTCTTTCTGAAAGTGTCATTTGGGATGCACGCGGTATCTCAAAAATGTTTGGTTTACTTGGGGCATGTCTAGCGATGTACCACACTGCTAAACCTGAAAATAAAGGGAAAGTAAAAGCAATCTTAATTCCAGCTGCTGTTACATCTTTTATCGCTGGAGTTACAGAACCAATTGAATTCTCATTCATGTTTGTTGCACCGCTGTTATTCGTTGTGCACGCTGGATTAAGCGGATTAAGTTTCGTCGTGTTAAATCTATTTGATGTCAGAGCAATCGGTCCAAACGGAATGATTGACTTCCTATTATTCAACCTGCCGCTTGGAATCGAAAAAACAAGCTGGCCGATGTACATTGTAGTCGGGTTAATGTTCTTTGTTGCTTACTATGTAATCTTCCGCTTCTTAATCACGAAGTTTAAATTCAAAACGATCGGAAGAGAAGATGATGGAAATGAAACAAAGCTTTATTCAAAGAAAGAATACAATGAAAGCAAAACAAAAGATAAACAAGAAACTCCAGCATCACAGGGAGATGACGGACTTGCAGGCGTGATCGTCAATGCTTTAGGCGGAGCGGAAAATATTCAAACTGTCACCAATTGCTATACAAGACTTCGCTTAACGGTAGATAAGCCTGAATTAGTAGATGAAGCTGTATTAAAAGGTCAGACAGGTGCCAATGGGGTCATCATTAAAGATAAAAACGTTCAAGTTGTTTACGGTTTGCAGGTAACAAGTGTACGAAAAGCAGTTGATAACTATTTAGGGTTAGAAGGAACTGAATAAAACAAAATGTTTCACATGAAACAGCAATAAAACCAATAAAATCAGAAGGGAATGGAGATACATGAAGAAATTTTCAGTTGTCATCGCAGGCGGAGGAAGTACTTATACACCAGGGATTGTTATGATGCTATTAGATAATCTGGATCGTTTTCCCCTTCGCACGTTAAAACTATATGACAATGACGGTGAAAGACAGGCTATGCTTGGGGACGCACTGGACATTGTGATGAGAGAAAAAGCACCGGATATTGAGTTCAGTTTTACAACAGATCCGGAGGAAGCCTTCACTGATGTAGACTTCTGCTTTGCACATATTCGCACTGGAAAATATGAAATGCGTGAAAAAGATGAAAAAATCCCATTAAAACATGGTGTTCTTGGCCAAGAAACTTGTGGACCTGGCGGAATTGCTTACGGAATGAGAAGCATCGGTGATATGATTGAGATGATTGATTTAATGGAGAAATATTCACCAGACTGCTGGATGCTGAACTATTCAAACCCTGCAGCGATTGTAGCAGAAGCTTGCCGCGTTCTTCGCCCGAATTCAAAGGTATTGAACATCTGTGATATGCCTGTAGGAACACTGCGCAGAATCTCACATATTATTGACAAAGAGCCACAGGATTTAGAAGTTCGCTATTTCGGATTGAACCACTTTGGCTGGTGGACAAGCATTAAAGATAAAGAAGGCAATGAATATTTACCAACGATTCGTGATTATGTGGCTGAGCATGGCTATCTGACGCAAAAAGAAGTGGATACACAGCATACAGATGCAAGCTGGCAGGATACACATAAAAAAGCAAAAGATCTATTAGCGGTAGATCCAAGATTCTTGCCAAACACGTATTTAAAATACTATTTATTTCCTGATTATGTGGTGGAGCATTCAAACCCAGATCACACAAGAGCAAATGAAGTCATTGCCGGCAGAGAAAAGACTGTTTTCTCTATGGCAAAAACAATCATTGAAAATGGGACTTCAGAAGGCTGTGAGTTCGAAATGGGTGCACACGCTACCTTTGTTGTCGATCTAGCTCGTGCAATCGCCTTCAATACACATGAAAGAATGCTTCTGATCGTAGAAAACAACGGAACAATCGCAAACTTTGATGATGACGCAATGGTTGAGGTTCCATGTATCGTAGGAAGCAACGGCCCAGAGCCACTAAGCCAAGGAAAAATTCCTGAATTCCAGAGAGCCTTAATGTATCAGCAGGTGACGGTTGAAAAATTAGTCGTTGAAGCGTATATTGAAGGCAGCTATCAGAAATTATGGCAGGCTCTAACACTTTCAAAAACAGTGCCAAGTGCAAAAGTAGCAAAAGAAATACTGGATGATCTAATTGAAGCAAATAAAGGCTACTGGCCGGAGTTACACTAAACAATAAATAAACTGAGAAAAGGCGAAAAAGTGTAAGTTCATTTTTCGCCTTTTCTATTGAAATAGAGAAATTGAGGTGAGCAAAAAGGTGACTACCTATATGCTAGGAATTGATATCGGCACCACCAGCACGAAAGCCGTTTTATTTAGTGAAAACGGGCAAGTTATTCAAGCTGAAAATATTGGCTACCCACTATACACTCCAGATATAACAACAGCTGAACAGGACCCGGATGAAATCTTTAAAGCTGTACTGCAAGCTGTTTCGAATATTATGAAGCAGCACAATGATAAGAAGCTATCGTTTATCTCTTTTAGCAGTGCCATGCACAGTGTCATCGCAATGGATAAAAATGATGAGCCCCTTACGCCGGTCATTACATGGGCAGACAACCGCAGTGAAGCATGGGCTCATAGAATTAAGAATGAGTTAAATGGTCATGCCATTTATAAACGAACCGGGACGCCGATTCACCCTATGTCACCTTTAAGCAAAATAGCCTGGCTGGTCCATGAACATCCTGAAATTGCTCTGGGAACGAAAAAATACATCGGCATTAAAGAATATATTTTTAAAAGACTCTTTGATCAGTATGCTGTCGATCATTCGATTGCATCGTGCATGGGCTTGATGAATCTTGAAAAACTCGATTGGGATCAAGAAGCATTAGAGGCTGCTGGCATCACATCTGCTCAGTTATCAGAACTCGTGCCAACTACTAAAATTTTTAAAGGCTGTGATCAAGCTCTAGCGAAACAAATGGGGATTGATCCTGAGACTCCTTTTGTCATTGGGGCCAGTGACGGAGTTCTCTCAAATCTCGGTGTTAATGCAATCCGAAAAGGGGAAATTGCGGTCACGATTGGGACAAGTGGTGCCATCAGGACGATTATTGATAAGCCGAAAACAGATGATAGAGAACGAATCTTCTGTTATGCCTTAACGGAGAAGCATTGGGTCATTGGCGGACCGGTCAATAATGGCGGCATGGTTCTGCGCTGGATTCGGGATGAGCTTGCAGCATCAGAAGTTGAAACGGCGAAAAGGCTGGGCATTGATCCTTACGATGTATTAACCAAGATTGCAGAACGAGTAAGACCAGGGGCAGACGGTCTCTTATTCCATCCATACCTTGCAGGTGAACGTGCTCCCTTATGGAATCCCGATGTGCGCGGATCATTCTTTGGTTTAACGCTATCACATAAAAAAGAACATATGATTCGAGCAGCCTTAGAAGGGGTTGTTTACAATCTATATACCGTCTTTTTGGCACTCACAGCATGTATGGATAGCCCGGTTACCCGCATTCAGGCAACAGGCGGATTTGCACGCTCAGAAGTTTGGAGACAAATGATGGCCGACATCTTTGGAACAGAAGTAGCGGTGCCAGAGAGCTACGAAAGTTCATGTCTTGGTGCATGTCTTCTAGGTTTATACGCAACAGGAATAATTGACTCATTTGAAAGTGTTTCTGACATGGTTGGCAGTACCTTTAAACATGCACCTATGGAAGAGGCTTCAAAGGAATACAGACAATTGATTCCAATATTTATCAGCTTGTCCAAAGTATTAGAAGAGGATTATACTCGTATTGCCCAATATCAGAGAGGCTTAATAAAACCTCAGTAAAGGTTTTTTTCATAACCTCCTCATAGTGCACAGTGAAAATAGAAATAATTTTATTATAAATCTTATTTTGGCAGTAACTATTTGCAGATGTTACTGCCTATTCATCAAGAAAAAGGAGCAGTAGCTATGTTGAATACAATTGGTGTAATCGGTTTAGGTGTTATGGGCGGCAATCTTGCCCTGAATATGGCGGATAAGGGCGAACACGTAGGTGTATATAATTATACTAGCGACCTAACGGATCAGCTTATGGAAAAGCTTGAAGGACAAACCATTCGTCCCTTCTATAACATTGAAGCTTTTGTACAATCTTTAGAAAAACCGCGGAAGATTTTCTTAATGGTAACCGCAGGCAGAGCGATTGATGAGGTCATTGCAAGCTTAACTCCTTTTCTGGAAGAAGGAGATATTATCATGGACGGCGGCAACTCTCATTATGAAGATACAGAACGCAGATATGATGAACTGCAAGGAAAAGGAATAAGGTACTTAGGAATTGGCATTTCAGGCGGAGCGGATGGAGCTCGAACAGGTCCTTCCATTATGCCTGGCGGAGATCGTGAGGCTTATGAACAAGTCGCCTCTATTCTGACGAAAATTGCTGCACAGGTTGATGGTACACCTTGCTGTGCCTATATGGGTCCTAGAGGTGCAGGCCATTTTGTCAAAATGGTACATAACGGGATTGAGTATGCAGACATGCAGCTCATCACCGAAGCTTATACTTTTTTAAAAGATCGGTTAGGGTTATCTGTTGAGGATATTGCAGATATTTTCGAATCCTGGAATCAGGGAGAACTCAAAAGCTATCTAATTGAAATTACCGCTGATATTTTACGAAAAAAGGATGATGTGACTGGCTTGCCGCTAATAGATGTAATCCTCGATAAAGCCGGGCAAAAAGGAACCGGCAAATGGACAAGCATTCAAGCGATCGATCATGGAATTCCAAACTCGATCATTACAGAATCTTTATTCGCTCGTTACCTTTCCTCTTTAAAAGAAGAACGAATGAATGCCGAAACCATTTTGTCTCTTCCTGAAATAGAGCTGCAGGAGCTGGATAAAGAGGTTTGGATTGAACATATCAGACAAGCTTTATATATGGGGAAAATCTGTGCCTACGCCCAAGGGTTCACTCAATATAAAATGACTTCAGAGCAGTACGGCTGGAACTTGCCATTAAAGGATATTGCGCTTATTTTCCGCGGCGGCTGCATCATCCGCGCCGAATTTTTAAATATTATAAGTGAAGCATATGAAGAGAATTACAGTCTAACCAATTTATTAATCTCTCCCTATTTTGCTGAGAAAACAAAAGAGTATCAAAGGAACATGAGAAAAGTCGTTTGTGAGGGCATTCAATCTGGCCTTTCATTCCCAAGCTTAGGTGCCTCCCTCACCTATTACGACAGCTACCGGACAGGGACTTCCAATGCAAGCATGATCCAGGCACAGCGTGATTATTTTGGTGCTCATACTTATGAAAGAAATGATATAGAAGGCAGCTTTCATACAAACTGGCAGGAATAACGTCTCAGTTGTGCAAAACATAAGCGAAGTAAGGATATGGTTGTCCTTGCTTCGCTTTTTCTAAAAACTTATAAGTAAGCAATACCAATATGGCCAGTTACAGGGTTTTGATAGATTTCACAGTTCACATCAAAAACAAATTCTATATTCTCCTTTGTAAGAACCTCTTCCGGTTTTCCATATGTGACGACCGATCCATTTTTAAGTAAATATAAATAATCACAATACGATCCAGCTAACGTTAAATCATGCAGAGCAGCTAACGTACCGATATTAATCTGCTTGACCATTTTAATGATTTCTATCTGATATTTAACATCTAAATGATTGGTCGGTTCATCTAATATTAAAAACTTCGGTTCTTGAGCTAATACCCGCGCCAGGATCACCCTTTGTTTTTCTCCGCCTGATAACGTTAAAAAACTGCGATTCTTATAAGCTAATAAATTTACTGTTTTTAACGCCTGTTCTACCATTTCATGATCTTTTTTCGCTTCAGAATCTAATAGTTTTTTATGAGGCGTCCTGCCCATCATGACCATTTGTTCCACTGTGAAATCAAAGCTGATTTCATTGAATTGACCTACTACTCCTAGATGTTTAGCAATTTTCTTAGACTTTTCCTTTAGTACATCCATTTCACCAAGCTTTACGTACCCTTTATTTGGTGATAAAACCTTATAGATGCTTTTGAGCAGTGTTGATTTACCGCACCCATTTGGACCTAGAATACCAACGAATTGCTGGCTGTTTACACGAAGTGAGATGTCATCAACAATTTGCTTTTTCCCAATTTCAATTGAAATGTTTTCAACCTGCAAATTCAATTTAATTTCCTCCAAATCCATATCCTTTTTTAATCAGCATGTACATAAACATTGGCGCACCAATCATGGCGGTGACAACGCCGATCGGCAGTTCCACTGATGGCAGAATGATACGTGCAAAAATATCTGCCCAGATGAGAAAAATAGATCCAAATAAAATGGCTGCCGGAAGCAGTTTTCGATGATCAGAACCGACAATACTTCTAATTAAATGTGGAATGATCAGTCCTACAAATCCAACCATTCCTACAGAGGCAACCGTAATCCCAGTTAAAATCGCCGTAATGGTCATGTAAATTCTTCTGTATGTACTTAAATTGATGCCCAGAGTAACGGCTGCTTCATCTCCAAGCAGCATCGTATTTAAATTCCTTGATTGAATAAGAAAATAAATAATCCCTATTAGTACAATGATTGTGAGAAGCGGTATTTCACTCCAGCGTGCACTTGCAAGGCTTCCCATGCTCCAAAAGGTAATCGTCCGGATGCCCTCTGCGTTATTTGCAATATAAATAATAAAGTTTGAAAACGCGGAAAACAGAGCGTTAATAACCATTCCCATTAGTACTAATTTAACGGAAGTCATTTTCCCGCCTATGCTCGAGAAAGTAAGGACAAAGACGCTGGCAAGAAGTGCTCCTGCAAACGCACCAAATGCTAAACCAAACTGAGAAAAGATTGTGCCTGCACCAAAACCAATCAGTACGGCGAATGTTGCACCTAATGTAGCTCCTGAAGAAATCCCCAGAATATATGGGTCAGCTAGAGGATTTTGGACAGTTGCCTGCATAATCGCACCACAAAGTGCCAGAGCAGCTCCTACAAGCAAAGCCATTAAAACACGAGGAAACCGTATGCTCCATATGATATTGACACTGGAGCCATTTTCGAGCTCCCCAATGCCAAACATTTTATGAACTAAAATTCGGAATGATTCTGAGAAAGGAATATCCACTTGTCCTAGTGAAACGCCCATCACAATAGATAATAAAAGAATAATAATAGCACCAGAATAGATCATTGCCAAAAAAGTTTTTGATTGTACAAAGCCTTTGCTCGAATGATGGTCCACTTTCATTTCCTCCAAAAGAAAAGATTGTCAAAACGAATATCTTCCTCTATACTAATCGAGAAAGATTATCATTGTCAATTAGCCTTTCAAACTATAAAACTCAAAAGGTGGAGGAAATATGAAAAAATTCTCATGGTTAGTGTTTGCATTCGTTTTATTCCTGTTAGTTGGCTGCTCAAATTCGGAACAGGCAAATTCAGCTGACAGCTCAAACACAGAAGAAGAGACAAATACAGAAGAAACAGCTGCATCCGATTCAAACGAAACACAGTACCCGCTTACAATTGATAACTATTTAACAACCGATGGCGTTACATATGAAACACATTCTCAAACATTTGAGGAAGCACCAAGTAAAGTAGTAGCCAATACACAAGGAATGGCTGAAATTTTAGTTCATTTAGGATTAACAGACAAAATTGTTGGGGTTTCTGCACTATATGGAGAAACAGATCCTGAAATTGCTGAAGACTTTGCAAAAATTCCTGTCATTTCAGAAGGATATGCCGGCAAGGAACTTGTTGTCGGCGCAGATCCTGACCTTGTAATGGGACGGGCAGGACTATTCCAGGATGCCGAATGGGGTGTTGGTTCAATCACCGGCTTAAATGAACTAGGCATCAATACTTTTGTACAGCATGCAAGTCTAACGGGTGGAACACTTGATAGTTTATATAAGGATATTGAAGATATCGGTCAGATTTTTAACGTTCAAGATGCTGCTGCAGATTATATCAATGAACTAAAAGAAAAACAGAGTGCCATTGAAGAAAAAGCCAGTGAAAAGCCATTAACATATGCATATGTATTCGATGGCGGTGAAGGCAAGATTTCCCCTGATCCAGGCGGAGACTATACATTTATTGCTGACATTCTTGACAACTTGAATCTAACAAATGCATTAGCTGATAGTGAAGGAACAGTGAGTGTGGAACAATTAGTTGAGATTAATCCAGATATGTTGATTCTTTCTCATTATGCAGGCGGTCCTGATACGCAAGCTACAATTGACAGCTTCTATAACGATGAAGCCCTGCAAAGCATTAATGCCATTAAAAACAAAGCGATTATGGTGATCGACTTCAACCAATTCTTTGGATATGGTCCGACTATTTTAGACGGAGCTTCTAAGCTGGCAGATGATGTTGCAGCTAATGAGAATTTGAAATAATAATTTCAAGAGATTCTCCTGCTTTCTCTAAAAAAAAGCTTAATTGATATTATAAAGAAAAGTCCTGCTCTCTTTTGGGGAGCAGGACTTTTCAATTTAATATTTATAAGATTGTCCGCCATCAATAGGAATAACCGTTGCATTAATGAAGTTAGCTTGATCGGATAGCAGGAATGCCACTAAATAGCCCACTTCTTCAGGTTTACCGAATCGTTTCATTGGGTTCGGCTGAACAAATTGCTTCCCTACTTCTTCCCAATTAACAGGATCCATTTGCTTTAATGATCCTTCAACCATTGGTGTCATGATTGCTCCAGGAGCAATCGCTTTGACGGTAACTCCATACTGACCATATTCAATCCCTGAGTTTTTAGTTAAACCCACCACGCCATGCTTACTCGCCGCATATCCAGATTGGTTTCCAACCCCTCGAATACCGCCAACCGAAGCCGTATTTACAATAGAACCAAAACCTTGTTCTTTCATCACTTTTAATACATGTTTCATGCCATAGAAGACACCGTTTAAGTTGATGCTTACTACTTTCTCGAATTCATCACTGCCATAATTCTCAGTCAGGTTCTGTTTTCCTTCTATGCCGGCATTATTGAAGAATCCATCAATTTTTCCAAACTTTTGAACGGTTTCATTCACAAAGTTTTCAACTGCTTTTTCATCTGCCACATCCGCAGTGATCAGGAGCATCTCTGCGTTTGGCACAACTTCTAATATCTTGCTTTTTGTTTCTTCTAATGAAGCTTCATTTAAATCAACAAGCGTAAGCTTTGCTCCTTCTTTTGCAATCTGCAATGCAGAAGAAAAGCCTAAGCCTGACCCTGCACCTGTAATAATAACTACTTTTTCATCAAAACGATTAAACATTCCCATTTCCTCCAGTCGCCATTATTTCTTGTACAGTGCTATATTGCACTTATTTTCATTGATCTAAACTTTATGATCTATATAACTATTGAGCAGTATAGCCGCCATCAATAATTAGGCTATTACCTGTCATATAGGAAGAATCATCAGAAGCCAAGAATAAGACGCCTTTTGCCATTTCCTCTGGTTTCCCAAGTCGCTTCATTGGTGTAGCTGCAGATAATGCCTGTTTGTTTTCTTCAGGAATAATCGGCGTATCAATGAACCCTGGGCATAGTGCGTTAACACGAATATTTTGCTCGGCATATTCAAGGGCAAGAGAACGCGTAAGATTAACCACTCCGCCTTTTGCTGCATTATAAGCAGCTGAACCAGGTGACCCAACCCATCCGTACATAGATGCTGTATTGACAATAGTACCGCCGCCAGTTTTCAGCATTTCACGGATTGATTCACGAGCTACCAAAAAGACACCATCCAAATCAACATTCACTGTATTTCGCCATTCTGAGTACTCTAAATCATGTGAAGGATGAACACGTCCGATTCCTGCATTGTTGAATACAATATCCACTCTGCCGAACGTATCCACGGTTTGTTTAAATACATTTGCAACTTCTTCTTCACTTGTTATATTTGCTTTTATAAAGAGAACATCATGGTTAAGCGCTTTCAATTCAACTTCAAAAGCTTTTCCCTTTTCCTCGTTTAAATCAACAAGAACAACTTTGGCTCCTTCTGAAATAAATAATTTAGCTGTTTCAGCACCAATACCAGATGCTCCCCCAGTTATGATCGCTACTTTATCTTGTAATTTCCCCATTTCTATTCCTCCCCATCCCTAGAATTCAAAATGACATCTAAGGTAAAATAATAAGTAATTACAGCTTTGCTGTTCACAATTTAATTGTACTCTTTTGTTCACAATTAACAATCATCAAGAAAACGCTATCTGTCTACTAGATCAACACTTATACTAAATCTGTCTATTCTGAAGGAGATTCTTTCATGAATAATGAAAAAACGCAACGGCTAAATCGTACAAAATCCCATTTAAAGCAGGCTTTGGCTCACCTTATAACAGAAAAGGGATATCACTCTGTTACTGTAAAAGATATTGTGGACTATGCTGCTTATAACCGCAGTACTTTTTATACTCATTACTCAGATAAGATTGAATTGGCTGAGGACTTACTTCTATCCATGATGAAAGAATTAGAAGCTTCTGTAAGCAAGTCATATGTATCTGGGCAAAAAATCTATACAACCAAGCTAAATCAGCCATCTTTTAATATTGTTCTTTATATCTATCATAACCGGATTTTTTTTTCCTTAATAAACTATGATGACACACTGCCAGGACTGCATACACGATTTCCTCAAACGATCCTAAAAATATATAACGAACAATTCGATTTTGAAACCATCAATAACACCCCTGTAAATATGGAATATTTTAAACGGTACACAGCATATGGGTTTTACGGACTTCTTCGAAATTGGATTTATAATGGCTTTAAAGAAACGCCTGAGAATTTTATTAAAGAAGTCATTGATCTTTCAAAAACACATATACACTCGGTTAAGTACATTGGTGACCAGAATACAAAACAGAAGATTTAGTTTTTGATAACAAAGAATAATGAAATATTACCTTTGAATTCATAAACGCTCTACTAATGAAGGCAGACACATGCCTAAAAATTTATGAAAGTAAACAAGCTAACTCTATTACTAGCTGCTAAAAGAAAAGCCTATTCAAAGATCACTGATCTTGAATAGGCTCTTTTATATTCTGGTCCCTTTTCTTAAAAGAAGAGTTACCTAAATAAATAGATATTTCTTTTAGCAAAATAGCATCACACGCAGTTGAATGATTATCTTGAAGTATATCCTGCATCTGCATGAATAGTCGTACCCGTTATATAAGAAGACAGGTCAGACGCCAGCCAAAGGCTAGCTTGTGCAATTTCACGAGATTGGCCAAAACGGTTTAATAGGCTTAACTGTGGTGCATATTCTTCTTCTGTAAATCCGAATTGCTGCAAGGCACCGCGCAGCATTGGTGTATCAATCGCACCAGGAGCTACAGAGTTTACACGGATATTGTATTGCCCGTTTTCAACCGCTGCTACTTTTGTCATTCCTACAACTCCATGTTTTGCAGCAACATATGCGATGTTATTAGGCTGCGGACGGAAACCACTTACGGATGAAATATTAATAATGGAACCACCGTGACCTTGTTTTTTCATTTGCTGCAGTTCATATTTTTGGCATAATGCTGCTCCTTTTAAGTCAACAGCTATCAGCCGATCCCAATAATCTTCGTCAAAAGAATCAGCTGGCTTATCATCAGGTGTTAATGCTGCATTGTTTACAGCTACATCTAATTTGCCAAATGTATCAACAGCGAACTGCACCATTGCTTTCACTTCTTCACTTTTGGAAACATCAACTTTTATAAACGCGGCTTCTCCGCCCGCTTTTGTAATTTCCTCTGTAACTTGGCGGCCTTTTTCTTCATTAAAATCTGCAATGATTACTTTTGCCTTGGCTTCTGCAAAAAGCTTAGCTGTTGCCTCACCCATTCCCATTGCAGCTCCTGTTATAATTGCAACTTTACCTTCTAAAACTGGAAATGTCATATGTAATGCCCCTTTCTCATCTTTATTCTCAATGTAAACAAAAGCGCTTCCATAAACAATCATCAGTATCCCTTTAAATGTACAATAGTAATCAAAAGTGCTTTTTTTGTTCATTAAAAATTGCATAATCTCTATAACTGATCAACAATAAACATGGGGTGGTTTTTTTGGAAACTTACATAGATAAACGCATACAGCGTTCTACACATGCTTTAAAGTCAGCGCTTTTAAAGCTATTAGTTCAAAAACCTTTTCACCATATTAAAATTTCTGATATTATCCGTGAAGCCAACTATAATCGCGGTACTTTTTACGCACATTTTAAATCAAAAGAGCAGCTTCTCCAATCGATCATTGATGATACGCTAAAAGATATGATTGAACATATACGGAGTCCATATAAAAACTTGGAAACAGTTCAGTTAGCAAAACTGAACAGCCAAGATATCACACTTTTTCAATATATAATCGATCATGTATCACTCTATAAAGTTCTTTTAAGCGAGCATATTCAGGTAGATTTTCGCCATCAAATGGCCTTGGCTATTGAACAGTTATTCATTGAAGAATATGAATATGCGGATGTTTCACCCACGATCAATACAAAATGGCTCTATATTTACCGTTCACATGGGATTGCAGGCTTGATTATTCGTTGGATTGAAGAAGGTTTCCAGACAGAGAAAGAAGAAATGGCACAGCAAGTAATTGAACTAATGTTAGTTTCTACCGATGTATTTCGAGTAAAGAGGTAATAATTTTTGAAACAATCCATAAAAGAAGGATTATCGACCTTTTTCGTTATCAAGCGAGTTTATAGGCTATAATAGATTTATAGCATTTGATTAGTGATCCAAGAAGGGCTAAAACAAACATGACAAATCTTAACTTGCAATCATCAGAATACCTATATGCCTATACACATGGCCGAGAAGAAAAATCGCTCTGTGCACTGGAGCAGCGATCCATTTTCGGAGAGGAATCAGACCACCTTATTCGCAGCACAAAAAACATAGACCCAAATAGAAGCCCTTTTATCAGAAGCAAACTTTCCATTTTTTTCTCAGGCCAAACGGTTCAAGAGATCTCTGAACAGGTTCCACAGCTCGAACTTGGCGGCCAAACCTTTAAGGTTATTTTTATGAAAATAAATGATCTTCCACGTGAAGATAAAATAGAATACGCAGAACGCCAGAATATTGAAAAAGAGATTGGCTGGAATATCAATGGAGATGCGAAAATGAAAAATCCTGATATCCTTTTCGGCATTGTACCGTTTAAGGGCCAGTGGTTTTTCGGCATTTTCGAGGAAAATGAGAATGTGTGGCTGCATCATGTTAAGAAGCCCCAAGAATACTCAACAGCCATAAGCGCCCGTCTCGCGAGAGCTGTTGTCAATATTGCTGTCCCAGATCCAGAAGGAGTCAGCGTAATCGATCCCTGCTGCGGAATTGGAACAGTCCTTGTCGAAGCACTCTCGATGGGCATTCCCATTGTTGGATCCGACCGCAATCCCTTAGCTGTAAAAGGGTCCAGAGAAAATATTGCTCATTTTCACTTTGACGGAACAGTGAAGATAAAAGACATTGCCGACGAAGAAGGTCATTATGATGTGGCCATCATTGATATGCCTTACAACCTTTATTGCCGAGCAACAGAGGAAGAACTGTTCACCATCATCAAGAACGCAAGAAGAATTGCAGATCGAGTTGTCATTCTCACAATTGAAGACATGGATGAGATGATTTTCAAAGCCGGTTTTACGATCGTTGACCGTTGTGTTGCCAATAAAGGGATTAAGGCGCTATTTTCACGGCAGGTTGTTGTCTGTGAATAGAGAAAAATAGAGATCTGCGGAAAAACCGTTATTTGCAAAGCGAGCAGTCCGATTTCTGCTCGTTTTTTACTTTCATAACATCAATGGATAGAACAGGGGAAAGAACGATACAGCAGCTAAGCCCTAAGCCACTGTCTTCGTCTTTTAGGCTTGTCAGCCGGCAATTCATGGTTTTGTCCTGCCTTTTTCAAGTATAATGATTCATATTCAGATTATATTGTGGCTTTAAGAGAATGATATAGATGACAATAATACAAAAAATGAGGTTAAAAAATGAGTAATAGCCGTTTTGCGGAGTATCAGCTGAGTGAAGAAATACAGAGAGCACTAACCGTTTTAAAATACGAAGATCCAACAGAAGTTCAAAGCAAAGTCATTCCATTAGCATTGGAAAATCAAGACCTTGTCGTAAAAGCCCAAACTGGAAGCGGAAAAACTGCCTCCTTTGGTATTCCTCTTTGCGAAATGGCTGAATGGGAAGAAAAGAAACCACAGGCCCTTATTCTTACTCCAACGAGGGAACTAGCCGTTCAAGTCCGCGAAGACATGACGAACATCGGAAGGTTTAAACGCATTAAAGCAGTAGCTGTATACGGAAAAGAACCTTTCTCAAAACAAAGGGATGAATTGAAGCAAAAAACACATGTGGTTGTTGGCACGCCTGGACGGATTCTGGATCATATTGACCGCGAAACTCTTGAAGTGGATCAAATAAAGTACCTCATTATCGATGAAGCTGATGAGATGCTGAATAGAGGTTTCATTGATGAAGTGGAAGACATCATTCAAGCGCTTCCTTCAAACCGGGTAACAATGGTGTTTTCTGCTACCTTGCCTGCAGATATTGAAAATCTTTGCCATCAATATATGAATAATCCTGCTCATATTGAAATTGAATCAAATGGGGTAACAGCCGATACAATTGAACATGGTTTAATTGAAGTAACTGAAGAAGAAAAAATCTCACTTCTTAAGAACATCACGATTGCAGAAAACCCAGACAGCTGCCTCATATTCTGCCGTACAAAAGAACATGTAGATATGCTATTCAGCGAACTTGATCAAGCCGGATATCCTTGTGAGAAGCTTCATGGCGGACTTGAACAAGAAGACCGTTTTGCTGTTATGGAAGGCTTTAAAATGGGGAACTTCCGCTACCTTGTAGCCACCGACGTAGCAGCAAGAGGCATTGATATTGATAACGTGAACCTTGTCATCAACTATGATGTTCCAATGGAAAAAGAGAGCTATGTGCACCGAACAGGAAGAACAGGCCGTGCTGGCAATAAGGGAAAAGCCATTACGTTTGCAACACCTTATGAAGAAAAATTTATCAAAGCCATTGAAAGATACATCGGCTTTGAGATCCCTGTTATAGAAACTCCGAGTGAAGAGGAAATCGCTGACGGGAAAGCGGCTTTCGAAGAAAAACTTAGCGGCCGTCGGGTTGTAAGAAACAATAAAACAGCCCGAATCAACCAAGATATTATGAAGCTTCATTTCAACGGCGGCAAAAAGAAGAAAATCCGCGCTGTTGACTTTGTTGGAACCATTGCAAAAATCCCTGGAGTAACCGCAGAAGATATCGGCATTATCACCATCCACGATCAAATGTCGTATGTTGATATTCTGAACGGAAAGGGCTCACTCGTACTACAAGCGATGGAGAATTCGACGGTTAAAGGGAAGAAATTGAGAGTAAGTAAGGCAATTAAATAGAGATTTTCTTAATCCCTGCTTGAATTAGGGCCAGACCCTTGATGCGTTAATGTTTTAATACATCAAAGGTCTGGCCCCCTACTTTATCTCTACATTAAGCGAGCAATCTTAATACTTTTTTACATAAATCCTCATATGCAAACTGCTGAAAGACCAATCGTCAATTTTTCTTTTATTGCTGTTTGCACGATAAACAAAATGGTCCACTTTTAATAGATGGTAAATATACTGTATCGTAGCATACAAAATCCATTTAGATTGAGGTGGAATGGTGTATTTTTTTAAGCCTATTTCTGATGAGATCCGTCTGTCTCAACAAAAATTCTATAAACGCAAAAAAACGACGAGGATTATTTTAACATCTATTTTCAGCTGTATTGCCGCCACTCTCCAGGCCGCCGGCGGTTTTTTACCAGGTATAGGTTACTTTATAAGTCCACTTGCCACTGCACCGATTTTGTTATGTTCCATGTTTTCCATTCCATTTGGAGTAATGTCCTATTTTCTGACCATTATGCTGTTATTCGTCCTGCAGCCAACTGAATTAATCGTGTTTCCATTTACAACCGGATTGCTGGGACTTGGCATAGGGGCATCTTTTCATTTTTTCAGAAGAAGAATAAAAATTATTCTTACCGGCGGATTGCTTTTAATGTCAGGAATTATAAGTCTTCTATTTATTTTGCGTTTCCCTGTTTTAGGTCCAGCGGTCCCTGATTCTTTTTCTTTTCTTTTAACTGGATGTATCTTTTTATTTGCTTCTCTTTATAGCTGGTTGTGGGTGGAAATAGCCTTAATTATATTTAAGAGATTAAAAAGAATTATTATATAGCTTTTTTGCTCAATTAAGCCCATTTATGGAACGATTTCAAAAACAGTTCCCTGGTTAAAATCAGCTACTTTCATTGAACCATAAACCCCTAAATATAATTTGGTCTGATTCAGATTCGTTCCCAAACTAACATAATAGGCGGATTGAGACCCAAAGTCATAATTGGTTTGAATCACACTAAAATCATTTTGTTTACCATCTGGTCTCACGCTGGTATGAGCTAAAACACCTCTCCCTTGAGGCTGAGATCCTTTCCGGGCAATATCAATAAAAACTACGTTTCCTGTTAACCCCTGGATTTCATTTCCCAAATATGGCTGAACTCCTGTAAGCGCAGTTCCTCCAAACTTATTGGGTCTGGCATCTTGATGAAAATAGCTAGTTAAAGGCTGAAGACGGCTCCCCGAAAGGGCAACTGCTTCATTGTAATACGCAATAGTTTTCTTATCCAAATCGGGAGAATTAGTACATTCACTTATGGTTGAAGTAGGAAAAGCACCTTCCCACCCCCGCCAGCCAAAGTTAATAAATCCTTCTTGATCAAGATCATAATTCATGAAAGACGCTTGTGTGAGCTGTGTAACCGGTATGGGTTTATAAAAAGCGAATGAAAAAATTGACTCGGCCAAATCCTGTCCAACATTTCCTGCATATTTGATATACTGCTGATTAATCCTTTGAAATGAAACTCCTGATATATTTCGGACCCCTTTTGCCATTACCGATAGCATATCCTGAATAGCTGAAGGAAGTTCATTAAATCGAGTGACGATGGGCGGGTTATTGATGTATGTGTTCTTACTTACATCAATTTCAATAATCTTACCGGCTATCTCCATATTGTCCTGACTTAAATTAAATGGATCATAGCCTGACCCGCCATCTCCATTTGTAAAAACAAGTTTTCCTGTCTCAGGTGAAAAGTTTAAACTATTGACACCATTATGATTTGAAAATGGTCTTCTTAAGTTAAGTAATGTCCTTCGTTTTTGCGGTTGACCACTTGTTTGTAAACCCGGACGGACCTTGATACGTTAATGCTTTATTACATCAGAGGAGTCCCTATACTCACTCTACTCACAAAAAAGCAGCAGATAGAATCTGCCGCTTTCTTTGATTAGCTCGGACGAACTAAAATCTTACATTCTTTTTTATCATTGATCAGTTTTTCAAACCCATCTTCCACAATATTATCTAAATTTATAATACTTGTGATGACTGGCTCAACATTCAATGATCCCTTCGATAACAAATCGATTGCTTGTGGGAAAATATTATTATAACCAAGAGAAGAATTGATTTTTTTCTCTCCGATTACTTGAGTTGTTGGATGATATTTAATTGGATTGGCGAACACACTAACAATCATTAACTCACCGTTCGGTTTGATGACATCAAGTGATTGGTTAAAAGTAGCTTCTACACCCGCCACATCAAAGGAAACATCCACTCCCCCATTGGTATGTTCTTTAATAACTTGAACAGCATCCTCTTCGAGTGAATTAATGACGACATCTGCACCCATTTTTAATGCTAGTTCTCTGCGTTCTTCACTTACTTCCGCCACAAAAATCTTACTGGCTCCTGCTGCTCTTAAGCTTTCAGATAAGAGAAGTCCAATTGGCCCTGCTCCAAAAAGAGCTACTCGGTCGCCAATTTTAAACTTACTTTTTCGTATTGCCTGCAATACAACGGCAAGAGGCTCTACTAGCGCCGCATATTCATAGCTTAGTGACTCAGGCAGCAAAAATACATTTGATTCTTTAACGACAACATATTCAGCGAAGCCGCCATTTTCGTGAATACCATATGATTTCATATCAGGGCAAATATTATAATTACCTGTTCTGCATGTTTCACATTCGCCACATCCCCAAATCGGTTCAATAGCAACTCGATCGCCAGCTTTAAATTTCGTTACATTCTTGGCGACTTCCACAATTTCGCCTGTGAATTCGTGGCCTAAAATCATTTTGTTTTCTGTTACAAAGCTTTTATGCAGATATTCGTGTAAATCGGTACCACATATGCCAGCAAATTTAACTTTTACCTTTACCGTTCCTTGCGTAACTTCTGGTGCATTGATTTCCTCAATTTTCACATCTTTCGAACCGTAATATACTAAAGATTTCATATTATATCCTCCAATTCTCTGTAAATAGTGGTTATTTGAAATATAGATGAATAACCTGCAGCTGCTCATTATATTTACTAGTTCTATTGGTCCCTACACAATTCTTTTTACATTTTAAAAAAGTAAATACCTTATTTACTATATATAACTAACTTTTATATTACAATTTCCCTGCTCTTCTCTATACAAAATCATTTTATCAAGAAAATTTGCGTTTTCTTATTACAAGAACGGAAGAACTATGGATAATATATGATAAATATCTTACGATTTTTTTCTAACTTGTACCTAGTATGGCCAGCATTTGACTATTTGCACCTAAAAATTTTCGCCAGGAGAAAACCCTATTGGAAACCTGATCTATATATTAAAGCTTGTTTAATTCGTGATATTTTTGATGTATTGCCCGATATCATTGCTTTGCTCATTAAGATTTTGTATATCTTCCATAAACTCAACCATTACCTGTGATTGCTCTGCTGAGGCAATGGATACTTCATCAATACTCACTTTCAAATTTTCCATATTTGTCCGTATTTCTTGAAGGAATTGAGCGATTGTACCTACTGCATCCTTCGTCCCGACCGAAAGCTTGCGTATTTCATCTGCCACAACTCCAAATCCTCTTCCTGCTTCGCCGGACCGGGCCGCTTCTATAGCCGCATTTAAGCCAAGCAGGTTCGTCTGTGCAGAAATATCTTCAATTAGTTGAACGACCTTACTGATATCCTGGGTGTTCGCATTTGCATATGCTGCTTGATCATTTATATCCGTGCTCGTAGCAGAAAGTTCCTCAGCTTGGGCTGCAACTTGCTCCACCTTTCCTTGCAGACTGCTGACAATTGAGCGCAATTCATCCAGATCTTTATCGAGCAGTTCTTCATCTTTCAATGTTTTAGTAATTTGAAAAACACCAACGATCTCACCGTCTTCATCCTGGATAGGGTTGGCAGAGTAGTGCATACCGATGCCATAGCGTTCTTTTGGAATATGTAATTGTACTTTTTGCCCTTCTAGTGCATGCCGTAAGAGTTCATTATCCTGAGTAAATGCTAGGTCACCAACTTTAACACTATAATCCAAATCTTTTGATTGAGAAGAAAAGATAAAATGTTCTCTGTCTGTAACCACAACGGCACAATTTTCACCAAGATTCTTCTTGATTTCAGGTGCTAGTTTTACAAATGCTTGCAGTGTTAAATTCATATATAAATCTCCTATTCCTGGTTCGTTACTTGCTTCATTTTTTCAATGATTTGTTTGCTTTTTTCATCTAAAGCCTGTATATCCTGCATGAATTGAACCATAGTGACCGACTGCTCATCCGATGAAGCTGAAACTTCATTAATGCTAACTGTCAGGTTTTCAATACTGGAACTGATTTCAGTTAAGGATTGATCAATTGTCTTCACTGCATCCTTTGTATTATTCGATAGTTTTCTAATTTCATCAGCCACGACACCAAAGCCTCTTCCTGCTTCGCCAGAACGTGCTGCTTCGATAGCTGCATTTAATCCTAGGAGATTCGTCTGCGTAGAAATCCGTTCTATTAATTGAACGACTTCCCCAATTTGTTTTGAATTTTTGTTTGCACTTTGCGCCTGTATGTTAATGTCACTGCTAGTTGCGGACAGTTCTTCTGACTGTGCGGCTACATGCTGTACCTTTCCTTGTAATGCATCGATAACATCATTTAGTCTGCTAAGCTCCTTATCTAACTTCTCCTGATGCTCCAATGTTCGAGTTAAAGATAATAAGCCAACGATTTCATTTGTTTCTAAGTCATGAATCGGCGTAATGGAAGTTACAGCTGCTGCACCAAAAATGGTGGGATCCATTGTTTTGGAAATAAAATGTTCTCCTTTAATTGCGCGCAAATAGGCATCATATTCATCCAGTCTTGATACACCTACTTCTACATTAATATTCAAAATTGTGGATGGAGAATAGTAAACAAATTTTTCTGTATCCAAGACACCCATTGCAGCTGTCGGTCCTAGTGTATCTTTAATAATCGGGGCAATATTGACTACTGCCTGAATTGTAGAATTCATAAAACGAGCTCCTTCGTATTAATTTTTCTTTATATCGGTAAAAAGAACTAGATGTGAAGCTATTACAAATAAGTCTGATTTTTTACATTTTAATTTTTGTTTTCTTATGAAAAAAGAGTAATTGAAACAGCCTGATAAATACTAAAAATTTAGAGGAAGCAATAAAATTCACCCTAGATTACTCCACTAATCAATCCAAAAATCCCAGCTGAAAAGCTAATTGTTCATTCCAAAACTGATCGAATACTATAAAATGGACCATTCCCATTTGACAAGTTAGTGCAGTTCTACAATTTAGAAAAATTTAATCAGGCATTTGCTGATTCAGGAATTGGAAGCACAATTTAGTCTATTTTGTAAATGTAATAGATTTTAAAGATAGTGTATATAAACAAAGTCATTAAATAAATCCAGCCTAAAATACCCCTTAACTTAAGAATCAAGGGGGTTTTAGGCTTTATTAATATTCAAATAGATTATATCGCTTCTTATGCAATAGTGCCCAAATGCTTGCCGTTCATCTGCCATATTTCTTCCGCTTAGC
This sequence comes from Bacillus mesophilum, assembly GCF_008923265.1. NCBI lineage: Bacteria > Bacillati > Bacillota > Bacilli > Caryophanales > Bacillaceae > Bacillus > Bacillus mesophilum. The sequence continues at coordinate 69,220 of NZ_WBOT01000008.1, read as the reverse complement.
CAAGATCCCACTTAATCAAAGTAAATTCTGCTTCTCCTTCAAAGCTAACTATCACATTTTCGGAATCTGGAAAATACCGCGCAGTAAATACCTCTTCACCATCATTGATAAAGATTTCCAAGGAGGAATGGTCCATAAATATGTGCAGCTTAGAAACAGAAGCTAGTTTGCAGGTCCTTGATTCTGCCTCACCTGTCTTTAAATTTCTCCTTTTTAACGTAAGTTTAGCAGTATCATAACTTAAGGATGCTTCATTTCGAAATGTAATTTTAAATGGACCATTTTTTTTGAAGTCTAAAATTAATTCTGCTGAAACAGCTTCAAATTCATTATTTTTCACCAAAGCTTGATCTTTTCGAAGCTTTTTCAATTCTTCCACTGGTTTTTGAAAAACTTTCCCGCCTTGAAGTTCCAATTCTCTTGGAATGGTCAGGGCATGAACCCAGCCATTCTCAACCGTTGGCTGATGTGCTTCCATCTCATCGGTAATCCCCATCCAGGCGTATAAAATAGTTCTCCCATTTTCATCTGTAAAGGTTTGCGGTGCATAAAAGTCAAAGCCGCGGTCAAGTTCAGTAAATGACCCATGCTGATACCTCAATGGCTCATAATCCAGCTCCCCGATAAAATAACCAGATTGGAATAAATTCTGATAAAAATCACCGTCTGGATTAAGTCCCTGAGGCGAAACCAATAAGACATCTTTACCATTTAAATGAATCAGATCCGGGCATTCCCACATATATCCAAATTCCTTTAGGCCATTCATATCCGATCCGGCAATCGTCCCCGCTTCCTCCCAATGAAACAAGTCATTAGAATGAAACAAGGCTACTATCCCTTTTTCATCCAAGGTCTGTGCGCCAACAACCATATACCAGTGGTCACCTTTCTTCCAAACCTTCGGATCGCGAAAATGGGGTGTATACTGTTCGGGAAGCTTTAGCACAGGACCAAGCTTTTTAAAATAAATCCCATTTTCAGACACTGCAATGCATTGATAGGTTTCCCTGGTTCCATCATCTCTCTTCACATTTCCTGTATAAAAGAGGTACAGTTTTCCATCCTCTTCTACCGCACTGCCAGAGTAACAGCCGTTTTGGTCATACCACTCATCTGGAGCCAAGGCAATTGGCTCCTCCCGCCAATAAACCATATCTTCCGATGTATAATGACCCCAAAATTTTGCTCCATGGGCCGTTTCAAACGGATTCCATTGGTAGAAAACATGATATACACCTTTAAATTGGATTAACCCATTCGGATCATTCAGCAGTCCTACCGGCGGCATAAGATGATAGTTCAGCCGGTAAGGATCATTTTTAACCATATTTCTATATTTCTTTACTTCCTTGTAAGCTTTTTGAATAAGGATTTCTGTCATTCCAGAACCTCCTCTAAAGGAATGGTAATTTTCGCAAATTGTTGTATTTAAAAAGTAGTTTCATAGTGCGATTTCCACTCCAGGGTACTCGCTTTCCAGCGGGGCGGTTGCTGACCCTCCAGGCCTGCTGCAGTCAAAGCATTACTCAGGCTTGCCTATTTTCTCTTGTTCTTTATCAGAGAAGCCGAACATCCATGTCAAAACAAACGCAACAGCAACGGCAACAACGTTTACTAAAATATATTGCAGAACCTGGCCATCTAAATAAAGCAGTATGCCAGGAAGTGCGGTAACTGCCATACCCGTTGCCTTTATCCCTAATATTGAAGCTAAAAATCCACTTGCGGCTCCGCCAATCAGTGCCATAATAAATGGTTTCCCATAACGAAGGTTTACCCCGAAAACAGCTGGCTCTGTGATTCCCAAAAACGCTGATAATGAAGATGGCAAAGCCAGTGCCTTTAACTTTGCAGATTTCGTCTTTAATCCAACTGCCAAAGCGGCTCCGCCCTGTGCAGCTACTGCACCAGTTACAATAGCGTTATATGGATTGTTATTAAACTCAGCAAGCAGCTGAATTTCCAGCATATTGAACACATGGTGGACACCTGTGATAACAATCAGCTGATTCAATCCGCCGATTAATAGGCCGGCCAACCCAAATGGCCACGATAGGACATTTGTGGCTACATCTAAAATTCCTTGTTCAACTGCATGGAAAATAGGTCCGATCACTAATAGGGAAAGGGCAATCATTACAAGCAGCGTAAGAAACGGCGTAAGAATTAGATCCAATGATTCAGGTGTTCGTTTTCTTATCGCTCTTTCAAGCTTTGCACCAATGAGACCTGCGATAAATGCCGGAATGACAGATCCTTGGTAACCAACGACTGGAATAATGTCAAAGAAACGCAGTGCTTCCACATTGCCTCCTGCAACATCATAGGCATTTGGCAGGGAAGGGGATACTAGCATCAGACCAAGAACCAAACCAATAATCGGAGTTCCTCCAAATACTCTAAACGTTGACCAGGCAACAAGTGCTGGCAGGAAAGCAAATGCTGTATCTGTTAAAACCTGTGTAAATAGCAAGAAGTTCTCTGATATATCTTCCGGCTGCATGCCAAAGAGGTCTAATATTTGTTCCTGCATGACCAAGCCGCGGACACCCATAAATAATCCTGTTGCCACTAATACAGGAATAATGGGTACAAAGACATCTCCAAAAGTACGGATCGCCCGTTGAAATTTCGAACCGCTTTTTACGGCTTCTTTTTTCTGTTCGGAGGCAGACTTCGTATCGAGCCCCAAACCTGTTATCTCTTCATAAATTCTATTAACTGTACCTGTACCAAAAATAATCTGATATTGGCCGGAATTATAGAACGCTCCTTTTACTTTACTGATTTGTTCTACCTGTTCCTGATTGACTTTTTCTTTATCATTGACCATGATTCTTAGTCTTGTTGCACAATGGGCTACTGATTGAATATTACCCTTGCCGCCAACAGCCTCAATTACATCTTGTGCAATTTTGCGATTCTCCGACATCTTAATCACCCCTGTTTTTTGGATGGAATCGATTCCATATAACTAAAAATACAACAACTATTTAGAAAATTCAACTTTATGGTATCGATTCCATGTTTTAAAAAAATAAAGTGTAATCCAAATCCTTAAAATGAAATCGATTACACCGTCATTATATACTTGAACGTTCAATAAGTCTATATTTTACTTTTCTATTTTTTTCATAAGAATTTCTTCCATTTATTTGTTCTAATAATAAATCGGCTGCTTCGCGCCCAACTTCCTCTATTGAGAAGTCAATTGTTGTTAAAGACGGAGAAACAAATCTGGACAGCTCAGACGCACCCATACCTGCTACTGCGATATCATCTGGTATGGATAAACCAGCTTCTTTAATATACTGCATAGCTCCAATAGCAAGCCGATCTGTTACAGCGAGTACAGCATCAGGCTTTTGCTTAGAATTTTTCATTATTTCACTCATAGAATAATAGCCAGAATCAACATCAAAGATTCCCTTTTGAACCCAGCAGTCTTCGATTGGCAAGTTATTTTCTTTTATTGCATCCAAGTAACCAGCTTTCCTTAAATAGCCTACGGAACGGTCCTCTTCGTCCACACCAATAAATGCAATATGCTTGTACCCTTTTTTTATCATGAGATTAACCAAATCTTTAGATGCCTGATAATCATCAAAAAGCACATTGGAAATTTCCGAGACCTGCTGTCCAACTGTAACAAATGGACTTTTCAGCCCATTAATCTCCTCAATCAATGCCTGATTAATAATCGTCGCAGACAATATAATTCCATCCACATGCCTGCTTTTTAAAAGCCTCAAATACTCTATCTCCTTTTCAGGAACAAGATTGGTATTGGTTAAAAGGATCTGATAGCCCTTTTTTGCAAACACCTCATCCAATCCTTTTACAAGACGGCTCGATGTTTCAGTGCTGATTTTAGGAAGAATAACACCGATCACTTTCGTTTTTTTCGTCCGCAAAGATTTAGCATTTTCACTGGGAATATAACCTGTTTCCTCAATTACCTTTAATACTCTCTTCTTAACATCGTCACTAACGTAACCATTATTATTGAGAACTCTTGAAACGGTTGTGCGCGAAACACTTGCCCTTTCAGCTATTTCTTTAATCGTTATCATGAATAGACCTCCCGGGCACCTAATAATCATCTATTTTGTTATAAGTATTTTAACAAAAATATGTGGAGATTAAAATTTTTTCCTGTGCTTGACATGCAGAAGGGGATATTGGCTTAGATGTTTATCCTGCATTTAATTCGGTAATAATGAAAACAACGAAAATTAAGGAGTGATATCCTAGTGAAAAGAAGTATACTATGGGTTGGCATTACACTGATTTTATCAATCGTACTGGTTGCTTGTGGTGATAATGACGAAGTAGAGAATCCTCCTCAAAACGCGGCAGAGGATGAACAGCAGCAAACAGAAGAAAATAATGCAACGAACGATAACAATGATACTACTACTGGATACAATTTTACACATTTTGATCTTGATGCGGATTATCAAGACATGAATGATGCTGTTGAAGTTGACTATGAAAATGAAACAAATGACCAAATGGAAGCATCTTATCGAGATCAATCACAAGATATCGATTTAAATGGTGACGCAGCGATGGAAGAACTAGACAGTATATTTTCCTCTTTTAACTTTGATGAAAATACACCAGATGAAGAAGTTTTAACTACAGTAAGTGAGGCATTCAGCATACCTGAAGACGCGCAAAATATTGAGTTAGAGATTCAATTTAGCGGCGGTACTGAGAAGGAATATCGCAGGTAGATTCAAAAAAGGCTTGGAGTTCAACCCTTTTTCTATTGGGGAAAACAGAGCAGAAAAACCCGAACTATTAGCAAGGCTAATAATTCGGGTTTTTCTTTATCTGATTATTTTTGACTCGCCTTTTCTAGCTGTGTTAACGTTTTTTCCCCTTCCCAGGTTTCTTCTCCTTGCCTACTTTCACAATCACCGCTGTTAAAGCATCAATTGTAATGCTGTCTTTAGACAATTCAAAACCAGATGGGTCTTTCACCTCTTTAATTCCTGCTTCATCACTGTCAACTATTACTTTACCGCTGCTTAGGTCATAGTCATCAAGCGTAAGTGTCCGTTCTTGATCGTCCGCATTAATGAATACATAATACGATTCCTTCTCGGACACTTTGGCGCGGTAACCAATAATTAGATCCTGCTCCTGTATTTCTGGGGCATCGATAAGAGTTACGTTATTGTTTACTTCATCTCTTGTGCCCAAAGTAAAGGCATCCGTGGAGCGGCGCAGTTCAATAAGTCCCTCTGTATAGTTCTTTGTCTCTGTTTGAACAGGATACTTTTTCGTATTTGTTGCCTTTTCCCAATCAAACTTATTGACAGCATCACTTGAATCATAGGAATCATGGATGAAATATGGGTATTCAAATGGATTGCCGTCTTTATCCGTCATAAACGTTGATTTGTATGGCGGATTTTCTACAGGATTCTTGAAATCCTCGTGCCGGAATTGCTTTGTTCGGCCATATTCCTGACCAGAATGCAGGAAGGCTGTTCCCTGTGATGTCAGCACCAGGGTATTTCCAAGCCTTATGCGCTTATGAATTTCTTCTTCATGGTCTTTTGGATCTTTTTTAATCGACTGTGCGATTACGTCATGAAGAGTTAAATTATCATGTGCAGCAATATAAGTTAGAACATCACCAGGGTCATCTGCCAGAAAATTATGCGGATTGGCAGTCACGTTATCGAAAATCTGCTGAATATTCCTTGGTCCGCCCGTTAAAAAGCGAGGTTCCCCTTCTGAACCGAAACCAGATTTCAGCTCATTTCTAATTTCATCGGAGAATGACGCAACGCTATCTGTATGCTGCATCCAATCCTGATCTGCCGGCATCACATCTCCGCCAGTTTCATCGCCCTCGTATGTTCTCCATCCTTCTCCAACCATAATGATGTTTGGATTCAGTTCTTTTGCTTTGTCATAGGCGATTTGGATGGTCTCGGCATCATGGTCTCCCATCATGTCGAAGCGGAATCCATCCACTTTAAATTCATCCACCCAATACGTGATCGAGTCAACAAGGACTTTTCTGGCCATTTCATGTGTCGTGCCTAAACGCCCGCCGCCAAAACTCTCTCTTGGCGTCCCATCTGCATCCATAAAGTGATAGTAATTCGGTTCAAGATTTTCAAAGATTTCTACCTTTGCTGTATGGTTGTACACGACATCAAGGACGACGCCCATATCACGCTTATGGATTTCCTTAATTAAGGTTTTAAATTCCTTTATCCTCTTCTCGGCGTCATCCGGATTCTCAGAATACATGCCAGTTAATGAAAAATAACTATGCGGATCATAACCCCAGTTATAATTGTTGTCACTGGATGTATACTCTAGAAGTCTTTTACGATCATATTCATTTACATTGTAAAAGTTCATGACCGGAAGCAGCTGAATATGTGTAACGCCTAAATCGTCCAAATAATCCAGCTTCTCAATGAATGCAGAAAACGTTCCATAGTCGGATTTCAAATCATCTTTAATACTCGGATCTGATGTAAAGTCACGGATATGCGCCTCATAAATAATGGCATCTTCCCGTTCTTCAAATCCGTCAATATCTGCATAACGGAGTTTCGGGCCAATTTTCGATGGATCTACAATTGCTGCTTTTCCAACTGGAAATTCACTTGCTTCTTCCACATTCCATGCTGCCATTGATTTTGCATACGGATCGAGGGCGAGCACTTTTTCTCTATCCCGATCGATTTCATAATGATAATAATATCCCTTAAGGTTAGAAACACCCGTATTGCGTTTGTTTAGCGTAACCTCCCAGACTCCATGATTACCTTTCTTCATCGGAACAGGCTTGCCAACCACTTTGTCTTGATTCTTTTTATCGTATAAAATAACCGAGACCTGATCCGCACTTGGCGACCAAACCTTTAACGTCGCAGATTTATTTTTGTTTAATGTTGCTCCGAGATCATCGCCATCATAGCTAAATAGCTTATCGGTAAGCTTATAGCTCTTATTCACCTGTACAGAGCGATTCATAAAAGCAGCACTGTATGGCGCAAGTTCCACATCAAAAGAACCCTTCAAATGAACAGTCTTGCCATCTTCATTCTTTACAGCTGAGCTTATTTTCACTGCATTTCCATCTTTGTCTTTCAGCTCAATATTTTCGAGGAGTTCCTGCTCTGTGAAATCTGCTGTTGATGAAATTGTCAGTTCAATCTTGTCTAATGCAACCAGCTCGCCATACTCAATTCCTTGTTCAAACTGATAATAGGGATTGGTATAGACAGTGTTGTCTCCCTCTCTAATGAAAATTTGGTTATGCTCTTCAAATTTTGAGAAAACCATATCGCCAGTCTGACTGCCTCCATTTTGTCTTTCTACTAATAGGAAGCCCATTTCTTCAGCATTTTCAGCGAGGTTTACATCTACATATGCACCATATTTCCCCGCTCGCTCATTGGAAAATGCCTGAGCACCCATAGGCCAGTTCGTACTTGGCTCCGCTACATCGCCCCATGACCATAATCCCCAAGGTTCATAGGCACCGCTCTCACTATAATAATGAATCCGCAGTGTATTTGGATCAAGGTCAGCTGGTTCATATAGCGAAACGTTTCCATCCTCAGATAGCCAAATTTCATTCATTTCAGGTGATAGAATATCGACCGAAATATCCCCTGTTATATTGGCCCCATTGGAATGATTGACAAGCATCTCGACTGTCTCGGCAGCTTCCGTCAGCTTGATATCCACATAGGCACCGTAGTCGGTTAGAGGGTTATCCGTGAACGCCGTTGCTCCATTTGGCCAGCTTCCATTTTGTTCCGAAGGCTTTTCCACATCTCCCCAGAACCATAGTCCTAATCCTGTAAAATCATTGTCTGATCGTTCATAATGAACCCTTAGTGTATCCTCAGGAATCTCTGCTTCCTCTTGCTTTTCTTTCTCGATGATTGCACCATTTTCTGCAGTCAGCAGGACAGTTCCGCCTTCAGCCATGGATGGAAGTTTAATCGTAATCTGATCACCATCCGCTTTATATTCGCTGTCCGAATAATGGTCCGTCACCACAGTGTCAGCTGAGTCGACAGCTAGAGTTACTTCTTTTACACCGTTTGAGACATTCAAGCCTACATAAACAGATTCATCCTTGTGCTTGCGTTCAACCAGCAGAAATTGCTCTGCATCTGACCCTGCAATAGCAGATCGTGTACCGCGGGAAAGTGTCTCAGAGAATTCCTCTCGGAAATTAAGCACCTTTTCATAATGATTTAAAATGGCATTATCTTTGGTCCGTTCCCAGTCCATGTTGTACCGATTATCCTGGATTGGGTAGTTATTCGCTCCGCTTAAGCCAAGTTCCTCGCCATAATAGATCACTGGCTGTCCCTTTGCTGTCAGCTGCAGTGAGGCTGCTGCCTTTAACTTTCCTTCATCATTGCCGAGGGAATATAAGAAACCATCTTCATCATGACTGCCAAGGAATTGCCCGAGCGTTGCTGTATTAGAGAGACTGCTATTTCTGCTCTCAAGGAGCTCATTCGCATGTTCGATATTGCCATTAACAAAATCTCTGGCAATTTCTTTAAACTGAAAATCAAGCAATGAATCCATTTCACCTGTCTCCAGGAAATCAAAATCTTCATACTGATTGGCTCCCCAAGCTTCGCCAATCATCTTGAAAGAAGGATCTGCATTTGTCATGGCATTTTTAAATGCTTTCCATGTGGTATGTTCAGCATGCTTAACCGTATCCACTCGGAAATAAGAGATAGCATTGCCATTTTCCGTCCGCGATTTTTCGATCCAGTCTTTTTGCCACTGTATGACCTGGTCACGAACCTCTGGATCTTCTGTGATAAAATCTGGAAGACCTGCAAGTTCACCAGTAACCTCATCACTGCCTACATTACTTCCCTGTCTTACCAAAGAACTGTACATAGATCGTTCTTCATCCGTCGGGTATCCTGGAGGCTGTTCAGCTTCAGGAAGTTCACCATCAACCTCTTTCAAGCCGTACCCAGCATGATTAAGGACCACATCGACCATTATTTTCATATCGCGGGCTGCTGCTTCATCAATCAGCTCATGTAGGTCTTCGATATCCCCAAAGTGCGGATTTAAATTTTCGAAATCACTTCCCCAATATCCATGGTATCCGTAAAAAGGCTGATCAGGAAAAGCATCCTGGGTATTATGACGGACATCATATTTGATATTTTCTACAATAGGGCTGATCCAAATCGTATTGACTCCAAGGTTGTCGAGATAATTCAGCTTCTCGGTAATCCCCTTTAAATCTCCACCCTGATAGGTACCCGGCTTACTTTTATCGTAATTTAAATTATAGGGATCATTATTCGTTGTATCTCCATCAAAAAATCTGTCTGTTAAAAGAAAGTAAATAACCGCTTCGTCCCAGTCAAAGTCTTCTCCTTCAGCAAGTTCACGCGTTTTTACTTCAACTGTCGCTGTCCCGTTATGTTCATTGCCGAATTCATCAACGATCGTGAGCGGAATTTCTTTTACCCCAGCAGGCACATCTTCTTTGACTGCGATCGTCCCTTCATTTAATTCAGGATCAATTGCTAATTTTTCTGGTCCGCCGAGTGCTGACGCATCAGCAAAAATTTCCCGTATTCCCGCACCGCTCTCGTTTTCGATATTCAGAGAAAGAACGGCATTTTCGTTATAATGAATGCTATTCGGAGTTACGGTCCCAGATACAGCCATCTCCACTTTCAGATTCTTAATGACAGACTCCTCATTATACGGATCGGTGACTTCTACCGTCTGACCGTCCTTCGTTACAAGGAATGAATAAGGATAGGTTCCTTCTGGAAAATCCTCATATACATATTCATAGCGTTCATTTGCTTCATCATAGACCATCTCAAACGTATCATTTGCAACCTTTAATTCTACTTTTTCCAGGCTATCCATCTCGTCATTCTCATACAAATCGGAATCACGATAATAGAATGCTGCAGCCCCGTTATTAATCTGTGCTTGTGGAATTTCAGGGACGATATGAACATCTTCATTCCCCTGCTGTACAGTTGCTTTGGTGACTGATTCCTGCTGATTGATCTGGATGAAACGATCAATCTGCTGATTATTCGGCTCACGGTCACTCCAATCTTGTTTTCGAATGATAAAGCCTATTTCCTTTGTAGTCGGAGCTACCTCAATAAAAGCAGTAGCCGCACCGTTTTCAAATTTCGTAAAATCAATATTATCGTCCTTCACTCCCGTATTCCAAACCCAAACATCCCAGCCCTCATAATTCCCATCTTCGCGTTCATACGTCAGACGAACCGTACGGTTATCGCTACTCGATTCTGCATGTACCTCCTGATTTGGAACAAACGGCAAAGTAACACTTAGCTGCATCATGAAAATCAAGATTAATACAGTAAACCGCCTGCCTAAACTTTTTTGCATAAAGTTCTTCTCTCCCTTCCTATTTGAGTAGTTTCAACTGTATAACTAATAACAGTGGAAACGTTTGCATAAATAGGTAAAGTAAAATAAGTGAATGGCTTTCTCATGAAGTTTCATATTTGCGCAAACGCTTTCATTCAGTATCACATAGCGAAATACTATTAATCAATATGAATTAATGCGTATTTTAGGCTTATTTGGATAGATCAATAGGCTTATTTTTTGAATAATTGAAATCTAGCAATTTTTTAAAGTGATTTGTATATCACTATGCCTAAGAACCCTATTATTCACCTGTTTAAAAATGGTAAAATATAGATACAAGACTTCTTAAAGGTTGGACATACTTGATTATTTATGAAGCGGCAGTTTGAATTTATACCTGACAGACATGGCTGCTGAAGAACATGAAGAATATTAAAAAGCATATTGAAAGGGGAATGAATATGATCCAAAAAGTCGGACAAATTGGTATACCTGTTAAAGATTTAGATAGAGCTATAGATTTTTATAAACAGAAACTTGGCCTATCTCTTTTATTTAACACGGATAATATGGCGTTTTTTGAAAGCAATGGTTTGAGACTTTTGCTATCACTTCCAGAGAAAGAAGAATTTGCTCATGCGAGTTCAGTTATTTATTTTCAAGTGAGTGATATTAGAGATTCTTATGAGCGATTAGTAGCGGAAGATGTACGGTTTATTGATGAACCTCATATGGTGGCTAAGATGGGAGAAACCGAGACTTGGATGGTGTTTTTTGAGGATGGTGAGGGGAATAGGCATGCGTTGATGAGTGAGGTGGAGATTTAATATAGTTTGAAAGAGACCGTTATGTGTTAACGGTCTCTGATAGTTTTAATTCATCATAAATAAAGGAGGTTTTTAAACTACAATTTATATCCAGCCCTTTTCATTTGCCTTTTGTACAGCCTGCTGCCTTGTTTCAACTTCAAGTTTTTGAATGGATAAAGATAAATAGTTGCGAATTGTGCCTTTAGTCAGGAATAACCTTTTACTAATTTCATTCGTCGTATAGCCATGCTTCACGAGCTTAAGTACATTGATTTCCCGGTCATTCAGAGGATTTTTCTCATTCATAAATAAAGTAGCGGCAAGATCCTGACTGATTACCCTTTCACCTTGCATAATTTTGCGTATTGCACCAATTACATATTGGATAGGTTCGTCTTTCAGAAGATATGCTTCAATATTCAAATCCATTGCTTCCTGCAAATAACCGGCTCTCGCAAAGGTTGTCATAATCATAATTTTGCAAGGATAATTGTGATGGCGTATTCTCGCAGCTACTTCCAACCCGGACAAATGCGGCATTTCAATATCCAAAATGCATACATCCGGCTTTTCCTTTTCAATTAAAGCCCATGCTTCTGCTCCATCTGCTGCTTCACCCACAATATGTAAATCATCCTCAAGCTCCATAATGGATATTAAGGCACCTCTCAGCAGTTGCTGATCCTCAGCGATACTAAGTCTAATCATTTCACGCCCTCCCGAATCGGATCCAATGGTATAGTCAGAAGCACCTTTGTTCCTTCCTGATCATACGTCACTTCGGCATTTCCCTTTAATGACCTCATCCGTTCCTTCATTGTAAACAGTCCATTGCCATGCTGCTTTTCGGATAAACCGATTCCGTTATCGATAATAGCTGCTACTACCCGGTCTTCATTCTGATATAGATGTATGCTGCAATCATTAGCATGACTGTGCTTTACAACATTCGTTACTCCTTCTCGGATACTGTAGGCAAGCATCGTTTCCTGCACACTAGACAGCAGAATATTGGTAAGCTGATAATCAATCTGCACACGGATACCGGCATTCTTAATCAACTGCTCACAATGCTTAAGCTCTTCCTGCAAAGATAAAAAATTTATTTCCGATATAATTTCACGCACCTGCTTATGTGCTGTTCGGACTGTTAGAACCATATCATCAAGTTCCTTATGAATCCTGTGATTGTCGTTTGGCACCAGCCTGGAAACGAGCTCTGTTTTTACCTTTATGACCGTCAGCGTATGCCCTAAAGTATCATGCAAATCGCGGGCAATCCGCTGACGTTCCTGCTGCATCGCAATGTAAACCGACGCTTCATCAACCTCACGCTGAAGCAGCTTGGATTTTTCAATATAATAGCGTAACCACGGTAACAGCAGGATAAAAAGCATAACAGCCAGTACAATTGATTGCGCATTTGAAAACAGTATCTCCTGATAGCGCCAAACGAGGCTCGCTAGGAGGATAAAATTTACGCACGTAGCAATCCATAAAATATGCCGGTTGACAGCACGCCCGACAAAATCTGCAAAGGCAAACTGAAAGAAAATCCACTGTGGACCGCTTAAATAAGCCAAATATGCTGTCATAACAAAACCAAGCACAACAGCAGGAAGCAACAGACCATCCTGATACCATAGTGCCGTGTAATAGACGCCTATATAAATGACGATTAATACAACCTTAAAAATAAGTGACGGAATCTGCTCTGAGACGACAACCGCATAGCTAAATAGCAGGACGGTCAGTACATCAATAATTAAATAATATCTTGCCTGACTTTTAGGATACCATTCCAGTATCTAACACCCCTATCTTTCCAGCCTCTGCAGCATTCCCTTCCGCAGCCATTCGACCGGTCCATAAGGAAATTTAGTTAACCACATATTCGACAGTATAATTTGCCCTACTACTATCATACAAAAAATCCCTATAATTTCCACACTATTTAGACTACCTCCAAGACCTAAACCCCATCCGTAGAAAATAGCTGAAGCAGTAATGTTTTGCAGAATGTAACAGCTTAAAGACATACGCCCCGTTTTCTCAAGCCACTTCCACATTCCCCACGTACTGCACTTACGTACAATATAAGCAATCAGTCCTATATAGCCTAATGCAAGGACAGGAGCAAACAGATAACGGACAGGTAAATCAAATAGACCGCCTGGTACAAAAGTCAACATATTCAAAGGCAGACCTAGACCTAATCCCCAAATGAGCAATTTCCTTTGAATAGCAATGCCATGCTCAGTAAAGGAGAACACACCACTGCGCATCAGCTTTATACCAACAATAAATAAAATAATATTTAAAGGAATAATAAAGATTGCCTCTGCTCTAAAGAACATAAAATTCATGAGACGATTCTGTACCTGATCCAGCCATGTTCCCTCTGCATATATTGCAAGCAACTGTGGAGAGCTTGCCATTGAAAACGCCGGTCCAAATAGCATGGAAGTAAAAATTAGAGCAAGCAGCCCTAAATGAATAGCTCCCGCAACCCACAACGCCCTTTTCATTACCCTCTCTCCGCGCTTAAGTATGACCGCAATAATTCCTGCAGTAACGGCATAGCTCATGAGCACATCATACTCCATTACTAGTAGGTAGTGCAGAAGACCTTCCACCATTAAAAATACGATTACCCATTTATACATACCGATCCAAGGCTTATTGTGCCTAATGGATTGCTGATATTTAATCTCCATTCCTACTCCGAACATTATCGTTAACATGCCAAGCAGCTTGCCGTTAAATACGAACAGTACAAGGAGGCGTAAAATATCATTTATACTCGACCAACTGGTAAAGTCTGTAGTCGTTATATACTTTAGATCCCCTAAATGGGCAAAAATCCAAATATTCGTTCCAAGTGTCCCCAGAATAGCGATTCCTCTTAAAATATCGATCAATGCTATACGTTTCATATAAATGCCCCTCCATTTCTGTACCTTTATCGTACATTACAGGGCATCCATGAAAATATCGACAGGCGTCAATAGATACAGATGACACTTGTCATTTATAAAACGCAAAACCGCACTTATTTATGGTACGGTTCCCCCCGATTAATCCGAAAACTCCGATAAACCTGCTCCACCAATACCAGCCGCATTAGCTGATGAGGAAACGTCATCTTTGAAAAAGACAAAGCAAACTTGCTGGCAGCCTTTACTTCATCACTAAGCCCAAGCGATCCGCCAATAACAAAGGCAATTTTGCTGTTCCCATATGTAGCAAGGCTATCAAGCTTTTCAGCGAGTTGTTCTGAGGTTAGCATTTTCCCGCCTATTTCAAGGGTAATAACGTAGGTGTCCTGGCTGATGTGGGTGAGGATTTTTTTGCCTTCTTTGTTTTTGACTTCTTCTTCTTCGGCTGGGCTCATGTTTTCTGGTGCTTTTTCGTCAGGGACTTCAATGATGTTGACGTTGGCGTAGGCTGTGAGGCGTTTTAGGTATTCGTCTATGCCTTGTTTTAGGTATTTTTCTTTTAGTTTTCCGACGGATATGATGGTAATTTTCATAGTGTGCTGCTTCCTTTTCTCTGCGTTTTTTTAACTGTATCAATTGGGTGGAGAGCTTTTAAGAAAACTATTTTACTTTAAGCTCTCCAACAGAACCGTCCCCTGGTATGCTGCTTTAAACTCTTCCAAGGACGCATACTCTTCATCCTTCCATATCCAAATGCCGTCTTCTCCATCTTCTTTTTGAAATACATTATCGCTTAGTGTTGTATTTTCGTTGGTCGTGAAGAAGTTGGTGATATAGATGCTGGATGGACCTGCTGTTAGGGTATTCTTTTCAATGGTATTGTCTTTTACGTCATGCTGGATCATTAGCTGTCCGCCGGCGAGATCAAGGGTATCATTTCGGAAAAGGATGTTGTGTCCAATATAGGAATTGATTGTACCGCCGCGGTTTTCGTCGTATCCGCCAATGGAGATGCCTGTGTAAAAGTTTTCATAAATATTATTGTTGATGATCTCAATGTTTTCCGCGTATTGATCAGCATGTTCGGAAGTGGCTTCGATGCCGATATCACTGCCATAGATGGTATTTTCTTCGATTGTGATTTCTTTTCCGCCATCAACGTAGATGCCGGCCGCATTGTATTCCTCGCCATATGCCGGGTTGCCATAAGTTGAGATGTCATGAACCGTGTTACGAGCTACCACCCCATTGCGCACGTAGTCTGCGTCTTGATCTGCAGCGACTCCTTCATAGCCGATCAGATCAATGCCGATATTATCATTGCGGCTTACAGTGTTATCTTCGATATTAAAACCATCAATATTGCCATTGAGGACAAGTGCTTCGCTTGCGCCCAGCTTGAGGTCTTGTACAGTATTGTTGGTCACCGTTATGTCCTTCATAGGCTCCGTTCCATAAACAGCAATACCATGGCCATTTCCATCGTCTGCATGTGTTTCAATACGCTGGATATGGTTGCTGTCCAATGTAATATGGCTGCTGGAGCCTGTCACAAAAATGCCCATGACGGTTTCATCCGTTAATTCCGTCGTTAAATCCTGAATCATGAGGCCCTTAATTGTCACATAGTCTTTGCTGTCGATCGTAATGAGGGCAGTATCGCCTTCCTCACTTGGTATGTTTTCACCACTCAGAATCACATCTTCATCATGATAGGGCTGAAAAATAACCCCATTTGATTTTGTGCCGCTATGTTGGATGACCAGCTGCTCTTCGTAAATTCCTTCATGGATATGTACAGTTGTCCCGGCTTCCGCTTCTAAAGCAGCTTTTGTCAGTGTGCGAAAGGGCTCTGTTATAGATCCATCATTTTCATCATTTCCATCTGTTGCTACATATAAATCCTGTTTTTGTTCTTTGGTTCCGTTCATGTTCAGTAAGAAAAAGATCATGGCTGCGGCTGCAGCAAAAATCAAAAGTAGTCTTTTCATGGTGGCTCCTGCTTGTTTATTTTCTTATATTTTCTTCACAAATTCGGATTTTAATTTCATGGCACCAAATCCAGTGATTTTGCAATCAATATCATGATCTCCGTCCACTAAGCGGATTCCTTTCACTTTCGTACCTTGTTTCAATACGGATGAACTGCCTTTGACTTTCAGATCTTTTATCACACTCACGGTATCGCCGTCATTTAAAATATTTCCGTTAGCATCTTTGACGATTTTCGTATCTCCAGCAGCTTCTGTTTCCTCATTTGCACTCCACTCGTATCCGCACTCCGGGCATACAAGAAATGTTCCATCATCGTAAGTATATGCAGATTGGCATTTTGGGCAATTCGGGTATTGGCTCATTATTATAGTTCCTCCGCTCGTTCAATTTATCTATTCTATTATAACAATAATGACGATCGTTGTTTTTGAGTAAATCATGAAACTTGCATCTGAAGGCAAAAAAATCCCGGCGAAATAATCGCCAGGAATTTATGTTCATTTATTTATCTAGTCATGGACTGACGGTTTCCCGCTAGTTCACTGCTTCGCCAGTGTCTCCACAATCCTGTCTTGGATTTCCGTCATCGACCCCCTGATATAGTTGTTCATCATAATTGAGAAGATTAACTTCTCGCCACTTTTTGTTGTAACGTAGCCGGAGAGGGTGTTGGCACCAGTAAGGGAGCCGGTTTTCGCTTTGACGTTTCCTTGTGTGTTCTCACCCTTAAGTCGGTTGCGCAATGTTCCGCCTACTAGCCGGTCTGAAATTCCTGCAACAGGCAAGGAATGTTCAAATTGAGGATACCATGGTTCATCTTGTATTTCATAAAGCAGCTTTGTTAGCTGCTCTGCTGGAATAAGATTTTTATGAGACATACCTGATCCGTCACGGAGCAGGATGGATTCCATGTCCAGTCCAAACGAGTTGAGCTGGCTTTCAACGACATCGAGTCCCTTCTCCCAGCTGCCTTCCCCATGAATCTCTTTGCCCATAGCTTTAACGATCATTTCCGCATGGCCATTGTTGCTGAGCTTCATAAATGGCAGGAACAATTCTTTTAATGGCATGGATTGTTTGGAGGTCAGCAGCTCTGCATCCTCAGCTGTTACGCCATGTTTTACTTCGTTTTTGCCAATCTGCTTGATTTCTTGTTCTTGCAGTGACTTCGCAAACACATCCAGCACATAACCTGTTGGTTCCCATACAGATACCCATGATCGCGACGCTGAACCTTCTAGCGGGATTTTTCCTTTAATGACAATATCATTGGTACCGTGTTCTCTGCTGATCGAGATGCTTTTTGATTCGCCTTTTGCGACAGTAGCTGCCTCGTTTACGATGTTCACATAGTCAGTTGCTGGAGTGACGGTAATCTGTGGCTTATCGCCGGTCTTTTTCCCAGCCGTCACTTCTACAATGACTGTGCCCATATCATAATCTTCATTAGGAGATAAGGTAAGAGCTGAGACCTGTGCACCTGTATAGTTCGATTCGTCATCCCAGTTCAAGTCAGTTGATAAGCGCACATCGTCATACCAGCTGTCGTCTCCGATAATATCTCCATTAATTTTTTCAATGCCTTTTGCTTTCAGTTCTCTAGCAAATGCATCTAGATCCTTTTTTAAAAGGGTTGGATCACCTTTGCCTTTTATGTATAAGTTTCCTTGAAGTACTTTCCCTCTTACCATTCCATCTGTTAAAATCTCCGTTGAAAATTGATAGTCACCACCAAGTGTTGCTAATGCTGCTGCTCCTGTGAGAATTTTTTGATTGGAGGCAGGATGAAGTCGTATATCCCCGTTTTGGGCATAAACCATTTCTCCGTTTTCAGCATTTCTTACGCTAACGCCTGTTAATGCACCGGAAAGCCGTTCATCTTGAAGAATGGCATTTAATTCTTCTGTCAATGATGTCTGCTCTGTGGATGTATTTTCTGTCGATTCTGCTGCTGTCGAGTTTTTTTGCACATCATTTGTTGCTCCAGCATGCTCTCCAACTGTAAAGGGCAGGATCAGCATTAAAGCTAAAACAGCAAGAAAAGCTCTCGATCTGTAAAACCTTTGAATCATCACAGCTCACATCCTTTATGGAAATTTATAATAGTATATCGAAAAATTCCAGAAAAAGAATATAGGGTTTCAGTAAATTCATTCTGATGGCCTACCGTTTATCTAAAAAAATAGCTAGATATTCACAGGCAATCCTCAGGTACAAACAACATATCCACAGTAGTTATCCACATGTCCACATTTTCTATCCACATATGGTATGGAATCACTTGTTCGCCACAACATATATTGCGGTATTTCGACAATATTCACAGGCTGTTGATAATTTTTGTTCGTCTTCCATTTGTGTTAATTGCGGGAAAGTTTCCAGCTCATCCACAATCATATCAATGGCTAGCTCTACATGTTCCTCACAGCAGTAAATTTTCACTTTTAAAACGCTCCTCTTTTTTACATCAATTTATTAACAATGTGGATAAACTCTGTAAAACCTTCCATCTTCCAGTTATCCACACTACATCTTAACATACTGACACCTTTTATGTGTTTTGATTTTTGCACAGAAAAAACAGGAGTGCGTTATGCTCTCCTGTTTAGTATTTCTAGCTTCCACATATTTTAGACAACTAGAGCTTGCTTGATTGCTGAATACCTTTTACCTAAAAAGTAGAGGCGTCACTCAGCTTTACCGTTACTTCTTGCTTCTCACCGTTGCGATAAATGACGACTTGCATTTGGTCACCGACTTTTTTCTGGTTATATAAATGCTTTCGCAAGCCAATAACATCATCTATTACTTCTCCATCCATTTCAACGATAACGTCGAATTCCTGCAGTCCAGCTTGTGCGGCTGGTGAATTTGGTTCTACTTGGGTAATCGCTACTCCAGTTGTAATATCCCGCGGCAGCTGTAATGTTTGCTGCTGATGATAGCCTGGGATTTCCGTAACGGACTGTAGGCCGACACCTAAATAAGGACGTTTTACTTCGCCAAATTGCTCGAGATCGTCAATAATTGGTCTTGCATAGTTAATTGGAATCGCCAATCCAATTCCCTCCACCGCTGATTCAGCAATTTTCATGGAGTTGATCCCAATTAGCTGGCCGCCAATATTAACAAGAGCTCCACCACTATTTCCTGGATTAATGGCTGCATCTGTCTGCAGTACTTCTGCCTGCCAATCCACTGTTCCATTTTGATCAATATCCACCGGCACTGTCCGCTCTAAACCGGAAATGATTCCTTGTGTGACAGATCCTTCAAATGTACCGAGCGGATTTCCGATTGCAATGACAGGTTCACCTGTTTTCAGGGCATCTGAATCGCCAAACTCAACAACCGTATCGATTTCGTTACCTTCTACTTCAATCACCGCTAAATCCGTCCACACATCACTGCCAACTAGAGTGGCAGGAATCTTGGTTCCATTTGCCAGGCTCACTTCAAGTTGCTGTGCTCCGTCAACTACATGGTGGTTGGTGACAATAAATGCTTTATTGCCGTCTTTTTTATAAATAACACCAGATCCCGTTCCAGCTGGAGCACTTCCCGTTTCCTCTCCCCAAAAGCTGTTAGATTGCAGGTTTGTAATGCTGACGACCGCATCACCGGCTTTATCAACCGCCTGTGTCACATCTGTTACCACATCAAGGGAGAGATTTTGCGTCTCAACATTTGATGAGTTATTATTTGTGCGCTGTTCCGTTTCTTCCGCAGAGTATGGAAGAACATTATAATCAATTAATTTTGGCAGTGCTATGACAACAAGCAGTGCACCAAGAATGAGCCCCACAAGGCTCGCCAAAAAATAACCGCTCTTTTTGCCCTTTTGGCGGCTGGAGCGATTTTCATAATCCTGATCATAATAGCCCATATGCATACACCCTTTCCCTTTTTAATTATAGGTTTTTTTGTATAAGATGATGGCTATCATTTATTTTACCTCTATACCCATTATTATACTCAGGCAAAAATAAAATTCTAAAAAAAACACTTATCTTCTGTTAATCTTACGAGTTTGTTCATAATTTGTTTGCGTTTTATTCATATACGAACATCTATGTAAAAAAAGCAGCAAAGGATCGATAGCTCCTCTGCTGCTTTCTATTCTTAAACTGCCGTTAAAATCGTCGGTGTTTTCGGATCGGTGTCATAAAGTGTAAACTGTTCTCCAACCATAATCCCTTGTGTTTCAAGTGTTTGAGCGACAGACATGCGTGCTAAATCTTTAATGTTGTTATCTTGGCTTAAGTGAGCTAGGTAGATGCTTTTGGTGCGATCACCTGCTACTTCGCTCATGGCAATCGCAGCATCCTCATTAGAGACATGGCCAACGTCGCTTAAAATGCGGCGCTTGATGCTCCAAGGATAACGTCCCATTCTCAGCATCTGTACATCATGGTTGCTTTCAAACACATAAGCATCTGCATTGGAGATTAATCCTTTCATCCGGTCGCTGACATAACCTGTGTCGGTAATTAAGACAAGCTTTTTCTCACCACTATGGAATACATAAAACATCGGATCTGCCGCATCATGTGAAACACCAAATGACTCAATATCCAGACTTCCGAATGATTTCACTGTTTCCATTCCAAAGGTGAATTTTTGCTCCACTGGAATTTGACCGATTAAGTTGTCCATTGCCAGCCATGTTTTTTCATTTGCATAAATAGGAAGCTTATACTTGCGGGCAATGATGCCGACGCCTTTTATATGATCACTATGTTCATGTGTCACGAGGATGCCGGACAGCTTCCCCATATCTCGGTCAATCTGCTGAAATAAGGTTTCCATTTGCTTGCCGCTTAGTCCTGCGTCAACCAAAAAAGAATGCTCCCCATTTTCCACATAGATGGCGTTCCCCGTACTGCCGCTTGCCAGAACGCTGAATTGCATGGACATAATTTCTCCCCCATTAATTATTCTCTATATTGCTTAAATCAATGATATCGCCGTACTTTACATTTACATATAGACTTCCCTGGTCTTTTACTACAAAACGCCATACAGGAGTGAGTGTATAGGTAGTTGTATTTTCACTTAAGAACGTATAATAACCGATCTCCACATCCGTAATAACGGAGTTTGGAAGCAGCTTTCCGTTTTGATACAATGTCTCCATTGCACTCAGAGGAGGAACCGGATCTTCAACTTCTACACGATCTTCAATGCCGGTGAGCAGTGTTTGTGTATATGAAACAATTTCACCTTCTGGATTCAGAAACAGCGTCAATCGGCCATTATTGTTTTTGTAAAACATTTTTCCTTCAAATGTCTGATAGAATGTAATCGTTGTTTCTCCTCTTTCCCAGAATGCATATTGATCCGCATGTATGATATAAGCATCTAAAAAGGTGTTTAATTCTTCTAGATCAGCATCTTCATCTATTGCATATGGTTCATCTAAACTGACGACTAATTCTTTTCCTCTATTAATTTCGGCGGATTGTTCATCAAACTTTGCATCTTCGAGATCTTCCTCTGTGAATTCCGCCCGTTCAGCATTAATTAAATTCACTTCATTATTATCATTTTTCAATTCTGGAAACTCAATGCCATCAGCTCTTAATCTGTTTTCTACTGAAGCTTCCGATTCCAGCGCTAATTGGCTTGCATCCCTAAGCTTTGAGAATTCATAAATGAGATACACATCGAGTACGAGAAACGCGATAATAAAAATTGTTTTTATTTTACTCCAATCCACGGTTGATCCCTCCTGTCTCCTCCATGGACAACATAATCCAATTCCCGCCATATAAGTAGTACCAGGAAGGGTCAAGATAAATTAATTTGGTTTGTGGATCCTTGGTCATTTTATAGCCAATTGCAATATCCTCAAGCTGATCTAATTCAATTCCTTCCAGACTCTCTAAATGATTGACGACTGATTCACCAGATGGAAGATCAACCTTTATATGATCTGAAAGAGGTGCATCGAAAGAGAAATTACTTCTTCGATATTCGCGGAATTTCCCCTGACTCCAGCTTACCTGAACGGTTGACTTACTAGAGCTATCACTAAAAATGGGATATCCGTTTAATTCATACTGACGGAAGACAACTCGATTACTGGCTTGATCAAATGAATCATAGCGATAATTATCTGTCCATCCGCCATGACTATTGACATAATCAATACTTTCGGATAATAAACTGCTGTCTACTGGAGACCATTCCGTGCTTGTATCGAAATTAATATAGGAAATCGTATTTGAATCATGCATAACTCTCAGCAGACTTGAACTATCCGTGAATTCTTCCATTGTAGACTGAACATTTTTCTGTACAATCGTTGGTTCACTAAAAAGAAGATTCTTAAATCGATCTGAGTCAAATTCCTCTGATAAATATTGATATTTAACAAGCTGTCTTTCACCAGAAGGAATAAAAATGGTTGTTCCAGCAGATGGCTGGTAGCGAAAATACTCGGAAAAATTCTCATTGAATATCGAGTTCTCAAAATATTTATCTTTAAATGATTGAACAAGTGAGGCTCTTACATGGCTCTGATAAACGGTATTGGACTTTTTTGAAATAAAATAGACAATGCCATCTTCTCTGTCCAAATTATTTGAGTTAATGACAATATGATCAAAATCAAATGTGAGCACAACCTCTTCATCAATGGCAATGACATTTTGATATTGCTCAATCGGTACATTATCTGGATAAGTGATAACCGTATTTCCTGGTTCATACATGGAAGAGATTAATACGTCTGCTTCACTGCTCCGATCCTCAAAATCAGTTAGGTTCCATTCTTTTATTTCATTTATTGTTTTGTTGATTTCCCCGATATCAACCGTTCCGTAGTGTTCATTATTCGGATAGTGGTAGACGACCTTCTCAGGCAAGACAAGCTTGCTGAATTCGTTAGTAGGACCAATTGGCTCTTCCTTCAGCGTTTTTAGATTTTCAAGCAGTTCCAAGTTAGGCTGATATGTCCATAGAGTCCAAGTTAAAACTCCACTTAGGACAACTAAAATGACTAATATGATATTTTTAATATTTTCATATGTCATTCCCACTCATCCTCTTCTGTCCGGTCATAAGGCAGACTGAATGAAACGGTCGTCCCTTTGCCTTCTACACTATTGGCCCATATTTTCCCTCCATGCGCTTCGACCATTTCCTTCGCGATGGCAAGTCCTAATCCTGTGCCGCCAAGCTTTCTTGTTCTAGCTTTATCAACTCTATAGAAACGCTCAAAAATCTTGCTGAGATTTTCTTTCGGAATTCCAACTCCCTGGTCAGAGATACTAATCACAATAAAGCCTTCCTGATCTTCAATCTGAAATGCTACTTTCCCGCCTTCAGGGGAATACTTTAAGGCATTTGAAATTATATTATCCAGCACCTGGGTCAGCTTATCTTCATCAATTTCCACAAATATCGAATGGTCTGGCAGTTTTCGTTCGAAGATCACATTTTGGCTTTTTGTAAATTCAAAACGATCTATAATTCGATTGTAAAACGGAATAAAATCAATCCATTCCCTTGTTAGACGATAATCCTTGCTATCCATTTTAGATAGCTGCAGGAGATCATTCACCAGGCGAATCATTCGCTCTGTTTCAGTTTGAGTGACATTTAAGAAATGCGGTGCAATTTCCTGGTCTTCCCATGCTCCCTCTGCCAGAGCTTCTAAATAACTTCTCATCGTCGTCAATGGCGTTCTCAATTCATGAGAAACGTTTGCCACAAATTCTCTGCGCTCCATATCAATTTTTTCCTGCTCAGTAATATCGTGAAGTACCGTAATTAAGCCGTTAACAAAGCCAGTTTCCTTTTGAATGACTGAAAAGTTAGCACGTAAAATTAATGGATTAGGCTGATCACTATAGTCTAAAATGACCGAATCCTGTTCGTCTAGAAGGGCTTCAAACGTATATTCATCTTCTAATTCAAGCAAAGAAACAATAGAGGAAGACAACACTGTTTCACGTGAAACATTTAGCATTTTTGCGGCAGGATCATTGATTAAAATAACCCGGCCCTTTCGATCTGTTGCGATTACTCCGTCTGTCATATAGGAAAGAACGGAAGACAGTTTTCTGCGCTCTCCCTCTGTTGTCGCATGGGCTTCCTGCAGCTTCTTCGTTAAATTGTTAAACGTCATCGCAAGCTGTCCAATTTCGTCTTGACCATAAATTTTAACCTTACGGGAGAAGTTTCCTTTCGCCATCGCCAAAGCCTGCTTACGCATATCAGAAATAGGCTTGGTAATCGTTTGGGAAAGCAAAACACCAAGTATAGCAGTGATGACCAATGCGATCGCTGTACCTGAAGCAAAGATTTTATTTATCTGCTTCATTTGTTCATATACATTTTCAATTTTGCCTTCTAGGTAAATTACTCCAACGATCTCTCCATTTGTTTCAATTGGCGTCACAAGTCGCCAGATTCGGTTGCCTGTTGAGCGATCAATACGTTCTTCATTTGCTGGCTGGCTCGTTGCCAGAGTTTTATTAATGATGGTGTCAATGGCTGTCTGTCCCACTAAATACTGATTATCAGGATCAGATGAACCGAGAATTCGCTTATTGTCATCAATAACCCGTACCTCTGTCACATCATCTGAATAGTAATCACGCAATAAGCGATAAATGTCAGCCTGCAGTGTCGGAGTGCTTTCATCCTCTGCATTCCGATCCTTAGACAGCTGTTCTTCTAAATAATAAGCTAGCAAGTCTACACGATCTTCAATCGTTGCTTTAAAGTTATCCTTCAAGGTTGTTTCCAGCTGACGGACAAAATAGACCCCAATGGTTTGAATGGCAATAAAAATCAGCAATACATAGATGATTACAAACTTTAAATGAATCGAGCGAAAGAACCCAACCTTGTTCATCAATTTCCTTTACTCCTGTTCGGGATTGCGCAGATAGTACCCCACTCCTCGTCGTGTAACGATCCATGTCGGATGACTCGGATTGTCCTCGATCTTTTCACGAAGTCTTCTTACGGTTACATCGACCGTTCTGACATCCCCATAATAATCATAGCCCCAAACGGTCTGCAGCAGGTGCTCTCGCGTCATGACTTGTCCAATATGTCTTGCCAGGTAATGAAGCAATTCAAATTCACGATGTGTCAATTCAATTTGATCCCCGCGTTTTGATACAATATATGCATCCGGGTGAATAGTTAAGGCGCCAACTTCAATTTCATTGGTTTCCTCTTCTTCAACCGCACGGTCTGAAATCTGCTGATGTCTTCTTAAGTTTGCCTTCACACGTGCAATAAGCTCTCTCGTGCTGAAAGGTTTTGTTACGTAATCATCCGCACCGAGCTCCAAGCCTAGTACTTTATCGATTTCCGAATCTTTGGCTGTCAGCATGATAATCGGCATATCATATTTTTTGCGTACCTCACGGCAAACCTCAATGCCGTCTCTTTGGGGAAGCATAATATCCAAAAGAATCATATCCGGCTTAATTTCCTCTACCATTTCAATCGCAGAGTTGCCATCATAAGCACAGTGTACGTCAAAGCCTTCTTTTTTCAGGTTAAATTGTAATATATCTGCAATTGGTTTTTCATCGTCTACTACTAGAATTTTCTTATCCATATATGTCCCCTTCTCTTGAAAAAATGATGAGAGTTTCTGTTTGTATGTTCTGCACAATTTCTGTGGTTTATATCATTTTTACATTTAATGTTTTCAGGTGCAAATTTGAATAGCGAATACTTTGCTCCATTCTCGGTGCCTTCCACTTTGCTTTGTCCAGCTTCAGGCGCTAGGAGCTCGAGTTCTTTCGCTTTCCTATATAAAATTTTATCATTTTGCAGGCTTGAATTCATCTTTTAGCCGCTTTCATACTTAATTTACCACATTTTCAGTGCATCGGATTATTCTGTTTAATAGAAAAAGTCTCTAGCAGCCATTGACTAGAGACTTTTTCAGTTAATCTTAGCGAACGTAATTCAGCGGATCTTGAAGACTGCCGTTTTTGTATAGCTCAAAGTGCAGGTGGATACCTGTTGAATGTCCTGTAGAGCCCATTACACCAATCCCGGATCCTTTTTGGACTGTTTGCCCAGAACTTACGCTCATTGAATCTAAGTGTGCATAAACCGTACGGTAGCCATTTTGATGGTCGATGATTATTTTATTGCCATAGCCGCCGTCCCAGCCAGCTGATACGACAATGCCATTGTCTGCGGCTTTGATCGTGCGGTTGCTTGGTCTGGCAATGTCGATTCCTTTATGCAGCTTTCCCCATCTGTAGCCAAGCTTGCTTGATACATACCCGCCTGATGCCGGCCATACAAAGCTGCCGTCACCGCGCGATGGAATGACTTTGGTTCCTTTTACTACTATATGTTTAACAGGCTCAGCAATAATTTCTTCGTTCACTTCTTCTTTTGCTGTTTGTTTGCCATTTTGCTCTGTTATAGCATAGGTAACATTCCTGGAGCCTTCTTTTCCTTCTTGCTTCACCTTTGTGTCGCCTTTGAACATGGAAGAATCTTCGATAACTTCTTTTTCATAGTCAATCTTTTCTTTGCGCAAGGCTTCCTTCTCTACCACAACATCGACATACGGCTTTAACACCGTTACATTTAATTGCTGACCAATGTCTAAAACCGAATCCTCTTTTAGTTCTGGATTTAATTCGAGAAGCTTTTTAGTCGTCAGGTCATATGCTCCAGCAATGCTGCCAAGCACATCCCCTTCCTTTACTTTGTACTTTTTATCTTCTAATGTTCCTTTTTTCAGCAAAGTGACCGCTTCTTTTACGGTCATTAATTCATCCGGAGTAATGGATTCTGCAGAGACAGAAACGTTTTCTGTAAAAGAAACATCTACAACTCGTGTTTGATTGACTTCTAAAGCGGGTAAAGGCTCACTGGATGCTTTATTTACTTCTACTGCTCGCAGAAGCGCATCTGATACATAATTGAGCTTTATTTGCTTAAGTACTTCTTCCGCTTGTTTCTCATCTGCTAAATAAGCAATTTGCTTCCCATCAATCACAATGGTCGATGCCTCAGCCTTAATCGCTAATGATGATTTGATCTTGTCTGCTGTTTCTTCATCATATGTATTGGCATTAGCAGCAAATACTTGTTCTGGAACAAAAGAGACTTGAGACTTCAGAATGGCATCTAAATCGCTATACTCATTTTCCAAGCTCTCCAGCTGCTTTTTCACTTTTTCTTCTATTAAATTTTTATCAGAAACGGTTCCAATATACTCATCGTCCATATATACGTAATAAACGGTTGTTAGCTCACTTCCATCTGCATATGCAGCAGAACCCGCAGCCAATGTAATTGCTCCTGCGGCTAAAGCAGTCATACAAACCCGTTTTAGCTGTTTCATCATTCTCTCTGTTGTTTGTACTGTATATGTAGTTATGGATTCCTTCCAATTAAACATTGTGACTCCTCCTAGACTACTGTAACAATTCTCCAAACATATAGTTCTATTTATCTACTAAAATTTCACACCCCTATACTTTACCATACGATTCTTCTTAATAAAGAATAGAAGTGATAATGTAACAAAATTGTATAATAACTGACATTTTATTACTTTTAACAGACAAAAAGACTTGTCGAAATGACGATCTAGATGGTATTTCGTGATATTTTAGCAAGATGGGATAAATACATTAGTAGAACTTGTAAAAAGAAAAAAGCTGCCTTGATTATTTTCAAGACAGCTTTTTGAGATGGCTCAGGACGGAATCGAACCGCCGACACAAGGATTTTCAGTCCTTTGCTCTACCGACTGAGCTACTGAGCCATTTGTTTATTATGTAAATGGCGGTCCGGACGGGACTCGAACCCGCGACCTCCTGCGTGACAGGCAGGCATTCTAACCAACTGAACTACCGGACCATTTAATTATATATGGCGTCTGAGAGATTGACCGCTCTTGTCGGTCTGCTCCCAGCTGCCAAATGCCGATGACCCCTACGGGATTCGAACCCGTGTTACCGCCGTGAAAGGGCGGTGTCTTAACCGCTTGACCAAGGGGCCATTTTATTAGTGAAGATGGTGAGCCATGAAGGACTCGAACCTTCGACCCTCTGATTAAAAGTCAGATGCTCTACCGACTGAGCTAATGGCTCATGAATATTGCTCATTGGCGACGCTTTTTATATTATCATAGCATTGCACATTGTACAATAGTTTTTTAAAAAACTTTTTCGTTAACCACACAGTTTATGTTGTTTACGGAAAAAGATAGAGTTTTTACGTAAGAGTGTACTATTTTACAGATAAAAACCCATTTTAAAGATATATCGTAAAAATTATCGGATACACCTTCAATTATGCATTGATTTGCACTCATTTACTCGTATTTTAATTCCTATTACCCTAATTTAACCGGATTCCAAACTGCTGACGCTGAAATGAATCTGTATTTCCGCCGTCCAGGAAATTTATCCGCCATAAAACACAATATTTCCGCCGTTATTTTTATATATCCGCCGTAAAAAATTTTTATCCGCCAAAAACAACCTTTTATCCGCCAAACCTCCACCAGAGGGACGATCCATCCCGCAGCCTCCGAATCCCGCACAAAAAAAGACCAGAGAGAATATCTCTCTGGTCTTAACGATCATACCTGTTATTAGTTTTGTCTCCAAGGGCTTCTGACTACGTTTGTTTGGGAACGGTCAGGGCCAACAGAGAAGATTGATAATGGAATACCTGTAAGCTGTGCAATGCGCTCTAAATAGTGGCGTGCATTTGCAGGAAGCTCATCAAGTGATTTGCAGCCTGTTATATCTTCTGTCCAGCCTGGAAGCTCTTCAAATACAGGTTCACATTCAGAAAGGACTTTTAGGCTTGCTGGGAATTCTTCAATTACTTCACCTTTGTACTTGTATGCCGTACAGATTTTTAATGTATCGATTCCTGTTAATACGTCAATTGAGTTAAGAGAAAGATCAGTAATTCCGCTCACACGGCGCGCATGGCGAACCACTACACTGTCAAACCAGCCAACACGGCGCGCACGGCCAGTTGTTGTACCATATTCGCGTCCTACTTCACGGATTTGATCACCAATTTCGTTATTTAATTCAGTTGGGAAAGGACCGTCACCTACACGAGTCGTATAAGCTTTAGAAACTCCAACTACATGAGTAATCTTAGTTGGACCTACACCAGATCCAATTGCTACGCCGCCAGCGACTGGGTTTGAAGATGTTACGAACGGATATGTGCCTTGGTCAATATCCAGCATAACTCCTTGTGCACCTTCAAATAATACACGGCGTCCTTCATCTAATGAGTCGTTTAAGACAACTGACGTATCACAGACATAATGCTTAAACTGCTGTCCGTATTCGTAATACTCATCAAGAATATCTTCTAATTTGAAGCCTTCTGTTTCATAAATACGCTCAAGAAGACGATTTTTCTCATCCAGGTTACGAGACAATTTTTCTTCAAATACTTCTTTGTCCAGCAAGTCTGCAATACGGATCCCCACGCGGGCAGCTTTATCCATGTATGCTGGGCCAATTCCTTTTTTCGTTGTTCCGATTTTGTTGGCACCTTTGCGCTCTTCTTCTACTTCATCTAGCTTTAAGTGATAAGGCAGAATCACATGAGCACGGTTGCTGATGCGAAGGTTGTCTGTTGATACGCCCTTTTCATGCAAATAAGCAAGTTCTTTTAAAAGAGCCTTTGGATCAACAACCATTCCATTGCCGATGACACAAATTTTATCATTATAAAAAATCCCTGATGGAATTAAGTGCAGCTTATACGTTTCACCGTTGAATTTAATTGTATGTCCAGCATTATTGCCGCCTTGATAACGGGCGATGACTTCTGCATTTTCAGAAAGGAAGTCTGTAATCTTTCCTTTCCCTTCATCTCCCCATTGTGTTCCAACTACTACTACTGATGACATTTAACATGCACCTCCGAGGTTAACTTAAATCCCTTTTCAAACAAACTAATTTTATCAATAATGAAGGATGAAAGTCAACAAAACACGAACATTTCTTATAAAATTATTAAAATATGTTCGTAATATATGAAAATAGTAAAGAAAAAAGGGATCAGTTTTGAACTGATCCCCTTATGCACCAGGCGGCGCGTATGCATCATCATAGCGTTTCTCTAAGTTTACGAATTTATTATACTCTTTCACGAACGCGAGCTGCACAGTTCCGACTGGGCCGTTACGCTGTTTAGCAATAATGATTTCGATAATATTTTTGTCTTCGGACTCTTTATCATAATAGTCATCACGATATAGGAAGGCGACAATGTCGGCATCCTGCTCAATACTTCCCGATTCACGGATATCGGACATCATTGGCCGTTTATCCTGACGCTGCTCCACACCACGGGAGAGCTGTGATAAGGCAATAACAGGCACTTGCAGCTCACGCGCTAAAGCCTTTAGGGAACGGGAGATTTCAGAAACTTCCTGCTGGCGGTTTTCGCCTGAGCGGCCGCTTCCTAAAATGAGCTGAAGGTAATCGATTAGAATCATGCCAAGACCGTGTTCCTGCTTTAAGCGGCGGCATTTTGAACGAATTTCCGTAATACGCACACCAGGAGTGTCATCAATAAAAATACCTGCATTTGATAAGCTCCCCATCGCCATCGTCAGCTTGCCCCAGTCATCATCAGTAAGTGATCCTGTTCTTAAGCGCTGTGCGTCAATATTCCCTTCGGCACATAGCATACGCATAACAAGCTGCTCAGCACCCATCTCGAGACTAAAGATCGCTACATTTTCCTGCGTCTTTACAGCAACGTTCTGAGCGATATTCAAGGCAAAGGCTGTTTTACCAACGGAAGGACGTGCTCCCACAATGATTAAGTCATTGCGCTGGAATCCGGCCGTCATTTTATCCAGTTCTGCGAAGCCGGTGGCGATCCCGGTAATATCGCCTTTTCGGTTATGCATGACTTCAATATTATCGTAAGTGCGGACAAGCACATCTTTAATATTATGAAAGGCGCCTGCATTTTTGCGCTGTGCCACTTCAAGAATGCTTTTTTCTGCTTCACCTAATAAAGATTCAACTTCATCCTCACGGGAATAGCCGTCTTGTGCAATCGTAGTAGCTGTACGAATAAGTCTTCGCAGCAGTGATTTTTCTTCAACAATTTTTGCATAATACTCCATGTTTGCCGCTGTTGGAACAGAGCCGGCAAGCTCACTTAAATAACTGACACCGCCTGTATCCTCAAGCAGCTTGGCTGCGTTCAATTCCTCTGTAACGGTGACGAGGTCAACTGCTTTACCTGCATCGTTCAGCTTCAGCATGACATTGAATATTTTCTGATGCGATGCCCGGTAAAAATCTTCTGGAATTAGTATTTCAGATGCTAAAGTAAGGGAGGAAGGCTCCAAAAAAATGGCTCCTAATACAGCTTGTTCGGCCTCCATATTCTGCGGAGGAAGACGATCAGCATATGCTTCATTCATGATAAAACCCCCTAATTTGAAATGCAGAAGGCGCTTGCCCAGGGACGACAACCTCGAGTCCCTAGCGCCTGCAGCTAGACAATACGAAATGCGTAAGCGCCTTGCTCAGCCCCGAAAAGCATAAGACAAGCCAGGCTAAAGGTTGTTCTTTAACCTTTTGACTGGATTGGCTTATGACCTCGAGGGGCTAGGCGCCGCAGCTAGACAATACGAAATGCGTAAGCGCCTTGCTCAGCCCCGAAAAGCATAAGACAAGCCAGGCTAAAGGTTGTTCTTTAACCTTTTGACTGGCTTGGCTTATGACCTCGAGGGGCTAGGCGCTGCAGCTAGACAATACGAAATGCGCAAGTGCCTTGCTCAGCCCTGCATGGCGAACGAAGCGCTAAACTAGACAATAATATATATATAAAGGTCATAAATAACTATTTTAAGTCCTAAAAAATGTGACCAGCCGGAACCGATCACATTTAATAGGACTTATCTATTGTAACATGTTTATTTCATTTCTGTATTTCCAATATTAGTTTGCTTCTTTTACATGAACATTTAGAGTAGCTGTTACTTCTGTATGGAGCTTAACAGGAACCTTTGTATATCCTAATGAACGAATAGCGTCATTAAGCTCGATTTTGCGCTTATCAATTTTGATTTTATGTTTTTTCTGAAGTTCTTCTGCAATTTGCTTGCTTGTGATTGAACCGAATAAGCGGCCGCCTTCACCAGCTTTTGTTGAAAATTCAACAGTCAGTTTTTCAATCGTTTCTTTTAGCTCTTTTGCACTTTCTAATTCTTCAGCAGCCAGTTTTTCTTCTTTTTTCTTCTGAGCATTTAGTGTGCTGACAGCTGATTGGTTTGCTTCAACTGCAAGACCATTTTTAATTAAGAAGTTATGCGCATAACCATCTGCAACATTTTTCACTTCGCCTTTTTTGCCTTTGCCTTTTACATCTTTTAAAAATATAACTTTCATTCGTTCTTTCTCCCTTCAAAGTAATCATCAATTGCTTCTTTTAGTTTGATTTCAACATCATCAATGGAAATATCCTGAAGCTGTGTAGCTGCGTTTGTCAGATGGCCGCCGCCCTCTAGGTTCTCCATAATAACTTGTACATTCACGTCACCGAGCGAACGAGCGCTGACCCCAATAATATGATCAGAACGATACGAGATGACGAAGGAAGCAACGACTCCATCCATTGTCAGCAGGGTGTCTGCTGCCTGGGCAATGAGCACCTGATCAAATTCCTGGTTTGGATCACCCTTTGCAATGGCAAGGCCATCCCGATAAAACGAAACTGTCTCAATTAATTTAGCACGCTTAATATACGTATCGACATCTTCTTTTAAAAACTTTTGAACGAGAACGGTATCTGCTCCCAGGGCCCGCAAATATGAGGCAGCATCAAAGGTACGAGAACCTGTACGCAATGAAAAACTTTTCGTATCCACAATGATGCCAGCCAATAAAGCCGTCGCTTCAAGCATTTCAATTTTGCTGTTTTTTGGCTGATATTCAAGCAGTTCTGTTACGAGCTCAGCCGTTGAAGAGGCATATGGCTCCATATATACAAGAAGCGGGTTGGCAATGAACTCTTCTCCTCGGCGGTGATGGTCAATGACAACAACATGGTCGATTTTCGCCAGCAGCTTTTCTTCTATGACTAATGAAGGCTTATGCGTGTCAACTACAACTAATAATGTGTCATCTGTAGCCATTTCCATCGCTTGCTCAGGTGTAATAAATTTAGAAAACAAGGCTTCATTTTTTTCAATTTCACCCATCAGCCTGCGCACACTCATGTCGATTTCTTGAGCATTCATGACGATATAGCCTTCACGCTGGTTCATTTGTGCCACCTTCTGAATGCCTATAGCCGCACCGATCGCATCCATATCAGGCCGTTTATGTCCCATTATGATTACCTTATCACTTTCAGCAATCAATTCTTTTAACGCATGTGAGATGACTCTCGCACGCACCCTTGTTCTTTTTTCAATCGGATTGGTTTTCCCTCCGAAGAACTTCACTTTCCCATTCGGCTGCTTAATCGCTGCCTGATCGCCGCCTCTTCCTAAAGCAAGATCCAAGCTGGACTGTGCCAGTGTACCTAATTCAGGCAAGCTTGAGACGCCTGTACCAACTCCTATACTAAGCGTAAGCGGCACATTCTGTTTTGCGGTCGTTTCTCTGACCTCGTCTAAAATCGTAAATTTCCCTTTTTCTAAAAGGCGCAGGATGTTTTCATTAAAAACAGCAATGAAACGCTCTGAGGAAACACGCTTTAAAAAGACTCCATTTTCCGTTGCCCAATGATTCAAAATGGACGTAACAAGATTATTTATACTGCTTCTTGTCGGATCATCCATTGCTTGAGTAAGGTCATCATAATTATCTAAAAAGATGATGGCTATTACCGTTCTTTCCGCCTCATACATCTTCTCAATTTCTGTCTGTTCCGTTACATCAAAAAAATACAGCAGCCGTTCCTCTGGCTTATGAATGACACGGAACTTCCGGTCATGAAGTGTAATCACTTCGCTCTCTACTTCTTGCTTCACAATAGAAACAAGTGAATCCGCTACATCATAAAGCGACCTGCCCACAAGCGTATCTTCATCAAAACAAGTAGCAAGGAATGGATTGGTCCACTCAACAAAATATTCATCATTAATGAGCATAATGCCAATAGGCATTTCCATCAATGCTTCTTCCCCAACCTTTTTCACCCGGTAAGACAGAGTTGAAATATATTCTTCTGTTTCTTTGATCTGTTCATTATTTAGCTTGAACAGAAAGTAAAAAGGAAGAACAGCAATAAGTAATGCTATAAGACCGATGATCCAATTGTAATATGCTAATACCCCAAGAAGCACCGCTGTTACGCCCATTAATCCGAAAATCGGATAGCGGATGGACCGCTTTTCTAAATATGAAGGCATTCTTTCAGCTCCTAAACATCTCTGCTTTCTACTCTTTGTCTTAATCCAAACCCTAAGTCAATTATACCTAATAATCTCACAATATAAAGGAGAATCGGCAATAATAACGAAAGTACGAGCGCTATTATCGGGAAAGCTTTTGGGAGCCCCTTCTTATAACTAAAATAAAAAATGAGTGAGAATCCTTGAATGACCATAAAGATCTGAAGAATATAGGTTAAGTTTACTAGTGCAAGAAACCAATAGCTTCCTTCTTCAGGCTGAAGGAGCAATGAAGCAATGATAGCAAGCAAATAGTACCACAGGATGCTTTTAGGAAATGACAGCTCTCTGAATGGCTTCGATTTGCTGACTTCCACACCGAATCTTTTGATAATCGGAAATGCAATAAGCTGCAGGAAAAATACAGTTAGAAAAGAAGACATAATTAAAAGCGTCGGGATCAATGTCTGAATCATTTCAACTCCTGCATCAAGCTGTTCGAACAGCTCGTCTCCTCCTTGCCCCATTGCCGCCATCATATCTTGTGCCATCGCAATCGATTCTTTCATGAGCAATATACTTTCTTCCACAAAATTGATATCCATAAATAGAACAGAAATCGCATATATCCCGAGTGTAGCCAGCAGGAAGGCCAATGAACCAGCAATATAGGTTTCTAAACGGCCTTTCTTCTCTCTAAGAAAATCCCCGATCACAAGTCCTGTTAAACCAAATAAAAGCGTGACAGGCACAGCAAATATGGTCCCTGTTATAAAGGAGATTAGCACTGCAGCTACGAAGAACAAAAGAGCGTCCTTTCTGGCATGCTTTGCGGCAATCATCATAAACGGCACCGGCAGCACAAAATTGACAACGGCTCCAATTACCGGCACATATATGGTAATCATTAATAAAACGGCGAAGATCGCCAAAAATACGGCACCCTCTGTTAGCTTATGTACATTTTTCAATTATTTCACCTCATTAGACAGCTATTCCATAAGGACTATTGTAGCTACATTTATGCTCGCATTCAACCATACCGACCTAATCCATGATTTGTCCAAGGGTGAACAAGCTATATTGTTTAGCTGAACAAAAGGAACACCTTATGATCTAAGGTGTTCCTTTTGCATCATCTTTATTAATCATGCAGTTCAAACTTATTCACAGCAATTTGCAGATCATTACTGAGTTCTGTCAATTGTTCAGCCGATTTTGAAACAGATTGGAGTGCAAGCACTTGTTCATCAGTAGAAGCACTTACCTGTTCACAGGAAGCTGCTGATTGCTGTGCCATTGCCGCCATATTATGAATACTATTCAAAACATCTTCCTTACTACTGGAAACTTGATCCACTTCGCGATAAATATAAAAAATCGATTCCTTCATTTTATTAACAAGTTCAGAAATCTCCCGGAAGCTGCCTTCTGTTTCTTGCACAGCGTTCGACTGCTGAAAAAAGTTATCTTTTGTTCTATTCATGGAATCAACAGCTAGGAGTGATCCCTGCTGAATGTCCATGATCGTTTGCTTCACTTCATCTGTTGCTTTTACAGACTGCTCAGCAAGCTTTCTGACTTCATCAGCAACAACAGCAAAGCCTTTTCCATGTTCCCCTGCCCGAGCTGCCTCTATACTTGCATTCAGTGCGAGTAAGTTTGTTTGTGAGCTTATATCTGTAATGGTCGTCATTACATTTTCAATCATCTTTATTTTGCTCTCGAGTTCATGAATAACATTCTCTGTAGCTCCCATAAACTCTTTTGATGTCACAAAGGAATTTTTCAATTCGGTCATCTGGTTAATTCCTGCAGAATTCACTGTATCTGCCTGCTCTGCCAGCTTCGTCATCTCCATGGTCTGTGATGTAATATCATTGATTTGAGTACTTAATTTTGAAGACATTCGATTGGCGTTCTCGCCATCCTCTGCAGCCTGCGCAGCTCCATTAGCAATTTCATTAATGGCAGCCGCCACTTGTTCACTGGATGCGTTTGTTTCCTCTGAAACGGCGCTTAAATTTTCAGCCGACAGCTTCACATCATTAACAGAACTTTCTACCACCGTAAGTAATGACCGCATATTGTCCACCATGTCATTAAATTGACCCACTAACATTCCAATTTCATCTTTTGAAACAATAGCTGCTTTTACTCGCAAATCTCCATTTGCCACTTCACTTACGGCTTTTTTCAAGTGGAGGATCGGCTTTGTCATCCGGTCAGCCACAAAATAAATGATCATTAGGGCAAAGATAAGAGCAATTGCGGATACTAAAATAATGTTAAATTGAATGGATTTAGCGCTAGCCATCAAATCATCTTCAGAATAAGAAGTACCAATCTTCCATTTTGTCCCTGGCACAGTATCAAACATGAGCCTACGATTCTCATTTTGATAAACATAATGAATAGTGCCTTGTTCTCCTTCACGATTATACATCTCTTGGATAAAAGAAAGATTTTCTATATTTTCTTGATCACTTTTAGGATATACAATCGGCGTACCCGCCTCAGAAAGAATGAACGGATATCCTTCGTGGCTAATTTCAATGTTGTTAATCATGTCTGTCAACTGAGTTAATTTAAAATCAAGCCCCATTACTCCTACTGTACTGGCATTTTCCTTAATAGCATAAGCTGCTGTGACCACAATCTCATTTGTCGCAACATCTTCATAAGGCTCACTCCAAACAACTTCATCAGATGAAGCCAATGCCTTCTGATACCATTCACGAGTCGTTGGATCAAAATCAGCAGGAAGTTCCACTATTGGCATAATATTAAGGTTTTTGCTTTCTGCGGCTGCAGCATAAATAGAAGTTACTTCACTATTAATCTCATTATAATCAGCCAAAATCTTTTCAAGCCCAGCTGTATTGTATTCTTCTTCAGCGTTTGAAGCCTGAATAAAATTCAGAACTTCCTGAGAAGATGCAATGTGCTGTAAGCTTGTTGCGTATCTTTCCATAAAAAGCTGCAGCGTATTGTTCATCTGCGAGACGATTCCTTCAGTCTGAATGACAACATCCTCTTCAATTTTATTTTTAGTTTGTTCATTCACAGCGAAACCAACAGCTGCCAATGTAGCGAAGAGGAGGAAAACAAACAAGATGACTAATTTCATTTTAATAGACTTCAGCATAAGATCGCCCCTTACTCAATCATTTCTACGACAATAGTACCACATTCGACAAAATTCTACTATGTATTATTTTGAAAATTATAATTTTTATGAATACTTTGGAGGTACTACCATACAAATGACTCATACATAAAGAATCACCTAATGTGAAATAGGTTTAAAAAATAAAAAAGCAGCATAGAGACCAAGTCTCCATACTGCTTTGAAGTTCAATTATTCTCCTGCAACGAATGGCAATAATGCCATTTGACGTGAACGCTTGATAGCAATCGTTAATTTACGTTGGTATTTAGCGTTCGTGCCAGTTACACGACGTGGTAAAATTTTACCGCGCTCAGAGATGAATTTTTTAAGAAGATCCACATCTTTGTAATCGATGTGAGTGATTCCGTTTGCTGTGAAATAGCAAACTTTACGGCGCTTTGCGCGTCCTCCTCTGCGTCCTCCAGCCATGGTCATTTCCCTCCTTGCTGATTAAGTTTAACTGCATTTAAGGTTACATTAGAATGGAAGGTCGTCATCCGAAATGTCGATCTGACCGTCATTTGCGAATGGATCCTGATCCACACGTGTATAACCTTGGTTATTATTTCGATTATCCTGCTGACGTTGATTCTGATTGCCAAATGGGAAATCCTGCTGTTCCCTTGGGCTGTTGCCATATCCGCCGCCATATTGCTCGGATCTGCCGCCACCGCCGCCTGAGCTATTTTTAGGCTCAAGGAACTGCACACTTTCTGCCTGAACTTCTGTGATATAAACACGTTTTCCATCCTGGCCTTCAAAGTTACGTGTCTGAATACGCCCATCTACTCCAGCTAAACTTCCTTTTTTAAGGAAATTCGCTACATTTTCAGCTGGCTTTCTCCAGACAACACAATTGATAAAGTCTGCTTCCCGCTCACCTTGCTGATTCGTAAAAGCACGATTCACTGCAAGAGTAAACGTGGCAACTGGAACACCATTTGGCGTATAGCGTAAGTCCGGATCCTTTGTCAACCGTCCGACAAGAACAACTCGGTTCATCATCAGAATCAACTCCCTTCAGCAAAATATAATTTATCTATTACTTTTCATCTTTAACAACGATTTGACGAATGATGTCTTCGCTGATTTTAGCAAGACGAGTGAACTCATCAACTGCTGGTGTTTCAGCATTAACAGTCATTAATTGGTAGTATCCATCGCGGAAATCATTGATTTCATATGCAAGACGGCGTTTACCCCAATCTTTTGATTCGATTACTTCCGCACCATTGTCAGTTAAGATAGAGTCGAAACGCTCAACAAGCGCTTTCTTAGCCTCATCTTCAATGTTTGGGCGGATGATGTACATGATTTCGTACTTTCTCATCACATTTGCACCTCCTTTTGGTCTAAGCGGCCCATATAGGGCAAGGAGCAATTATTCATTACTCACAAGTTGAAAGTATACCACATTCAGCTTTTTAATGCAACGAGCTTATTCACAACTGCAAATATCACAGCCTATGAAGGCATATGCCTGTTAAAATGCTTCCGGAATCCTTCACCAATTATATTAAATGTTAAAGCAGAGACAACAATCGCCAGCATCGGGTAGAAGGGAATCCATATGGCCGTGACAAAATCGGCTCTTGCATCCTTAATAAGTGTAGCCCAATCATGACTTGAATTTTCAACAGAAAAACTGCCATAGCCTGTCTGCACAAAGCCTTGGCTTATAAAAACACTTAAAACAGCTAATTGCCCAATCAGCATTGCCACACGAGCTGCTTCACTAAAGAAATTTACAATCACTTCTGGCAAAAGGTTCGGGAAATAATAATGATAAAGCATTTTTACAGGGTTATTTCCAATGGTAACTCCTGCCTCAACAAATGGTTTCTTAGAAAGCTCATGTGCCTGCTTTTGAATAATAAAAGCCACACGTCCAACATCAACAAGAGCAATGACTGCTATGGCAATGAAAAAGCGGGATTCATGAAACAAAAGCGGAGGCAGGCATAGTATAAGTGCTACTGTTATGACGACCGGGAGACTTGAAAAAAGCTGACTCCAGCCGCGGACAAGCCATGCAAAAAAACCTTTATCCTTTGCCCCCAGTAAACCAAGCGGAAGAGCGATTGCATAACGCAGAATGACAATGAGGAATATGAGCAAAAAGGTATCCTTCGCTCCTACTACCAGCAAGCTCAGCATATCTCTTCCTTCACGATCAGATCCTAAAACAAACTCATCTGATGGCGGAAAGGGAGCAACTTTAATCTCACCTGAGGAAGGAAATAAAATCCTTTCCCCGCCCAAATCCTTATCAATAAAAGGAAGATGCGGACCAGCAAATGTAATAAGGGCAAGAATAGCAGCCATAAGGAATCCGATGATTAAATAATAGTTTTGCTTCATTTTTGATCAGCCTCCTATACAATCCGCATACTTCTTTTAATGATAAAACCGGTCAGCTGCGCAAGCATCACAAGCAGCATAATAATGAGTCCAATTCCAATAATCACTCCATGTTCAAATAACCCAATACTAAGTCCCTCACTTGTATTGGTATATCCGAGAGCAGTAAACAACCGATAAGACATGCCTTCATACCCCAGTAAATATTCCACTATTAGAAGGCTGGTCATCAAATGAACCATTATGGAGGTCATATGTGCTAACACTGGCTTTAAAGCGTTTGGAAGAATATGCCGATACACAACCTTTTTTTGCGTAAATCCCTTAGAACGAGCCACTTGTATGTAATATTGACCGTCTTCATTTAAAAGGGATGTTGAAGTAATTCTAGCAATGTACATCATTGGATAGATGGCTACTAAAATTGTCGGCAGCAGAAAACTATAGGAAGTATTTTGACTTAGAAGTTTTAGGTCAGGAACGAACATGGTGACTCCCCAGATCATACAAACGGCAATAAAAAAATCTGGAATTGACTGCAGCATCCAGGTTAATCCATTTCCAAACACACTGAGCTTTGTTCCCTTGCGGCGGTAATCAAAAATCCCTTTAAATATCCCTAAGAAGACACTGAGAAAAAAAGCAGGAAAAATAATCTTCAGGCTTGCAGGCACATATCTCAGCAATTCATCTTCAACCGTTACCCTCTCATGTCTTGTATCACCTAAGCTTTTATCACTCCAAACAGTTTCAAAATATTGAGTTAGGTTATTTTTATATTCAGACCAAGAAAATTGGTATTCCAGCATCATTTCAGCGGTTCCACCGACGGTTGCCACTGTTAAATTTCGCGGAAACAAAACAATTAAAACAAGCGCACAAATAATAAGAAAATAGAGCAGCACCTGTTTTAGAAAAGCTCTAGTAATCTCCATAACTCCTCCCCCGAATTTCTTTTTTTTATCTAATCATATCAAAGGCAGGAATTATTTTCTATAAATTTAGTATTTTCATAAAATTTTTAATGCTAGAAGCGAGTCATGAAAATTAACAAAAAAGAAAGGCTGCCATATGATTGGCAGCCTGCTTCTTATACATTGAAACGGAAATGCATGACATCTCCATCTTTTACGATATATTCTTTTCCTTCTAAACGGACCTTGCCCGCTTCTTTCGCCGCTGTCATCGTTCCTGCATCTAACAGGTCCTCATATGCGACAGTTTCCGCACGAATAAACCCTTTTTCAAAATCACTGTGAATAACACCAGCACATTGTGGAGCTTTCATGCCTTTGCGGAATGTCCATGCTCTTACTTCTTGAACACCAGCTGTAAAATAAGTAGCAAGACCCAATAAATGGTAGGCAGCACGAATCAGCTGATCCAGACCAGATTCTTCGATTCCAAGCTCTTGAAGGAACATTTCTTTTTCCTCACCCTCAAGCTCTGCAATCTCAGATTCAATTTTTGCACAGATCACAATTACTTCTGCGTTATCTTTTGCTGCAAATTCTCTTACTTGCTGAACATACTCATTGCCAGAAGGATCTGCGACATCATCTTCAGATACATTTGCTACATAAAGGACTGGCTTAATTGTCAGCAAATGCATGCCTTTAGCAACTTTCATTTGTTCTTCAGTAAATTCAACTGTACGTGCAGGCATGTCCGACTCAAATGCTTCTTTAAGCATTTCTAATACTTCTAATTCAAAAACAGCTTCCTTATCCTTCTGTTTTGCTAATTTGCCGACACGGCCAATTCGCTTTTCAACTGATTCAAGGTCTGCTAAGATTAGTTCTAAGTTAATCGTTTCAATATCATCAATTGGATCAACTTTCCCTGCAACGTGTGTAATATTATCATCAGCGAAACATCTGACAACCTGGCAAATTGCATCTACTTCACGAATATGAGACAAGAACTTATTTCCTAAGCCTTCCCCTTTGCTCGCACCTTTTACAATTCCAGCAATATCCGTAAATTCAAAAGCAGTTGGCACAGTCTTTTTCGGCTGAACAAGTTCCGTTAGCTTCGTTAAACGGTGGTCAGGCACTTCAACAATACCGACATTCGGATCAATCGTACAAAACGGGTAGTTGGCAGACTCTGCTCCTGCCTGTGTAATTGCATTAAATAAAGTAGATTTACCGACATTCGGCAAACCGACAATCCCAGCTGTTAAAGCCATTCAAAGGTCACTCCTCTAATCTTCATAATCTATACTCAAAAACAATTCCATTCCTAATCAATTAACCTCCCACAATTATAGAGAGGTAAACCGAAAAGCGCAAGGGGCTGGCCCAGGGACGACAAGCATAAGACAAGATGGCTAGAAGGTTGGTCTTTACCTTCTGGACAGATTGGCTTATGACCTCGAGGGGCTAGGCGCTGAAGCTAGGAATCATAGAAAAGTACATTCTGGTCCTCTAGCTCCTTTGTATTATTCTGATAAGATTTTCTTCAGTTTACGGGCAAATTCCCTTCTTGGAATCATGACACTATGACCGCAGCCTTCACATTTAATGCGGATATCAGCACCCATGCGAATGATTTTCCAGCGATTTGTTCCACATGGATGCTGTTTTTTCATTTCTACTATATCGTTTAATTCAAATTCCTTTTCCATACTTATCCTCCCATATTCATTTTACCGCTATTTATTTCAGGTTCTCTGCTGTACGTAACCATTCTTGGAAATGGAACATCAAAACCATTTTGCTCTAAACAAAATTTAATTTCTTTTCTTAATATGCGGGCAATATAAAAGTGACGCATTGGCAATGTCTCGGACGTAACCCGAATGGCAACATCTGCTCCCGCCATCGTTTGAATACCTAATATCTCAGGCGGCTTTACCATATCACTATACTTTTCAGGCAGCGTGAGAA
Source organism: Bacillus mesophilum (assembly GCF_008923265.1). Lineage (NCBI taxonomy): Bacteria > Bacillati > Bacillota > Bacilli > Caryophanales > Bacillaceae > Bacillus > Bacillus mesophilum. Next base: position 26,288 of record NZ_WBOT01000008.1, on the reverse strand, counting down.
AAAGCTCCTGCAGCACTTCTTCTGCTTTCGTGAAATCTGCATCATAAGTGAGACTGACATCCACAAAGGCAACACTATTATTCAAGGAAAAGTTCGTCACTTGAACAATGCTTCCGTTCGGCAGAATATGAAGCTCTCCTGTCCAGTTTTTTATTTTCGTCGTCCTCAAACCAATCTCCTCTACGGTGCCCTCAAACTGATCAATTCGAACATAATCGCCAACGGAAAACTGATCTTCAAAGATGATAAAAAAACCGGTGATAATATCTTTTACCAGGTTTTGAGCTCCAAATCCGACTGCCAAGCCAACAATTCCTGCTCCCGCAAGCAAAGCTCCTACATTAATGGTTAAAGCCTGAAGGATCATCATCAAAGCAATAAAGGATGTGACATACGTCAGGACATTTTCCAGAAGCTTCATTAATGTAGCTTCGCGCCTCTCTGTGATTCTAATTGCCGACCGTGTTCGTACCGTAAACAGTTTGTGAATTAAGATTTTGCCTGACTTAATGATGAATCGAGTGATTATGATAATAAGTAAAATTCTTAAGGCACCTTCGCCAATCTTCCACCATAAGGCTTCATTAAATAAATGCTCTTTTATCTCTAATATAAGGCTATCCAGACCGTTCATGGGTTTCACCTGCTTTAATTTTGTTAATTATACATTGTATACGATCTATATTAGCAACTTTTCTCTCTACATTGTAGCAGAGAGCACTACACTTTATCTCTTCAAAAAAAACTGGCACATGAACAATAATGGAATATTGTTCAGATATACAAATCCTTTACCATAATACATTCATTTTTTAGCAGTTCTTCGCAAGACATACGTATAGATTTTAAAAAAATTCCGTATACTGTTACTACTCAGAAAAATACACGGTGTCTGCAAGAGGCACAAAATGATTTAACAGCCAATTTACGCAGAAAAACAGCGATCAGCAGAAATTTTGAAGGAGAGAAGCCGATGAATTTTAAAACAAACCTTTTTGATAAAAAAACTGGCGGAACAAAACGGATCGAGCATGATGAGCAAAGTGCAGAAGAAAAGTTGGCAATTGAATTAAAGGCTAAACTGCCTGCAAGATTAGGCATCCGTCCTGTTGTTTTTGTTTGCATCGGCACTGATCGTTCAACCGGCGACTCTTTAGGACCACTTGTTGGGACACTGCTGCAGGAAAAAAAGATGGAGTCCTTTTATGTGTACGGTACATTAGAAGATCCCATTCATGCGGTCAATCTTCAAGATAAATTAGCTGAGATCCGCAAAAAGCACTTTAATCCTTTTATCATTGGCATTGATGCCTGTTTAGGAAGAGTTAAATCTGTCGGCATTATCCAAGTTGGTGACGGTCCTGTTAAACCTGGGGCAGGAGTTAATAAAGATTTGCCTGAAGTGGGAGATATGCATATAACTGGCATCGTTAATGTGAGCGGCTTTATGGAATTTTTTGTTTTACAAAATACAAGATTGCATTTGGTTATGAAAATGGCTCAAATGATTGCGGGCGGTATTTATGAAGCGAGTCTGGAATTTCCCCGGCATCCGACTTGGTCTGCTATTAAGTGGCCAGTTGAAACAGAACAAACACAGTAATAAGAAGAGCAGTGAAGCTTAATACGGATACATGGGTATAAAACTCTTCCTTTCTGAAAGCATAACGAAAAATGAGGCGGTGATTTCTTTTCACCGCCTCATCTTCTTTTACCCCCACATATATAAAATGGTCACAATAATGGCGGTCACGATAATACCCGGCAGCAGATTGGCAACTCGAACCTTTGTTAATCCTGTTAAATTAAGTCCAATTGCAAAAATCATAATACCGCCTGCTGCTGTCATTTCAGTAATAAAACTATTTAATAGAGCTTCAGGGATGACATTATTTATTCCTTTTGCAAATAAAGCAATCAGTCCTTCATACAAGACGACAGGAATAGCAGAAAAGATTACGCCGATTCCCAATGTAGTTGCTAAAATAAGAGCAGTAAATCCATCAATAATCGATTTGGTATACAAAACCGAATGATCTCCCCTAATGCCGCTATCTAATCCGCCTATAATAGCCATTGCCCCAATAACAAAGATAAGTGTCGCCGTCACAAAACCTTGTGAAATACTGCCTTGCCCACTTGTTCCAATTTTCTTTTCCAGCCAATTCCCTAACTTATTGAGCTGATCTTCTAATCCTAAAAACTCTCCTATTACAGCTCCAAATACAAGACTTAAAATGACAATTAGAAAGTTGTCACTTTTCAAACCCATCTGCAGGCCGAGAACGATAACACATAGGCCAATGGCATACATGACCGTTGTTTTCATATTCTCTGGAATGCGGTGAAATAATCTGCCTAAAAAAGTACCAATAATTATGCATATGCCGTTTACCGCTGCACCTAATAAAAACATATGAATCTCCAATCCCTCTTATAAAAGATCTTTTTAAATGAAAAAAATAACCATCATGGTTGTGATGGTCACATATCTGATTCTTCAGAGCCCAGTAACTCGATAATGCGCTCTAAATCATCTTTGGAGAAAAACTCAATTTCGATTTTCCCTTTTTTCTTGTTCTTGTTTTGTTTAATAATGACATTTGTTCCAAAACGCTCACGCAGCGAAGTTTCCTTCTCACGAATAAATACATCTTTTTTCTCTGGCTTTTTTGTTTCACGTGAAACATTCTCATTGATTTGCTGAATGAAGCTCTCAAGCTGTCTTACATTCCAGCCTTCTTTGATCGTTTTTTGCACAACCGCATTCAGTTTGTCTTTATTACGAAGTCCGAGCAATGCTCTTCCATGTCCCATGGAGATTTTTTTGTCAGTAATAAAGGCTTGAATCGCAGGAGGAAGTGACAGCAGTCGAATATGATTCGCAATATGCGGCCGGCTTTTGCCAAGTCTTTTAGCAAGCTCTTCCTGTGTCAGTTTAAGCTTGTCCAAAAGGAGCTGATAAGCAGAAGCTTCTTCAATTGGTGTTAAATCTTCCCGCTGTAAGTTTTCAAGAACAGCAAGCTCCATCATTTGCGGTTCTGATAGATCACGGATGATAACCGGGACTTTATCAAGCTTTGCTTCCGTTGCTGCACGATAGCGTCTTTCCCCGACAACAATTTCATAGCCTTTAATGCTTTTTCGAACAATAATCGGCTGCAGGATCCCATGCTCAAGAATAGAAAGCTTCATCTCTTCAAGTGATTCTTTGTCAAAGACCTTCCGCGGCTGATACGGATTGGGACGAAGCTCTTTTAAACTTACTTCTTGGACCATTTCCTCTTTATTTTCATCCATATTTCCAAAGAAAGCATTGAGTCCTTTTCCTAACCCTTTAGCCATTCGCAACCACTTCCTTTGCCAAATCTAAATAAACTTCTGCTCCTCTTGACTTTGCATCATACGAAATAATCGGCTGACCATGACTTGGAGCTTCACTTAGACGTACATTTCTTGGAATGATCGTGTTATATACTTTATCTTGGAAATATTTCTTCACTTCTTCAATTACCTGAATGCCCAGGTTCGTTCTAGCATCCAGCATAGTCAGCAAGACACCTTCTATTTTAAGGTCTTGGTTCAAATGCTTTTGCACGAGGCGAACTGTATTTAATAGCTGACTTAACCCTTCTAATGCGTAATATTCACATTGAACGGGAATGATGACTGCATCTGAAGCTGTAAGAGAGTTAATGGTCAGCAAGCCAAGCGATGGCGGGCAATCTATAAGGATATAATCATACTCATTATTAATTTCATCTAGAGCTCGTTTTAACCGTACTTCCCTTGAGATCGTCGGAACAAGTTCTATTTCCGCTCCTGCTAAAGAAATTGTTGCAGGAATAGCAAATAAATTCTCCACAGAGGTTGGCTTAATCACCTTGGAAGATTCTACATCATCTACTAAAACATCATAAATGCACTGATCAACATCGGCTTTTTCAATACCAACACCGCTGGTGGCATTCCCTTGCGGATCAATATCAACGAGCAGCACCTTATACCCCATATGAGCAAGGCATGCACCTAAATTGACAGAGGTGGTGGTTTTCCCTACTCCGCCTTTTTGGTTCGCAATGGATATTACTTTGCCCACGATGTCACCTACCTTCATATCAAAAGTTTCTATTAATAAATGGTCTTCTGGTAAAAATAGAAATCACGTATTCTATTTTATCATGAATTGATTAGGAGAATCATTTTTTATTCAGTTGTTTTGTAAGTTAGGGTGATTTTCGCAGACAGTTGCTATTAATTGAGTCCGTTCCACCTGCGCTGCGGTCACTCAAGTTTAATAAACAATTGGCTTAAAAAAGGGGCTGAGACAAAACGAAATTAATATTTCTAAAACACGAATATTCAATATCTTGGTTTCGGTATTTAATCAAGACCGTTCCATTGCGCTGCGCACCCTCGCTTTCCGCGGGGAGCAAGCTGAGCCTCCTCGTCACTTCGTTCCTGCGGGGTTTCACCCTTTGCTCTGCAGCCCGCAGGAGTCGAGGGCCCTCCGCTCCATTTCACTCATGTAAATAAAATATATTTTATAATTATAAATAAGAAACCGAATGATTAGAAAGATGACCTTCCTAACCATTCGGTTCAATAGGTGTGTTAAATACTTATGTCCCTGCCTCTATGTATAAAGAGATTTAATACTTATGACCAATCTCTTTATTAAATTTATATATAAGATCTTTTAAAGGGACATTTCTTTATAGTTACTACTCGCTTATTTCCCCTGTGATTGTTGGTTTGTCATACGTTTTGGAGTCAAAGGGCTGGTTTCGTTTTACTTGTTTTAAGGTCGCCACGATGAGGAAGCTGACTATGACGAGTAGGAGCCATGAGCTAACCTTTCCTAGGTGTACGAGACTCCAGGCCTCGGTTTGGTTTGGGTATTGCCAGGCACCAAAGAAGGTAGCGATATTTTCAGCAATCCAGATAAAGAATCCGATTAGGATAAATGAAAAAACGAGCGGCATACGATAAAGAGATCCATTCACTTCGTAAGTAACCGAAGATTTCCAAAAGACGATAATAACGAGAGCAGATAGCCACCAGCGGACATCCACCCAAAAATGATGTGTGAAAAAGTTCAAGTAAATGGCAGAAGCAAGAGGTACAACAGCTAAAAATGGAGGCCACTTCACTAGGTTAACATTCAGTCTTCTCCATGCCTGACAAAGATAGCTGGCTACACTGGCATACATAAATCCGCTGTATAATGGTACTCCAAATATTTTAAAAAATCCTTCTTCTGGATAGGACCAAGACCCCATATGCACTTTAAAGAGTTCCAAAGCCAGCCCAATGATATGGAATAAAGTGATTACCTTCAGCTCATCACGCGTTTCAAGTCCGGAGCGCACCATCCACCATTGCATGAAAAGGCAGATAAGCAGCAGCCAGTCATAACGATACAAAAGAGGAAGCTGAACAAACTGTGTCAATGCTAATGAGGCAAAAATCACAACAGGAAAAAGACAAGATAATGCCTGTTCCCATCCAAAATACATCAGCTGTTTTAGTGCCCTCATTGATTTACACCTCCATTTTTATTGCTTCATACATGCTCTAATTTTCATTTTGATCTTCTTCATCCCTTTTATATTCTAAAATATCTCCAGGCTGGCATTCTAAAGCCTGGCATATAGCTTCTAATGTTGAAAAGCGAATCGCCTTTGCTTTTCCATTTTTTAAAATTGAAAGGTTTGCCATCGTTATTCCAACGCGCTCCGAAAGTTCCGTTACGCTCATTTTCCTTTTCGCCAGCATGACATCAATATTAATTATAATTGCCATTATGTTCACCTCAGACCGTTAAATCATTTTCTGATTTGATATCGATTGCTTCTTGAAGCAATTTTTGCAGTACTGCCGCAAAGACAGCAATGACCATTGATGCAAAAGGCACGAGCAATCCGACAAAAATGACACCTGGAGCATCATCCATTTCCGCAAACAGATAAAAAAGCGGAAGGGCGAGAATATGCAAGCTGCTGATGATGATGGCACAATATTTGATCTTCTTTAATGCCTCTACAGAAATTTGTGAGAAAGCTTTGTTGCTGTCGATAAAGCGTAATAAGTTAAATGCCTGAAATAAGGCAAAATAAAAAGGGATGGCTGAACCCCAGAAAATCATATAAACCATATACCGGATCGCAGGAAAATCAGGTAGCATTTCTGCTGCAACCTTTCCTAACTGGGGCACTAAAAAAATGCATAGTGCAAGAACCGGTATCCCAATAAAAATAACAGCGATTTTTAAGAAAAGCGTTGATACTTGTTTCATAAATACACCTCACTCTTATTATTCCATTTTCAATTTACCACGCAATTTATCGTTTTTCAATAAATATTTATTATTTATTATGTTTTTTTTATTGAAAAACAAACCAAAAAAATATATTTTTTTATAAAAAGACATAAAAAAAAGACCAAATTTCATTGGTCTCGAGATTATCTATAATAAGTTTGAATAGGTAAGATTCTAAAATAAGATCATTTCTTTTTCGGAATTTTAATGGTAATTTGATAAAACTCGTCAAATTCTTCTTCTTCTGAGTTTAGATTGATTCCGCTGTCCTCTACCATTGACAGCGATTGTCGGATCGTATTAACTGCGATTCGCATATCTTTACTGAATGCTTTTCTTTTTGGCTTTGGCTTTACCTGTTTTTGCTCAAGCATTTTGACAACACGGTCTTCTGTCTGCTTAACATTAAAATTTTTATCAATAATCTCCTGAAGAAGGAGAACCTGCTTTTCCGGATCTTTTAAAGGAATCAGTGAACGGGCATGCCGCTCTGTTATTTCTTTATTTAAGACAGCTTCCTGAACTTGCTCAGGCAGCTTTAATAAGCGCAGTTTATTTGCTACAGTTGATTGTCCTTTTCCTAACCTCTGTGCAAGTGCTTCTTGTGTCAAATTATGCAGCTCTAATAGCTTTCCGTAAGCAACCGCTTCTTCAATCGGAGAAAGCTCCTCACGCTGTAAATTTTCAATAAGTGCAACTGAAGCTGTTTCCGTATCGCTTAAGTTTCTTACGATGGCAGGCACTTCGGTCCACTCTAATTTTTTCATGGCACGCCATCTGCGTTCCCCAGCAATGATCTCAAACTGATCATCCGCATACTCACGAATAACAATAGGCTGAATGATGCCATGGATATGAATGGTACGCGCAAGCTCTTCTATTTTTTCATCGTCAAATACCGTTCTTGGCTGAAAACGGTTAGGCACAATTTTATCTATCGGTATTTTTTTCACTTCATCGTGGTCAGAAACTACATCTATTTCAAGCTTATTTTCTGTTTCCACTTCTTCTCCCTTTTCGCCTAGGCCAAAAAAGCGTGAGAAAGAATTTTTCATCACCCTGCACCACCTTTACGAAACTCCCTATTACATATTCTCTAGTGATATGACAAATCCTGCATGATAAATATAACATGTTTTGTACATTAGATGTCTTTCATTCTGAAAAATACGCCAATATTCTATTGTTATTCAATTGGTGTTTTATTTGGTGTACCAGGCTTTCTTGGGTATTTTTTCGGTGTTTGTTTTTCTTTTTCAATGATTAAAATATTTCGTTCACTTTCCTCTTGAGGCAGTGTAAAGGTATGGCATTCTTTTAAGCGGCCGCCAAGAGTTACGATTGCCTTTTTTCCGGCATCGATCTCTTCCTGTGCGCTAGCCCCCTTCATTGCAACAAAAGTCCCGCCCTGCTTTACAAGCGGCAGACATAGTTCACTTAGCACAGATAACCGTGCTACAGCACGTGCAGTAACAACATCATATGACTGTCTATGGTTTGGGTTTTGTCCAAAGGTCTCCGCCCGATCATGAATAAAGCGGACATTTGTCAGGTTAAGCTCCTTGGCTAAATGCTCTAGAAACCCAATTCTTTTGTTGAGTGAATCTACAATCGTTATATGTAATTGCGGGAAAGCAATTTTTATCGGAATGCTTGGAAAACCAGCACCTGCCCCTACATCACATAGATGCAGCGGTTCGTTAAAATCATAATAAAAGGCTGCAGAAATGGAATCGTAGAAATGTTTTAAATAAACTTCTTCCTTATCCGTAATTGCTGTTAAATTCATTTTCTCATTCCACTCAACCAGAGTAGAATAATAAATTTCATATTGTCTGATTTGCTCAGACGAAAGGGAGATCCCTTTCGCCGCAAGCATTTCAGTAAATTCGGTCGTGTTCATCGGACAATCCTTTCTCGCTACTAGCAGATTAGTCGTTTGCTATTTTTGCAATTCTGCCTTGCTCCAAATAAACAAGTAAGATGGAAATATCCGCTGGATTGACGCCGGAAATTCTTGACGCCTGTGCAATCGAAAGCGGCCGAACTTCTTTTAATTTCTGTCTCGCCTCAGAAGCTAAGCCATGGATGGCTTCATAATCAATGTTCTCAGGGACTTTCTTATTTTCCATCTTTTTCAGCCGATCTACTTGCTGAAGAGATTTTTCAATATAACCTTCATATTTAATTTGGATTTCTACCTGCTCGGTCACATCTGCATCAAGCTGTACATCTGCCGGCACAAGCTGATTGATATGGCTGTAGTTCATTTCAGGACGCTTTAGCAGGTCTGCTCCACGGATACCATCCTTAAGCTCACTGCCTCCAAGTGATTGAATCAGCTCCTGAACTTGTGCTGTTGGTCTGATCATCACGGTTTTAAGACGTTCTTTTTCTGTTTCTACTTCTTGCTTTTTCGCTGTGAAACGAGCAAAACGATCTTCTTTAATTAATCCAACCTTATGACCCAGTTCAGTTAAGCGCAGATCCGCATTATCATGGCGCAGCAGCAGACGATATTCTGCACGTGAAGTCAATAGACGGTAAGGTTCATTTGTCCCTTTTGTCACAAGATCATCGATTAGTACACCAATATAAGCGTCAGAACGGCTTAAGATCACTTCTTCTTTGCCAAGTGCATTTAAACCTGCATTCATTCCTGCCATTAACCCTTGGCCAGCCGCTTCTTCATAACCCGATGTACCGTTAATTTGACCGGCCGTATATAAATTTTTAATCTTCTTCGTTTCAAGTGTCGGCCATAGCTGTGTCGGTACAATGGAATCATATTCAATTGCATAGCCGGGACGCATCATCTGAACATTTTCAAGACCTGGGATGGTCTTAAGGATTTTATGCTGAACATCCTCTGGCAAGCTTGTTGATAATCCCTGCACATAAACCTCTTGAGTGTTTCTGCCCTCAGGCTCAAGGAAGATTTGATGGCGCGGCTTGTCGTTAAATCGGACTACCTTGTCTTCAATTGAAGGACAATAGCGCGGGCCCGTTCCTTTAATCATGCCTGAATACATCGGTGAACGATGTAGATTATCATCAATGATCATATGTGTCTGTTCGTTTGTATAAGTCAGCCAGCATGGAAGCTGATCTGTAATATATTTTGTTGTTTCAAAAGAAAAAGCGCGAGGTACGTCATCACCTGGCTGAATTTCCGTTTTGCTGTAATCAATCGAGTTGCTGTTTACCCGAGGCGGTGTCCCTGTCTTAAAACGAACAAGATCGAAGCCCAGTTCCTGCAAGTGCTCTGAAAGTTTAATGGATGGCTGCTGATTGTTCGGCCCGCTTGAATATTTCAGTTCTCCTAAAATAATCTCGCCGCGCAGGAAGGTTCCTGTCGTAATAACAACTGATTTTGCCTGATAAATAGCACCCGTTTGTGTAATGACACCTTTACATACGCCATCCTCAACGATTAAACGCTCAACCATTCCCTGAATAAGCGTCAGGTTCTCTTCGTTTTCCATCGTTTTTTTCATTTCATGCTGATAGGTAAATTTATCTGCCTGCGCTCTTAATGCCCGAACGGCCGGACCTTTCCCTGTATTTAACATCCGCATTTGGATATGGGTTTTGTCAATATTTCTTCCCATCTCTCCGCCTAATGCATCAATTTCTCTAACAACAATCCCTTTAGCGGGTCCACCAACCGATGGATTACACGGCATAAAAGCAACCATATCTAAATTGATCGTAACCATCAGCGTTTTAGCACCTAAACGTGCTGAAGCCAATCCAGCTTCAACACCTGCATGCCCAGCACCAATGACGATTACATCATAATTCCCTGCCTCATATGGCATGTTCTTACCTCCTATTTAGAAAAGCGCAAGCGCTTTGCTCAGCCCCGACATTGGATCACTGGCTAGGCGCTGCTGCTAGACAAAGTTCTTAATTCTTATCTTTATTATGTTCCCTATTTTCCTAAACAGAATTGAGAGAAGAGCTGATCGATCAAACTTTCATGAACGCTGTCGCCAATGATTTCCCCAAGCAGCTCCCATGTTCTTGTCAGGTCAATTTGAACAATATCAATTGGTGTGCCCATTTCAACACCTTGTATTGCCTCATTAATGGTGTTGAGTGCCTGATTTAATAATGCAATATGGCGCGTATTTGATACATACGTCATATCGCCTGCTTCAATCGAGCCACTGAAAAATAAACTGGCAATTGCTTCTTCTAATTCATCCACGCCCTGCTCTGCCAATAAAGAAGTCGTCACAAGTTTATGATTCCCTGCTAATATTCGAACCTTGTCCATGTCAATTTTTGCTGGCAAGTCCGTTTTATTAACAATCACAATCACATCCATGCCTTCAACAGCTTTGAAAAGATTTTCATCTTCCACACTGAGTTCATCTGAGTAATTCAAGACAAGAAGAAGTAAATCGGCTTCCTTTAAAACCTGTCTCGATTTTTCTACTCCGATACGTTCAACAATATCCTCAGTTTCTCTAATGCCCGCAGTATCGAGCAGCCTCAATGGAACTCCCCGCACGTTAACATATTCCTCAATGACATCACGGGTAGTACCAGGTATATCGGTAACAATCGCCTTGTTTTCGTGTACGAGACTATTTAGCAGGGAGGATTTACCGACATTCGGACGGCCAACGATCACTGTTGATAGGCCTTCTCTAAGAATTTTGCCCTGCTGTGAAGTTCTCAGCAGCTTTTCAATTTCCTTTTTAACAATCGCGGACTTTTCAAGCAGCATTTGATGGGTCATTTCTTCGACATCATCATATTCCGGATAATCAATATTTACTTCGACATGGGCCAGAATTTCTAAGATCTCTTGTCTTAACCCTCTAATCAGCTTCGATAATCTGCCTTCCATTTGTCCTAAGGCAACATTCATGGCTCTATCCGTTTTTGCGCGGATAAGATCCATAACTGCTTCAGCTTGCGACAAATCAATCCGCCCATTTAAGAAGGCTCTTTTGGTAAATTCCCCAGGCTCCGCTAAACGGGCTCCATGGTTGAGAAGCAGCTGAAGAACACGGTTGACAGATACAAGTCCGCCGTGGCAATTAATCTCAACTACATCCTCTTTTGTAAATGTTTTTGGCCCCTTCATAACAGAGACCATCACTTCTTCGGCAACTTGTCCGGTGCCGGGATCGATGATATTGCCATAATGGATCGTGTGTGTGGGAACTTCCTTAACCTTTTTCCCGGATACACCCTTAAATAGTACATCTGCAATTTCAAAGGCCTGCGGACCGCTCAATCTGACAATCGCGATGGCACCTTCCCCCATCGGCGTCGAAATAGCTGCAATTGTATCGAATTCCATCATTTTGTTCACCTCTCTTTATTCCTAAACTATCTATAAGATCACATAAAATTTTATTTCCCAAAAGTTCAGCATATCATATCCATATCTATTAGAAAAGCAAACAAATTCAATTGTCCACAGAGCTACAGCTGCCACTCAGTCATTTTATCCACAAATCGTCCTTTTGATATGCTCTATTTTAACTTATCCACATGTGAATAACAATAAAACGGAAATAGAATTCATAATTCCAATCATCCACAGAAATAGTTGCACGAAAAAGTAAAACGATCGTTATCAGGTGAAGTAACTAAAGATTTATTTTCACGCAAAAAAACCTCAATCCATAAAGATTGAGGTCTGCTACTTATCTCGTTTTAAATGGTTCAATGACAATATGACGATGCGGATCATTGCCATCTGAGTAGGTTTTAATCTTTCTATTGCCCGCTAGTGCCGAATGTATAACCTTGCGTTCATAAGAAGGCATTGGCTCCAGTGCAATTTTTTGACCAGTATGAACAGCTTTAGAAGCAAGTCTTTCAGCCAGCTGTATCAATGTATCATTTCGACGCTTGCGGTAATCCTCTGCATCAAGCAAGACATTAAAATATTGATTAGAATATCGATTGATCACTAATTGTGTCAGATATTGCAGTGAATTAATGGTTTGTCCTCTTTTACCGATCAAGATGGCAATTTTATCTCCAGATAATATGAATTGGACATTTTTTCCGTCTTGTTTCACTTCTACATCAATCAGCGCGCCCATTTTTTCACCTATATCCAATAAAAACCTTTTTGCCTCTTCTATTGGATCTGGCTTCTTAACAGCTTTCACAACTGCTGGCCGGGAACCGAAAATGCCAAATATCCCCTTCTTGCCTTCATCAATGATCGTAATATCTATGTGGTCTTTCGTTGTGTTTAGTTGAGCTAGTGCTGAGTTTACTGCTTCCGTGACGGATTGTCCTGTAGCAGTTATTTCGTTCACTTTTTCGCTCCTCCTGCATTTCCGGAAACTGCTGCTTTCTTCAAATCCGGACCTTTAATGAAATACGTTTGGATAATCATGAAGATATTACCTACTACCCAGTATAATGAAAGTGCTGCTGGGAAGTTAATCGCAAAAATAACGATCATGATCGGCATTAGCCAAAGCATCATATTCATTTGAACAGCCATTTGCGGTGTATGCTGTGTACCAGCCATCATCATCTTTTGCTGAATAAATGTTGTACAGCCCGCAATTAACGGCAGGAGATAAATAGGGTCTGGTGCACCTAGGTCAAACCATAAGAAATTATGGTTTGCAATTTCTCTTGTTCGGGAAATTGCATGGTAGAAGCCTATTAAAATCGGCATCTGAATAAAGAGCGGCATACATCCAGCTAATGGGTTTACACCATGAGTCTGGAATAAAGCCATTGTTTCCTGCTGCAGCTTTTGCTGTGTTTTTTGATCTTTTGAACTATATTTTTCACGCAGCTTCTGCATTTCCGGCTGTAGAGCCTGCATCGCTTTAGAGCTTCTTGTTTGCTTAATCATTAATGGCAAAATCAATAAACGAATTAGGATTGTAACAATAATAATAGACAATCCATAGCTTCCTCCAGCGAATTCAGCAACTTTTACAATAAAAAGAGAAAGCGGATAAACAATGTATTCATTCCAGAATCCTTCACTATCAGATGTAATCGGTTCATTAAATTCTGTACAGCCTGATAATAGTACTGTTACAAGAATTAAACCAATTATTAACGGTATTCTTTTCTTCAAGCGTTTTTTCCTCCTTAATGCCAAGTACATAGTTATTTTTTCTATCTCAAGCCTGTCCAACCAGGGTAAAAAATTCACCTTCCACAAGACTATGCGTAAATTCTGACCCTAATTCTATCTTAGATAAAATTTAACATCCTCATTTACACTTGCTTATCTTTGATCAACTGGCCATATGTATTGTATTTTAACATCTTTTACAATATAAGTCTTACTATATTAAAAGAGAAATCCAACTATTCTTTTTTTGCATTATTGCCATTGTAGCTTCGATCCAAAACTCTCGATAGCTTTAAAACATGGATTAGACTTTTTTTCACTTCATGGTAATCCATATCAGCAACAGGCTTTCTGGCAATGATAATATAATCAAACTCATTTTTGAGTTCGCCGTCTAATTCATGAAAGACTTGGCGTATATAACGTTTAATTTGATTTCGCTTTACCGCATTGCCTAGCTTTTTACTGACTGACAACCCAATGCGAAAATGCTCCTGGCTGCTTTTATTTAGGGAATAAACGACAAATTGCCGGTTTGCAAATGACTTGCCTTTTTTGAAGGCATGCTGAAATTCTTTATTCTTCTTTACTCTAAACTCTTTTTTCATGTCATTTACACCTTCTTCATGCAAAGCTCAGCTACCTCTCTACCTCTATTCTCTTCATCCCATAAATGCAGAGAACGATAACGAAGCATATTGATCCAGATTTTGTTGATCATCGTAATGATCACTTCTTCTAGTATAGCCATTCCTTTAATGATATATATTTGAACTTCATTTATATTTACATTTTGATTTATCCTGAAATGTTCAGGATAGCAGAAAAAAGACCACTGACGTTTCAGTGGCCTAAGCAGATAATACTTTTCTTCCTTTACGGCGGCGACGAGCTAAGACGTTACGTCCGTTCGAGCTGCTCATACGGCTGCGGAATCCGTGAACTTTACTTCTTTTACGCTTATTTGGTTGAAAAGTTCTTTTCATTATATGACACCTCCCTGAGGAATAGCTGTTTAAGACAGTCTTTCTAATTATATAGATGACACCCCTAGGATGTCAACTCCACTTTCAGCTTGTAAAATACATACCTTAGAATTTTAACCTTTTTTTCCCGAAATGTCATCTGCAAATTTTTTCTTTTTTCTCTTTTAGTCATCTTAAGCCGAGATCTGCGCTTCTTTGTGAATAAAATTTAGCAGTTAAGACATCCTCTTACTAGACACAACTGAGACTGTTCTCCAGTTAGCAAGCCATGATTACGTTTGTTATTCATTATAGATGCTGATGTTGATATTCATCTTTTACCAAGAGAAGAACAGATCATTTTCATTAAACATTCGATTGCCTTTTTTACATTTTAATATTTGTACATATTTCTTTGCACTGAAACATGCTCCTTACACAATTAGTCTTTTGAACAAATTACATGCATTTAGTGCTCATTTTTGTTTGTGGATGAATTTTCGACATTTTTTATGTTATCCACACCACATATAGACAGGTTTTTCACAAAAACACTACCTGTGGACAATCTTTGTACACACGATCTGAACCTTGTGGATAACAGTTTAAAAAACATTGCAACGTCTACTATTATCTGTTATCATATTTGTGTTTTCACACTTAATAACACACTGTGAATATCTTCTTTATCCACAAATTGTGGATAACATGTGGACAGGTTATCCAAGCCCATTGTAAAACTTTGTCCACAGACAGTGGATACTGTCGAAATTCCACTTTACTTCCTTATTATATATTTTTCCACATACACAGTTTCGTATATTTATAAATTTATAGGTTAGAAGCACTAATAGCCTGCCATTTTGTGCACGAAACGAACGGCAAAGGAGGGAAAACATTGGAGAATATCGAGGATCTTTGGAATCAAGCGTTGTCTAATATTGAAAAGAAAATCAGCAAGCCAAGCTTCGATACATGGCTAAAGTCTACGAAAGCACATTCTCTTCAAGGAGACACGCTCGTTATAAAAGCTCCTAATGAATTTGCCCGTGATTGGCTGGAAGAGCGCTATTCCCAGTTAATATCCGGCATTTTATATGATTTGACTGGTGAGGAGCTGGGAGTTAAGTTCATCATCCCTCAAAATCAGAATGAAGAAGAGGATGATCTGCCAGTACCGGCTAAAAAAAGAATGACAGAAGAAGAACAGCCAGAACCGCTTTTTAATATGTTAAACACCAAAAATACATTTGATACATTTGTTATTGGGTCTGGAAATCGTTTTGCTCATGCAGCATCCCTTGCTGTGGCAGAAGCTCCTGCTAAAGCATATAATCCTTTATTTATTTACGGGGGCGTTGGGTTAGGCAAAACCCACTTAATGCATGCCATTGGCCATTATGTACTGGATCATAATCCGAAGGCAAAAGTCGTGTATCTATCTTCTGAAAAATTCACAAATGAGTTTATTAATTCAATTCGTGATAATAAAGCCATCGATTTTCGCAATAAATATCGAAAAGTAGATGTTTTGCTTATAGATGATATTCAGTTTCTTGCTGGAAAAGAATCAACTCAAGAGGAATTTTTCCATACTTTTAATACCTTACATGAAGAAAGCAAACAAATTGTCATCTCAAGTGACCGGCCTCCTAAGGAGATTCCAACACTGGAGGACAGGCTGCGTTCAAGATTTGAATGGGGTCTTATAACGGATATTACACCTCCTGATCTTGAAACAAGAATTGCTATTTTACGCAAAAAAGCAAAAGCAGAAGGTCTCGATATTCCTAACGAAGTCATGCTTTATATCGCCAATCAGATTGACTCCAATATTCGTGAACTTGAGGGTGCACTTATACGTGTTGTTGCTTATTCATCACTTATTAATAAAGACATTAATGCAGACTTAGCGGCAGAGGCACTAAAGGATATTATTCCAAGCTCTAAGCCAAAAGTTATAACTATACATGAAATCCAGCGAATTGTTGGAGAATATTTTAATGTGAAATTAGAAGACTTTGCTGCGAAAAAACGGACAAAGTCAGTGGCATTTCCACGCCAGATTGCTATGTATCTTTCTAGAGAGCTGACTGATTTTTCTCTGCCTAAAATTGGTGAAGAATTTGGAGGCCGCGATCATACTACCGTTATCCATGCTCATGAAAAAATTTCTAAAATGCTGCAGACAGATGCTCAATTCCAGAAGCAGCTTAAAGAAATTAATGACATGCTAAAAGTATAAATAGGCTCTCAGAATAAATCCTCTTCCTGGACTGCTTACTTTCTTTTAAGCCAGAAAGAGTACAATAATTGTGCATAACTCTGCATTCATTACTCACAGTCTGTCCACATGTGGATAGGCTGTGTTTCCATTCAAAAATGCAGTTATCCACATACTAACAAGCCCTACTAGTACTTCTAAAAAATCTTTTAAATAAATATATATATGCATTAGCTTGCTAAATATGCTTAAAAACGGAGGGAATCTCAAATGAAATTTATCATCCAGCGCGATCGTCTTGTTCAAAGTGTGCAAGATGTAATGAAAGCTGTCCCAAGCAGAACAACGATCCCCATTTTGACGGGAATTAAACTTGTAGCAAATGAAGAAGGTGTAGCTTTAACAGGCAGTGATTCTGATATTTCGATTGAATCATTTATTCCAGCTCAGGAAAATGATCAGGAAGTAGTTGAAATTATTCAGCCTGGGGCAATTGTTCTCCAAGCAAAGTTTTTCAGTGAAATTGTTAAGAAATTACCGACAGATTTAGTCGAGATCCGCGTTGAAAATCATTTGCAGACAGTGATTCGTTCCGGTAATTCCGAATTTAACCTAAATGGGCTTGATGCAGAAGAATATCCTCATCTTCCGCAAATTGAAGAAGATAATATATTTAAAATCCCGACAGACCTTTTAAAAGCAATGATCAGACAAACTGTCTTTGCAGTGTCCACCTCAGAAACACGCCCTATCTTGACAGGTGTAAACTGGAAGGTTGAAAATGGGGAATTAATCTGTATTGCAACAGATAGTCACAGGCTCGCTTTAAGAAAAGCAAGAATCGAAACCATTGCGGAAGATTCTTATAATGTGGTTATTCCTGGTAAAAGTTTAAATGAATTGAGTAAAATCCTTGATGACCAAAATGAACCAGTGGAAATCGTCATTACAGAAAATCAGGTATTATTTAAAGCAGAGAACCTGCTATTTTTCTCAAGATTGCTTGAAGGAAACTACCCTGATACTTCAAGACTGATTCCAACTGACAGCAAAACAGAAGTAGTCGTTCAAACGAAAGAGTTTTTACAGGCTATTGATCGTGCCTCCCTTCTGGCAAGAGAGGGAAGGAACAACGTTGTTAAATTTTCAATCATTGAAAATAATGTTGTGGAGATCTCCTCGAATACGCCTGAGATAGGAAACGTAGTGGAAGAAGTGCAGAGTTCCTCCATTGAAGGAGAGGATCTAAAAATATCTTTTAGTGCTAAATTCATGATGGATGCATTAAAAACATTAGAGGGTACGGATATCAATATTAGTTTCACTGGAGCAATGAGACCGTTTATTATAAAACCGTTAAATGATGATTCCATCTTACAGCTGATCCTTCCTGTAAGAACGTATTAAAATAAAAAAGGCCTTAAGCAGATTGGACTGCCGGTAATCATTCCGGCAGTTTTATTTTTCTTCAAGAAGAGAATGCAGGAGTGTAAAACATGCTTTTCGAACAAAAAAGCGGGGAAAATTCTTTTTCAGCTATGAAGAATGGATTATTTGTTTAACTTTTTTTGTGTATCGAGCAAATATTTAGTACAATAAAATATTAGATGCATAATATGATCCTTGTTTATATATTGGGCAGATCATCCATTCAAGTCAGTTCATAAGAAAGAGTGAAAGTATGACGGAAATAAAAATTGATACAGAGTATATTACACTTGGCCAGTTTTTAAAAGCAGCAGACGTCATTCAAACAGGCGGGATGGCCAAATGGTTTCTAAGTGAATACGAAGTTTATATAAACGGAGAACAGGATCAGCGCCGCGGCAGAAAGCTTAGAGCCGGAGATGCAATTGAGATACCTGGTCATGGTTCGTTTGTTGTAACGGATTAATTAAGGATGTAGCCTATGTATATAGAGCAGCTGCAATTAAAAAACTATCGGAATTATGAGCAATTGGAATTAAGTTTTGAAAATAAAGTAAATGTCATTTTAGGGGAAAATGCACAGGGGAAAACAAATGTGATGGAATCGATTTATGTTTTAGCCATGGCAAAATCACATCGAACCTCAAATGACAAAGATCTTATTCGCTGGGATCAAGAATATGCTAAAATAGAAGGTAGGATCCAGAAAAGCAGCGGTCCGCTTCCCATGCAGCTGGTGATTTCCAAAAAAGGAAAAAAAGCAAAATGCAACCATTTGGAACAGCAGAAATTGAGCCAATATGTCGGAAATATGAATGTAGTTATGTTCGCGCCAGAAGATCTCCATTTAGTAAAAGGGAGCCCTCAAGTAAGGCGTCGTTTTATTGACATGGAAATTGGACAAGTGTCACCAGTCTATTTGCATGCAGTAAGCCAATATCAAAAGGTGCTGCAGCAGCGCAATCATTATTTGAAACTACTGCAGACCCGGAAGCAGACTGATGAAACGATGCTAGAAATCTTAACAGAGCAGTTCATTTCTGCAGCCGTAAAGATCATCAAAAAACGGTATGAATTCCTCCACCTTCTTGAAAAATGGGCAATTCCTATTCATGAAGGCATTTCGAGAGGACTTGAAACACTGCAAATAAAGTACAAACCATCAGCAGACGTATCAGAACAGCAAGACTTGTCGAAAATGATAGAGGTATACGAAGAAAAATTCTTCCAAGTTAAAAAGCGAGAAATAGATCGTGGAATGACCATGTTTGGTCCCCATCGTGATGACCTGCTTTTTTTTGTAAATGATCGTGATGTTCAAACATTTGGATCACAAGGACAGCAGCGGACAACCGCTTTATCTGTCAAACTCGCTGAAATTGAACTTATACATGCTGAAATTGGGGAATATCCGATCCTCCTGCTTGATGATGTATTATCAGAGCTGGATGACTATCGGCAGTCACATTTATTAAACACCATACAGGGGAAGGTACAGACCTTCGTCACTACAACAAGTGTAGATGGGATCAATCATCAGACATTGAAGGAAGCTGCAGCTTTTAATGTGGAAGCAGGTACGATAAAAATCATTCAATGAGGTGATAGTTTGTACATTCATGTTGGTGAAGATGTGTTAGTTCGTGCAAAGGATATTGTGGCCATAATTGATAAAGAAAGCTCGAGCTCTTCTCCGTACGCAGAAGAGTTTTTGCGCCGTTATGAGAACGATGCAGTTAATCTTTCAAAAAGCGGCTTTAAATCGGTTGTGATTACAACCGAAAAAGTATATTTTTCTCCGCTGTCATCCAGTACGTTAAAAAGGCGTTCAGGAAAAATGACTGTAGCGGAATTTTAATTCGATTGGCATATGTCATTCTTAATATATAGATTTAAAAAAATGAAGTTAGTGATGGAAAGTGTAGGTGATCGATGTGTCAATGGAGCAAGAGGCCATGCAGCAGCAATCATATGATGAGAATCAGATACAAGTTCTCGAAGGTTTAGAGGCTGTTAGAAAAAGACCAGGGATGTATATCGGTTCGACCAGTGCGAAAGGACTTCACCATTTAGTCTGGGAAATAGTTGATAACAGTATTGACGAAGCATTAGCCGGCTTTTGTTCAGAGATAAACGTAATCATCGAGAGTGATAATAGTATAACTGTTATTGATAATGGACGGGGTATTCCTGTTGGTATACATGAAAAAATGGGGCGTCCGGCTGTGGAGGTTATTTTAACTGTTCTTCACGCTGGGGGTAAATTTGGCGGCGGAGGATATAAAGTATCAGGCGGATTGCATGGTGTAGGTGCCTCTGTAGTAAATGCCTTATCAACGATGCTTGAAGTACATGTTCACCGTGACGGCAAAATCCACTACCAAAAATTCCACCGTGGTGTTCCTGCTGAAGATTTAAAGATCATCGGTGAAACAGATCATACTGGTACAGTTATTCATTTTCAGCCTGATAGCGAGATCTTCCAGGAAACATTAGAATACGATTATGAAACACTTGCAAACAGAATTCGAGAGCTTGCTTTCTTGAATAGAGGATTAAAAATCACGATTGAAGATAAGCGTGTTGAAAATAAAAAGAACGAATACCTTTATGAGGGCGGAATTAAATCATATGTTGAGCATTTAAACCGTTCAAAAGAGGTATTGCATGAAGAACCGATTTATATTGAAGGTGAACGTGAAGGCATTGCTGTTGAAGTTTCCATGCAGTATAACGATAGCTATACAAGCAATATTTATTCGTTTGCCAATAATATTCACACATATGAGGGCGGAACACATGAATCTGGCTTTAAAACAGCGCTGACTAGGGTCATTAATGACTATGCGCGTAAAAATGGTGTGTTTAAAGATAATGATGCCAATCTGTCTGGTGAAGATGTCCGCGAAGGACTTACAGCGATTGTATCCATTAAACATCCAGATCCGCAATTTGAAGGACAAACCAAAACGAAATTAGGGAATTCTGAAGCGCGTGCTGCGACAGATACCATTTTCTCTGAAACACTAGAAAAATTCCTGCTGGAAAATCCTTCAGTTGCCCGTAAAATTGTTGAAAAAGGTCTTATGGCTGCCCGTGCCCGTTTAGCCGCTAAAAAGGCGCGAGAACTTACAAGAAGAAAAAGTGCTTTGGAAGTGTCCAGTCTTCCGGGGAAACTAGCGGATTGCTCCTCTAAAGATGCCGCTATTTCTGAATTGTATATCGTTGAGGGTGACTCTGCAGGCGGATCTGCAAAACAAGGCCGTGACCGTCACTTCCAGGCGATCCTACCGCTGCGCGGGAAAATTCTAAATGTTGAAAAGGCAAGATTAGACCGTATTTTATCTAACAATGAAGTCCGTGCTATGATCACTGCTGCCGGAACAGGCATTGGCGATGATTTTGATATTGCCAAGGCAAGATATCATAAGATCGTTATTATGACGGATGCTGATGTAGACGGAGCTCATATCCGCACACTTCTGTTAACATTCTTTTACCGCTATATGAGACAGATTCTTGAAGCGGGCTATATTTATATCGCACAGCCGCCACTTTATAAAGTTCAGCAGGGCAAGAAAATTGAGTATGCGTATAATGACGCCCAGCTGGATGCGGTCATGAGCAGTCTTCCAAGCTCACCTAAGCCTAATGTACAGCGCTATAAAGGTCTTGGAGAGATGAATCCTGATCAGCTTTGGGAAACAACGATGAATCCTGAGACACGTACATTGCTTCAAGTAAGTCTAGAGGATGCTATTGAGGCAGACGAAACGTTTGAAATTCTAATGGGTGATAAAGTAGAACCGCGCCGTAACTTCATTGAAGAAAACGCGCAATACGTTAAAAATTTAGATATATAAAAACGGGATAGAGAAATTCTATCCTGCTTTTACATAGCTGGCATATAAAACAATTAAGGGTCATAGGCCCTTAGTAAAGGGAGGTTCTTTAAATGGCTGAAACGCCAAGGTCCCAAATTAAAGAAAGAAATATTAGCGAGGAAATGCGCGAATCATTCCTTGGTTACGCTATGAGTGTTATCGTTTCGCGAGCATTGCCAGATGTCCGTGACGGGCTTAAACCTGTTCATCGAAGAATATTATATGCTATGCATGACCTCGGAATGCATTCGGACAAGCCTTATAAAAAATCCGCCCGTATTGTCGGGGATGTAATCGGTAAATATCACCCGCATGGTGACTCAGCTGTTTATGAAACAATGGTGCGGATGGCGCAGGACTTTAACTACCGCTATATGCTTGTTGATGGACATGGCAACTTTGGTTCAGTTGATGGCGACTCCGCTGCAGCAATGCGTTATACAGAGGCTCGCATGTCCAAGATTTCAATGGAGCTATTGCGCGATATCAATAAAGATACGATTGATTATCAGGACAACTATGACGGTGAGGAAAAGGAACCTGTTGTGCTTCCTGCTCGTTTTCCTAATCTATTGGTAAATGGTACATCAGGAATTGCCGTAGGGATGGCAACAAATATTCCGCCTCATCAGCTTGGAGAAGTTATTGATGGTGTTTTAGCGATCAGTAAAGATCCTGAGATTTCATTACCCGAGTTAATGGAAATCATCCCTGGTCCGGATTTTCCAACTGCCGGTCTTATTTTAGGAAGAAGCGGAATCCGTAAAGCATATGAAACTGGCCGCGGATCCATCACACTTCGTGCAAAGGTAGAAATCGAAGAGAAATCAAACGGCAAAGAAGTAATTATTGTTAATGAAATTCCTTATCAAGTAAATAAAGCAAAACTTATTGAAAAAATTGCTGAACTTGTTCGAGATAAAAAGATTGATGGAATTACTGATTTACGAGATGAATCTGACCGTAACGGCATGAGGATTGTGATTGAAGTAAGGCGAGATGCTAATGCAAACGTCCTGCTGAATAACCTATATAAGCAAACAGCTTTGCAGACAAGCTTCGGGATCAATTTACTTGCACTCGTTGATGGTCAGCCGAAGGTGCTGAACCTTAAGCAATGTCTTCAGTACTATTTGGATCATCAGCAAGTCGTCATACGCCGAAGAACAGAATTCGAATTGCGAAAAGCTGAGGCAAGAGCACATATTTTAGAAGGTTTAAGAATTGCTCTGGATAATCTGGATGCAGTTATTAGCTTAATTCGCAGCTCACAAACGACAGATATTGCCCGCGAAGGCTTAATGAGAGAGTTCAATCTTTCAGAAAAGCAAGCTCAAGCAATCTTAGATATGCGACTGCAGCGTTTAACAGGTTTAGAGCGTGAGAAAATCGAAGAAGAATACGCTAATCTGCTTGCTTTGATCGCTGAATTAAAAGCAATATTAGCTGATGAAGAAAAGGTTCTTGAAATCATCCGCGAAGAATTGCTTGAGATCAAAGATCGCTTTAATGATACACGCCGTACTGAGATTGTATCAGGCGGACTTGAAATGATTGAGGATGAAGACTTAATCCCTCGGGAAAATATTGTCTTAACGTTAACACATAAAGGCTATATTAAACGTCTTCCTGTTTCTACTTATCGCGCACAGAAACGCGGAGGCAGAGGAATTCAGGGAATGGGTACGAATGAAGATGACTTTGTTGAACATCTCATTACAACCTCTACACATGATACGATTCTATTTTTCACAAACAAGGGAAAAGTATATCGTTCAAAAGGATATGAAATTCCTGAATATAACCGTACAGCTAAAGGAATTCCGATTATCAATCTCCTAGGCATTGAAAAAGATGAATGGATTAATGCCATTATTCCAGTGGAGGATTTTGTAGACGATTGGTTCTTGTTCTTTACGACTAAACAAGGAATTTCAAAAAGATCACCGCTGTCTTCTTTTGCTCATATCCGAAATAATGGATTAATTGCATTGAATTTGCGTGAAGATGATGAGCTTATTTCTGTTAAACTTACGGATGGCACAAAAGAAATCATCATTGGTACAAGCAATGGAATGCTGATTCGATTCCCTGAAGAGGATGTCCGCTCGATGGGCAGAACTGCAACGGGTGTAAAAGGAATTACACTTGGCAAAGATGACGCCGTTGTTGGAATGGAAGTCCTTGAAGAAGATACAGAGATTCTAATTGTTACGAAAAAGGGTTACGGAAAACGCACACCGGCCGAGGATTACCGTGTTCAGGGCCGTGGCGGTAAAGGAATTAAGACATGCAATATCACAGATAAAAATGGAAGCCTCGTATCGATGAAGGCAGTTACCGGTGAAGAAGATCTTATGCTTATTACAACTGGCGGAGTTCTCATCCGGATGGCTGTAGGTGATATTTCGACTATGGGCCGTAACACACAAGGTGTTAGATTGATCCGTCTTGATGAAAATGTAGATGAGTCTGTATCAACAGTAGCTAAAGTTGAAAAGGACGAAGAAAAATCAGAAGATGAACTTACAAAACCATTAGAAAATAGTGATGATTATGTTGAAGATCCTGCTGAAGATCTTACTGATGATGTCACGGATGATGGTGAAGAGTAATCTAAATGATGAGAGGAACACAAAAATGTGTTCCTCTTTTTTATGGAAATAAAGTAAACTATTGTTATAACTAATTACCGAGGTGTATAGTGGTGCAAATTAAGATTGAAGATCTCCAAGAAGGCTGTATCTTAACCGAAGATGTGTTTAGTCTATCTAATCGGCCAATCATAAGTAAAAATTCAGTCGTTACAAGGGAAATTATGAATGTATTAGAGGCTTTCCTTATTAAAGAGGTAAATGTGGCCAGTACCCTCGTAAATGGGCTGCCATTCACTCCCCCATTAAATATAAGAGATGAGCTTGCAGCATTAGAACATACAGATGATGAAAATAAAAACTTGTTTACTGTTTTTCTTCATGCAGCTCAGCAATATGAGAAGGAATTTAAGAGCTGGCAATCCGGCATGCCGGTAGAAATTCAAGCAATTAGGAATTTTATGCTGCCACTTATAGAAAAATTGGATGAAGCGACATCAGCAGATGTTTTTTCACTGTACCATTTGTCTACAGAGGAACATTATATTTATCAGCATGCAGTAGCTGTTGGAACAATTAGTGCATATATAGGCAAGAAATTAAACATGGAAAAAGGAAAAATCATTCAATTGGCTTTAGGCGGCTGTTTATCAGATTGCGGTATGGCGAAGATTAAGCCCGCCATTTTAAATAAAAAGGGCTCTCTTACAGCTGAGGAATTTGATGAGATTAAAAGGCATTCGATTTATAGCTATAAGATGATACAAAATATCTCCTCTTTAAGTGATTTAACCAAGACTGGAATCATTCAGCATCATGAGCGTCTGGATGGCAGCGGCTATCCGCTTGGAGACCGTGATCAGAAAGTGAATGAAGTTGCCAGAATTATTGCAGTTGCAGATGTATTTCATGCTATGACCTCGCAACGGCAATATAGGAGAAAACAATCTCCTTTTAAAGTATTAGAATTACTTCTCGAGGATAGCTTTGGAAAATACGATATTTCGGCTATTCAAGCAGTTTCAGCAGGAATAATGAATTTTTCAGTTGGCAGTAAAGTAAAACTATCAGATGGACAAGTGGCTCATGTGCTGTTTAATGAGGAAAAGTCTCCAACAAGACCACTCGTTAAGCTGGATGATTCAGGAGAAATTATTCACTTGGAGCGTCATCGTCAGATATATATAGAAGAAGTTTTATCATAAACCGCCACAGGCGGTTTTTTTACGGAAATAGCACCAGTTGGGATTGAGTTTATAGTCCATCAATAAAATCATTCGACTAACTATCTATTAAGTTCACTTATGCTGCCGTTCTTAGACTAACCTTCTAGGTTCTTTCCCTAATCCTTTGCAGCAGTTATGGAACAATCTTAAAAAGATTAAATATAATAGGGAATATCAGGCCCAAAAAGGCTTAACTTAGAGGTTTTGCTGGTTAAAATAATCACAACAATGTTTTATAAAAAAAAATAAAAAACCACTTGCTATATAGGTTTTATGCTGATATAATAATTCAAGTCAGCAAGAAAGACGCATTTAAAAAACGCATTAAAAAAACTTGTTGACATTGAAATGCATACATGATATATTAATAAAGTCGCCTCTGAGCGGCGGAGTTAATAAAATTGCTCTTTGAAAACTGAACGAACAATAAAACGTCAACGTTTAAAAAGATTCTTCGGAATCAACAATGTACATTATGTACACAAGAGCTAATCAACTCTTTCTTGGAGAGTTTGATCCTGGCTCAGGACGAACGCTGGCGGCGTGCCTAATACATGCAAGTCG
>NZ_WBOT01000007.1:0-184954 GCF_008923265.1 Bacillus mesophilum | reverse complement strand
GTCCGGTGGCGATAGCGAGAAGGTCACACCCGTTCCCATCCCGAACACGGAAGTTAAGCTTCTCAGCGCCAATGGTAGTTAGGGGCTGTCCCCTTGTGAGAGTAGGACGCTGCCGGGCGAATAAAATTTTACTATTCCGCAGTAGCTCAGTGGTAGAGCACTCGGCTGTTAACCGAGCGGTCGTAGGTTCGAATCCTACCTGCGGAGCCATTTTTATGAATTTTAGTTTAGCTGATGCTTCCATAGCTCAGCAGGTAGAGCACTTCCATGGTAAGGAAGAGGTCAGCGGTTCGAGCCCGCTTGGAAGCTCTGTAACAAAATTAACTGGCCCCTTGGTCAAGCGGTTAAGACACCGCCCTTTCACGGCGGTAACACGGGTTCGAATCCCGTAGGGGTCACCATTATTTGGAGGATTAGCTCAGCTGGGAGAGCATCTGCCTTACAAGCAGAGGGTCGGCGGTTCGATCCCGTCATCCTCCACCATTAATTAAGCCGGTGTAGCTCAATTGGTAGAGCAACTGACTTGTAATCAGTAGGTTGGGGGTTCAAGTCCTCTCGCCGGCACCATTGTTTTTCAACTCCGGAGGGGTAGCGAAGTGGCTAAACGCGGCGGACTGTAAATCCGCTCCTTAGGGTTCGGCGGTTCGAATCCGTCCCCCTCCACCATTTTAATTTTCATTTTAATACATATTAAAACAGAAAATGGACAATCTATAAGTAGTCCTTTTTATTTTGAAAAAAATGATTACTAATGGGCTATAGCCAAGCGGTAAGGCAACGGACTTTGACTCCGTCATGCGTAGGTTCGAATCCTGCTAGCCCAGCCATTATATGAGCCATTAGCTCAGTCGGTAGAGCATCTGACTTTTAATCAGAGGGTCGAAGGTTCGAGTCCTTCATGGCTCATCATATTAGTGTAAAACAGACTCAGGAATATAATTTCCTGAGTCTGTTTTTGATTAAAAACAATTACTTTAGAGAAAGAGCTTATAAGATCCCTTCGATTCGTTGTCAGGTTCTCTCGATCATACTTGTTCATCACCATGTGATTTGCATAACTTAAACCTTAAGCAGTAAATGCTTAAGGTTTTTTATGTTTTTAAAAGGTCCTGTAATGAAATGTATAGAATCTATACACACATATGAAAGGGGAAATGAAATTGACTAAGGGAATGATCCATCATATAGAAATTTATGTATCAAATTTGCCGAAGAGTGTTGAGTTCTGGAGCTGGTTTTTAGAGGATTTGGGATATAGCGTTTATCAGGAATGGGAAGAAGGGCAAAGCTGGAAGTTAGAGAACACCTATATTGTCTTTGTTCAAACAGAAGAAAGGTTTCTTGATATTCCCTACCATAGGTGTAGGGTAGGGTTAAACCATTTAGCCTTCCATGCCCGCTCACATGAACATGTAGATAAATTAACAAGGAGACTAAAGGATAAGGGGATTAAAATCCTCTATAATAATCAACACCCATATGCGGGAGGTAAAGACCATTATGCTGTGTATTTCGAAGATCCTGACAGAATTAAGGTTGAAGTTGTCGCTCCATAGAACTATTGGAAGCATATCACCAATCGGAGGAGGGATATAAATGAGAAAGGTCGAGGTTTCTCCCTATAATCCAGAATGGAATGTATTATTTGAGACAGAGGCGGAAAAAATCAAGCTGATCTTTGGACGAGAACTACTGGCCATTCATCATATTGGCAGCACAGCAGTAAACGGATTAAGTGCTAAGCCTGTCATAGACATCATGCCTATTGTACATAACGTATACAGAGTGGATGCTCATAATGAAGCAATGATTTCGCTTGGATATGAACCAAAAGGAGAGAATGGAATTAGAGGTAGACGTTATTTCCAAAAGGGAGGTAATGACCGCACACATCACATTCACATTTACCAGGAAGGCAGTATAGATATAGCACGGCATATCGCCTTTCGGGACTACTTGCGTAATCATCCAAAAGAAAAAGAACTATATGGAGAATTGAAAATGCAATTGGCAACTATATATCCATATGATATCGATGCTTACATCAAGGGCAAGGAACCCCTTGTAAGACAAATCGAACTTAAAGCATTACAGTGGGTAAACCTAACAAACCTAACCAATGGATAATGTTTCAATGGGGCTAAATGCTGCCTTTTCCTCTTATGACCGCATATATATACATAATTTTGTTGAGTTGAGTCATTTCTTTGAAAGCGGTTAAAATAAAGGAGTTACATATATTATAGGGGGGATCTGCTGATGAGAAAGCTCAAGATAATTGGAATGCCTATGGACTTAGGACAAATGAGACGTGGTGTGGATATGGGTCCGAGTGCCATTCGCTATGCAGGGGTATATGAACGCTTACAGAACCTAGTTGATGAAATTATAGATGAAGGTGACATTCCTGTCGGCCGGCCGCAAGTTGAAGTAGATCCAGAATCAAATCTTAGAAACCTGCCTTTAATAGCGGAAAAAACAGAATTACTCGCAGAAAAAGTAGACCAAGCCATTTCAAGCGGTTCCTTTCCGCTCGTGCTTGGCGGAGATCATAGCATTGCCATAGGAACATTGGCAGGAATATCGAAGCATTATAAAAATCTGGGTGTCATATGGTACGATGCACATGGAGATCTGAATACATCTGAAACATCACCAAGCGGAAACATTCATGGCATGCCTCTAGCTGTGAGCATGGGCATCGGCCACGAGCTTTTAGTGAATGTAGGGAACTATGCGCCAAAAGTGAAGCCAGAGCATATTGTCCTCATTGGTGCAAGAGCTTTAGATGATGGTGAAAAAGAACTTATTAAAGAAAAAGGCATTAAAGTTTTCACAATGCATGAAATTGATCTGATGGGGATGGCAAAAGTAATGGAGGAAACCATTGAATATTTAAAAGATAAAACAGATGGTGTGCATCTTTCATTAGATTTAGATGGCCTTGATCCAAATGATGCACCAGGTGTAGGCACACCAGTCATTGGCGGGATCAGCTACCGGGAAAGTCACTTGGCAATGGAGCTCTTAGCAGAATCAAAACTCATTACATCAGCTGAATTTGTGGAAGTTAACCCTATATTAGATGAAAAGAATAAAACAGCGACTCTAGCAGTTGCATTAATGGGCTCTCTACTTGGAGAAAAATTAGTATAACAGCATAATAAGCAAATAATAGAACAAAAGTGATTTCCTTGGTGAAGTCACTTTTTTATTTAAGATTTTTAAAAAGAACTTCGTATACTCTCAAACAGTCTTGAGAACAAAAAAAGCTATTGGAGTAACCAAATAGCTGAATTTAAGTATTAGGTTTATTTATTCTTTAATTGAATCATATTGTATTCATTCAGAAGCTGATCCAATTTTACGCTTGTCCGAATCACTTCCTCACTTGATAGTGAGGTGGTTGCTGCAAGGTGAACCATTTCACGGCGATGTAATTCAATGTCATTTAATAAGGCATCTGCACACATAAAACCATTCCTTTTAGTGTAATTTACTACTTTTATACCCTCAGGGGAAATTTTTTAAACCACTTGAGTAAAAATTTGTTAATATAGAGATTGAAGAATTTAAAAAAAGTGAAACCTTTTCCGCTATCGATTCGTAATATCGTATAGCCGCACTAGAGCGGAGGTAAATAAATGGAGACAATCGTAAAGAAAAGGATCAAGCAGGTCATAAAGGGAGACCAGGATGCTTATGCAGAAGTGGTGGAAATGTATAAGGATAAAGTCTTTCATGTATGCTTTCGAATGTTAGGCAATAGACATGAGGCGGAAGATATTGCACAGGAAGCATTCCTAAGAGCATATGTTAATATTGCAAGCTTTAATATTGAATTGAAGTTTTCAACGTGGTTATATAGAATCGCGACAAACCTTTGTATAGACCGGATCCGCAAGAAAAAGCCAGATTATTATTTAGATGCAGAAGTAGCAGGTACGGATGGCCTAAACATGTACTCACAAATTGCCTCGGATTCGAGACTTCCTGAGGAAGAGGTTCAAAGTCTTGAACTGCAGGAAACCATTCAAAGAGAAATTTCTAAGTTGCCAGAGAAATACCGCTCTGTTATCGTATTAAAGTACATTGAGGAATTATCCCTAAATGAAATCAGTGAAATATTAAATCTGCCGCTTGGAACAGTTAAAACAAGAATCCACCGAGGCAGGGAAGCTTTAAGAAATCAATTACGATACCTTTAAAAAGAGGGTGAGAACTTTGAAATGCCAAGAAGAAATCGTCGTATATATGCATGAGTATTTAGATGATGAGATCTCAGCCGAACAGGAAAAAGAATTAAGAGAACATCTGCAGCAATGCCCAGATTGCCAGACGCATTTTCATGAATTAAAAAGAACCATTGCCCTTGTGCAAAGTTCTTCACATATACAAGCACCAGCAGATTTCACCGCAAGTGTGATGTCGAGACTGCCAAAAGAAAAAAAGAAGGTGGGCATGCAGCGCTGGCTAAGGCATCATCCGCTTTTAACTGCAGCAAGTCTCTTTATTGTCTTGATGACAGGCAGTTTACTTTCATCTTGGAATGATGATCCGCATCTGTCTGTTTCTAAACAGCCCAATCTTGTAATCGAAAATGACACAGTTATTGTTCCAGAAGGTGAAGTTGTAAAGGGAGATGTCGTCGTTAAAAACGGCAATCTTAAAATTAATGGACAGGTTGAAGGTAGTGTAACAGTAATTAATGGTGAAAATTATCAGGCTTCAGCTGGCCATGTAACAGGTGAAATTGAAGAAGTGAATGAACTGTTCGACTGGATGTGGTATCACATTAAAAATACGGCTGAGGAAGTTATGAATATATTCGGTGAGACAGAAACCGTTAAGACCCAATAAAGCAAGTGGAGACCGCCTCCTCTTGCTTTTTTTATTTTCTGTTTTATTAAATAGCATCATGGAAGGAAATTTCATATATATGCTAGAAGTAAGTGGAGTCCAGCTCTGTGCATAAAAGAGGTTTCAATGCAAAGGGATTAAAAAGAGAATAACAGCCGATGTAGATTGCATGGAATTTTGCGGCATAATTGCTGGTCAGGGATAAGATAAAGGAAAATCAACTGAAAATTGGATTTACACTGAAATATGATATAATATGAAAGTTACATATAACCAATGGCCTTAGAGTAAGCGTTGGCTTTTGGAATGTTTTTAATGATTAAGTCCATAAAAATTCAGTTTTAAAACGGGATTACTTTGGAACTTTCTACTATAGATCTGGAGGAAGAGCAATGTCGTTTTTGGATTTCTCGTTTGCAGATTTCTCTTTATTTAGATTATTATCGAACACAATTGATATTCTCCTTGTATGGTTTGTTATATATAAACTGATTATGATTGTAAAAGGTACAAAGGCTGTACAGCTTGTAAAGGGAATTTTTGTGATCTTGCTTGTTAAGATCATTAGTGATCAATTCCATTTACAGACGCTTGGATGGATGATGGAGCAGGTGCTGCTTTGGGGGTTCCTGGCTATTGCAATCATTTTCCAGCCAGAGCTGAGAAGAGCATTAGAACAGCTTGGACGCGGGCGATTCTTCTCAAGAAGCGGGCATCAGGAAGAGGAAGAACAGGAAAAATTAATCGAAGCGATTGCCAAAGCAGTTGATTACATGGCCAAACGGAGAATTGGTGCTCTGATCTCACTTGAACGGGAGACAGGCATGGGGGATTATATTGAGACAGGTATACAGCTTCATTCAAAGATTTCCTCTGAGCTCCTGATCAATATCTTTATTCCAAACACTCCGCTGCATGATGGAGCAGTAATATTACAAAAGAATCAAGTTGCCGCTGCAGCCTGCTACTTGCCGCTCTCAGAGAGCCCCTTTATTTCAAAGGAGCTGGGTACAAGACATAGAGCCGCCCTTGGCATCAGTGAGGTGACCGACAGTATAACCATTGTTGTATCTGAGGAAACGGGCAGTGTGTCCGTCACTAAAAATGGCGAACTGCACCGAGAACTCAAATCAGATCAATTTAAAGAAATGCTCTCTAAAGAGCTTCTTTCTCAAACTGCTAAGCAAACTTCTTCCGCTCGATGGAATTGGAGGGGAAAGAAAAATGGATAAGTTTATTGATAAGCTCATCGATACTAGCTGGTTTATGAAAGTGTTTGCGTTGATTCTTGCTTTGCTTCTGTTCGACTCACAATATGATCCTGATAAGGATGTCAGCGAAATGAATGTCCCGAGTGAGCATGATTCAGAGGTACTCGAGGATATTCCAGTGAAAAGCTACTACGATACTGAAAACTTAGTTGTAACTGGGGTGCCGGACTCCGTCACTGTTACAGTCTCTGGCCCTCGCGCAAATTTGCAGCAGGTGATCGTACAGCAGGATTTTGAAGTTTATGTTGATCTCACGGAAGCTGAGATTGGCACACAAAATGTCCCGCTGCAGATCAGCGGCATATCCGAGAGACTTGAAGTAACCATTGAACCTGGAAGTGCAGAAGTAACTGTACAAGAGAAAGTGTCAGAGGATTATCAGGTTGAGGCTGAATTTAATCAAAGCTTGCTAGGAGAAGGATACACAGCTGAGCAGCCTGTTGTCGAACCTAATACTGTTACCATTACGGGGGGCAAAGCAGTTGTTGATCGTATTGCTTATGTAAAAGCAACGATAAATAATTTAGAAGGCCCTATTACAGAAACTGTGACAGAGACAGCAAGTGTAAGTGTATTCGACCGGGATATGAATAAGTTAAATGTCGTGGTAGAGCCTGCTGAAATTGAAGTCACGATCCCTGTTGAGCTGCTTGCTAAAACGGTGCCTATTCAAGTGGTACAAGAGGGCAGCCCTGCCAGCGGTTATGTGATTGATTCCATAACACTTGATGTGGACGAGGCTACCATTTCAGGTAGCGAGACTGTACTTAGTGAAACAGAAAATGTCCGTGTTGAAGTAGATGTGAGCGGCCTGGAAGAGGATACAGAACAAACCTTGCCAGTGATCATTTCAGATGGCATCACTGAAGTGGACCCAGAACAGGTTACTGTTCGAATAGAAGTATCCGCTGTTAATAATGGCGAAGATGAAGGCAATGATACAGGCGAAGAAACGCCGGACCAAGATCAGGCACAAAATACAGAAGAAACAAGAACCCTCGTTAATCTGCCCATACAGCTTTCAGGTTTGGATGAAAACTATAATGCAAGATTCCAAACTCCTGCAAATGGGAATACAAGTCTTACGGTTCGAGGACCAAGAAATGAAATACAGGGACTTGCTTCAAATGACTTTGATTTAATGTTAAATTTGGCAGATTTAGAGGAAGGGGATCATGAAGTCGAGATTAATGTAAACGGTCCCCCTAATCTGAACTGGAGTTTAGCTGTTGAAACGGCTACCATAACAATTTCACAAAAAGAAGCTTAAAATAAGGAGCGATTTTTTCATGGGTAAATATTTCGGTACTGACGGAGTGCGAGGAGTTGCAAATAGTGAGTTAACACCGGAGCTGGCGTTTAAATTAGGACGCTTTGGCGGCTATGTTCTAACGAGAAATCAAGACAGGCCAAAAGTTCTGATTGGGCGTGATACACGCATTTCCGGACATATGCTGGAAGGAGCCTTGGTAGCTGGCCTTTTATCAATTGGAGCTGAAGTGATGCGTTTAGGTGTTATTTCAACACCAGGAGTTGCTTATTTAACAAAAGCTCTTGGAGCAGAAGCAGGAGTGATGATCTCAGCTTCTCATAATCCAGTTGCAGATAACGGTATTAAATTTTTCGGACCAGACGGCTTTAAGCTTTCTGATGACCAAGAAAATGAAATTGAGACACTTATGGATCAGCCTGAGGACAGCCTGCCGCGTCCTGTAGGAGGAGACCTTGGTCAGGTAAATGACTATTTCGAAGGCGGCCAAAAGTACCTGCAATATTTAAAGCAAACAGTAGACGAAGATTTCTCTGGCATACATATTGCTCTAGACTGTGCGCACGGTGCAACCTCACCGCTTGCAACGCATTTATTTGCGGATTTGGATGCAGATCTCTCCATGATGGGAGCATCGCCAAATGGGCTTAATATTAACGAAGGTGTCGGATCTACACATCCAGAGGCACTTGCTGCCTTCGTAAAAGAGAAAAACGCCGATGTAGGTCTTGCTTTTGATGGAGATGGAGATCGCCTGATTGCCATTGATGAAAATGGCGATATCGTTGATGGCGACCAAATCATGTATATTTGCGCTAAATACATGAAGGAGCAGGGCAGACTGAAACAGGGAACGGTTGTATCAACAGTTATGAGTAATTTGGGCTTCTACAAGGGCTTAGAGGAACACGGCATTCAAAGCGTGCAAACGGCTGTTGGTGATCGTTATGTAGTAGAAGAAATGAAAAAGAACGGCTATAACCTGGGCGGCGAGCAATCTGGTCATATTATTTTCCTTGATTATATTACGACTGGTGATGGTCTTCTTTCCGGACTTCAGCTTGTAAATATCATGAAGATGACGGAGAAGCCGTTATCCGAACTTGCGAATGAAATGAAGAAGTTTCCGCAAAAGCTTGTCAACATTCGGGTAACAGATAAACATCATGTAACAGACAATGAAAAAGTAAGTGCCGTGATCTCTGAAGTTGAGAAAGAAATGAATGGAGATGGCCGCATCCTAGTTCGCCCTTCTGGCACAGAGCCGCTTGTGCGCGTTATGGCAGAGGCTCCAACAAAAGAACAATGTGATTCTTATGTAGAAAGAATAGCTGAAGTTGTTCGGGCAGAAATGGGTTTAAAAGAAGAATAGATATTCGAATAGGATATGCATGGGGGAACATTTTACATCCTCCATGCATATTTTTATATGGTCAGTCATTTTAAAAGAAGTGAACAGAATGCTCTTTGCAGAAAAATCCAATTGTGAAAAATTGTTCATTCTTTAGGTTATTGATTGACGAACTTTACTATTTACGGTATGATAATCCTGTTTTTGTAAGCGGTTTGGCTGCAAAAACGAATTCAAAGAAGGAGGAAAGGGATGGAATATCTACAAATTAAAAGCGCCTGGACTAATCCGCGGACGGTCATGGATTAGTTGACGAGGAGGAGGTTTATCGAATTTTCGGCGGATACCTCCCGGTTGATAGCAAAACCGAAATTTCTTCTTTAAAACATCAAGGCAACTTGATGCACAAAGAGAAGAGAATGCTAAATAAAAATGAGCAGAACGCCATAAACTAACAAAAAGAATGTTGAAAATGGCTATGCTTTTATATGGACTTTTTTTAAAGGTCCGACATCATACAACCAAAAAATTAAAAATTACAGAGATAAGGGGCAAGTACGCCCTATTAATAAGGCTTCTTGCCCCTTCACTAGGAGGAAAAGAAGTATGTGTGGTATCGTTGGATTTATTGGAAATAATGACTCAAAGGAAATTTTGCTGAAAGGCTTAGAGAAGCTTGAATACAGAGGCTACGATTCAGCAGGGATCGCGGTTATGAACGAAGATGGTGTTCAAGTTTTTAAAGAAAAAGGCCGTATTGCAGATTTGCGCTCAATTGTTGAAGAAGATGTTCTTGCAAATACAGGAATCGGGCATACACGCTGGGCAACACATGGTGTACCAAGCACAGTCAACGCTCACCCGCACCAAAGCAAAACAAGCCGCTATACACTTGTTCATAATGGCGTTATTGAAAACTATGACCTTCTAAAGCGTGAATATCTTCAAGATGTAGCGTTAGAGAGTGACACAGATACTGAAATTATCGTTCAGCTGATTGATCTATTTGCTAAAGAAGGCCTAAGCACGGAAGAGGCTTTCCGCAAAACACTTGGGCTTTTAAAAGGATCTTACGCAATCGCTCTATTGGATGAAGAAAACAAAGAAACGATCTTTGTGGCTAAGAATAAAAGCCCGCTTTTAGTTGGGCTTGGTGAAGATTTCAATGTTGTAGCTTCAGATGCCATGGCAATGCTGCAGGTGACAAACCAATATGTAGAGCTTATGGATAAAGAGATTGTTATTGTTCAAAAGGATCAAGTAACAATCCAAAACATGAACGGCGAAACAATCAGCCGCGATCCTTATACAGCTGAATTGGATGCAAGCGATATTGAAAAAGGCACTTATCCGCACTATATGCTAAAAGAAATCGATGAGCAGCCGCTTGTGACACGTAAAATTATTCAAGCGTATCAAAACGATTCAGGCAAGCTGACGATTGATGAAGAAATCATTTCTGCTGTGAATGAGTCAGATCGTATTTATATCGTAGCAGCTGGTACTTCTTATCATGCAGGACTTGTTGGGAAGCAATTCATTGAAAAGTTAGCGAAGATTCCAGTAGAAGTGCACATTGCGAGTGAGTTTGGCTACAACATGCCAATTCTATCTGAAAAGCCATTGTTCATCTTTATTTCTCAAAGCGGAGAAACAGCAGACAGCCGCGCAGTGCTTGTAAACGTAACGAAACTTGGCTACAAAACGCTAACAGTTACTAACGTACCAGGATCAACCTTATCTCGTGAAGCGGATTATACTTTGCTTCTGCACGCTGGCCCAGAAATCGCTGTTGCTTCCACAAAAGCATACACTGCACAGCTTGCGGTATTAGCTATTTTGGCGGAGGTAGCCGGCGCAAGCAAAGGCTTCAAGCACGAATTCGATTTAGTACAAGAACTGGGTATTGTCGCAAACGGCATGGAAGTGCTTTGCAATGCGAAGGAAGAGTTCGAAGATATTGCGCGCAGCTTCCTTTCTACAACACGCAATGCATTCTTCATCGGCCGCGGCATCGATTACTACGTTGGTCTAGAAGGATCGTTGAAACTTAAAGAAATTTCTTATATCCAAGCAGAAGGCTTTGCTGGCGGTGAACTTAAGCACGGTACGATTGCCCTAATTGAAAACGGCACGCCAATCATTGCTCTTGCTACACAAGAAAGTGTGAACCTAAGCATTCGCGGCAACGTAAAAGAAGTTGTAGCCCGAGGTGCGAACCCATGCATTATCTCTATGAAGGGTCTTGAAATGGATGGAGATACCTTCATCATCCCAGAAGTGCACGAACTATTAACACCACTTATCTCTGTTATCCCGCTGCAGCTAATTGCTTACTATGCAGCTCTTCACCGCGACTGTGACGTTGATAAGCCAAGAAACCTGGCGAAGTCGGTTACGGTTGAGTAAGAGGTTGGGATAGAATAAACAAAAGTCCTCTAGGGTCTCCTTAGAGGACTTTGCTTTTATGTACAGATTCCGTTAGGTACACTAGACTGAAAGCTTTCTGATTTCCCTCATTTTAAGATAAAACTCTCTTCAAGATTATAGCCAAAGTAATTGGATAACTTACATAAGTAGGCAAGACAATCGGATTCATATGGGTTATCAATAAATTAATTTAAGTGAAAAGCTGGCGAAATTTACAGAGCTTTGGTCTCCTAAGGTCATTGGTGAGATGAATGATTATCAGTTTAAACTAGTTAAGGTTCAGGAAGATTTCGTTTGGCATAAACATGAGGAAACGGATGAGGTATTGATCGTACTTGATGGTGAGCTGGTCATTGCATTCCGTGATGGTGAAGTGAAGCTGTCAGCAGGTGAAATGTATATCGTACCAAAAGGCGTTGAGCATAAGCCTTATGCTGAAACGGAATGCCAGGTCATGTTAGTGGAGCCAAGAGGTGTGGTCAATACTGGTGACACAAAAGCAGAATTGACGGCAGAGAATGATGTATGGATTTAAAAGCGGCTGGGACTCTGTATCCCAGCCGCTTTCTTATAGATGAACGAGAACCTTTCCAAACTTCCCGCCTGTTGTTACAGCAACCTTT
This sequence comes from Bacillus mesophilum, assembly GCF_008923265.1. NCBI lineage: Bacteria > Bacillati > Bacillota > Bacilli > Caryophanales > Bacillaceae > Bacillus > Bacillus mesophilum. Next base: position 173,149 of record NZ_WBOT01000007.1, on the reverse strand, counting down.
TGGCCATATTTATTCCTTAAGTAATCTATTGAATCAGCTTTTTGCACTTCAGTTAGGGAAATGTTGTAATTAGAAAACCACACTTCCAAAGAGTCAATGACCTCTTCAAGAGTCATCTCAACCGTCTTTTGGTGCCGTTCAATTAAAGATTGGTACGTATAATTATTTAAGTAAAGCAGTTGCAGGATATAGAACATGTCTGAAGTTAAAATGTTGGGAGCTTCTATTTTTAATTCAGACAGTAGTTCCTCTACTAGAAGGTTTTCATTCGGCCCAGCTGAAAGGCTAACGTAGAAGTATTTATTTGCTAGGTTTAGTCCTTTTTTAATCGCGTTCCAATCGGACATGGCCGGGCACATGGAGGCAAAAACGAAATCATAATCCTGGTGGTCCGCAGGATTAAAGTCTTCAAATGATTGGTTAACGATATTAATCATCACACCATGGTCCTCTGCATTTCTGTAAAGCATAGAACTTAAAAGGGATGAGGGTTCTAAAGAGGTAACTTTTGCTCCCCTTTTAGAAAAGGGAATACTAAAAATACCTGAAGCCGCTCCGACATCCAGCATGGTTAAGTTTTCAACTGAGTCAATTTGCTTTTCAATCCAGCTAATGATTCGCTCGGTACGTTTAGTGCCTTCTGCAGTAAACGAATTGGCATCATACTTTCTTGCCCAGTTTATAAAGCCTTCCGATTCATTTGAACCTAAACCAGTCTTGTACATCTTTTTTATCCCCGTGTTTTGGTCATTTTTCCATGCCTGTTCCCAAAATTCATGATGAAATAGTTGGTTTATCACTATGATCTCCTCCTATTGTTACTATTATAGAGTTATTATATCTATAATAACTCTGCAAATAAAGCTAAAAAGATAAATACTGATGAATAGCGTCATCTATAAGCACCATTATGGAGTAAAATGGATTTGTTCAATCGTTTAGGAAGAATTTAAACATGATATACTAAAAGAAAACATTTAAGCGAGGGTGTATTAATGACTAAACACCGAATTTACACGACAAGTTTTGCAAGTGTCTATCCTCATTATGTGGCTAAGGCAGAAAAAAAGGGACGTACGAAAGAAGAAGTAGATGAGATTATCCGGTGGTTAACAGGATATAGCCAAAATGAGTTAGAACGGCAAATAGAACATAAGACAGACTTTGAGAACTTTTTTGAGGAAGCTCCACAAATGAACCAATCAAGATCATTCATTAAAGGTGTAATCTGCGGTGTAAGAATCGAAGAAATTGAAGAAACAACAAGGAGGGAAATTCGCTATCTGGATAAACTGATTGACGAATTAGCAAAGGGAAAAACGATGGTAAAAATATTGCGTAAATAATAAGAAGCACTGATTCTTCCTCAGAATTGGTGTTTTTTTACGTTCAGATGGTGAATTAACAGCCTTTATTTAGAAAAAAGTGCAGCTAAGCCTTTGTCGCTGCCGATAAAATCTAATGTTTAAAAATATATTTAAAAGGAAATTTTGATAATTAGACAGCACTCAAGAGATATTAAGTATATAAATTCATATGAAAGCATGGTGAAATCTCTTGGACAATATAGGTATATCTATTTTAATCATACTTATTCTAATAGTAGCGAACGGCCTTTTTGCGATGACAGAGATTGCCATTGTTACATCGAAGAAAACCCGGCTTGAGAGAATGCGTGATGAAGGAAATAATAAAGCAGCATATGCATTGAAATTAGCTGAGGATCCTAATCAATTACTATCAACCATCCAAATAGGAATTACCTTAATTGGTGTCATTACAGGTGCTTTTGGGGGAGCAACGATTGCTGGCCAGTTATCTGTTTATGTAGAGCAGATTGAATTTCTTGCTCCTTACAGCTACCAGTTAAGCTTTATTATTGTCGTTGGGATCTCCACTTATTTATCGTTAATTATTGGGGAATTAGTTCCTAAGAGAATTGGTTTAGGAAATCCAGAGAAAGTTGCGAGCGCGGTTGCGAAGCCGATGTATTACTTCTCAAAAGTAGGACGGCCGCTCATCTGGGTATTAAGTAAATCAACAGAACTTCTTCTGAAAATTTTAGGCATTAAACCAACCAATGAACCAAATGTCACCGAAGAAGAAATAACGCAGTTAATTGAAGAGGGAGTTTATAGCGGTGTAGTTGAAGAAATTGAGCAGGATATCGTCGAACAGATTTTTTATTTAGGAGATAAACGTCTTAGTGATATCCTGACAACACGCACCAAGCTTATTTGGCTGGATATTGAAGATTCTTTTGCGGAAAACATGAAAAAGATAAATGAAAGCCCACACTCTAAATTCCCAGTTGGAAAGGGAAGTTTAGATCGTTTTCTTGGCATTATTCATACAAAAGACCTCTTATCGAAAGTGGCTGCAGGAGTGGAATTTGATCTGGCTGATTGTATTGAAGATACTCACATTCTTCCCGAATATATGAAAGTATTTCATGTGTTGGAGATCTTAAAAAAGTCCGGCAAACATGAAGCTTTAGTAACAGATGAATATGGAGGCGTAGAAGGCTTTGTAACTCTCCATGATATCATTGAAAATATAGTTGGGGACATGCCGGAGGATGATGAAGAGGTTCCGCAAATTATTAAAAGAAATGAGGATACATGGCTGGCAGATGGGCTTGTTTCCATAGATGCCTTTATCCGATATTTCGACTTAGAGGATTCATCACTTTTAAAGGACCGAAGTCATTATCATACAATCGGTGGACTGTTCGCATACGTAATTGGAAACTTACCTAAAATAAAAGATACCATCCAGGTAGAGGATTTAGAGATTGAAGTAATTGATATGGATGGAGCAAGGTTAGATAAATTGTTAATCACGAAGTTAAATACAGAAAAAGAAATTGAAGAAGAATAGGCGGTTCTTATAAAGTTGCCTGTTTATATTAAAAACGAATCTATTCTGCCAGATGCTAAATAAGAGTGAGACAATATTTTAATTTTCATAAGCCCGAACCATTAGCGGAACTTCATGTTACCTAATTGTTTCGGGTTTATTGAGTTTTGAACAGCACATATAAAACGGGTGGAATAGAGGGATGGGTAAGAACACTCGGAAGGTCAGGTTCCGCAGTATAATGGAACGGTTCTGTTTGAATAGCTGATCCTTTATGACAGAAGAAATTAGCGATAAATATATACCCGTTATTCATTGACTTAAGCATTTATCAATGTAAATATTTCGTAAATCTGATTATGATTAAAAATAGTAAAAACTACCTAACCCTTTGAGCTTCAATAAATAGTCAAATAAGGCGATTTTACCGAATGTAAACCCATGTAAAAGCAGTGTAAAAAAACCCCAGAATGGTAGAAAAGTAGATTTTCCGAAGTCATAATAGGTTTTAGGCAAAATTCATAAACTTCGGGAGGAAATAATAATGAAAAAATTTCTTGGTTTCTTGCTAATAACTCTATTAGCAGTAACTCTAGCAGCGTGCGGCGGAGAATCTTCAAGTAATGAAGATACATCAGGAGATTCAACAGATGATAGCAATGGAAGTGAAACTACTGAAACACCTGAAAGTCTTGTAATGGGATTTGTTCCATCACAGGATTCAGATACAATTGCAGATACTGTTGAACCTTTAGCTGATCGCTTAAGCGAAGAGCTGGGCATGGAAGTAGAAGGTAAAGTTATGACTGACTATTCTGCACTTATTGAAGCTATGGGTGCAAATGAAGTACAAATTGGTTTCATTCCTGCATTTGCTTATGTACTAGCTAATGAGCAATATGGTGTTGATGTTCAATTAAAATCTGTTCGTTACGGCAGCGGAACGTATAAAGCACAATATGTTGTTCGCGCTGATTCTGGCATTGAGTCATTAGAAGATTTAGAAGGGAAAATCTGGGCTTATCCTGATGCTGCTTCAACTTCTGGTTTCCTTTTCCCAGCATCACAATTAATGGGTGAATTTGATATTGATTCTGCTGAAGCACTTCAAACTGAATTTTTCTCTGAATCTATTGCAGCTGGCGGTCATGACACTGCAGCGATTGCTGTTTATGAAGGAGATGCAGATGTAGCAACTACATTTGATGATGTTCGTGGTGACCTTACTGAAGAATACCCAGATATCGAAGAAGAATTAAAGGTTCTTGGCTATACTTCAGATATTCCTAACGATACAATTTCTACGGTTAAAGAACTAGATGAAGAGCTAGTTACAAAAATTAATGAAATATTCCTTTCTTTCAATGAAGATGAAGAAATGATTAAAATCATGAACGAAGTTTACAGCTGGGATGCAATTGAAGCTGCTGAAGATTCTGAGTACCAAGTTGTTCGTGACACATACTCAAAACTTAAAGATTCAATTACTTTAGACTAATATTGAATAACTTGGAGAGAGGAGGCAAGTTCTCCTCTCTTTTTACACTTTTAATAAGGTCAATTTGTAAGACAGGTTCATTCAGTTAACACAATTGGATCTGAAGGATAAGACAGTTTCACCTTATGAGCTTGCCAATTAGCAGACTCTTTTAAATCTAAGAATTGTGGCTGTTAGAATACACCGAGAATAAAAGGGGTTATAACCAATGATTGAATTTAAAAATGTTTCCTTAACATATCCAAATGGAACAAAAGGTTTAAAGAATGTGAACTTAACAATTAATGAGGGTGAATTCGTAGTGATTGTTGGCCTTTCAGGTGCCGGTAAATCGACGTTAATCCGAAGTATAAATAAACTTGTTACAGCGACTGAAGGAGAACTATTAGTTGATAATGAAAATATTTTAACCCATAAAGGGAAAAGACTTCGCAGCCTCCGCACAAAAGTCGGAATGATCTTTCAAAATTACAATCTTGTAAAACGTTCTAATGTCTTTAAAAATGTATTAGCTGGCCGGCTTGGTCACACTGGTACATTGCGTTCACTCTTCAATTTATTCTCCAAAGAAGACCGCAGTCTTGCATATGAAAGCCTTAAGCGTGTAAATATCGAGGAGAAAATATACAATCGTGCCGACGAACTAAGCGGCGGACAGCAGCAGCGTGTAAGTATCGCGCGTGTGCTTACTCAAAAGCCGAAGTATATCCTGGCAGATGAACCTGTTGCATCACTTGACCCTCCTACTTCTCACCAAGTAATGACGTATTTAAGGAAAATCAATCAAGAAGATAATATTACAACGGTCGTGAATCTTCACTTTATTGATATGGCAATGGAATACGCGGATCGTATTATTGGTATGCGAGCTGGTGAGGTTGTTTTTGATGGCCCTGCTTCAGAAGTATCTGAAAAAACATTTGAAGAAATATATGGCCGAACAATACGTGAAGGTGATCTTCGCGGAGGGACTGAGGCATGACAGAAAAAGAAATAAAAAAAACCAGTACCCAGTCACCTTCGGTTATTCCCTTAAAAGCCAAGTTTCGAGTTACAGCTATTTTCTTTATTGTACTAGTATTCTACCTTTTTAGTTCCTTTAAAACAGAGTCTTCAATAACTGAATTTATAGACGGAATTGGAAATATGGGAGAGCTATTTCAAAAGTTTTTCCCGCCTAATTTAAGCTTATTTCAAGCAATTTGGCCAGCTTTAGCTGAAACCATTCAGATGGCTATTATTGCAACAACAGCTGCAGGGATTCTCTGTATTCCATTAAGCTTACTGGCAGCCAATAATGTTACAACCAATAAAATTCTTTATAATATTGTCCGCTTTTTATTAAATATTTTAAGAACGATACCAGATCTTGTACTAGCTGTTATTTTCGTTGCATTGTTCGGAATTGGAGCATTACCTGGTATCATCGCACTTGTTATCTTTTCCCTTGGTTTACTGGCCAAATTAATAAGTGAAACGATTGAAGCAATTGATATGAATCCTTTAGAGGCAATGCAGGCATCTGGAGCAAATACAATTCAAACCATTTATTATTCAGTTGTGCCGCAAGTACTGCCTCAATTCACTTCATTTGTTCTATATGTTTTTGAAATTAATATCCGTGCCTCCGTTGTATTAGGATTAGTAGGTGCCGGTGGAATTGGACAAATCCTTGATCAGCAGATCAAGTTCTATGAGTATCCGAATGCAATGGGTATTATTATTATCATTTTTGCATTGGTGGTAGTTATCGAATATATTAGTACAAAAGTAAGGGAGGCGATTGTCTGATGATGCATAATCTACCTCCTAAACCGAAGCGTTCAACATTTAAGACAGTGCGAAATATCCTTTTTGGGGTTATTTTAGCTGGAATCTATATTTGGACATTTATGGGGATTGATATTGACTTTGCCAAAGCTGTAGACCGGATGACTAACAATTATGCCCGTATTATTCCCAAGCTTTTAGACCCTGACTGGTCAGCTCTATCAGATGTTTGGGCAGCTATGGTGGAAACAATTTATATCGCCTTTGCCGGCTCTTTGATGGCAGCTATTCTTGCCATTCCTCTCGGTTTCTTAGCTGCGCAAAACATGACAAATAACAGAGTATTAACGACAATTGGAAAATGGATTCTAAGTGCAATCCGTGCTTTCCCAGATATCATTTTAGCCATTTTATTTATTGTAGTTGTCGGACCAAAGCCTTTTGCGGGAGTCCTAGCCATCGCAATTGGTTCTACAGGAATGCTAGGGAAGTTGTATTCTGAAGTTCTGGAATCAATCGATACAAATGTGGTGGAAGCCATGGAAGCGAACGGAGCCAACAAGCTGCAAATTCTAGTTCATGGAATCCTTCCGCAGATTACACCTGAATTTCTTTCCTATGCTATCTATCGTTTTGAAATCGATGTGCGTGCTTCAACCATCCTCGGGATCGTCGGAGCAGGAGGCATAGGAACATTAATTGTATTTGCGAAAATGAATCGAAACTGGGAGGAAATGGGTCTTATCCTGTTGATGATTATTGTTGTTGTAACTGTCATTGACCTCATCTCTACTCAGATTCGGAAAAGACTTGTTTAACCATTGTTTATGAAACTGTATGGCTGACTTAATGTATATTCATTAAGTCAGCTTTTTTGATAACGAAATAGGATCCCTATCATTCTCGTTGTTCTTATCATGGAAATGATGTATCCTTTTCATAAATAGATTTCTTCTGCAAAATCATAAAGCGTATGGAGCAGGAGCAAGATAACAATGTCTTTATTAGAAATTAAAAAGGAGATAAAAAATGAAAAAAAGATTTGCTCTGCTTATACTTTTGGCTACACTCATTTTGTCAGCGTGCGGACAAAAATCGCTGAGTGAGCCGATGACTCTGCTAAATCAGAATCAAGAAGAAGTTACATTTCCATCAGACAAACCGGCAGTATTTTTCTTTATTACAACATACACCTGAGGACTTTGCGCACAGCAACTGGTTCAGTTGCACGAAAATATGGATATGTTAGCAGACTTAGATGTTGATATGTACGTAATAAGCAAGGATTCTCCTGAGGAACAACTTCAATTATACAATGCTTTAAACGATGAATTTGGTCAAAGTCTTCCTTTCATCTCTGATCCTGACCTTGAGTTAATTGATTCAATGGGAATGAAGAACGGAGATGTAGCATACAGAGGCTATGGGGTCATCGATTCTGACGGCAATATCGTACTTACAGAGAAGAATGATCATTGGGGAGAGCAGATTGAGGATACTGTAGAGAATATTAAAGAGAGTGTAAATTGAGACATGAGGGGAACCTCTGTCTCTTTTGATGAAATTATGGACTCTAGTTATACTGTAGATTACATCATGTTTATAGAACTACAAGAGGCCGTGATCAGACATGGCCTCTTGCAGATTTATCTGTTGAATTTTTTGCTTGTTCTAGTTTGAACGTTCAGCGTTTGTAATCTACTTCTTAGCCCTTACTATCAGAAAGGGCGGACGGCGAGTCTCTTTTTTTAAGCCGGGCAATTTCCTCATAGCTTCTGCTGTAGGTAGTGGCTCTATTATTCTCTGAACTATTAAATCGTGATCAGTGAGAGTATTAATGATGGTTGAAAAGGTCCGATGATAGGTAATAACATTTTCTACCAGCCAATTTTGTGATCGCAGTCCTTCATTGTGGTAATGATCCAAAACAAAGTGCTGTATCTTTCCTTCGCTATCTACTACTCTGTCCTTAAACCCTTTATTAGCAGTAACAAAGGGATGTTCAATTGAAAATAATAGAATACCATCTTCTTTTAAAGTCTTGCTGATTTTTTGGATCAGCTCATCGAAGCGCTCGATATAGTGAAAGGCTAAAGAGCTGCTAATAAAATCAATTGAACCTTCATCCGTAGTAAAATCCTCAATGTCTTTGTTTTGAAAGTCTAAGTTAACTTCTTTATAGCGCCGATTAGCAGACATAATCATGTTGGAAGATATATCAATTCCGGTAACCTTTTTAGCTCCCTGCTTTATACAGGATGCTGCAAAATCCCCCATCCCACAGCCAATATCTAAAACAATCTTTTCTTTAAGATCAGGAACTAGCGTTAAGAAATTTGGCTGCTCCAGCAAATTATTATAATTATATTCTCGTTCTCTAATCGACTCATACTGCTGAAAAAATTCTGCATTATCATAAATGTTCTGTTTCACGTCTTTCTCCATTCCCATAACGTTATGAGTCATTTGCGCAAGTTTATTATGACATTATGATAAAATTAATAATAGACTTATAATTCAAATTTTAGTAAGATGTAGATAGAGGCATGGCTTCTATAAATCAGCATAATGAACATAATGAAACAGGCAGCAATTATCATGATTGCTGCCTTTGTTGTGTTCCTCAAGTAATTAAGGTGTAATGATTTAAGTCAATGCATATGCTTTTCAATCATATGTACAGGAGTTATTCCGGTTTATTTTTTTTATGTTTCTGAGCGATAAGTTTTCCCCAGTTCTTTCCCCAATTCAAAATAATGTCTAAAATTATAAATCAGCGGACTCCACTTAGCAGGATCAATATAATGTCCGTTTTTAATAAGCGCTTCTTCAGCATGGAAATGGATAACTTGTGTTTCCACAATGGCAAATAATCCTTTATATTCTGGAATGCGAATATTCTTGACTACTGCTTCAATTTGTATAGGACATTCATTTATGCGGGTCGGCAAAACTGTTTTTGATGGAATAGCTGTTAGCCCTGCAGCCTTGTATTTGTCTTTAGTATATGTAAAGCCAATGTCTTTTTTCCCTTGGGGGATATTCATTGTACCTGTATAGGAAGAAATATTCTCGACATTTTCCCATAAATTTGGACCAGGTAAATTGATCACACATTCTTTATGTCTTTGTAAATTTTCAATTGCCTTTCCTCCTAAACCTACTCCGAGAACAATACAATCCCCTAAAGCCCAAGATGAAGACATGGGACTAATATTAGTCGTATTATCTTCATTGAGTGTATTCAAGAGCAATGTTGGTGTTCCATAATACATAATTTTAGGTTTTATTTCTTTAAAGTTATTAATCTTCATTTTGATTCACTCCTGTCTATTCGTTACACTAGTAGTATAGGTTTTAAATAATACAACCCTCATCGAAATATGAATGTATGGAGGCAAAAATGAATCCGGATCTAGCAAAAATCGCTGCACTATTATCAGACCCCACTCGGTCTGCCATACTGCTATGTTTAATGGACGGAACCATTCATCCGAGCTCAGAACTAGCTTATATAGCAAAAGTGAAACCTCAGACTGCCAGCTTTCATCTGCATAAGATGCTGGATGCGGATCTTGTAAGTGTTGAAAAGCACGGCAGGCATCGCTATTACAAGCTGAAAAGCAGTGAAGTAGCCAGAGTACTGGAACAATTGCTGCATATAGCACCGAAAGCTGCTGTGAATTCCCTCAATGAATTAAGAGAAAAAAGTGCAATCCATCTTGCGAGAACCTGCTATGACCACTTAGCTGGTTATGTGGGTGTGCAACTCACCAATGCATTGATGCAGCAAGGCTTTTTAACCAAAATTGATATAGATTTTGAACTTACTTCGAAGGGGCGCATATTTCTAGAAGAGCTAGGAATTATAGAGGGAAATATAAGAAACAGCAGGAGAAAGTTTGCTCCTTGCTGCCTAGACTGGACTGAAAGGCAGCATCATATTGCAGGTGCGTTAGGGAATGCACTGCTCGAAAAAATGCTTGAGGCAGGCTGGTTTTCGCGGATCCCTAAAACTCGAGCGTTAAAAGTTACACCTAAAGGAAAGCTGGAATTGAAAAAGCGGTTTTCGATTCAGTTATGATAAAACTTTGAAAGTGAAATACAAAAGTTAATAAAGAATTTATTTAAACTGACCCCTATTTTTGAAGGGGTTTTTATTATGCCGGGAGAGGCAAAGTAAGGTTTTTAATAGACTGAAAGAGGTATAACATACTGACTTTGTTTTTATCTGTGCTCGGCATCTAAAAGGCTGAGGTTTTAACAAACAATTTAAAAGTCAAATTAGTTCACAAAATAGTAACTTTTTCATTGTAAAATTATGAAATATATGTAACTATATTTATAAGGTCATCAGATGACCTGTTAATATGTAAACGCTTGTATTTTTTATGGAAAACAGGGGGGAAGGGTTTATATGTTACTGCTTATTGCACTAAGTGCGATTATTGCTCCTTTTTTATTTCTTGTTGTACTGAGAATGTCAGCAGCAAAAGGGATGGCAATCAGTTCAGTTATCGTAATTTTGTTAGCGCTTACGGTTTGGGGGATGGAAGGGCAGGTTGTATTATCATCTGTTTTTCAAGGAACCCATAAAACATTGACTATTTTATGGATTTTATTTGGAGCTCTGGTTTTATTGAATACGCTTCAAAACACAGGGGCAGTTGATCGTATTAATCAAGGATTTCAAAGCATTTCAGGGGATATGCGTGTACAGGTAATTGTTGTCGCTTTCTTATTTGGTGCTCTTATTGAAGGAGCGGCCGGGTTCGGAACACCAGCTATGGTAACAGGGCCATTATTATTAGCTCTTGGTTTTCGGCCTTTAGTAGCTGCGATAATCGCATTAATTGCCGATAGTACATCCGTTATGTTTGGTGCGGTAGGTACACCAGTGGCTGTCGGGTTAAGTAATATTCCAAATGCAGATACCAGTTTTTTTCATGACATTGCCGTGACAGTTACAAGTCTTGATTTGCTGGCAGGTACTTTTATTCCATTTATACTAATGGTGGTGTTGTCGGCAGTTAGTGGGGATGGTTTGAAGGGGGCACTGCCAATGCTTCCGTGGACATTGTTCATTGGTGTAATCTACACAGCTAGTGCTTTTGGTGTGGCAAGTTTGTTCGGGCATGAATTTGTATCGATCCTCGCTGCCCTTATTACTTTAGTTGTAGCAACACTTACAGCTTCTAAAGGGATCTTGCTTCCAAAAACAGAATGGAAAAAGGCAATGCGCGAGGACTTTATAGTTAGTAATCAAAGATCGTCAATGAGTATTATTACAGCTTGGTCACCGTATATTATAGTTGTTGCGTTATTATTGCTGACAAGAATTGTACCTTGGCTCAAGGAATTTACACAGACTGCAATTGATTTCACATGGACAAATATTTTAGGTATCGAAGGAGTTACATCAGCCTGGGAGTTCTTGTATTCTCCAGGAACTGTCTTAACATTGGCAGCTATTTTTGCCTTTATCATTCAGCGCAAATCACATAGCGCGTTCACACAAGCTTCAAAGAAAGCATTAAGTACCATGAAAATCACTAGTATATCTTTAATTGCCACGTTAGCCATGGTGCAAGTATTTGTTAATTCAGGTATAAATGCGAATGATTTGAACAGCATGCCGCAATATATTGCAGAATCGCTTGCAAATTCATTAGGGTCCGTTTGGATTTTCGTTGCTCCATTCCTGGGAGAACTGGGAGCTTTTATAACTGGAAGTGCAACCGTGTCGACCTTAACTTTCTCGCCGATTCAGTACAATGTGGCAGAGGCAATTGGATTAGACATCAATATTGTATTAGCTGTACAGCTGATCGGTGCAGCAGCAGGGAATATGATTTGTGTGCATAATGTGGTGGCTGCGAGTGCTGTTGTTGGCTTATCCGGCAAAGAAGGTGAAATTATTCGCAAAACACTCGGACCTGCGATTGTGTATGGAGTCTTAGCAGGTATTTCAGGATTTCTCTTTTTAAATTTCTTCTAAACTTGTAAACATGTTTTCCCATTGGTTTCTCCTGTAAGTAAACGAATATAATAGAGAGATAGATGGGGGTTGAAGATAGTGAATTATAAACGTGTCCGCGGGAAAAAGATTTATGAAGAAGTAGCAGAAACCTTAATTGATTTTATAAAAAAAGGTGAATTGAAACCTGGTGATAAATTAGATTCTGTTGAAAAGTTAGCTAAAAGCTTTGAAGTAGGTCAGTCAACTATACGGGAAGCGCTTAGCGGTCTGAGAACGATGGGGTTAGTAGAGGTAAGGCACGGAGAAGGAACATTTGTAAACAGTTTTGATCCGTCCAAGTTCCAGCTGCCTGTTAATATCGCCTTTTTAATGAAAATTGAAGATATAAAAGAACTGTACCAGGTTCGTGAAATTTTAGAAGTGGGTACAGCTGCTCAGGCGGCTCTTGTTCATACGGAAGATGACCTGCTGGAGCTTGAGAAGGCAATCATTGTCATGGAAAATGCCAATGGAAATGAAGAATTGGCATCAAGTGGAGATATTGATTTCCATTTAGCCATTGCAAACGCAACACACAACAAATTATTAATTAATTTAATGAGCAGTGTTTCCTCAGTTATATCTGAAACGATTCAGGAAGCGAGAAAAGTTTTCTTATATTCGGGTAATACCATAGAAGATTTGAAAACAGAACATCGGAAAATCTATGAAGCTATCAAGAATAGAAAGCCAAATGAAGCAAGACAGGCGATGCTTGAGCATTTGCAGACCGTTCAGAAGCGTCTTTTTCAATATATAGAATAATAGAGCGGCGTTTTAACAATTTTTTTAGAGGTGAGTAAGTATGAAGGTTTCCTTATTTAGTACATGTCTAAGTGATATCCTTTTTGCAGACGTGGCAAAAAACACACTGGAAATTCTAGAGCGCTTAGGATGTACAGTGGATTATCCAATGGGGCAGACTTGCTGCGGCCAGCCTGCATATAATAGCGGCTATTTAAAGGAAGCGAAGCAGTCAATGAAACAGATGATGAAGGCCTTCCAGGAATCGGAATATATTGTCGGGCCATCCGGTTCATGTATTAGCATGCTTAAAGAATACCCTCATGTTTTTGCCGGAGATCCAGAATGGGAGCAGGAAGCGAAAACATTTGCTTCTAAATGCTATGAAATCACTGAGTTTTTAGTAGATGTGTTAAAAGTGACGGATGTCGGATCAACGTTTAAAGGAAAGGTGACATTCCACTCTTCATGTCATATGAAACGGCTGCTGGGTGTAAAGGAACAGCCGAAAATATTGTTGAACAATGTAGAGGGAGTAGAATTAGTCACGCTGCCAAACGAGGAAGACTGCTGCGGGTTTGGCGGAACGTTTGCAGTGAAAAACGCAGACATTTCGCAGGAGATGGTAAGCGAGAAGTCGCGTCATGTTTCAGAAACGGAAGCTGAATATCTGGTCGGAGCGGACATGGGCTGCTTGATGAACATAGGCGGCCGAATGAGCCGAGAAGGAAAAAATGTCAAAATTGTTCATATCACAGAAATTTTAAACACTCATTAAGAAACGGAGGGATATACATGAGCGTCAAAATTGGCGAGATTCCATACAAAGAACGAATTCAAAAAGGAATTAAGGATGACTTCATGAGGCAAGCCGTATCCTCCGCACAAGGAAGATTTCGGAATGGCAGACTGACTCAGGCAGAGGCATTAGGGAACTGGGAGGACTGGCGTCAGCTGGGATCTGAAATTCGCTCACATACAATGGAGAATCTTGATTTCTATTTGCATCAATTAAGTGAGCAAGTGGCAAGACGCGGCGGCAATGTCTTCTTTGCACAGACAGCTGAAGAAGCAAATGAGTATGTAAAAAATATCATTAAAAACAAAGAGGCCAAAAAAGTAGTTAAAGCCAAGTCAATGGTCACAGAAGAAATTGGTTTAAATAAGGCGCTTGAAGAAGCAGGAGCTGAAGTCGTTGAATCCGATTTAGGAGAGTGGATTTTACAATTAGACGAAGATCCTCCTTCACACATTGTAACTCCTGCCCTGCATAAAAATAAGCAGCAAATTCGCGAAACATTTTCCAAGAAAAAGGGGTATCAGGGATCAGATACTCCAGAAGAGCTGGCTGCATTTGCAAGAGAACAGCTCCGTCAGGATTTTCTTGCAGCTGATGTGGGCATTACAGGCTGTAACTTTGCCATTGCCGAATCTGGTTCAATCACATTAGTTACCAATGAGGGAAATGCCGAAATGGTAACGAGTCTGCCGGATACAGTGATTACAGTGATGGGAATGGAAAGGATTGTCCCAACCTGGGAAGAGATGGAGGTTCTTGTCAGTTTATTAACTCGAGCTGCTGTTGGTCAAAAGCTAACGAGTTATATCACTGCCATTACAGGTGCCAAAGGGCCTGAAGAAGTAGATGGACCAGAAGAGTTTCACTTGGTTGTTGTTGACAACGGCCGTTCAAAAATACTTGGGACGGAATTTCAATCTGCGCTTCATTGTATTCGCTGTGCAGCATGCATTAATGCATGCCCTGTTTATCGGCATATTGGCGGCCATGCTTATAATTCCATTTATCCTGGGCCAATCGGTGCAGTCATCACTCCGCTTTTAGAAGGGTATGACGATCATAAGGAGCTGCCGTACGCATCTACACTATGTGCAGCATGTACAGAGGCTTGCCCCGTGAAAATACCGCTTCATGAACATTTGGTTCGCCACCGTCAAATCATTGTCGAAAGAGAAAAAAAGGCACCAATGGCCGAAAAGCTTATGATGAAAGGATTTGAACAATGGTCCAGCCATCCATCACTTTATAATCTAAGTGCAAAGCTCGCCAAGCCTGCTCTTGGACCATGGGTGAAGGATGAAGAGATTGAAAATGGACCCGGTCCATTGAAAGAATGGACTGACGTGCGCAATTTTAGTGTTCCGCAGGGTCAATCGTTCCGTGCCTGGTTTAAGCAAAGGCAGAAAGATGGTGAGTCAAATGGCAATAAAGAATCGTGAGGCATTTTTAGATAAGCTGGCTGCTACACTTGGAAGGGAACGCCGCATTGAAGGGGTTGAGCGTCCAGAGTGGAGTGTAACACCTCAATATGAGGTCTTTAAAGATAAAACGCAAGATCAATTAGTGGAGATTTTAGCTGAACATTGCAGAGTCATCCATACGGATTTTAAGCGAACAGACCGCAAAGGATTAGTTAGCGTTCTCAAAGAAACCATAGCCGAATTCGCTGGAAAGTCTATTGTTATGTCAAATGATACTCGGCATGAAGAATATGGGATCGATGAATTTTTTAAAGCGGCAGAGAACGAACTTGATGTTCATGTTTGGAATCCAGCTTTGGGTAAGAAAAATCAGGAGATAGCTGAATCTGCGGATGTTGGGCTAGTATTTAGTGACGTTACTTTAGCTGAGTCTGGTACCGTGACATTGTTCAATCATAAGGATAATGGTCGCTCAATCAGCCTGCTGCCTAAAACATTTATTGCGATTATTCCGAAAAGCACGCTTGTAGCCAGAATGACACAAGCTGCTGCACATATCCACAATATGCAGAAACAGGGTGAAGATGTACCATCCTATGTTAGCTTTATTACGGGTCCGAGCAATAGTGCTGATATTGAAATGAATCTGATTGTTGGGGTTCATGGACCTGTGAAGGCGACTTATATTGTAGTGGATTGAGCTGCTGCGGTGCAGGCTTGTGCGTGCTCGTGCAGGCTCGTCACAGTGACGCCCCGGTATTTGTCGAATCTCGACGAACAAAGAAAGAAACGCAACACAAAAAGGACAAGAAAAATCTTGTCCTTTTTGCTGTTCAAGTTTTATAAAAGATGTTACTTGTCCCTTTCCCTGTAGCATTAAGAAGCTTTTACAACCTCTTCTGCCTCTGCCGGAGGGTTGAATTGACCTTCCCATTTAGCGATCACAATGGCGGCCAAAGAGTTCCCAACCACATTTACTGCTGTACGTCCCATGTCAAGGATACGATCAATACCAGCAATAAATGCTAAGCCTTCAGGCGGCAATCCAATTGTACTGAATGTGGCAAGTAATACGACAAAAGATACGCCTGGTACACCCGCCATTCCTTTAGAAGTAACCATTAAAACGAGCATTAACGTAATTTGCTGTACAATGCTTAGCTCGATGCCAAACATCTGTGCAATAAATAAAGAAGCAATTGCCTGATATAAAACGGACCCATCCAGGTTAAAAGAATAGCCTGTAGGAATTACAAAAGAGGCAATGTGTTTTGGGCTTCCTGCCTGCTCCATCTTTTCCATAATCCTAGGAAGCACTGTTTCTGAACTTGCGGTTGAAAAGGCAAGTAATAATTCACCTTTTATCATCTTCAATAATTTAAAAATACTAAATCCAACAAGTTTGGCCGTTAATCCTAAGATGACAATGACAAAAAAGATCATGGTGCCATAAACGGTGATAGCTAACTTTCCTAATGGAATTAAGGATGAAAAACCGTACTTAGAAATGGTTACACCAATTAAAGCAAACACGCCAATTGGAGCGTATTTCATAAAGAGGTTCGTCACATAAAACATTGCTTTTGCTGTACCCTCGAAAAATCTTAGTACTGGTTTCCCGATATCCCCTACAGCGGCAATACCAAGGCCAAATACTACAGCAAAAAAGATGATGGCCAGCATATCTCCTTCAACCATTGCTTGTACCGGATTTGTGGGCACTATATGAAGAAGCGTATCTGCAATGGATTTACCCTCTTGCGCTTCATTCGTTTCAACATAGTTTGAAATATCACTTTGCTGCAGAGTTTCCATGTTTAAACCTGCACCAGGCTGGAATACATTAGCGGAGACTAGGCCCACGGCTATCGCAACCAGCGTCATACCAATAAAATAGGCTAAAGACTTACCGCCAAGCTTACCAACGGATTTAATATCTCCAACACCAGCTATCGCAACAATGATCGTTGAGAGAACAATTGGGACAACAATCATTTTGATTAAACGGATAAATAGATCGCCCATTGGCTGCAGAATACTTTGAGCAGTTTCACTGCCATAAAAAATCCCGCCAACAATAATACCCAAAACGAGACCAATAAAAATTTGACTTGCTAAACTTAATTTAAACTTTTTCATTCATTACCCTACCTTCTTTTGTTTGTTATAAACTTGTGTTAGGCAAGGAAAACAATGATATTTTGAAATAAAAATAGAATTGACAGAAGGTATCAATTCATGTTTTTTCATATTCTCATTTGTTTCCTTAAATGCTTACGAGGTTAGCTTTCGGGTTAGGACTAAGGGAAACAGCAAGCCCTTCCTTAATGGATTCACCCCAAGCGGAAATTCCGCTGTAAAAATTGGGTCCCCCGCTCTTAAAGTTAAGATTAAGCAACTGACATGTGATCTATTATATTATTTGAATATAATTTTTGTAAATAGAAAGAAATGGGACATGTAAAGAAGATGGCGGTTTTTAAGGAAAAAGTGAGACCAATTCTTCATGCAGTTCGTAGAAGAGATAAGTGATTATATTTTTAAATGCCATCAGTGGATTGTACAATATTAAGAGTAACGAAGGAGGTTATCATATATGGAGGAGAGAGTGATCAAACTCCAGGCTGTTCTTAAAGAACTTAAAAATAAAGTTGGTGAAAAAACAGCAGCAAAGCTGGAATTAGATAAATGCAGCCGGATCATTCATCGATTGGCACAATTCTCAGCAGACTGTGAAGAATGCCGCCAGAATTTTGATGAATTAGAAAGTCATCTTTTACAGATGGTGAATCAGGTAAAAACGGAGGAGCTTACACCACAAGAAATAAAGGTTCATAGACAAATGACAGCAAATATCACTTCACATTTAATGAAAAAACATCAACTAGTTCCCAAGGGATACTATATTGGTATATATTTGGCCCTCGGTATAAGCATAGGCTTTGTTCTAGGATTCCTTTTATTTGATAATATGCCGCTGGGAATGCCAATCGGTATGGCAATGGGTGTTGCGATTGGGTCAGGATTAGATGCTGAT
The DNA here is from genome assembly GCF_008923265.1 of Bacillus mesophilum. Taxonomy (NCBI): domain Bacteria; kingdom Bacillati; phylum Bacillota; class Bacilli; order Caryophanales; family Bacillaceae; genus Bacillus; species Bacillus mesophilum. The sequence goes on along the minus strand of NZ_WBOT01000007.1, from coordinate 155,002 downwards.
GCTAAGAAAAAAGGGAAAGTACTGTAAATAGAATATGGGCGGTAAAGAGATTAAATTAACTAAAAATACCCATTCTAATAAATAAACGGAGAAATTCCGTCTATAAAGTAAATATCATTAAAAAAAGCTTAAAAAGACGGAGAAATTCCGCCTATTGCCCTAAAATACATGAAAATGTAAGGTTTTCCTTTAAATAACCGGAAAACCTCCCCTTAAATTCTTCGAAAAGATTTATATCCTGCAAATAGGCGGAAAAATTCCGTTTAATTTAAAGCGCTAGGTAACTCAATTGTGGCCAGAATATTCATAGCCGCTTTAGCCATGTCCTTATGTGGTCGAAAATAACCTTCATTATGCTAAAGGCGAATACATTTGATCGAACCATTGTCAGGATGTTGCTAAATTGATGAAGAAATCCCCTTTGGTTTTGGAGGCCAAATAAAAAAGGTAATTGAGATGACCAGATCAATTGCCAAAGCAAGCGACCAAATTCTGGTTATCCCCATTAAGGCTTCTGTTCTTGCTGGGTCACCAATCCAAAAGATCAATCCCACTAATATTCCCACACCAATAATATAGGCTAACAGATGTCTGCCCCAGCTTTTAAAGTAATGCTTTGCATAATCCATTCCATAGCGTTTTCTTGGCTTTTCTCCTTGCTTTGTTACGTAATATTGAAAGCGCTGATCCGCCCATGCAATCATGCTTTTTCCAAATGAAAGGGAAACTCCTATATATACGGCTGCAATGGCATGTGCTAATGTAGCGGATTCACCCTGATACAAATCGAAGCCAGCTGTAAGTAACAAGATAACATCAATAACGGGAGTTAATGCTAATAAAAACAACCCAAGACTTTTTCTCTTGAAAATATACCGGGTCACTAAACCTAATAAGATGACGACCCAAAACATCACTTCACAAAAGATAATCATCCAGCCAACTATACTCAAATGGTCCAGCTCCTTTTTAATACAGTTGTATTATTTAAAAAGATTATAACATCTGATTTTAAATAATACAATCGTATTATAAAAAAATTATGATAAAATAAAACTATGCCAAAAATAGTTGATCATAATCTAAGAAAAAAACAAATTGCTGAAGCGTCATGGAGGGTAATTCTTGAACAGGGAATGGAAGGAGCGACAGTCCGCAATATAGCAAAAGAAGCAGGGCTCTCATTAGGGGCATTACGTCACTATTTCTCAACTCAAGATGAGCTGCTTGAATTTGCGATGAAGCTTGTTATGGAACGTGCGACAGAGCGAATAGAAAAAATAGCTGTAAAAGAACTGCCTCCAAAAGAGATGATATTGCAAATCCTGATGCAGCTTGTCCCTACAAATCCCGAAACACTGGCTGAAATGGAAGTGTGGTTTACGTTTATAAGCTACGCAAGACATAAACAAGTGACTATGGATCTTTCACATGATGGGATTTATCAGGGAATGGCCAAGCTTATTCGATCAATGGACCAGTTAAAACTGCTGCGTAAAGACTTAAATATCGATCTGGAAATTGAACGGTTGTATGCATTAGTTGATGGAGTTGCCATACATGCTTTAATGGAAAAGGAACGAATGAACCAAGAAAGAATGTATGAGTTATTTGTGTATCATTTAAATTCGATTTGGGTAGAGGAGCAATAATCTATTTTAAAATGATGTGATTATACAGGAGTGATTCGTGTGGTGGATTTGAGTATAAAACCAACTATTATAGGTGAGACAGTCATCTTACGGCCGTTTAGTCTCGATGACTTTCCATCTATTGAAGAGTGTCTAAAGGACCCTGAAGTTTTAAAGCTGACAGGGAGCAGTGCGGATTACGACAGAGAAGCAGTCATAGAGTGGTATAGCACTAGAAATGAGCAGAAGGACCGGCTTGATCTTGCCATTGTGGACAAGTCTCTAAATATAGCAGTAGGGGAAGCAGTTATCAATTTATATAATGATAAGGATCATAGTATGAATTTTAGGATTCTGATCGGTCCCAGAGGGAGAAACCGTGGACTGGGATCTGAAGCCACTCAATTATTGATTGATTATGTGTTCCAAAATACAAATTTAAATCAAGTTACCTTAAGTGTATTTGATTTTAATCCGAGAGCAAAGAAAGTGTACGAAAAGGCTGGATTTGTACTGGAAAGTATCGATCGAAACGATCTGGAATTTGAAGGAGAATGGATTGATTCCTTGAATATGGTGTTGAGCAGGGAACGATGGTCAGAACGGTCTGGCCAGTCTGACCGGTCACTGTGACGCCCCGAAATACCCCGAAATACCTCGCATTTTGTCGATATTAATTTAGAGAAAAGTTTGAAAAAATAATTAGGATTTATTATAATAGTGATAATTCTATTTGAACGGAGGTGGGAAGGATGTTGAATCAAGCTGTTTTAGTGTGCGGTTTTTGGAATGAGTTTTTGTATTTTAACCGTGCAAAATTTGCTGTTGAAGTTGTTAACGGGACACGTCTGTCCAATTTTAACAACTTAATAGCAAGCTAAAACAGTGAAAACATCTCTAACCCACTATATATAACTGGCAAAAGAGGGGCGTTTCATGCTCCTCTTTTTTCTGTTTAAAAATTTTTCTGAGATCCATGGGTGTTTTCTGTTCCCATGGTTTTTTTGTTATTTAAGGAGGAAATAGGATGATTGCATGCAGTGTAAATGGAGTTAGCAAAATGTATGGCGGAAGCGTCATTTTTGAACATATATCAATTGAAATTCACGATCAGGAACGGGTCGGCTTAGTTGGCAGAAATGGAAGCGGGAAGACGACATTATTAAAATTATTATCTGGTGAAGAGACCCCCGATCATGGACAGATCCATTGGAGAAAAGGTTCTCAAATAGGATACTTGGCACAAATCCCTGATTTTCCAAAGGAATTAACAGCGAAGGAAGTATTAAAGACAGCCTTCTCAACTCTCTTACAAATAGAAGAAAGAATGAAAGAGCTGGAGGTTCATATGAGTGATCCTGCAAACAGCGAAAGGCTGGAAAAACTTATCCTAGATTACGGCCAGCTGCAGGATGAGTTTATGTTGGAAGGTGGATACGAAATAGAAGCGAACATTGATAAAATCATCCATGGCCTTCAGATTTTACATCTGCAGGAGAAGCCTTTCGCTTCCTTGAGCGGAGGAGAAAAAACAAAGGTTGGTTTAGCACTGATGCTGCTTCAAAAGCCGGACTTTTTAATTTTAGATGAACCGACTAATCATTTGGATTTAATGGCAGTGGAATGGCTGGGGCATTTTCTGAAGAACTATAGCGGAACGATTGTGGTGGTCTCTCATGACCGATATTTTCTAGATGAAGTAGTTAATAAAATCCTAGATTTAGAAGATGGAGAGATTCAGTCTTATCCAACAAACTTTTCTGATTATATAGTGAAGAAGGAAGAACGGCTGCTGCAGGAATTTCACGCTTATGAAGAACAGCAAAAGAAAATAAAGAAGATGAAAGAAGCGATTAAACGGCTAAGAGAGTGGGCAAACCGTGCAAATCCTCCAAATGAAGGTCTCCACAAGCGGGCGAGGAATATGGAAAGAGCATTGGAAAGAATGGAAAAACTGAACCGGCCAGTGTTAAATCGCAAAAAAATGAACCTTGATATGGACTCTTCTGATCGCAGCGGGAAGGATGTAATCAGTCTGAAAGAGGTATCGAAAACATTTGGAGGTCAATTGCTTTTTAATCATGTCAATTTACAGATCTCATATCAGGATCGAACGGCTATTATTGGTGAAAATGGAACAGGGAAATCTACTTTGATTAAGATGATTCTTGGCCAAATGGAAGCAGATGCAGGAGAAGTGAAAATTGGCAGCAGTGTGAAATTTGGTTATCTGTCACAGCATATTTTTTCTGACATTGCAGATGAAACCGTTATGGATGTATTCCGCAACGAGGTAAGAGTGACAGAAGGTGAGGCGAGACAGATATTAGCAGGATTTTTATTTTATGGTCATATGGTTTTCCGCAAGGTTTCCCAGTTGAGCGGGGGAGAGCGAATGAGACTTCGTTTAGCTCAGCTGATGTACCAGGATACGAATGTCCTTGTTTTGGATGAACCAACAAATCATCTTGATATCGAATCACGAGAAGTGCTGGAAGACTCTTTGGAGAAATATAAAGGAACAATTCTAGCCGTTTCTCATGACCGTTATTTCTTAAATAAATTGTTTGATAAGGTTTATTGGATTGAATCACAGGAGGTTCATGGCTTTGACGGGAATTATCAATGGGCTAAGCAGAAAATGATTGAAAAAAGAAGTCATCTTCAGCAAGTAGCGATAGAGAAAGAGAAAACTGTTCCACCCAGGCAAAAATCACCTAAACAGAAGGATATAAGGGTCAATAATCTAGAAGAGGTGTTAGAAGAAGTAGAGAAGAAAATTTCTGGGCTAGAAGAACGGCTGGCAGAAGTTGAGGATTTAGAACTTCTGCAGCAATTGTTTGCAGAGAAGGAAAAGCTTGAGCAGCAGTGGGAGGAACTCTACGAACAATTGATTGGCTAGAATGATTCGATATTGGATCAAAAATAAAAGACTCAATCTGGTGATTGAGTCTTTTTCTATAGAGAATTAGTTGCTGTTTTCAGCATAGTTTTTAAAGTTATCTAAAATGGCCTGCCAGCCTTGCTGCTGAAATTCAACTGGATGAGTGCTCTCGGCATCAAAGGTTTCAACAATCTCGGTTTCGTTTCCGTTTTCCTTAAATTGAATTTGAACCGTTCTGCCATCACCCATTGTATAGGAGATTCGTTCATGTAATACCACTTCATCATAAACTCCGCCCATGTCGAAGCCAGCGCTTCCATCCTTTGCTTCCATTCTGGAAACAAAGCTCCCTCCAGCTCGAAGGTCGTTTTCGGCAAATGGAGTGTGCCAATCATCAGAGGCACTATTCCAGTTTTTAATATGGTCTGGTTCTGTCCAATACTTCCAAACTTTTTCAATTGGTGCATGAACAGCTGTTTCAACAGTAACTTTGTTAGAGATTTGCATGTTTTAGCTCCTTCAAAATATTTTAATTTTGCCGCAAAAACTTGGTGCTAATCTATTGATTATTATAAGTGATTATTTATATTTTAACTATTAAAAATTGTCTTAAATTAATAAACTGAAGCTAACTTTATAATGTTAAACTAGAAAGGAAAATCATACATTGAAAAAGGAGATTTTGCCGTGAAAATCAGTGCTGAGCATTTCCCAATAATAGAAACACCAAGATTAAGATTAAGGAAAATAACAGCAGAGGATGCGAACAGTATTTTAGTTTATCTTTCTGATGAGGATGTTATGAAATATTACGGATTATTACCCTTTACATCAGTAGACGATGCGTTAGATGAGATCGCTTGGTATCAATCCATACAAGATCAACAGACCGGTATGAGGTGGGGCATTACCTTAAAGGAAGAAGATATTATTATTGGAAGCTGCGGTTTTCATAATGGAGTTCCAAAGCATTTTCGAACAGAAATTGGTTTTGAACTAAGTAAAGCCTATTGGGGCAAGGGAATAGCAGCAGAAGCAATCAAAGCAGTCGTCAATTACGGGTTTGATCATTTGAACATCAATCGAATCGAAGCACTAATTGAACCAGCAAATCAGCCTTCGCAAAAAGTGGTAGAAAAAATAGGCTTTATAAAAGAGGGGCTGTTGAGAAACTATGAATATACAAACGGGAAATTTGATGACTTATACATATATTCTTTACTAAAGCAGGATATTTAAAATAAAAAATATAAAACACTGGAATCGTATGACAAGGTTAGATTTATAAGCCAGTCATGCGATTCAGCTCCTTAATGCATCTACCGGCTGTAATCCTCTAATCTCTGCCCTAAAGATCAACATTCCATTGCATTGCTTACTCTCATTTAATATTTTGTTCAAGGAAAATGTCCATTGTAAAGATTTTATAAATAAGCGAGCATTCGAATTGACTCTATAAAAATATTTAGTTAACATACTCTAGACCGGTTGCTATATTTTTGGGGTGAATGAAGGATGAAGGGTAAACAGAATACAAAGGATATCATCTTGCAAACTGCTACTCGTTTATTTCAGCGTCAAGGTTATAACGGAACAGGGCTTAATCAGATTATAGAGGAAAGTGGTGCGCCAAAAGGCTCGATTTATTATCATTTTCCAAATGGCAAAGAAGAAATTGCCATTGAAGCCATTTCTATGATGAGAAAGCTTGTATTGGAGGGAGCTGAGAAGGACTTATCTGGAAAAAGTTCAGCAGCAGAGGCATTTGAATATTATCTCGATAATGTCGCAGCAATTTTTGATGCAAGAGAGTGTATAGATGGGTTATCAATTGGATTAATTGCATCGGAAACAGCGTTTACACATGAGAGGCTTCGTTATTCATGTGAAATGGTTTTCAAAGATTTTCAGACTCTATATGCCGGGATCCTAATGCAGTATGGATTTAAAAGAGAAAGTGCAGAAGAGATAGGAATCACCATAGCTGCAATGATAGAAGGGGCATGCATTTTGTCGATCACGTATCAAAATGGGAGTCCTATCCGGAGGATCGCAAAGCAGCTGTCGTTGCTGTTAACAATGAATCAAGAATGACATATAGGGGGAAACAGAATGGATATGGGTAATACACAGCAAGTGAAAACGGGAGAGATCAATATTGGTGATTTGCGTGTTGTGCCGATCATCATCTCATTTGTTGTAGCAGGTTTTATTGGCTTGTTTAGTGAAACAGCGTTAAATATGGCTTTAACAAATTTAATTAATGATTTTGGTATTCATGAAACGACTGCACAGTGGCTAACAACTGGCTACTTATTGACTTTAGGTGTACTTGTACCAGTTTCAGGGCTAATTATGCAGTGGTTTACAACAAGACAGCTATTTATCACGTCACTAATTGCTTCTATTATTGGGACGTTTATCGCAGCAATCGCACCGACTTTTGCTATTTTAATGATTGCCCGTGTCGTTCAGGCAATCGGGACAGCTTTATTGCTGCCGCTGATGTTTAATACGATGCTTTTAATTATACCGCCGCATAGACGTGGCCGTATTATGGGTGTTATTGGTCTGGTTATTATGTTTGCTCCAGCAGTAGGGCCAACGATTTCAGGTATTATTATTAATAACTTAACTTGGCATTGGATTTTCTGGTTCTCACTTCCTTTATTGATTGGTGCTCTTATTTTTGGCTTATTCTTTATGCAGAATGTTGCAGTGCCTACAAAACCGAGAATTGATATTCTTTCTATTTTACTATCAACACTTGGGTTTGGAGGAATCGTGTTTGGATTCAGCAGTGCTGGTGAAGGCGGCGGCTGGGGAAGTCCAACGGTTATCATTGCCATTATCGTTGGGGTCATTTCTTTAGTTCTATTTTCAATCAGACAAACGAAGATGGAAAAGCCAATGCTTGATCTGCGAGCGTTTAAATATCCAATGTTTACAATTGGATTGCTGTTAATTCTTGTTTGTATGATGGTTATGTTATCAACAATGATCCTTTTACCGCTATACTTACAGACATCTCTTGCTTTAACGACGTTTGCAGCAGGATTGCTTCTTCTTCCAGGAGGAATCATTAATGGAATCTTGTCTCCAGTCATGGGTGGTTTATTTGATAAGTTCGGTCCAAAATGGCTGGTGAAAATTGGGATTGTAATTCTGGCAGGAGCTATGTTTGGATTCTCAACGATTACAATGGAAACCAGCTCAGGCTTTATTATTGGTCTTCACATCGTTACGATGGTGGGAATCTCTATGATTATGATGCCAGCTCAAACAAACGGCTTAAATCAGCTGCCGCGTGAGCTTTATCCTGATGGAACAGCCATTATGAATACATTGCAGCAAGTTGCTGGTGCGATAGGAACGGCCGTTGCCATTTCTATTATGTCTTCTGGTCAAGAGTCGTTTATGACATCTGTAGAAGATCCAGCTAACCCTGTCAATCAGCTTCTTGCCTTTACTGCAGGAGTTCAGGACGCGTTCATCTTTGCCATTATTATGGCGATCATCGGTTTCATCATTTCACTATTTGTTAAACGTGTTAAAGTTGAACATCAAATGTAATAAAATTTCAACAGCCTTGCTATTAAACTAGCAGGGCTGTTTTTTTATAGATTGTTCTTGTAAAAATTTCCTGAAACGGCAAACTGGCATGATAAAATGAATAGGAGCAATAACATAAGGCAGTTATAAGTATGTAATTTTCTATTTTGGTGGTAAGGCACACACAGGTGTATGTATTCCATAGTAAAATTTTATAGACAGGAATGAGGAAATGATTTGATACAGAAGATTGATATTACAGATCCTGAACATGCTAAGGCAGTTTTAGATGTTCAAATTCTTTCCTATAACATTGAGGCAGATATTATAGGCTATCAGGATATTCCTCCTTTAAAAGATACGGTCGAAGCACTGCAGCAGTGTGGAGAAATATTCTTTGGTTATTATTGCGGGGAAAAGTTATGTGGCGTCATATCATTTAAACTGGAAAAAAACATACTTGATATACATCGGCTGATCGTTCATCCTCAATATTTTAGAAAAGGAATTGCTGGGGATCTATTAAGTTTCATAGAAATTTATATGGAAAACATAGATGCTATTTGTGTGTCAACTGCCTCTAAAAATGTTCCAGCCGTACAATTTTATATAAAAAGCGGATTTTCCAGACTGGAGGAGATAAGGGTGAATGAACAGCTATCTCTTACTTCTTTTAAAAAAAAACTGCAATGATCGAAAGTGAGTGAAATAATGAACTGCACATGCAAAACGGGAAGTACTAAGGAAATTAAAGTTGAAGGCGATATGGGAGCAGATCCGATTTGGTGCAGCAGATGCGGCTGTAATTTTGATCTTGAGGAATTGCCTATTTCGGATGCTCTAAAAGAAGAGTTGTCTTCATGGGGTTTGACATACGGGGAGTGGATTAATTGGGAAACTGAACAATTTCTTCCAAATGGTGTGGAAATGGAGGAAGTATTTAACAAAAGTGGAATCTTATTAACAATGCAGGTGATTGAAGAACTTGGAGATAGATATATCGTTCAATATGTAGCATCTAATTATCGCATCATATCAGAAAGAGACACTGCAAATGAAATGGTTCAGCTCCTGGATGATTACTTGCCAAGACACAAGCACGACTTTGAAAGAGTGACTAAATTAAATAATCTGGATAGAGGTGAGTTGCTCCCCTTGCTGCCTTCTCTCATGGAATGGATGCAAGATATCAATTGGCCGATTGCGCGTGAGGTTGCGCAGCTGCTGTTAACATACCCAGAGGATATTATCCACCTTATTAAAATTGTTTTAACAACCAATGATGAGCCATGGAAATACTGGTGTTTAGAGTATTTGGTTAAAACCATGCCAGAAGAACTGAGAGCAGAATTTAAGGAGGATTTAATAAGGATAGCGGAAAAGCCAACAGTTGGTGAAAAAGATGAAGATCTGGATGAGTTGGCAAAGGAAATAGTAAATACCTTAGAATGAGGTCGTTACTCTTTGTGTTAAATATGCTTTAGTAAATTCTAGTTATAGGAGAGGTTCAAATGGCGATAAGAAATTCAGCAAAAGCGATAATCGTGCAAGATAATGCTTTACTTGCAATCAAAAAACGAGATGAGGCAGGAGGATATTATATACTTCCTGGCGGCGGTCAGGAGTTAGGTGAAAATCTTCATCAAGCATTAAAAAGAGAATGTGTAGAAGAAATCAATGCGAAAGTCGAAATTGGAGATTTGCTATTTATCAGAGAATATATTGGGAAAAATCATGAACATGCCCATTTTGATCGAGAGATTCAGCAGACAGAATATATGTTTTTATGCAGGATTTCAGAGGACAGTAAAGAAATAGGAAATGGAATTGTCCCTGACGATGGGCAGATTGGTGTAGAATGGCTGCAGCTATCAGAGTTATTGGAATACCGACTATATCCGCAGACGATGCGTAAGTTCATCATGGATCATTTTGCAGGAAAGGAACACCCTGTTTACTTGGGAGATATTAATTAATTCGTTTAAGAGAGGTAGCAGATGGAAATGACGTCTCAGCTATATTTAGTCAGACATGCTCATTCTGACTATACACCTGATGAGCTAAGAAGGCCGCTGTCTGTGCGTGGTTATGCTGATGCGGTTCGGGTAACAGAAGTTTTAAAAGGGGAAAGAATTGATTATGTTTACTCAAGTCCGTATAGACGGGCTTTGCAAACAGTAGAAGGAATTGCAGAATACATAGGCAAAGAAATACTTATAGAAGATAACTTTAAGGAAAGAACCTTAGCTGCCAGCCCTTTAGAAGACTTTCAGGCAGCTATTACGAAAGTTTGGCGTGATGAGGATTTTTCCTGGGAAGGAGGAGAATCTAATCGGATTGCTCAGCAAAGAGGCGTAAATGTTACAAAGCAGGTACTTAGACGGCATCCAGGCAAGAAAGTGGTTATTGGCACACATGGAAATCTGATGGCGCTGATCATGAATTATTATAATAAGGATTACGGTTTTGATTTTTGGAAGAGCCTCGACATGCCTGACATATATTTGCTTACTTTTTTTGGTGAAAATCTTATAAACATAAGTAGAAAACAATGACTGTGAGGAGTGAAGAGATGTTTGTGAAGATGTATGAATATTATATTCAAGACGATAAACTGGAAGAGTTTCTAGTGATCCAAGAAAAGGCCAGCAAAATTTATGGCAGATATCTATCATTCCAAACACAGTACTTACAGAGTAAAGATGATCCCACAAAGTGGATAGAAATAACGAGATATAATGATGAGAAAGAATACATACAAAGTCTTGAGTTAATTAATCAGCATCCAGAGATTCAGGCTTTATTTAAAGCCTTCCAATCTGTTCTTCTTACATCTAAAAGGGAGATACGAGAAGGAAATTATACAATAAGAAAAGAGATTAGCCATACTAAAGGAAAAGGACTGATGACATGAGCAAGCATCTTGGACAGAATGAGGAAATTCTTTTTACTTTGCCTAAAGACTGTGGGAACTCACCCAAAATGAAAATGATCCAAGAAATCGTAGTGGCAGCTGCTCGTAAGGATTCATCCTTTATTTTAGAGCATTGTGATGAAGATCTTTGCTGGCAAATTGTAAATAAAGTAAACCTTCAAGGCAAAGAAAAGGTCGGAGCGTATTTACAAAACAATATGATGATATCACAGCTGGATTTATCAGCAGTCATTACTCATGGTAAACACGCGGCAGCACATGGTCAACTTACATTAACAAATGGAGATGCCTATTCTTTTTGTCATGTTATTGATTTTGTCAGTGCGGGGAGAAATGTGCTTAAGAATGTTACGTCCTATGTAATTAAGCTGGATGAATAGTTTTTGAGGATTGAGGTTGTATGATTGACGGTCAATTTTAAATAAGATATTATAGATACCGTAAGTCTATAATTAGAAGGTGAGTTCGTTGAAATTTTCAAAAGCAACTAATTACGCATTACACTCAATGGTTTTTTTAGCTGTTATACCATCTGGCAAAACAATTGGGGTAAAGTCGCTGGCTGAAGTCCAGAAAGTATCGCCTACGTATTTATCAAAGGTGCTGACAAACCTGGTCAAGGCTGGTTTTGTAGAGTCTGTAACAGGTGTAAATGGAGGATATAAGCTAATTAAGGATCCGAAAGAAATTACTTTTTTAGATGTGATTCAAGCAATCGAAGGCAAAGCATCCTTTTTTCAATGCGGCTTAGAAAATAACATCCATGATCGCCGAAATTGCATGATTGAAAACGTCATGAATGAAGCAGAGCAAAAAATGGAAGAGCATTTAACGCTGAATACCGTTGCAGGGGTAGCTGAGAAAGTAAATAACGATATGATCACGCGTATTCACACGGCGGCAAACTAATTTTTTTTCTTCTAATTATAGACTATAAATATCTTTAATATCTTTTAAAGGGTAGTCAAAAATATCATTTGATATCTGCATAAAAAAATAACGAATGAGGTGGCGTAAGTATGTTGGAGTGTATCATTATTGGCGGTGGTCCGGCGGGATTAAATGCAGCATTGGTTTTAGGAAGAGCAAGAAGACAAACTGTACTGTTTGACAATAACGATGCCAGAAACAAGGTGACACACGAGTCGCATGGCTTTATAACAAGGGATGGTGTAACACCTAAGGAATTCAGAGAATCAGCTCATAATGATATTCGTAAATATCCTTCAGTAAAAATTAAGAGGGAAACAATAATTGAAGTATACAAGGAAGAGAATGGATTTATTAGTGTAAAGACTGCAGATGGACAGATCATCACAAGTAAAAAACTTATTTTTGCTACAGGATTAAAAGAGAGACTCCCCCATGTTGAAGGTGTTAGGGCGTTCTATGGGAAAAGTTTATTCAGCTGTCCATATTGCGATGGCTGGGAACAAAGGGATCAGCCCCTTGTGCTAATTTCAGAAAATGCTCATGCTGTCCATATGGCAAAAATGATCTATCAGTGGAGCAAAGATTTAATTATTTGTACGAATGGGAACAAAACAATCTCAGAAGAAGATAAATTATTATTTGAGCGTAAAGGAATTATCGTGAGGGAAGAAAAAATAGCCCGTTTACACGGTACAGACGGCAAGCTTGAAAAGATCATCTTTGAAGGCGGCCATGAAATTTCAAGGACTGGCGGGTTTGTGACAACTGAACTTTATCAAGGGAATCAGTTTGGAGCTTCGTTGGGCTGTGCGTTAAATGAAAATGAAGGAATCATTGTGGACGCTTTAGGAAAAACAAACATAAATGGTGTATTTGCTGCAGGGGACACATCTTTTTCAGGACCTTCACAGCTGATTATTGCTGCGAGTGAAGGCGTCCGGGCAGCGGCTGGCGTGAATAGTGAACTGACGATGGAGGAGTTTTAATTAGTTTGGGGCATAGAAAGAATAGAAGGATCGGCACAGGATGAGGAACAGCATCTTGTGTTTTTTTTTGTACGTGGAGTCTTGTTGTTATTACTTAAATATACAAAAATCCACTTTCATGTACTCGCTTTCCGGCTGGGCGGGTGCTGAGCACAAGCAGAGTATCGCACTCTATCGTTTCGATCAACAGGCATAATACAGGTTTTTTCCGAAAACGGAAGAATTACATATGCATAAAAAATAGACGGAAGAATTCCGCTTAAATCGTAAAACCACTTAAAATGAGCTTAAATAGACGGAGAAACTCCGTCTAACTGACCGAAAACCATGGAAATGGACGTTTTTATTCAACTTAACCGGAAAATCTCCGCTTATTTCCGGAAATAAGGGTAAAATCTCCGCTTATTTCACTGTTTTATTCATAAAAAGCAAAGGTCATATAAGTACACATTTATCATTTAGCGCAGAAAAGAACGAGCCATTTTTTTAAAAAGAAGGGTTGATTAATTGTGTATATTGTATATAATGTATATATAAACAATATACACAATAAAAGAGGTCATTATGCAAATTATCATTTCAAATAGCTCAAAGCAGCCCATATATGAGCAAATTTACGAACAACTGAAAACAAGTATCACATCCAATGAATTGAAAGCAGGACAGTCGCTGCCTTCTATGCGGCAGTTAGCGAAGGACTTAAATGTAAGTCTTATTACAACAAAGCGCGCATATGAGGAGCTGGAGAAGACCGGGTTCATTTATTCAATAGTTGGAAAAGGTTCTTTTGTGTCAGAGCAGAATAGTGAGATGGTGAAAGAAGCCACGATGAAGGGGATTGAGGAGCAGCTGCTCACTGCCATTCGAAATAGCAAAGACATTGGCATCAGCCTTACAGAATTAAAGGAACTACTGACGATTCTTTACAGGGAGGAAGAATAATGGAAAACATTATAGAGCTTAAAAATGTTCATAAATCATTTAAAGGGTTTGATATTAAGGATTTTTCAATGGCTGTAAAAAAGGGGTTTGTCACAGGATTTATTGGAGGAAATGGAGTTGGCAAATCAACAACCATTAAAATGATAATGAATTTGCTGCAGCCAGACAGCGGGACGGTTTCTGTTTTTGGCTTGAATTATAAAGAGCATGAAAAAGAGATTAAGCAGCGAATTGGATTTGTTTATGACGAAAACATTTTATATGATCATTTGTCACTGAAACAAATGAAAGATATTGTAAAGCATGCATATGAAAATTGGGATGATCATCTATTCAACCATTATGTAAAACTATTTGATTTGCCGCTGAAGAAAAAAATTAAAACCTTTTCAAAAGGAATGATGATGAAAGCCTCCCTCACGATGGCTTTATCACATCATGCTGAACTAATCATTATGGATGAGCCAACATCCGGATTAGATCCTATTTTTAGACGAGAACTCCTGGAGATCCTTCATCAGCTGATGCAAGACGGTGATAAAACGATCTTCTTTTCTACACATATTACAACAGATTTAGATATGATAGCTGATTATATTACCTTTATTCATGATGGCGAGCATATTTTCACAAAAGATCTGATTGAAATTGAAGAAGAGTATGCACTTGTTAAAGGAGGATTGGAGCTATTAGATAGAGAAATAGAGCAGGAATTTTTGGCAGTTCGCAAATCGAATTACGGTTTCGAAGCTTTAACAGCCAAGAAGGGGAGAGCAGAAGAGGTCTTTGGGGATATGGTGATCATAGAGAAGGCTACATTAGAAGACATTATGTATTACACAAAGAAAGGAGAGAAGCAGCATGTTTAGTTTAGTGCGCAAGGATCTTATCTTGCAGAAAAGTTCAATCCTGCTGTTGCCGGTTTTGTGTGCCTACTTAGCATTTAATACATCAATTCTATGGATTGGAATTGTTTTTAGTATCGTTATATCATTAAACTCTTTTTCAACAGATGAGAAGTCGCCAATTCATATCCTATTTAACTCACTTCCATATACAAGAAAGGAGATCGTGACTTCAAAATATATTAGTGCGTTCATTTTTACAGCAATGGTTGCGATCGCTATCTTTATAGGAAATTACTTTATCAATGGTATGATGGTTGATTGGAAAGTGTTTGTACTTATGTTTGGTATTGTTCTAACGGTCATTTCATTTATTTTTCCTCTCTCTTATAAATTTACAAGCAACCAGCTATTGATGGTATCACTTGTGATATCGGGCGTCTTTTTAGTGGCAGTTAATATTTTCGTTAAAAATTGGCTTGATCAGATTCGAGCGTTTATTGGATGGCTCCTTGCTTTGGAGGAAAATCAGATCTATTTCACGATGGCGGGTGCTGTTTTGGTTTTATATGCAGGCTCTTGGCTTATATCGATGTATATATATAAGAAGAAAGTATTTTAAGAGCGTGGTGAGGTTCACGCTCTTTTTTGATAGTAGTACATTTGACTGGTCCGCTAAATAAGAAAAGCCATCATAAATTGGTAATAAAAAAAGTCAGGATAACTTCCTCCTGACTTCCCTGTGCTCAGTGGTGAGCCCCGCCTGTATGCCCCTCTTTTTTTACGCCGTTGTTGAGTGCTTCCAGATCGCTCTCTGATAATTCTCCAACAATAAATTGCTTAGTTGGTACAATCATGGATCCTGCGCTGCTGGCGTGGACTTGGATGTAGTAAAGTCCGTCTTGGTCGAATGGTTTACTGAGAGCGAATGTGCCATCTCCTAAGTTTTCAGCTTCTTCCATACCATAATCTATGGACCCATCCTGCTTCCAAATCTGAAAGTGAATAAAATCTGGATTATCCACTGATTCGCCTCCTTGAGTGAGATGAACAGTTATTGCTTCTTGATCAGCATTTGAAAATTGCTCAGGGAGTATAATTTCTGCTTCAAGAGGGGTTTCCTTCTTATATAAATCAGCTGCATTTTCATCCAGTGAACATGCGCTTAAAAAAAGAGTTGAAAAGAAAAGAACACATAATCGCTTCATAATAAAAATCTCCCTCTTAATTTTATGCATTTAAAAACTTTTTAACTGCAGGGATTCTCTGAATAACAAAGAAATCAAGCAGCCAAACGACAATGATTGAAAGACCGACAAGCGGAAAGATAAGACCTAAAACGATCAGCGTAATGAAAAATGGAGTCTTTTTAAACGCTTTTGGTGCTTTTGGAGCACCCATTTCTTTTTTAGGCTTGCGTTTTAGCCATAAATAAATACCGCTCACGACAATTAAGATAATGCCTAAGCAAATGAACAAGCTGATAAGTTGGTTGATTAAACCAAACTCAGTTCCTTTATGCAGTGTGATACCCGTGGCGATTACTTTTCCAATAAATCCATAGTGATCAAAGCGGTAATCAGTTAACACTGCTCCAGAATATTGGTCAATATGCATGGTGATTTCATCCTTTGCCTTTGGTGGAAAAGCAGTTAAAGTGAAAACTCCTTCTTTTGTATTTGGAATACTTATCGAATAGCTTGGATGAAGACCCTGTCGGTTGGCGGTGGATACAACTTCGTCTATTGAAATTGGAACAAAATCTTGTACATCTGAATTCGGAACCTTAAGAGTTTCTGCTGCCCAAGGAACTTCAGTGATACTTTTTGTTTGTACAATTGAATCGGGTGCACTTATACTCCCAAACCACGCGGCAGGAGGATAGCCAGCACCTGTGTTTGTAACAGCAGTTTGGAAATTAGTTCCCCAGAATCCAGACCAAGGCAGTCCAGTAAAAATTAAAAACAGCATCCCTGCCGAAATCCAAACAGCTGGCACAACATGAAGATCTCTCCGAAATATTTTCTTTCCTTTGTTAAAGCGCATTAGAAATGTTCCAAATATGTTTGGCTTCTTTCGGGGAGCCCATAAGAAAAAGCCAGTAACTATTAAGACAATTGCCCAGCATGTGGCAAGCTCAACAATTCGGTCTCCAATTGTGCCAGCCGTTAACTCACCGTGAAATTCAGAAATTTTATCCATAATCCGATCCTCATTGTTAAGAGAACCAATTAATTCACCAGAATAAGGGTTAATAAAAATGGTATGTGTTTCATTTTCTATGGAAATGGTTGCTTCGCTAGAGCGAGCCTCATCCTCACCGGGACGATACTTCGTAATGATGGCATCCGGGTAAGCTTGAGCTACAGCTTCTAGCTGCTCACTTGCAGAAATCTTGTCCCCCTGCGGCTCGACATCATAGTATTCTTGATACATAGTTTGTTCAATCTGAGGTGCAAATAGATAAATGGATCCTGTAATAGCAAGTATAATTAGAAAAGGTGCCACTAAAATGCCAGCATAAAAATGCCAGCGCCAAACAGATCTATATAATGAGGCATCTGCTAATATATTATTCTTATGAGTAGGTTCTGTCTTCTTAATGTCGCTCATTGTGTTATTCTCCTTATAAAATAGTAAGTGCTGAAAAAAGCGTAAAACAAAAATGTGATAAAAAGATGAAGTTATTAATTATGGCAATGTGAAATATTATACATGAATAAAAATAGAATAGAAAAGAGATTAAAATTTTCCTTGATAAATCGTAACGGTTACGATACTATTAGAATCGTAATTATTTCGTTTTGGAGGTTTTTGTGTTGAATACATTTTACATAAAGAAAAAATGGATGAGTTTAATGATCTTAATTATATGTGCAGTTATGCTTACGGCATGTGTAGGCACCTCATCTGAGGAAGGAGAAGAAGACGGAGAGAAGAATATTCACTTCTTATATAACTTCTCGACCAATTCACTGGATCCGCATGTAGATTCTAGTTATGTTCCTATCAGAGCAGGGATTGCTGAAACGCTAATCCGCTTAGATGAAGAAAACTTAAACATCGAACCTTGGCTGGCTGAAAGCTGGGAAGGTGAAGATGGTGAAAATTGGACAATCCAGCTTCATGAGGGCATCAAATTCCAGAACGGAAATACAATGGATGCAGAAGCGGTTAAAAAGTCCTTAGATCGATCATTAGAAGAAAATGTAGCTATTCAGAATGCATTAAAAATTAAAAGTATCGAAGCAGATGGTCTTACACTGCAGATTACAACGGAGCCTTTTCCGGAGTTTATTTCAGAATTAGTTAACCCAAATGTTTCTATTATTGATGTGACGGAAGAAGATATTGTTAACCATCCGGTTGGCACAGGACCGTTTAAACTTACATCATTTTCACCGGGCAGCAAGCTGGAGCTTGAGCGTTTTGATGATTACTGGGATGGCGCATCAAAATTAGATACTGTAACATTCTCTTTCAATGAAGATGCAAATGCACGCTCGTTAGCTCTGGAATCAGGTCAGGTTGATATTGTTTACCGTCCAGAAGTTGAAAGCTTAGAAAACCTGCAATCTGATGGATCGATTGAAGTAGAGTCAACAGCAACATTCCGTGTTCACCAAATGACGATGAATGTCCAAAGAGAAAGTTTAAAGGATGTTAATGTCCGCCGTGCTGTCGATGCATTAATTGACAGACAGGGAATTGTTGATGAAATTCTTCTTGGACATGCTGAGGCTGCTGCTGGACCGTTTTTGCCTTCACTTCCGTTTGCACCGGATTATGAGGAAAAGCTGCAAGGTGCTGACGTAGCCGTTGAATATTTAAAAGAAGCCGGATATACAATACAGGATGGTGTAATGCAAAAGGATGGAGAGCCACTTAAGCTAACTCTGCTCACATATCCTGCGAGAGCAGATTTGCCGCTGATTGCACAGGTGTTCCAATCAGATGCAAAACAAATTGGCATTGAAGTGGAAATTAGACAAATTGAAATTCCGGAAGAATATATGGCTTCCAACCGTGATTGGGATTTAGCTACTTACAGTAATTTGACAGCACCACGCGGAGATGCTGGATATTACTTGAATGCTACTTACCACCCTACAGGAGCATTAAACTTTAGTGGAGCTGATGAGCCAAAATTGACAGCTATTATTGATGAACTGAATCAAGCGGTAGATCAAGATGAGCGTTCTGCACTTGCTGAGCAAGCTGCTGACTATGTGAATGAACAAATGATTAACTCGTTTGTGCTGCATCCTTCTACCATTGTTGCTTATAATAAGGACAAAGTGGTAAATTGGGTAACAACCAAAAGTGAGTACTATATGATTAACAATAAGTTGGATGTGAAATAATGTTTAAAATCATCACCAGGAAATTCCTTGAAGTATTAATATTCGTTTTATTTATTACGTTTGTTAGCTTTCTGTTCATTAGGCTAGCCCCTGGTGATCCAGTCTTAACTATTTTAAATGTAGATGAACTTTCAGTAAGCCAGGAGCAGGTAGAAGCTCTTAGAACTGAAATGGGATTCGATCAGCCAGTTCTCGTCCAGTACGGGCTCTGGCTTTTGAATTTTATCCAATTAGATTTTGGCGAATCCTTTGTAACAGGACAAAAAGTGATGGACATGATTGCTGCTGCTTTACCTGCAACTTTAGAGTTATCTTTAGGTGCGATTGTTGTCATGCTGATGGTCGCTATTCCTTTGGGCTCCCTTTCGGCTTTATACCGTGATCATTGGATCGATCATGTCAGCAGAATTTTATCAATTATTGGAGCGGCGATCCCTAGCTTTTGGCTTGGGCTTATTTTCATTCAGCTCTTTGGAGTAAAGTTAAATTGGTTCCCAACGATGGGAAGAGACGGAATAATGTCTTTATTTCTGCCATCTATCACATTAGGTTTGGCGATTTCGAGTGTATATGTGCGTCTCCTTCGTTCCAGCTTGCTTGATTCGTTTAGCCAGGAATTTATTCGAGCAGCACGTGCACGCGGATTGTCGGAAGTCCGGATCTTTTTCATGCATGCATTCAGACATAGTATTCCGCCTGTCATTACTGTTTTTGGTGTGAGCTTAGGGAGTTTAATCGGCGGTGTTGTTGTTATTGAAGTCATCTTTTCCTATCCTGGTTTAGGAAGTCTTGTTGTTGAAGCGATTCGGCAGAGAGATTATCCATTAATTCAGGGATATATATTGGTGATGGCTATGATTGTATTTGTCGTAAATACATGTGTTGATCTCTCGCTTCGCTATTTAAACCCTGAGATCAGAATGAAAGAAATGGAGAACAAATAATGAAGTTGTTGTATGCTTTTGCGCAAAAAGAACAAAAAGGAAAATGGCAGCTTAATCTGCTCAAGCTTCTGCTTGTCATTATTGTGCTTGTTTGTCTTTATACCTTCTTATATTTACAGCACGATGCAACATTAACCAATCTTGGCGAAAGGCTGCAGGACTCGAGCTGGGAGCATCCGCTGGGTACCGATCATCTTGGCAGAGATGTTTTGACAAGGCTTCTTTTAGGCGGACAGCAGACAATTGGTTATAGTTTATTTGCGCTTCTGGCTGCCCTGCTTGTTGGAATTCCCATCGGCCTTATATCAGGGTATAAGGGCGGTGTCGTTGATCGTATTTTTATGAGAATTGCGGATGGGTTTCTGGCATTTCCAGATACGATTGTAGCAATTGTGCTTAGCGGTTTGCTTGGTCCTGGGATTGGTAACTTAATGCTTGCCATTGTATTAGTCAAATGGGTGAATTATGCGCGGCTTGTCCGCAGTACTGTCATGATTGAGTCTAAGAAGGACTATATATTAGCAGCTCGCACAAATGGATTATCTTCATTTAGCATTATCAAAAAGCATATGATTCCTCATATTGTTGGGAATGTCCTTGTTATGGCAAGTTTAGATTTAGGGAAAATCATTTTATTAATTTCTTCCCTCTCCTATATTGGTCTCGGTGCACAGCCGCCAGTTCCAGAGTGGGGCACAATGCTGAACGACTCAAAATCACATTTCCAATCACATCCTGAATTAATGATATATCCAGGTTTAGCGATCGTACTTGTCGTATTAATTACAAATATGCTTGGAGATTATTGGAGAGATCGCTTTGATGTAAAAAAGGAGATGCAAGGATGATTCTATCAATTGAACAATTAAATGTCAGCACGAAGGAAAAACAGCTTGTTCATAATGTCTCTTTGTCCGTTCGGAAAGGGGAATGGTTTGCCTTAGTGGGGCAAAGCGGGAGCGGAAAAAGCGTGTTGTCACAGGCTATAGGACAGATGCTGCCCGCAAACTTAAAGGCGAATGGAACTATTCAGTTCATGGATCAAAACATGCTGACTTTAGACAGGAAGCAAATGAAAGATATTCGCGGCAAGCGAATTTCATATATTTTTCAGGATTATCATGGCTCATTTACTCCTTTTCGAACGATTGCTCAGCATTTTCAGGAGTATCAAAAAGCACACGGCATTTCTAACAAAGAAACACGAAAAAAGAACGCCATTGAAGCGCTGGAATCAGTCGGATTGGATGCATCTTTTTATAAAAGGTATGCATTTCAGCTTAGCGGAGGGCAGCTTCAGCGCGTTTCAATCGCCTTAGCGCTTATGCTATCACCAGAACTTGTGATTGCAGATGAAATCACGACTGCTTTGGATAGTGTTTCAAGTCATAAAATTCTGCAGTTATTAGCTCAAAAGCAGAAGGATACGGGCTGTGCCATTCTTTTTATTACGCACGATTGGCGGCATGTTAGGCGCTATGCTGATCGTCTGGCTGTCATGAAGGATGGCCAGATTATTGAAACGGGCGGGAAACACCGTATACTCGATCATCCTAGACACGAATATACTCGTCAATTGATTAAAGCAGCTCCTATTTTAAGCAGCGGGCTGCGTTCAGGTTTAGAAGAGGAGAAAAAACATGAACCTACTTTCAGTTAAAGATCTAGTTAAATCCTATAATGGAATAAACGCGGTGGATCATATATCATTTGACCTGAAAAAGGGAGAATGTCTTGGCCTTGTCGGCGAAAGCGGCTGTGGAAAAAGTACACTTTCACGCTGCCTGCTTCGGCTGGAGAGTGTAGACGCTGGTTCTATCACTTTTAAAGACAAGGAAATTCAAAATTTAAGCCAAAGTCAGCTTCGGCCAATTCGTAAAGATATACAGATTATTTTCCAAAATCCTACAGCAGCCTTAAATCCCCGCTTGAAAATAAAGGATTCCATACTAGACCCATATCTTCAATACCAAAAGGAGTTATCATTAACTCATTTTTCTTTTACGTCAAAGGATCAGTACGTCAATCAGCTTTTGGAAGCTGTTGGATTGCCAAAAGGAATGGGAGACAGATATCCGCATGAAATCAGCGGCGGACAGCGGCAGCGTGTGACCATTGCAAGGGCCATCAGTATTGAGCCTGAAATGTTGATTCTTGATGAGCCCACTGCTAGTCTTGATGTGATTACGCAAGCGGAAGTATTAGCTTTACTGGCGGAGCTTCGTCAGCAATTACAGCTATCTTATTTATTCATTTCACATGACTTAACAGCTGTTAATCAATTAAGCCAGCAGATAATGGTGATGAAAAAAGGAAAAATAGTCGATCAATTTCCTGTTTCTCAACTATTTTCAGAGGATCGTCATTCGTATACAAAGGAATTAATTGAAATATTTTAAGGGCATATGTCCATCGGAGGATTAAAAAGAATGGAAATGCGGAAATCAGCCGTTTCAAAGGGTTTACAGACGACTGTCACTCATCAGGAATACATAAAACTGGCCATTCCGCTGATTATTGCAGGGATATCAACACCGCTTATCGGAGCTGTTGATACTGCTGTAGTAGGGAGGATGCCTGATCCGGTGGGAATAGGAGCTGTATCCATCGGTGCAGTTATTTTTAATACAATTTATTGGCTGCTGGGCTTTTTAAGAGTGAGTACGACAGGCTTAACAGCACAGGCAATCGGTGCAAATGATAAGGAGGAATCTGCCTTATCATTTTTGCGTCCTATGGCCATAGCAATTGGGATTGGTCTTATTTTTATTATTCTGCAGGGTCCAATTCTATACGTTTCTCAAAAATTATTAGGCATCCAATCTGAAATAGAGTCATTGACCTCTGCTTATTTCTCCATAAGAATTTGGGGAGCGCCTTTTGCACTATTAAATTATGTATTAATTGGGTGGCTGATGGGATTAGGGAAGGTCAAATTATCATTAGCTACACAAGTATATATGAACATATGCAATATTTTGTTGGATCTCTTATTTGTACTCGGTTTTGGAATGGGTGTCGCGGGAGTGGCGATTGCTACGTTAGTCGCTGAAGTCAGCACTGTTTTCATAGGATTATATTTTGTACTAAAGATGAAACAAATCGACATTAGTTCCATTCGCTGGAAGCTGATCTTAAAAAAGGAAGCATTTATGAAAATGCTTATATTAAATAGAGATTTATTCTTAAGGTCTATTTGTCTGCTGACCATGACAGGTGTTTTTACAGCGATGAGTGCCAGAATGGATGAAGTGGCACTGGCAGCAAACAGTATTCTACTGCAGATTCATTATATAATAGCTTATCTGATTGGAGGATTTGGGAATGCCTCTAGTATCCTGATTGGCAAGTCCATTGGCAGTCAGCAAAAAACCTTGTTCAAACGAACACTTTCGCTTTCCTTTATATGGGGAGCTATTTCTGCAGGAGTGTTAGCGCTCGTCGTTTTATTTTTTGGCGAACCGCTTTTATCCTTTTTCACAAACATTCAAGAAGTAAGAATTCAGGCTGCCTCGCTCTTAATATGGATGGTGGTTTACCCAATTGTGGGCTTCTGGAATCTTCAGCTTGAAGGTGTGTTTTCAGGAGCGGCTGAAGCAAAATATGTGCGAAATAGTATTTTTATGGCGCTCATCATGTTTCTGGTGTATACCTTTGCTGTCCAATCAGTTATGACACCGCATCAGCTGTGGCTTTCATTTATTATTTTTACGTTAGGCAGGTCTCTATTTCTAGCTATGTCGGTAGGGAAGTTAGAAAGACTAAAATTCAAATAGGGGATTTTTTATGAAAATTCCATAATCTATTAAATTCCACTAGTAGATGGTACTTTCTTCTGTTAAACTGATGATAAAAACGGTAAAAGAGTGTTTTGAATGCAAGAAAAAATAGTAAAGGATTTAGCAGATTTAATGCTAAAAGGAGACGAACACGGCACATGGGTTGAAGTATTAAATTTGATTGATGAAGGATACGATCGTCTATATATTTATGAAATGCTATTAACGAAAGTAATGAGATACATAGGCGAGCTTTGGGAGGAAAACGAAATTTCTGTTGCAGAGGAGCATATAGCATCCAATGTATGCAGTTTTGTGCTTTCTAAGGTAGGAGAAAGTGCTGCGATTGAAAAAAAGAAGTCTCCAGGCAAGGTAATGATGTTTTGCATAGAAGGGGAAGAACATAGTCTAGGTCTAAAAATGGTCCACAATGTCTTTAAAGAACATAGCTGGGATATACGCTTTTTTGGATCAAATCTTCCTGTACATGATGCAGTTGTATTTGCAAATAAGTGGAGACCAGATGTCCTATGTATCTCAATATCTATCGTGTATAATCTTCCGAATCTGATCCGATTGGTGGAGCAAATTGACCAATTAGACTATCAGCCGAAGATTATAGTTGGAGGGAGAGTATCAACCATGTATCCATTAAATGATTATCTTAAAAGGAAAACAGTGGTGCTGAAGGATTTGGTTGAGGTTAATGATTGGCTTGTGAATAATAAGATTAGCAGCAGAGATTATGTCGGTAGCTAAGAACTATATTGAATCCGTCCCTTTCCCATATTTTATAATGGATGAGCAATTAAAGATCCTGGGTGTATCTGACGAAGTATTTCAGCATTTCCCGCAAGCGTCCAATTTTATGGATTTGGTTGACTATGGAAGTATAAAAAAGGTCGAAAAATTTATGAAATCTAACGTCGGCCAAACGAAGATTGAAATTAATATGCTGACAAAGCACCAGCCTATTACCCTTTTTGATGTTTATATTCAATGGGATTCAGAAAAGAAGTTAAATGTCTTTTGTATTGAAAAACAAGAATTTGTTCATCAGGTTCAATCATTTGTAACAAAGCTGGAAAAACAGCTGAATAACGAAAACCTTACAATTGCTGAGAAACAAGATGAACTGGAACACTCTTTAAAAAGAGTGCAGCAGCTTCTTATGCAGCATGACAATCTATCGAATATTGGTAAGTTAGTCAGTCACATTGCAGATGAATTGAAAAAGCCCTTAACAAGTATCAGGGGTTTTTTGCAACTGCTTAAGCCGCATTTAAGCTCGATTGGCAAAGAGCATTATGCAAATATAGCATTAGACGAAATCAATCAGGCAAACAATCTTATCTACCAGTATTTGAATACGACGAAACCATCTACTCCTAATAAAACCCAATCCAACCTGCAGAAAATGATTACTGAAGTGGTCCAGCTGACAAACGCAGAATCGAAAAAGATCCATTGTGAAGTAAAGTATGTAAAAGAACATATTCTGCCTGCTGTTAATGTTGATGTGAAGCAGATGAAGCAAGTCTTCTTAAACATCTTGAGAAACGGGATGGAAGCGATCCAAAATAGCAAAAACAGAAACAATGGACAAATTTTCATAAGAACGGATTTAACAGATGATGCCATTAAAATCTCTTTTGAGGACAATGGCATCGGAATGACACAAGTAACCATTGCAAACCTTTTCACCCCATTTTTCACGATGAAAGAGAAGGGTACTGGAATTGGATTGGCTGTTTCTCTGCACATTATCAATATGCATGGAGGTACAATTGAGGTAAAAAGTGAAGCGGGAATCGGTTCACAATTTACCATTATCCTGCCTATAGATATGTAAGGATCGTAAATGAAGCTTCGGAATTGCTTTTGATAGAGGTGATAAGGATGAATGACGATATAGTTATTGCAAACATTATAGAAGATGTCATGAGGGATACATATCTTGCCTACCCTGAACTAATGGAGCGATTTGGAGAAAGGGGAAAAGAAAAGTGCAAGGAAGATAACGGGCATCACTTTAAAAATCTCGAAACTGCATTTTCAGTCAATGAACCAAAGATTTTCCTCGATTATTCTCATTGGCTTAACAATGTATTAACGAGCAGGGGAATGAAAACAGAGCATATAATTGATAATTTTGAGAGAATTTACTCTAAAATTGAAGGCCAACTATCAGCAGAGCGAGAGGAATTTTATCGGAAAGCCCTTGTCCTCGCACTTTCATCTTTGAAGGAAATATAAAAATTTACTTTGTACTGTTACAGAACAAAATGTAAAATATAAGGGTAAAACTGTGTCAAAGGGGTAAGGTTTGTTTTGAAAATGTCAAATGAGGAATTAATCGAAGCCTATCAAGATGCTATAAGACTAGAACTTGATGAAGATTTTATTGCAATGCTAGCAGAAGAGATGATTAGAAGAAACTTAAAAACTGTGAAAAAAAATTCAGTTGAAATGAAATCATAGCATCGAAAAGCAGTGCTCCTACGCACTGCTTCTTTTTTTGTGTATAGATATACCATAAATCAAATGAGATATTGATACTGATGGAGAACAGATTGAACAAAAAAGAGTTTACATCTCAGAATGCGACTTCTTAAGCTTGATGGAGACGTCATAAAAATGTGAAAAGTGTGGAAATTTATTTGATTTATGCTAAAATATGTATAACATCTTTATAATACGAATTACACTAGGGGATCCCTTGATAAGGGCTGAGAATAAAGTAGTTACTTTTAAACCCTCATAACCTGAACAGGTTCGTACCTGCGTAGGAAAGTGGCGCTATTAATTATACATTTGCGCTTATTAAAGCGTGCGCAAATTTTAACCACTTTCCTATATTTAGGGGAGTGGTTTTTTGTTTGGCCGAAAAAGAAAGGGGCTGAGAATGTGAAGCTGATGGCTGTTACGAATGGGTATCAAAAGATCAATGAACTGATAAAATCAATTATTCAAATTTATCCTTATGTTGATTCCATCCAAATTAGAGAGAAACAGCGAAGTGCGGGGGAACTGCATCAATTAGGTAAGCGCTTAATTGATGAGGGAGTGCCAAAGGAAAAGCTGCTAATGAATGATCGTATGGATGTTGCTCTCCTTTTACAGCTGCAGCAGCTGCACTTGCCGGGAAATGGACTGCCGCTTGAGCAGGTGAAAGAAACCTACCCCCATTTAAATGCAGGCATATCAGTTCATAGCCTGGAAGAAGCGTTAAGAGCGGAAAAACAAGGTGCAGCATATATGCTGTATGGCCATTGTTTTCCGACAAACAGCAAAAAGGGAAAGGAGCCAATTCCATTAAGCTCCATCCGAGATATAAAAAGATCTGTTTCAATCCCACTGTACGTCATAGGCGGTATTGATGAGGATCGTATTGAACAAGTTGCCTCATATGGAGCGGATGGAGCAGCTGTTATGTCAGCAATCTTTGCATCCAGTAACCCAGCTGACGCAGCTAGAAGATTAAAGGAGAGGTGTGCATATGTTAAAAACCAATCACACTGAAGTGGCTGTCATAGGAGGCGGAATTATTGGCAGTGCAATCGCTTATTATTTGGCAAAGGATAAACGCAAAGTTGCTCTATTCGAAGAGCGGAAAATTGGGAGTCGGTCAACTAGTGCCGCAGCCGGTATGCTTGGTGCTCATTCGGAATATAAGGAATTTCAGCATGTATACTCCTTTGCACGCAGCAGCCAGCTTTTATACAAGGAGCTATATCATGAATTAAAAGAACAAACGGGAATGGATTTTGAAATGAAAAAAGGCGGACTGCTTCAGCTTGCCTTCACATCCGAGGAGAGAGAAGAAAGGAATTCTCTTATGCAGCTGCCAGCCGTAGAATGGCTGACAAGAGAGGAAGCAAAAAGAAAAGTACCCCATTTAACGGATCAAATCATTGGAGCGTCATTTTTAAAGGAGGACGTCCACGTAACACCTGCCATTGCTTCTAATAGTTTCAGTAAAGGGGCATTACTTCTTGGGGCAGAGATTTATGAATTTACGAAGGTTTTTTCTGTGGTTAATGAATACAGCCACTACAAGGTTAATATCACACAGGGATCGTTTACGGCAGATCAGGTGGTGATTGCCAGCGGTGTGTGGAGCAATTATTTCTTTCAGCAAACAGGGTTAATGAATGCGATTATTCCAGTAAAAGGTGAGTGTATTGCAGTCTTAAATGATCAGCTGCCGCTTGTCCACTCCATCTTCCATGATCAGCATTATATTGTTCCAAGAAACAATAATGAACTCATTGTGGGTGCTACGAAAAGATGGGATGACTGGAATGAAGAACCTACCCTTGAGGGGATAGAGATGGTGATTAAAAAGGCAAAAGAAATGCTGCCTTCCATTCAAGGAATGAGATGGCTGAGAAGCTGGGCTGGCTTAAGACCGCAAACTTTTGATGGTTTTCCTTTTATCGGAGAACATCCGGAACAGAAAGGTCTCTACTTTGCAGCTGGTCATCAAAGAAACGGAATATTGTTAGCTCCTGGAACAGGGAAAATGATCGCCAATTTAATAAGCGGCAATCCAGTTAATTCAGAATGGGTCGAAGCATTTAAAATTGATCGCCTTCCATCGGCCGTTTCAATTGGGAGGGGGTGAATAGGTGAAAATCGAGCTAAACGGGAAGGTACATGAATTGCCAGAGCACGTAAAAACGACTGCTCAGCTTCTAGCCTTTTTAGAACTGCAAAATCGTATTGTTATTGTAGAAATCAATCAAGACATTGTACTGAAGGATAGATATGAAAGCCATCAATTAAATACTGGTGATAAAGTAGAGCTTATTCATTTTGTAGGAGGGGGTTAATGCATGTTAAAAATTGCAGATCGTACGTATCAGTCCAGATTGCTGCTGGGAACAGGAAAATATCCATCTTTTGAGGTCCAAAAGAAAGCGGTAGACGTCTCTGAAAGTGAAATTCTTACATTTGCAGTGCGAAGAATGAATATTTTTGAGGAAACACAGCCCAATTTTCTAGAGCAGCTTGATTTAAAGAGATATACATTATTGCCTAATACGGCTGGTGCAAAAACAGCTGAAGAGGCGGTTAGAATTGCTAAATTGGCAAAAGCCTCAGGATTATGCGACATGATAAAAGTAGAAGTGATCGGCTGTGATCGATCGCTCCTGCCAGACCCTGTTGAAACGCTGAAAGCTTCTGAGTTATTACTGGAGGAAGGCTTCATCGTTCTTCCTTATACATCAGATGATGTCGTTCTGGCAAAACGGCTTGAACAGCTTGGTGTTCATGGCATTATGCCCGGTGCATCTCCTATTGGATCAGGGAGAGGAATTATCAATCCATTAAATCTCCAGTTTATCATTGAGCAAAGTGATGTACCTGTTATCGTTGATGCTGGAATTGGTTCACCGAAGGATGCTGCTTATGCCATGGAGCTCGGAGCAGATGCTGTCTTATTAAACACAGCTGTTTCAGGGGCGGAGGATCCTGTGAAAATGGCATTGGCAATGAAAATGGCAATAGAAGCAGGAAGATTAGGGTATGAAGCAGGCAGAATTCACGAAAAAAACTATGGAGTTGCAAGCAGTCCGATGACAGGAATGATCACATCTTGAAAAGCCGTTACTTGAAACAGGAATTATTCATCGGCAAAACAGGACAGAAGAAAATAGAAGAGAGCACAATAGTCGTGTTTGGAATGGGTGCTTTAGGTTCTGCGATCTCGGAAATGCTTGTTCGTGCTGGTGTTGGGAAGTTGATTATAGCAGATCGCGATTATGTAGAATGGAGCAATCTGCAAAGACAGCAGCTGTACACTGAGGATGATGCAAAGCAGAAACTGCCTAAAGCAGTAGCTGCAAAACAGCGGCTTCAATCCATAAACAGTCAAACAATCATAAAAGAGCATGTAATGGATATTTATTTTCAAAATGTGGAGGAATTGGCGGAAGGAGCATCCATTTTATTGGATGCAACAGATAATTTTGAAACGAGATTAGTGATCAATGATGCTGCCATGAAACAAAACATTCCATTTGTCTTTGGCGCTTGTGTCGGCAGCTATGGAATGACATATCCAATCTTGCCTGGAAAGGGACCATGTTTTCATTGTCTTGTTGACTATATTCCATCACAGAATGTTACGTGTGATACAGAAGGAGTAATTAGTCCGATTGTCCAGTGGGTTGCCTCTATGCAAGTTGCACAAGCCATGCAAATCCTAACCGGTGAAGATGTAACATCGACTTTGCGGTCTTTTGATATTTGGAAAATGGAACATGCAGAGATGAATGTCGAAAAACTGAAGAACCTTGATTGTCCATGCTGTGGAATAGAGAAACTTCATCCTTTTTTAACAATGGAAAAACAAACGAAAGCTGATATTTTATGCGGGAGGGATGCTGTTCATATCCGTCCTCCGGTACCGAGAACACTTGATCTCAAATATTTGTCAAAGCAATGGAAACAGCAGACCACAAATATGCTGGCTAATGCACATTTGCTTTCATTTCAGTATGAGCCTTATCGCGTGATATTATTCAAGGATGGGCGAGCCATCATTCACGGAACCGCTGATATCACCATGGCCAAAAACGTATATACAAGATTGACCGGTTAACCTTTGATCTTCCGTAACCTCATGGGATAAAATTCTTTATGAGGTTATTTTTATACATTTAGAAAATATATTGCAACTAAGCCTAGTATTTTGTCTTCTTAAAAAGTTATCTTTTTAAACTGGAGGGGTAGAAAATGGGATTATTTAATAAGCTTTTTGGCGGAAAAAAAGAATCACTGCCTGAACAGACAAACTTGGGAAAAAGAACCGAGGACACAATCAGCATGTATGTCGTGTATAAAGACTTTGAAGATACAGAAGAAGATTTACAAAATCATTATGCAGTGGAGGATGAGATCTGGACATATTCAAGCCTAGGGGAGTCCTCGCCGATGTCAGAATATTGGGCAAGGGAGCAAAACCTTCCTTTACCTCTAGACAATAAATATCCTTATTTTCTCTTATATCACGACTTGGGTAAAATCAATTACAAACAACCTCTATTCCAATCCAGCAGTAAAGAAGAAGTTATGCAGTTTTTAGAGAAATATGAGGGTGTAGATGAAGAAAAGTAGTCGGATTTGGCATGATTGAACGAAAGTAAATTGAATTCATTAAGATACTTCCACATATGAGTAGAACCTCGCTATTTGGGTAGAATAGAGATAAAGGGAGGTGTCTATCTCATGGCAAAAGATGTTTTGTGTGAAGTCAACAGCTGTGCTTATAATATCAATTCTGAGAACAAATGTGGTGCAACGCAAATTTATATTGTCAATAACAAAAAAGATGATGCTTCGACTAGCAGTGAAACCGACTGCAAAACGTTTGAACCCGCAGATTTATAAGAATGATGGAGGCAACCGGCTATGGTTGTCTCTTTATTTTTTTATACCATAAACATTTAAAATATCCATGACCATTCTTTTTGCTGCTAAGATAAGATTGCGGAAGGATCCTTTGCCTTACATTTCTATCTATAGTGTTGATAATAATTATCATTATTATTCGCAAAAAGAGAATTAATTGAAATTTTTTATAGGTATTTTTTTAATAATATCGAACTAGTTCAATATATGAATACAATGTTTATCGGAAAGGAAGGGAAGAGAGAATGATTATATATGGAGAAGGGGTGCCGTCTTATGAGGTGGGGGAAGGAGTGAGCCGAAAAATTTTAACCCGTGGCGGAGGATTAATGATGGTTGAAGTTACCTTTAAAGAAGGAGCAATAGGGGCGGTCCATCAACATTTCCATGAGCAAATCAGCTATATTATAAAGGGAAGTTTTCAATTTGAACTAGGTGGAAATGTTCAGAAAGTGACAGCTGGAGATAGTATTTATGTGCCATCAAATGCATCTCATGGTGTTAGATCGCTGGAAGAAGGTTCGGTCATTTTGGATGTCTTTTCACCACAGCGAGAAGACTTTTTAGAATAGGCTCATCATTTTATCTTTCAAGATAATCTATCTGCTCTTCATATATTTCCGTATAATGTAGGGAGAATGGAAAATTAGTACAGATATTTTAGGGGTAAAAGATGAAGAAAAAAAATCTGTTTCTTTTAGTTGGATTTTTTGTAGTTTTACTTATTTTAGCTAGAGCACTATGGATCATGTTCGTATTCAATACCTCAGTTCCCCAGGCTAATGGTGTCAATGGAATCGTCCATCTCAATCATTTAACTCAGTCAGAAATCGCACTTGGAGGGCAATGGGAATTTTATTCGGATGAATACATTATAAGTACTGGTTCATTTTCTGAGGGGCGCAAAGAAATCGTAACGGTAGAAGACATGTGGTATTCATCTGGCGGCTATGGAACATATCGGATAATGATCAATCACCGCCAAGGGGAAAATGCTAACGAACTCTACAGTATTCGTTTTCCATCTGTACGGGCAAAAACAGCCATCTATATAAATGGCCAATATTTAGGCGGTTCAGGGAACGCTATACCAGAATCCACTCCATATGATGTTCAATTTCTGCTAAATGGAGAACACACGGAAGTGGTCGTACATGTTGAAGATCTTGGTGTAGACATGAAGAAGAACTCTGGAGGCGGTATACTTTTCGGTAAAAGTGAATTCGTTGAGAGAAGTATACAACTTAGCTCCTTAAGCCAAATAGCTGTGGTTGTTGTGTTTTTACTGCATGGGTTGTACGTTTTTCTTTTGTATTTAATCGGATTCAGAAACAGAGCACTTCTATTTTTTGTGATGCTCATGCTTAGTGCTTCTTTAATGGTTTTAATTTCAGATAATCGATTGCTTCTATCTGTTCTTCCAATGACTTATGCAGAGCTTATAAAAAGTATATTTTTTATATATACGTGTACAGCATTATTTCTCTTTTTGTTTATAAAGTATTTCCTATTTGATTACAAACTTCCTAAATTATTTAATTATTATCCATATATTTGCGTCATATATATTTTTTTTATAATTACTGTGCCTGTACATCTCATTCTGAATTACAGCTTCTTTCTTGGCGTGATCCTGTTTATATCAGGACTGGCAGCACTCATCCAGTTTGCCAGACTAGTCATCAGCGGTCGGGAAGATGTTGTATTTCTGTTTTTTGCAGCGGCAGCAGTTTTAAATAATGTTTTTTGGTCGATCTTAAAGTATCGTATCACAGTAGATTATCACTTTTATCCGTTTGATATCATGGCAGCTGTTATCTTATTTTCTGTTTTTTGGCTGAAAAGTTATGTTCGCAAAGTAAGAGAAACAGAGATACTATCTTCGGAATTGCTAAAATCGAATAAACAAAAAGATGATTTTCTAGCCAATACATCTCATGAGCTTCGCAATCCTCTTCATGGAATTTTAGGGATTACCGAATCACTCCTAAAAAAAGAAGAAAATACCGATTTACAGCTAATTTTAAATATTGGCAGGAAAATGTCATTGCTGCTTGATGATCTGCTTGATTTTACAAGATTAAAAGAAAAAGGGATACTTTTACATATTGAGAGAGTAAGACTGGATTCTGCTGCAACAGGGGTAATTGATATGCTGAAGCATATGAACACCGGGAAAGAGCTAGAAATCAAAATGAGTATAGACGGTAATTTTCCTAGTGTAGCAGCTGATGAAAGAAGATTGATTCAAATTCTCTATAATCTGGTGCATAACGCGCTTAAATTTACAGAGACAGGGTCAGTTGAAATTCGCGCCCAGCATGATGAAACGAAAGCAACCATTTATATAACAGATACAGGCATCGGAATGGATGAGGAACTCCAAAAGCGAATTTTTAAACCCTATGAACAAGGTGATCCAAGCATAACCTCCATTGGCGGCGGGATTGGACTTGGTTTGTCTATTTGTAAAGAACTGATCAATCTCCATAAAGGTGAATTATCTGTTCGCTCAATCCTTGGAGAAGGAACAACCTTTTCTTTTACATTGCCAGTAGCCGGCAGGGATGAGAGTTTTGCACATAGGCCATCTGCTATAAAGCAAAGGAAAAGTAAAGAGAGTACGCCGAAGCTGCCAGCAGGAGCGCGAGTAGAACAAGGAAGATCAGCAAGCATTCTAGTTGTAGATGATGATCCGGTTAATGGAAAAGTTTTGGCTGATCTGCTCAGCAGCGAAGAGTATAATCTTACAACTGCAGTCAGCGGAGAAGACGCTATAAAGCTTCTTAATCAAAAATGGGATCTCATTATCAGCGATGTGATGATGCCAAAAATGTCTGGATATGAGCTGACAAGAAGGATACGTGAGAGATATTCAATCTCAGATTTGCCTATTTTATTATTAACAGCACGTAATCGCCCTGAGGATATGTATGCCGGTTTTCAGGCTGGAGCAAATGATTATGTTGCCAAACCGGTTGAAATGATAGAGTTGCAAGCGCGAGTGGATGCACTTGTACATCTGAAGCTGTCTGTTCAGGAACATTTAAGGTTAGAAGCAGCTTGGCTGCAAGCTCAAATCCGGCCGCATTTTTTATTTAATACTTTAAATACAATTCTGTACTTACAGGAAGAAAACCCAGATAAAATGCGGGAGATGCTTGAAGCATTTATCATTTATCTGCAATCCAGCTTTGATTTCCAGAATTCAATGAGACTTGTGCCTATCCAGTATGAACTTGAGTTAGTTAAAGCTTATTTGTTCATTCAACAGGAAAGATTTCAGGAAAAATTAGAGGTGAACTGGGAGGTTGAAGAGGATCTCCATGTAATGATTCCGCCATTATCCATCCAGCCAATCGTTGAAAATGCCCTTCAGCATGGCATCTTGCCGGGGAAAAATAGAGGAAAGCTTCTTATCTCAATAGCTAGAGAGAGTGAGGGGGTTAACATAACGATTTCTGATAATGGCATCGGAATGACAAAACAGAGAATGGCTGAAATTTTTTCGGATGATCGGCAGAAAAACCGCGGAGTTGGAGTCTGTAATACGAACATGCGTTTAAAAAAGTTATATGGAACGGGTCTGCAAATGACAAGCAGTCTTGGTCAAGGTACCACAATCTCTTTCAAAGTAAAGAATGAAAGATAACGTTTGGAAATGATTGTTAGTTATAAAACTAGAATTATAGTGATTATATCTATAAGTTGGAAGATACTGATATTGCATAATCTCAGTATCTTTCTTATATAAAAATACCTTTAATTCAAGAATCTCGAATTAGTGAGCAAAATTCATGCTTTTTATATATTCTTCTACTATAATGATTAAAGGATTGCCTTAAACATAAACATTATGTTTTGTTTTCTTTATATAAAAGGTCCTTAAAATCATTTTACACAGGAGGAATTATGACATGAACGTATTAGTAGTAAAAGCAAATAACCGTCCGGCAGCTGAAGGAGTTTCCAGCAAAATGTATGAAACATTTATGGAAGCATTACAAGGTGCTGACCAATTAAATGTGACAACTTACGATGTATTCGCAGAAGATACACCGTATTTCGGACAAGATCTTTTCAACGCGTTTGGAAAGTTACAAAGCGGAGAAGAATTAACAGATCTTGAACAAAGACTATTAGCAGCAAAGCAAAAAGCAATGGACGCTGTATCAGCAGCTGATGTTGTAGTGTTTGCATACCCATTATGGAACCTTACAATCCCTGCGAAGCTTCAAACATTCATTGACTATGTTTATGCAGCAGGATTCTCATTCAAATACGATGAGCAAGGCAACATGGTTCAATTAATGACTGACAAAAAAGCAATCTTCCTAAGTGCTCGCGGCGGAGTTTACTCTACTCCTGAAATGGCTCCAATGGAAATGTCCACTAACTACTTGCGCAATGTAGTTGGCGGTATCT
Source organism: Bacillus mesophilum (assembly GCF_008923265.1). NCBI lineage: Bacteria > Bacillati > Bacillota > Bacilli > Caryophanales > Bacillaceae > Bacillus > Bacillus mesophilum. Next base: position 119,363 of record NZ_WBOT01000007.1, on the reverse strand, counting down.
TCGGAATGGACATCATTGACGAAGTAGTAATTGAAGGCCACAACGCAACACCTGACAAAGCAGCTGAAATTATTGAGGCTGGATTAGAAAAAGTGAAAGAAGCTGCAGCAAAACTTGCTAAGCTACCACAAAACGCTTAAATAATAGCCTAAGATCAGACCAGGAGACCTGTTTCTCCTGGTTTTTTTTATTGAGTAAATGTTATATAAGAGTGCGTAAAGACAAGATATCCGCAAAACTTTCGTTTATCTATAAATCCTGAACATGAACCACCTTTTTGCAAACACGCTCTAAAGTAAACTTTGCAGCTAAAAAAAAGGTTGATGTATCTCACTAAATTAGATTATTATCTAATTAGATGATAATCTAATTTAGGTGGTGTAGAAATGCTCAGCTTGTTTAAGGAAGAAAAAGAATACCGAAAACTTTTCAGCGCAGGTGTGCTAAATGGCATTGGCGACCGTTTTAGCCAGGTTGCTGTTCTAGCTCTATTATTGGAGCTGACAGGATCCGGTTTTGCTGTTGGATTGACTTTAGCGATACGAGTCATTCCGTTCCTGCTGTTTGCTCCGCTTGGCGGCTGGCTTTCAGATAAATTCTCCAAAAGGAGCATTCTGGTGTTAACGGACCTTATACGAATATTCTTTGCTCTGTCCTTTTTATTTGTTAAAAGTCCGGACCAGGTTTGGATTATTTATGTTGGGACGTTTATTCTCGGAGCAGGAGAGGCTATTTACGCACCTGCGAGAAAATCAATAATTCCGATCATCGTAAATCAGTATAATCTTGTAAAAGTAAACAGTTTAGAGCAGGTGATGATAGGATTTATTTTGATAGGAGGCTCTTTAAGCGGCGGGGTGGCTTCGTATTACTTAGGGCCAAACATTACTTTCGGGGCAAATGCTGTATCGTTTTTACTTGCTGCCTTAATCCTTTCGCGCATGCAGGTGAAAAAAGAGAGTGTAAATGAGATCATTTCCGAAAGCACTCAACGAGAAAATACAATTGCCTTCTTGTTTTCTTCTAGTCTGCTTCTTCTGCTGCTGGGAAGTGAGTTTCTTATACCGCTCCTGAATGGAATAGATAATGTACTGATTAGTGTATATGCTGTTGAAGAATTTCATCTCGGTGACTTGGGCGTTGGCATTTTTTACGGTTCACTGGGAATTGGGCTCATGCTAAGCTTTATTGTAGGGGAGCGGCTGCACAATCATTTGCTTATCATCGGCTTTTCAGTCCTTATTTTTGAAGGATTATTTCTTATCATATTGAGCGAGGTGCACTCTGTATCGATTGCTGTTTTAGTCTATATCACCATTGGATTTTGTGCTGGTGTGGGAGGTACTTGTTTTGATTCTACCCTTATGAAAATCGTGCCGAAAAATAAACAAGGGTCTGTATTTGGTTTATTTGCAACCATCTCTAATTCTATGATCGGCATCTCCATGTTTGGTGCTGGCATTGCTCTTGAGTATGCAGATAATCGGTGGCTTGGCATGCTGGGAGGCGCGGGTTTTATGATCGCAGGGGTGCTGCTGCTGGCGGTGTATCTTTCTTTAAAAAACAATAAAGACAAGATGCCCTCGGGTAGGGAATCAGATGTAAATGCATGAAACCTATTTGCTTGCCAATCTGAAAGTTAACAATGTATCCATAATAGAGAGTTCCTGGACACTGCTGTGTTTCAGGAACTCTCTATATGATTACTCTAACTGAAGAGAGTTTGTGATTACTGTCAGAAAGGTTTATAGGATAATAGTTGGATGGTACAACTGGGTCGCTATAGTACAACAATTTTGAAAAAAGGGGAGAGGGGGCCAATTGCGGCCCCTTAATCTGTTCACATGGGAGGTTATTACCTCATATTTAATCCTTCATCCTTAATCCGAACACTCACATTAAATGTTATATTGGATTTCCCGAAAGCATCGCCCCAATTGTCACTTACCTTTTCCCAATGCTTATATTGAAAGGCCCGCGCATATTCTCCAAATCCTACCGGGTCTATTCCGTTTTCTTGAAAACTCTTTACGAGTTTGATGAAATCAGCGGTTAATTTTTCTTTTAACTCTTCTTCTATTTTTTCGCGATCTTTATAAGGATCTTCGTTTAATGCTTCTTTAATATAAATGGCTAGTGAATAGTCTGTCTCAAAGACAAATTGATCGTTTTTATATTTAACTTTAATTTTTCGATTTAAATCTCCGACATTATAGCTTAAAAGCTTTGTTTGAAAGGGATTGGTGTCATCTGTGCTTAATTTTGTTGTTAAGAATAATTGATCAAGTTTTGTGCTGCTCAGAAGCTGCAGCAGTTCTCCTTCGTATTGATTAATATCTGAAACATACATATCCTTATGGTTTAATAAAGTAAATCCGCTTAAATTAATGCTGTTATTTTTATAGGTAATACGCGGAATAAAGCCGGTTTTTGTTTTGGAATAATGATTTGATTGCACATCATGCAGAGTGGTTTCTTGTGTAATATGGCGTTTATCTCCAGTCTCGATAAGCTTCGCCATATGCAATGGCAATCTGATTTTATCACTGGGACTGCTATAAATTACATCGGCAACACTTTCTTCCACTACAATCACCTTGCAATTAATGGAAGAAAAAGAATCTCGGTACAGGGTGTCCAAAAGGACGAACCAGTTCTCAGACTGAAGCACTTTTTTGCTGATTAATAAAACCTGCATCTTTCCTTTACTAATTGTGCCCGCTAGAAAACTATCCAGTTCACCTCTTGCCTCCCTTAAAGATGAAGCTTTAACGCTATACTCTTCATTTTTATCCAATACTTCCTTATCAAAGACTGGATTTGAGCTATAAACAATTAGCTCGTTATTTTCATTTAGATCAATTCCAAGCATTAGCGTCATGGTTATATCTTCAATATTCGTTTTATCATTGCAGGCGGATAAAATAAGTAAACTTAGTAGAAGCAGGGAGTATATTTTAGCTTTCAAGCTTTTCACCTTTTCTAAAATGATAATGAAATAAAGAATATATATATAGCAGGAGTGCAAATACATAAATAAGGCTGCCCATATATGTAACAATGGTTCTCATTGTGTTAAGCATGGACCAGTCTTGGTCAAGTATTAGTGTAGCGATAATAAAAGAAAGCAAGACCGGGAGAATGATCTTCTCGCAGCGTCTTACACTTATGATTTGGCTTAAACAGGTGGCGGTGAAATAAACGTATGGAATCCAAGTTGTTGATACAACGAACATATACATCGGTAAGAGAATGATATCTAAGCGTTCGACATAACGGAAGCGTATATTGCTCATTTGGGTTAGAACGGGTTCAAAGTAATTTACAATCGTATCTGGCCCATAAAAAAGATAACAGGCAATCGTCGTGCTCACATAAATAAGCAGAGTAATGGTGTTGGCGGTAATAGCTCCTCTAATGGCTTTCTTTTTATTACTAAGATAAGGATAAATAAAAAAGATAATTTCAAACCCTAAGAAGGAAAAAACGGTTAATTTTGTGCCCTCTAAAATAGGCATGATACCATCATTGAAAAATGGCAGAAAATAAAGCCAAGCACCTTTTTCTAGTGGAATATACAATAAAAATAATATCCAGAAGGTCAGAATAAAGGTGCTTTCTGCATAACGTCCAAGCACTTTTACTCCGCCTCTTGAGATAATAAACGTCGGGATTACAAGGAGAGACAGGAGAAGAGAAACGCTTGTTCCTGGTAAAATCCAGCTCTTTAGGAGCATGACCATAGAAAGCATTAATGTGTAGGAGAAGAAAACTAAATAGCACGCAAAATAAAAAATAACCATCTTGCCGAGTTTATTGCCCAAATATAGTACGAATATTTCCTCCGCTGTATTTTCAGGAAAGCGTTCCATGGCTTTTATGATTAGAATACTTGTAAGAGAAGCAACTCCCCACCCTAAAATAATTGATAAAAAGCCACTTGGTCCTGCGAGTTCTCCTAGTTCACGCGGCAGAGACAAAATGCCGACTCCCATTTGGGCGCCATGGATTAAAAAAATGTATTGCGCTGTATTAATTTTTCCTTTCATTTAATCCATCCTTTGCTGACGATTGCTTTGACTTGCCGATCTTCCAAATAGGGAACCGAATGAGACTATCCTTGAAGTCAGAGCTTCGGAGCGGATTTAGTAAAGTTCCATAAGGGGCACCAATAGACTCTAGCTTAACAATATGACCTAACAGAGTCATAAAGCCTACTGCTATTCCAACAACTCCAAAAAGTGAAGCGATAATCATCATCGGAAAACGCATTAGCCTCACCCCAAGGGACATATCATAATTTGGGATAATAAAAGAGGAGATCGCTGTTAAAGAAACGATGATTACCATAAAGTTGCTCACAATTCCTGCCTCAACAGCTGCTTGCCCGATTACAATACCCCCAACAATTCCAACGGTTTGTCCAACTGGCGCGGGCAGTCTTATTCCTGCCTCTCTTAACATCTCCAGTGTAATTTCCATTAACAGTGCTTCCACTAATGGATCAAAAGGGATTTCTGCTCGTGACTCTCCGATAGTAATTAATAAACGAATAGGGATGATTTCGTAATTAAAAGAGACGATGGAAATATAAATGGCTGGCAGAAAGATAGAAATTAGTACAGCAACGAACCTTAAGATACGCACAAACGATGCCAGCATCCACCTTGTCGTATAATCATCAACACTTTGAAAAAATGACATGATTGAACCAGGTGCAATCAATACACTTGGAGAGCGATCTAAAAGGACGCATATTTTTCCTTTAAACAAGTCAATCGTTGCTTGATCCGGACGCTCTGAGATCCTGAATTGAGGGAATGGAGAGAAATGATTATCCTCAATATACTCTGCTAACTGTCCAAGATTGATGAGATGATCACCCTGGATGCCGGTTATTCTTCTCGTTAGTTCAGCTATTTCTTCTTCCTTTGCAGTTCCATCAATATAGACGAGACTTACAGACCTATTCAGCTCTCCTTGCAGCTTAATCTCAGCTATTTTTAATTTTGGGGACGGAATGAATTGCTGTAATAAGGCAATATTTTGGCCGATTTGTTCACTAAACCCAAGATGTGATCCTTTTAGCGTTGTTTCAAAAATAGCATCTTCAATCGATCTGCTTGGACCTCCAGCTGTATTATATATGTATGCTTCATTATGTTCGTTAAGGAGAAGGACTGTACTGCCATTTAAAAGCCCGTTGACTACTTCCTGAAGATAAGACGTCTTTTGATAATCGGCAATTGTGGTATGTGACGACTGCTGCCCATCCTTTGAATAGAGGGGTGGGATGATATGTTCTTCAATTTGCTTGAGATCAGCTAAATCACGCAAGTAAACAAGTGTGCCATCTATTTTACCCTCATGAATCGTTACCTCTCTGAATGTTAAATTAGGAGTTAATGTGAAGGTTTGTTTTAAGTTGAAGAGGTTTACCTGTAGATTAGGGCTAATCTTTCCATTCGTTGTATTTGTTGTGTTTGACAAGTTCTTTTTATCTTTGAAAAAACGCATCACAGATCTCCTTTTACAAAGCTGAAAAACGTTCAGTATGTTTTTCTTAAGATTTCCAAAGGAGTGAGACAATATGTAGAAAGCAGAAAGACTACTTTGTTAAGAATTCGTAAAAAATAGAGGAACCATTATGGCTCCTCTATAACAGATTTGAATCTAAAATATGCAGATGAATAAGTGCAAGAGCCTATGCAGCAATGGCAGTTTTCTATTAATGATGACTAAAAATTTTAATTATAACTTTAAGGTCATAAACATACTGTTAGGATCAGGAACATAGTCTGCAAAAGGTTCACAATAGTGAAATCCAGCTTTTTCATACATGAGGCGGGCAGGCAGAAAGGCTTCCATAGAGCCAGTTTCTAAACTCAATCGTTTATAACCGCGGTTTCTAGCCTCGGCAATAATATAATCCAGCATCAGCCGGCCCACACCTTTCCTGATATGGACAGAAGAAGTTTTCATCGACTTCACTTCACCATGATCAGGTGCTAACTCTTTTATTGCACCACATCCAAGCAGTTCCTCATCCTCCCACACGCTCCAAAAAGTAACTTCAGGCTGTCGTAGCCCATCTAAATCTAGTGCATGAATACTCTCAGGAGGAGAGTGAAGTGTCATGCTTTGTAAATGATCCTCTAGCAGCTGTTTAATTTTGGTGCTTGTTAAATCGTCTTTTTTAATTTCCATAACAAAATCCTTTCACTCATATTCTTAATGAATATCATATTTCAAGTTGAGTATTAATTACCAGAATAAAATGAAAAGAAATTGGAAAAGTTGTACAACTCTTTTACAATAAAGTAAACATGTCTGTTAGAAATGAGGTAGAGACACATGGAATTGGAATCTATGAAAAAAACCATTAGCAGCTTAAGTGAAACAGATGCAAAATCTTTGTTACTTCTCTTGTTTGCAAAAACAAATCAATGGAAGCAAATGGGGAAGGCGGATTCAGAACTGGCGATGGAAATTGAAAAGATGTACAACGGACTTGAGAGGGCTATTCAGGAGGAGAGAAGTAAGAAACAGATTAAGGAATATGAACGGATTCATATTGTATTTGGAGCTTCCCCGGCAGGCAGTCTTCGAGTGGCTCTTAAGACAATGGAGCTTGAGCATAAAGAAAAAATTATCGTGTTTGGAGATATGCTCTCCATAGGACCGGTCTATCAATTACATACAGAAGAAGGACAGGAAAAACGCGCGAATTGGATGTTAACCGCTTTTCCTTATGATGAAGAGGACTGGAGAATAAGCGGATATGAAAAAAATCTCCATGAAATCACTGCAATCAACGAGAATCAGCCTATTACCATTTGGTGTTCTAACAGTGCACATGAGCAAACGGCACTTCGTTTTGTTCTGTTTCTATTAAAGGAGCGAAAAAATCAAATTCAAGTGATTAATGCTGCTGACTTACATGAAGCACTATTCAAAAAAAAGGATATTGAATATCAAGTGCTTCATACAGGAGAGATTCCACCAGAGAAACTGCAGATTATTTATGAGAAAAATAATGGAAAAAACTTGACTAAGCAGGACAGGGAAACACTTGAGCAAGAGTGGCTTTCCTTAGCAGAAACGAAGACATGTCTAAGAATATCAATTGAAGGAATGATTGTATCTGCAGATGAAGCTTATTTTGATAAAGAAATAATTGAAACAGCCAGGGAATTGGGTATGCTAGATGAATTTAAAAAATCGGCTCGTCTCATTGGCCAGGTTCTTGGAGAATGTGAGCAGCATATTGGAGACTCCTTTATAGAATATAGACTCCGCAAGCTGATTGAAAAAGACATCTTTGAAGTAAAAGGCAGTCTGAAGGCGATGAGATTTTATAGTGTTAGGTTAAAGATCTAAAAGGAAATTGAATGGCCGTCCAATCAGGTATTTCTAATGGACGGCCATATGATTTTCTTGCCTTCAGTTCAATCCTCTAATAGAGTCGGCGGGATATCATAATCCTGCTGTTTTTTATAATCCGAGCCTTCTGTGTGCTTTAAATGCTTATGGCTTGGATATGTTGATTTATGTTCATGTGAGAGCTTTGCGACTTTGCCTTTGTCTGTATTAACCAAGATAAAATCCTCCCTTACTTATCAAATCCATCTTTGCTTAATGGAATATCTTTGCCGTTTACATTCTCGATCTTCCCGTCAATTGTGCCTTCTGTTAATGTATCAGAAACTTGTTCATGCGTATGAGCAAGACCAGAAGAGAGTTGATCCTCTTTTTTATAATCATCCGGACGATACGTTCTGCCTGCAAGTTCTAAAGACTGTTGATTTTTCTTAGTCATTTAACATTCACCCTTCCATATACTTTTCGGTTTTTTTGAATAGAAAGAGGCACACCGTTCTTAAAGATATATAGCGGCCATATATTTTAGTATGCTTCTGTACCATGTATCAGATGAATGTTAAAAAACTCCTATTGAACAAAGAGGGAGCCTATGAATGCAGAAAAAAGCCAGAGAATCAGGTTCTCTGGCTTTAACATTTAGATGGCATTAAATCCTATCCTTAGTTTTCTTTCACTTCTTTACGGTTTTTCTTCAGCATTTTGGATAAAACTTCATATACAATTGGAACTATAATTAATGTTAATAATGTGGAGCTTGTTAAGCCGCCAATAACGGTAATGCCAAGTCCTTTTGAAATCAGACCGCCGCCGCCATCTCCAAAGAGCATCGGAATTAATGCACCGATTGTCGCAATAGCTGTCATTAAGATAGGACGAAGACGAGTAGCTCCTGCTTCAAGGATGGCCTCACGCATATTCAAACCTTCACGTTCCATATGAATGATTCGGTCAACCAATACGATTGCATTGGTGACAACAATTCCTATGAGCATAAGGAGACCCATCATAACAGATACGGAGATTGTTTCTCCAGCTATAAGCAATCCAACGAAAGATCCTATTACGGCGAATGGAAGCGAGAATAGAATGGCAAATGGTGCTGCACCTTCACCAAATGTAACAACTAAGATAAAGTATACGATCGCAATCGCTGCCAGCATCGCGATACCAAGCTGTGTAAAGGTTTCATTCATATCTGCAGCAACACCAGCAACACCTGTTGTCACTCCATCTGCAAAGTCTAAATCATTAATCGCTTCATCAGCATCGGCTGTTGCAGTAGATATGTCATCACCGATAACAGTTGCAGACACAGAAGCATAGTATTCGCCTTGACTTCTAGCAAGCGTATTAAGTGTTGTGCCTTCCTCTACTGTAACAAGTTCGGAAAGTGGCATCGCCATTCCCATTGGTGTATCAATTTCAGTATCTAGAAGTTCATCAATTGACTTAGGTTCAGCTTGCTGATCTTGCTGAATAATAACATCAAGTGATTCACCGTCTTTTTCAATTGTTGTTAGTACTTCTTTTGTTTCTGTGTTGCTTAAAGCCATCACAATTTGACCAGTTGTTAAACCATATTGCAGAACATCTGCTTGGTCTACATTAAATACATACTCTACATATGCGTCTTCAGCACTTGAAGATACCTCTTCAAGTCCGTCGATTTCGTTTAAGGCGTCTTCAGCCATTTTAACTGATTCGTTCAGGTTTTCTAAGTTTTCACTGTAGAATGTATAGCTGACTTCATTTGTGGACATCCCCATGGAAGAGAAATCTTGGCTTTGCCACTCACCAGATTGGCCAATATCAGATACATACTCTTCAATGTCTTCCCGGACTTCTGGGAAGTTATCCATGTCAGGATCAAAAATTAGGTACATTAGCGCACCGCCAGCACCGCCACCCATCATGGCTGCAGCTGGATCAGAAGAAGCCTCATCCTGAATGGAAAGCTGCACAATATCAATATCTTCGCGCTTTAGCATTTCTTCTTCAACAACAGTTACGTTTTCTAAAGTGTTTTCAGATGTTTCACCTGTTTCCGGTGTATAGGTTAAATACATAACCTTCTCTTCTTCACTGCCTAAAAAGCTAAAGCCGATTAGAGGAGTGAGCGCTAAGCTTCCTACTAAAAGGAGAACAGCGATCACAGAAGTAATAATCTTATGATTTAATGTTTTTTCAAGAATGCCTCGGTACCATAATGCCAGTTTGCCAACTTCTTTGTGGCTGCTTTCTGTTTTTTCACTGTACAGCTTCTTTTTAAATAAGAAGTGTGAAAGAGCTGGAACAATTGTAACAGCTACAATTAATGATGCACCTAAAGCAAACGTCATTGTTAATGCGAATGGCATGAACAATTCTCCAACCATACCGCCAACAAAAATTAACGGAGCAAAAACAGCTACAGTTACTAATGTGGAAGATAAGATTGGCTTAAACATTTCAATCGTTGCTTCTCTAATTAGTGCACGGCCTGTGAGTTTCTCTTCTTTTAAATGCATGCGGCGATAAATATTTTCCACAACAACGATCGAGTCATCAATAACTCGTCCGATCGCTACTGTAATCGCCCCAAGCGTCATAATATTTAATGTAATGTCCATCCAATTCAGCAATAGGAACGCCATAAAAATGGACACTGGAATGGAAACGATAGATATAATGGTTGATTTAATATCACGTAGGAATAGAAGGATAATTAATACAGCGATTAGCCCTCCAAATAAAGCTTTTTCAATCATCGTGTGAACAGATTTTTCAATTGGAGCGCCTTGGTCTAAAGAAATATCAACTATTAGCCCATCAATTGCTTCTTCTTGTTCTTTCGCAAAATCTTTTACTGCATTTACTACATCAACAGTATTATCCTGCTGACCTTTTACAATCTGAATGGCAATGGCATTTTCACCATTTGTCCGTGAAACAGATTGCTCTCGTCCCACCGTTTCAATTGTAGCGATATCTCCTAATGTAACAAATGGAACTTGATTTTCTTCTGAAGGAGTAATCGGAATAAGAAGCTCTCTTAGCTCCTCAACGGATGTAACTTTCCCGTCAACAGCGACTGCCTGTTCACCATCTTCAAACTCATAAAGGCCAAGAGACATAGCCATATCACTGGCTTGAATCATTTGTTTAACATCATCTTCTGTTAAGCCAAGTTCAGCCATTCTTTCTTCATTAAAAGTAAAAATAGCTTCCTCAATATGCTGACCGGAGATCGTTGCAGAAGCAACACCGTCTATTTTTTCAAGATCCGGCAGAATTGTATCTTCTACTCTTGATGTTAATTCAACAATATCCTCTGAACTGCTGCTAATAGATAAAGCAACTACAGGCATCATGTTCATCCCAATAGAAGTTACAGTAGGTTCCTGAACATCTTCAGGGAGTGTTACAGTATCTAAAGCTGACTCAAGTTCTCTTTTCTTTTCATCCATATCAATTCCATATTCGTATTCAACCTGAATACTTGCTACATTGGAACTGGAATTAGAGAAAACAGCTTTTACATCTTCAAGTCCTTCAATGGCACTTTCAATAGGTATTGAAACGTCTTCCATTACCTTCTCCGGAGTTGCTCCCGGATAGATTCCCATGACCATTAGATATGGAATATTAATGTTCGGAATCGTTTCTGTTTTCATTTGTGTTCCTGAATAAATGCCCGATGCAGTAATAATGATCGTTAATAACCATACAGCGAGCTTGTTTTTCAGGACAAAATTTACTAAACCTTTCACAATTACACCTGCCCCTTTATTGACTTTGTTCAATTAATTACATATACTAATGACTAATCGGTCATTTGTCAATTGATTTCATTTAGGAGAGTATTAAGATATGGTAAAGAAACAGTTAATAATGGAAAAGGCACTGGAACTGTTTGCGGAACAGGGATTCGATGCTACTTCTGTACAACAGATTACTGAAAAGAGCGGTATATCAAAAGGTGCATTTTATTTATCCTTTAAATCAAAGGATGAGCTAATCTTTGCTTTAATTGATCATTTTATGAGTGAAATCGTTTCCAATATTGACTATCTGGTCAGTGATGGGGGATATCAAAAGGATGAGCTGTTATACCAGTTTTACCTGACCATATTAAGAAACTTTGAAGAACACTCTAATCTAGCCACTGTTTTTATGAAGGAACAAACACATTCCTTGAACATGGAACTAATCATGAAGCTTCATTTTTATGATAAACAAATTAATCGTGCCATCCTGAAAATGATTGATCAAATTTATGGCGATTCAATTGCGGCTACAAAGTTTGATCTGCTTTATTGTGTAAAAGGATTTATGAAAATGTACTCGGAGCTTTTTATCTTTTCAAAGCTTCCGCTTGATTTGAAGTTGCTGGCCAGCTCACTTGTTGAAAAAACAAATTTGCTTGCAAAGCATTCCACGGTGCCTTTTGTTACAAAAGAGCTCGTTAACATGCTCGATTTGCCGGCAGAAAGTCCTCCAACGCAAGAAACCCTAGTCAAACATATAAATGATTTAATAACTGATTTACAAGAAGGATTTGTAAAGGATGCGCTGCATGAATTAAGAGAACAAATAAATAATCAAACATTAGATCTCTTGCTGATTAACGGATTAGTAGAAACTGTGCGCCAAGATGGCCAGTTCATGTGGGTTGCTTTTCTCCTCCGCCGCTATTTTAAATTAAGCTAAGATTTTACTAATATAAAATTTTGTGCAGCCTCAGTGATAAGGTCCAGTTCTAGGACCGAGCCAAAAAGCGACATGTGAAAATACACACTAATATTAAGGAACCCTCAGCCTCACCTGAGGGTTCCCTTTATTTTGTAGCCCCTTTTGCTCCGAAATCAATGATCTTTAGATCTACTTTAAAATGGATGTTCGCTTTGCTGAAAATTTCATCCATATTGTTTTTGTTTTGTTTATAAAATTTAGGGTGCTGAGATCGGATATAGTAAAAGAAACCTGGCGCATCTGACTTTAAGTCATTTTGTAATTTGTTTAAAATAATCTCGACCTGTCGTTCAACTTCTTTTTCAGCTTCTTTTTCAATTTCCTTTAAATAAGCGGAGTTAAAAGAATCTTCGTTTGAATACCAGTCTTCAGAGAGACGGGTATCATATTCGGTTGAGATGTTGATTGTCACTTGTGAACCCTTAACATTTGTTTTAATTTTTTTATTTGTTTGAGAAATGACCTCCACACTAAAACGTTTCCCGTTATGTTCACCAACGATAATTCCACCTTCAATATTTCCCTCAAGCCAGTTCATATAGGAAACTTCATCTGCGGTTAACATTCCTGCTAATTCAGAATTATTATTAATGACACCAGCTCCATTTAGCTTAAGCATTTTTTCATTAATAGAAACGGATTGGATGGCAAAGCTTCCAGCTGCTTGAAGGCTTGCGGAGGTCTGACCTAATGTAATTGATGGCAGGATCTTACTTGTCGCTGAAATATTCTCGCTTAGTGAATATAGATCATTAGCAGGCACACTTCCGTCTTCTCCTGTACTTAAAATTTGTTCTGCAGGATCTTTAGAAATCATAATGATACAGCTTCTTCTGGTATCATTATCTTTTATAAATTGATTGATTACAGCGTCTAATGGAAGACTTTTTAATACATTCTCATTTATAATGATTAATCGCTGCTGATTTGCAAATAGTACATTTTTAGACATAGCTACTTCTCTTACAGAATCATGAACGGTTCGAGCTGGAACAGTTATATTCTCATATGAAGGAGCTGTAGCTGCAGCAGACTGCCCAGCAGCTGGCAAGAGAATCTGGTGTGTCAGAGATAATTGATCATCCTCTCCAAGGTCAATGCCTACTCCTACTAACAGCGACAAATCTTCTATCTCTTCACTGTCCCAGCACCCGCTTAAGAGAGAGACAATCACAAATAATTCGAGTAGATGCAGGATTCGTTTCATTGTCTTATCCTCCTTTTTACTCCATAAACGAAAAATGTTGCAAAAGGAAGGATGACAAGGACTACAGGAAATGCAAAGCCGAGGAGATCACTGAATATGAATATATCACCAATGTCTTTGGCGTAATTAGCTAAGAGAAATATCAAGGGAACAAGAATGATTAAGTTTGTAGAGAACCTGTTATGAAACACATGTGTCATGCTTTTTACAGCAAAATAAAAATAAAGCATATGTGTGGTGAAAAACTGCAGAATCCAGGTAACTAATAGAAAAAGCTCTAATCTTTCGACGAAGATACCTTGAACTTCAAATGATTGGATAAATGAAATGGTTGGCCACGTGACCGACGTTACCTCATCAATTGTAAGTGTGCTCACAACTAAAATATAGGTTAGCACATACATGCCAACAGGAATAAAACACCCTATTAAAACACCTTTGTTAATATTCAGTTTTTTATCTGTCATACCGTATAGAAATAAAATCAATTCAATTCCAAAAAAAGATAGCTGTCCAGCGGTGAACCCTTTTAAAATAGGCTGTAAGCCATATCCTAATATAGGCTTTATATTCATAAGATCCACAACCTTAAAGCTCATCATATAAATAAAGAGGACAACAATAATGGTAATAGGAAGGAACAAGATACAAACTTTAGCGATTGGCTTAATGCCGCCAATAATCAAGTGAGAAGCAGCTAAGATCAATGCTAAAATGGTTACTTCCATCGGAGTATTTTCAAGCATATAAAAGCGGACCATTTCACTCATTGCCCGGACTTCAAAACTTGCAATAGATAGAAAATAAACGGCTAAGGCGAGGCAAATAGCTTTTCCTGCCCACTTTCCATAAGTCTCTTCAATATAAGAAAAATAATCTGTCACCTTATGTTTTTTTAGCATATAAACAAGGAGAATTAATAGAAGAGCTGCACAAATACCATTAAGGATTAGTATAATCCATCCATCCGTAGTTGTTGCCTTCTCTGTTAAGCCTCGAGGAAGGGTGAGCATTCCTACGCCGAGCATTGCACATGAGAGGATCGAAGTAATTTCTAAATTTATTAGGTTTGGTTTAGCTTCCATATTTCTATCTCCTAGTTGTTGCCGGCTTTTTTAGGAAGTCTTATTAGAAAATCCCGCTGTTTTTTCTTATTAAATAATTGTCTTAAATCTAGATAAGGCTCATTAAAGCTTGTTAATTTCGCTAAATGAGTGATGAAAATGATAAAAAATAAGGTTGTACCATATAATCCTAATATCGCTGCAACTCCCATTGCACCAAATCGCAATGCCCTAAAGCCAAGGCCAAAGCTATATTGAGGGACTGTGAAAGAAGTAATTGTAGTGATGGATACAATAATAACCATGATTGAACTGACTAGATTTGCTTGAACGGCAGCCTGACCGATAATAACGCCGCCAACAAGGCCGATGGTCTGCCCAACAGGAGTTGGCAGTCTTACTCCCGCTTCTCGTAATAACTCTATCGTTAATTCCATAATGATTGCCTCAATAAAGGGCGGAAAGGGAACATTTTGTCTTGTTCCGGCGATTGTCATGGCGAGTTCTGTTGGAATCATTCCAGAATTAAAGGATACAAGTGATATATAAATTGCTGAGAGAAACACTGTAATAAACACTGAGATATAACGTAATAACCTTAAAAATGACCCGGCAATCCAGCGTTCATAATAATCATCTGGAGATTGAAGAAGCATATCTACTTTTGTCGGAGCAATTAAAGCGAAAGGAGAGCCATCTACAATTATTCCCACACGCCCTTCCTTTAGAGATGCAAGCACTTTATCAAGCCGCTCGGTATTTTGTATTTGCGGAAAGGGGGTATAATGCGTATCCTCTATCAGTTCTTCTAGAACACCTGAGTCTAATATGTCTTCTTTTTTTACTTTTTCAATTCGAGAAAGAACCTCATCAACAAGGGACTGCTTCGCCAAATTATTGTTATAGACAACAGCAATTTCTTTTTTTTCTTCCGAACCCGTTTTTATTTTCCTGACAACTGTGCTTTGATCTTTTGTGCTCTGTCTAATGAGAGCAATATTATCGCTCAAGCTTTCGATCAGAGAAATTTTAGGCCCTCTGACTACACGTTCGGTTGTAGGTTCTGCCAAGCTTCTTGTTTTAGAATTTGGAAGATTAAGAAGAAGAGCTTCCTGTTTTCCTTCCAAAACAAGTGCAATCTTTCCATCAAACAACTCGGTAACCAGCTCTTCTTCTTTATGTGCCACGTTGATTAAAAATGGCTGAAAAAAATGCATTAAGTCATCATAAGAGTGGATTTTGTCTGCGTATGAACTGGTGAGATCTTGAGCCAGTTTCCAATATTCAGTGTAATCAATAACTCCATTTATAAAAATAAAAAATGCTTTTCGAGAAAGGATCGTTATTTCTGTGAATTGGACATCATCCTGATTCTTGGTTAAAGCTTTTAATGAATCTTCAGTGAAGGTTCGTTTTCCTTTATTGAACATATTCTCACCCTTGTTTTCATAAGTATTTGTATTTTTTGCATGTGCTTGATAAATATTCATGAAGTAGATCCATTCTTTTTAAGTGACTTCTATCCTGTGTTAGAATGAAAAGCAGGAAAAATGAAAAGGGAGATGAATGAAATGTACCGTCAAGTAAATGATTTCTTAAATGAGTGGAATGCTGAAGCTGTTAGTACTATAGCCGTAATGGATGCATTAACAGATGAAAAATTGGGACAGGCAATTACTGAGGGACACAGTACCCTTAGATGGTTAGGCTGGCATCTGGCAACAAGCCCAGTATTCTTCGCAAGCTTAGTTGGTGTGAACCTTGCACCTCCAACAGAAAAAAAAGAAGAAGAAATGACTGCTGCTGATATTCAGATTGCCTATAGAAAAATAGCAGAGGAATTAAAGTCTGCAGCGGAATCGACCCTGACGGACGATCAGCTTACTGAAACAATTGATTTTGGAGGTCCGACAGCGAAGGGATCTATTCTTAGCAAATTGATCCTGCATCAAACACATCACCGTGGACAGATGACTGTTTTACTTCGCCAGGCGGGGCTGCCTGTACCTGGGGTTATGGGGCCAACAAAAGAACAGCAACAGGGATAATTCATCATAAAAGCCGGTTCTCTAATAAAAGAGTGCCGGCTTTTTTGGGTTATTGTGCTATGACTTTGTGATTGCAATTCATAAAGAGAACATAAAATTATTTGCTTTGCACATGCTATTAAAGATATTCCTTTTTGAATATCCGGAACTACATCCTAACTACGAGGTGATTTTATAATGAGTTACCGCAATCGATTAGACGAGCACTCTGCACAGTTTCATCATAACTGGACAAGGCCAAAACGTTCTAAATCGCAGGTGAATGGGCATACAGAAATGTCGCAAACGAATATTATCTTGCGCAGTAATGCCAAAGCCCATCGCTGGTAAGTAGTAGGAAAAGGTGAAGGTGTAATTGGAATAGGGCAATCGATATTGCCAGAGCAAAAAGACCTTGGGAAAATCCCTTAGGTCTTTTTGTACCTAATTTAGTTTCCTTCTCATAATAAAGGGTCGAACGTTCATACTAACAGGCAAGGAGGAGATCGTCTTGGAGCTTATAATCATGTGTGTGATCGCCTGGTTTACAGTTGCTATTTTCATATTTCTGCCTTATAAAATGTCTGTTGCAGCCAATATACTCACCTATTTAATGATTGCCGTTGTAGATATTAACAAAATATCTTTCCTTGCCTATCATTATCAGTGTATTAAAATTAGCTCTGATACCATACGTTTTATCTCATTTATTGTATACCGGGATATCATTTTTTCCTTTTTGCTTCTCATCCTGGTGAACATCTGGTTTGCTTACGATCATAAATGGATTCGGTTCCTTTCTGCTGTGAGTATTTTGGGGACTATATCTATCCTGCGTGCAGTCCTCAGTTCATTGTCCATTTTCACGTATGAGCACTGGTCTTATATACAGGAGCTTATAATGGATGTTGTCATGTTGTTTCTTACGGTTTTGATCGCATACGTTTCTCGCAAAATTACAAAAGGAATGAAGACAAGTGGAAAACATCTTGTATGAGCAAGGTTTTAATGCCAATGAAATGGTTGTCCTGGGGATGATTATTATAGGAGGACTTATTGTTATGGTTCTTCCTAAAATATTATCGAAGGCATCAACGGTTTTCAGTTTATTATTTGGAGTGACAACTGGGCTGATGTTTGATCACACATTAGCCGCACCTCCATTAGATCTATACGATGTAAATGATCAGGCAATCTATCAGACGTTTGATATGTTCAGTTATTTAATGTATGCCCCATTTGGGTATATATTTATTTATATCTATCGGCGTTTTAATATAACAGGCTGGAAGGTTATTCCTTATATTTTAGGCTGGAGTGCTCTAGCCATTCTTGTTGAAGTATGGGCAATTAAAGTGGGTATCTTTCACTTTAAGAACGGCTATCGTTCCTCATACTCTATTCCTATTTACCTTTTGGTTCAATCTGTGCAGTTATTTCTATATAGAAAAGTTTTTATGCCTCATGATGATGATAAGGGGGCGAACTAAGCAGCTCCCTTCATGTTGGTTTTAGCAATAATAGCACATGGCTGAACGATAGCGGTTTTACAATATTTAGCCGGATCTCCTCCAGAACCTCTTTCTTTCGCACCTTTGCTCTAAAAACTCCAAAAAATTCTTCAGATTGCTGTTCCGATCCAAATATAAAATGTCCATATATCAACTAAGATATTGTTACAATTCCCTTGGTTTATGATTGTAGTTTCTGGATTTTCTAATTTTTTTCTGAGTTAAATCTTTAAATAAGAAAAGAGAATCTGTTTCAAAAGAATCATAATTAATTTTCTGTAGTGTAAAGATATCTTTACTTTTTCTTTTGGAACATGTTATACTCTGTGTAAAGATATCTTTACATGGATGGCGGGGAATCATTTGAAGGTTACCAATCGAATTAAGGAAATCAGACTCGCGAAAGGAATTAGCCAAGTTGAGATGGCAGAGGCATTGCAAATTACGAGGCAGACGATCAATGCAGTTGAAAAGCATAAATATAATCCTAGCCTTGAGCTTGCTCTTAAAATGATTAAATATTTCGATGTGCCAATCGAAGAATTATTTACATTGGAGGAAGATACTAAATGAAAAATCTGCAGTATTTAGCATTGGGGTTTATTGTTGTATGTATGGGTGCAGGTATTCTGATTGCCAAATGGATGATTCCAGACTTGGCATGGAGCGCCGTTGCTGCCGGTATAGGCGGAACAGTAGCAGGTGTTGGACTTGTGGCTGCGGCCGCTAAGATTCGTGAAATAAAAAAAAGAGATCATGTACCTGATGTGGATGAAAGAACATGGAATAACATGAAGAATTTTTATGCAATTGCTCTATACTTTGTCTTGATTGGCAGCATGGCTGTTGTGATTGTACTAGTTGGGTTAGGGCATGAAACAATAGAACTTGGAGCAATCAGCCTCTATTTACTGTTTTTGTTTATGGTTCTTGCCATTGGATCATTTATAGTCAAAAGAGCATAATAGGGTAGTTCCCTGAACTGGGCATCTCGCTTTTCATTGTCTTGCTTAAAATAGGCTGCAGTTTTGTATTGATTATTTACAATAATTGTATTAGAATAAATATAATTTCATAATCTTATCCAGAGAGGTGGAGGGATTTGGCCCTTTGAAGCCTCGGCAGCAGACTCAAGCTTTGAGCACTGTGCCAATTCCAACAAGCGTATTTGCTTGGCAGATAAGGAGAACGGTTAATTAAATCTCATCTTACGCTGTCAAAAGCATAAGGTGGGATTTTTTTGTGTCTGCTAAGTATTGAATTCTGCCCGGAAAGAACTAGGACGCTGTGTGCTACTTAACAGCAACACTTGTCAGTATTAATCTGACTAATTCGATAAGAATAATATCTTTTAAATGAGGTGGAGAAATGATAAGGCATATTTCAATTCAATGGGAAGATCGAAAACTGGCAGCAGCGATTCATTATCCAGATTTATATGGGAAAGAAAATAAAAAATATCCCGTCATCGTAATTTGTCACGGATTTGTAGGCTCGAAGGTAGGAATTAATCGTCTCTTTGTCAAAGCATCTCAAGAATTATCACTGGAGGAATGTGTAATTGTTCGCTTTGACTATGCAGGATGCGGTGAGAGTGAGGGAGATTACGGGCAAAGCTGTATTGATGATTGGATTCTCCAGACAAAATCAATCATCAACTATTCACTCGAGATTGAACATATAGACCGGGAACAGTTAGTGCTTATAGGGCATAGTCTTGGAGGTGCAGTGGCTCTCTTGACTGCTACACAGGATCAGAGAATTAAAAGACTTGTGTTGTGGAGCGCTGTTGGCCAGCCATTTAAGGATATAACCTCTATTGTAGGAGAAGAAAGACTGGAAGTATTGAAAGAGAGCGGTGAATTTGATTACCAGGGATATTATTTACGAGAAAAGTTTATAGAATCACTAAAAAAATATCATCCGCTAAAACTTGTATCTAAATTTAATGGAGATGTTCTGCTAATACATGGTTCGGCAGATGAAGAAATTAGCGTGAACCATTGCTACAATTATTATTATGCATTTCGGACGCGTAAACAGGGAATATGTGATAAGAGAATTATCAATGGAGCCAACCATACGTTTTCATCTGCGGCGACATATAAACAGCTGATTCACGAAACAAAGTTATGGATTGGGCAGAGACATACGCTGGTCATTTAGTATGAACAGAACGCAGAAAACGAGCGGGAAAAGCGGTAAGTGAGAAAGAGGCTTTTAATCACTTCCGCTCTTTTTTCTTTTCTTAAAATAGTTATTTAGTAAATAAAGAAAGAATGTCATGACAGCCAGATATAAAGGCAGCAGTCCTGTGGAATGCTTCAATGTTACCGGTTCCCCAAATACGTCCCATTCTTCATTTGTTTCATCAACATTCTGCTGAATGGGTGCACAAAGAGGCACTTTCCAGAATCCGAATTCCTTATTGGCGAAAACCAGTATTTTATCTCCTGCTTTATATGTGTTTCCCCAAACGTTATCCTCATATATTTTAACCTCCATCGTGTTTACACCTTTCCATGACTGTACAACTTCAAGTTTAGTATTTTTGGTCAGGTCACTGCTGCTGATCACTTTACCGATAAAAACAGCTTCATAGTCATGTATGGCCTGCAAGGGCTCTGGTATTGCACAATCAAGAGCATATATCTTAGAGGGAAATACTAAAAAGGCTAACAATAGGATAATCAGAGTGGTTTTTTTGTAAGATCTCATATTTTACTTAAAGATGAAAACTGCCTTCCAATGTAGCCGGGAGAAATTGGTGTAAGTCCCAGCTCTCTTGCCCAAACCGAGAGCTGCCCAATATGATGAATTTCATGCGCCACTAAATGATGCAGAATATCAGATACCGTATAAAATTCATCTTCCCATGGAATATAAACTTTTTGGTTGTATGTATGTGGCTCTATTCCAGTCATAAAAGCCTTATTCTCAGATAATGTTTGCTGAGTGAGAATTTTTAGCTGTTCTAAACTTTTATAGGAGTCGAAGTCAAAAATCACATCGTCCTGACTTTGGATCGCACGCAGCCAGCTATACTCTACATCGATAATATGAAACAGTGTATATTGAATACTGCCGACACCGCCGACTCGCTTTTGCAGCAATACTTCTGATGAAAGCTGCTCACACCAATGCAGCCATTCATCTCGAACTTGCCAGTTATACTCAAAAAAAGACAGCATCATAACTCCCCCTTTATTTAATACATACTATTCTATTTTTTACTCGAGAATCCTCTAGGTATTTGGTTCTTCTAGTGAGGTGATTAAGAAATTCCGCTATTTTCATAGGTTTTCCTCCAATCCTTTTTGGTAGAGGTGCGTATGGATAATAGGAAGGAGTGAAGTAGAGTATGAGAATACAGAATAGGCGCCGGACGAGAGGCCCTGGCTTCTGCCTGTCTGGTGGCTACCGCTATTGCGGTCCAGGCTGCAGCGGTCCGGGAGAGCCGATCAATTATGTGGATTACTGCTGCAAGAAGCACGATGAGTGTCTTAGTGAATATGGAGACAGCTGCAGATGCGATCAAGTATTGATTCAATGTGTGGAGTCAAAATTGAACAATTGTACAGACGAAGGAAAGAAAGCTCGATTAATATCGCGATTCATGAAATTTAGAATGTCGATGAGATGCGGACGATGGGTTGAATAGTCTTTTTGAATCGTATCCAGCTTCAGAGCCAAAAAAGGGAGAGGAGCTCCCTTTGTGTTTGGCGGATATCGGCTTTCCAGAGCGGCTTGCCTCCGCTTTTTTTAATCAAATCTTCTGCTAATCTCTAAAGAGGTGAAAAAAGATCTTTCAATGATTATTTTTAATTCAAATAATCGCTTTTTCAACTGACGAACTCAGTAATTTAGACGAAACAGACCCAGAAAGCCCCGAATAGAGTGTTCCGGGCGTTTTTGGTCTTTACTCCGATCAAGCCCACCACATCTCAGCTGCTGGCTCACTGAATAAAAGCGGTTTCAAGTTTGCTGCTGCTTTAGAAAAGCCTTCTTCTACGGACATTAACCCATCTTCATGCTCAATGCTGACGACATAATCATATCCGTATAAACGAAGAGCGCTAATCATGTCTGCCCACGTTTTGGTGTCATGTCCATACCCGACAGTCCGGAAATTCCATGAGCGGTTTTGCATTTTGCTGTAGTCAGTCATATCCGTTATTCCATTTCTATTCACATTCTGCTGATCAATGATGGTATCTTTGGCATGGAAGTGGAAAATAGCATTTTCTCTGCCAAGAATCTTAATCGCCTCGACAGGATCAATGCCTTGCCACCACATGTGGCTGGGATCAAGGTTAGCACCAATTGCACTGCCGCAATGTTCCCGCAGCTTCAGCATGGTCGCAGGTGTGTGAACAGAAAAACCGCCGTGAAGCTCGAGGCCGATTTTCACGCCGAGCTCTACAGCTCGTTCATTCTTTTTGCTCCAATACGGAATGATTTTCTCCTCCCATTGCCACTTTAGCACTTCCTGAAAATCATGAGGCCACGGAGCTACTGGCCAGTTCGGGTAGAGAGCATTCTCGTGATCTCCCGGACAGCCGGAGAAAGTGTTCACTACTGGAATCTCAAGCTCCGCTGCAAGCTCCATCGTTTTGTTCAGCAGTATATCTGCTGGTTCGGATATAGCTTTTTGCGGGTGAAGGTGGTTCGAATGGCAGCTTAACGCACTGACAATTAAACCATGGCTATTAATATCCTGTTTAAATTGATTAAGGGCACTGCGATCACCGAGCAATGTATCGATTGAACAATGGGCATCTCCCGGATAGCCGCCAGTGCCAAGTTCAATTGCTTCAATTCCTTTAGAAGAAACAAATTGAAGCATGTCATGAAATGATTTATTTGAGAATAAAACTGTAAAGACACCTAATTTCAAAATAGACCCCTCCAATTATTATTTTCAGAAAATAAAGAAATGTAATCCGTTACATAAACTAAGTTATTAAAAAAAACATGATAAATCAACTGTTTTATGAAATTAATTTTTAGTATTGACAGATAATTCCGTGTGTAATATCATCGAGTTGAAATCGATTACATCGTTAGCGGTTCAGCAATACAGAAAGTAGGCACAAAAATATGGCGAATATCCAGCAGGTTGCAAAGCTAGCAGGTGTATCTGTTGCAACCGTCTCGAGAGTACTAAACGGACAAAGAACAGTCAGTGCAAAAACTAGATTTAAAGTTGAGCAGGCAATTGAAAAATTAAATTATGAACCGAGTATGCTTGGCCGAAATTTAAGAAACTCTGAAAGCAGAATGCTGCTGATCTTAATTCCAGCGATCACAAACCCATTCTATTCGGAGGTTATTAAAGGGATTGAGCATATAGCGATCAGTTCAAACTATAATATTTTGCTCTGTGAAACCGATTCAAGTCCTGAGCGTGAAAATATTTATTTTGACCTGGTAAGAACAAAAATGGCAGATGGCATTATATCAATGGACCCTGCTGTTAATACCGAAACACTAAAAGTTTTGGCAAAAAAACATGCGATTATTCAATGCAGCGAGTACACGCCAGACAGCGGGATTCCTTATGTGACAATCGATAACGAAAGGGCCTCTTACCAAGCAGTCAAGCATTTAATACAACTAGGGCATAAAGAAGTTGCGATCATTAACTCAGATGAGAAGTACTTGTACGCCAGACAAAGAATGATGGGCTATAAACGGGCAATCATGGAGCATGGATTAGAACTCAATGAATCGTATATCATCCATACACAGCAGCTTGGGTTTGAGCAAGGACAGCAGGCAATGAGGAAGCTTTTGAGTCTAAAAGAGCGACCAACTGCCGTATTTACAGTATCGGATTTGCTTGCCATTGGGGCATTAAAAGAAATAAATAGCCAAGGATTGCTGGTGCCAAATGACATTGCCGTAGCAGGGTTTGATAAAATCGATTTTTCGAATATGACCAATCCAACTTTGACAACGGTTGCACAGCCGATGTATAAAATGGGAACCATTGCGGCGGAAATGCTCATTGCAAAAATAAAGGGTCAAGAAGTAGAAAATGTGATTTTAGACCATGAATTAGTCATACGCCAATCAACTTTAGGATAGACATCAGCTAAGATCAGCGCTCTGTTATTAATGATTTGATAATAGAGCGCTGGCCTTACATGTAAATGTAATCGATTACATTATAGGCGGCATGATGTAAAACTAAAAAAGGGGTGGATCGCTTGAAACGCTTATTAATGGTTGGACTTACTGTTTTTTTACTAACGATTCTTGCGGCGTGCAGTGAAGAGGGCAATGGAGACGGCAACGGAGAAACTGACGGCGAAAAAAGTTTGAAAATTGGGATTTCTCTTCCTTCCGCTACACATGGCTGGATGGGAGCGCTAATTGAGGAAGCTGAAAACCAGGCGAAAGAGTTAAAAGAAAGTGAAAACATTGATTATGTGATCACTAATGCTGCAGATCCAAATAAACAGGCCAATGATGTAGACGATCTTATTTCTCAGGAAGTAGATGTTATTGTCATGCTGCCGATTGAATCAGCTGCCTTGACACCTGTTGGGCAAAAGATCAAAGATGCTGGAATTCCGCTTGTCATTGTGGATAGAGAATTAGAGAATGATGCGGCAACAGTTGTCGTGAAAGGCGATAATGAAGGAATCGGTGTAAATGCAGGAAAGTACTTTATTGAACAGTTAGGCGGAGAAGGAAAAGTGGTTGAAATCACAGGACCGCCTAGTTCTGTAACGGAACAGCGCGGATCAGGCTTTAAAGAAGCAATGGAAAGTGAAGAAGGAATGGAAGTGATCGCTTCACAGAGCGGTGATTTCTCTACAGAAAAATCTCTAACTGTTATGCAAAACATCCTTCAGGCACATCCCGAGATTGATGCTGTGTTTACACAGGATGATGGAATGGCTTTAGGTGTTATTCAGGCAATTAAAGAGGCAGGAAGAACAGATATTCAATTTGTTACTGGTGCAGGCGGTGCTAAGGAAGTATTTGAGAATATGAAAGAGGATGGCTTAATTAAAGCAACTTTCCTTTATTCGCCAACAATGGTGAAGGATGCGGTTGTAATCGCAGGGGATATTGCAAAGGGTGAAGATCCTTCAGAATCAATGGTTGTTAAAGAGGCTACACAGGTTACAAAAGAAAATGCTGATGAGTTCTACAATCCTGATTCAAAGTTTTAATAAATGAGGAAGGAAA
The DNA here is from genome assembly GCF_008923265.1 of Bacillus mesophilum. Classification (NCBI taxonomy): domain Bacteria; kingdom Bacillati; phylum Bacillota; class Bacilli; order Caryophanales; family Bacillaceae; genus Bacillus; species Bacillus mesophilum. The sequence continues at coordinate 94,237 of NZ_WBOT01000007.1, read as the reverse complement.
TGTAAAAACGTTTCCTTCCGCTGCTTTGCCTATTGTCAAAGTGAAGGGGTGAGAAAATGGAGAATAAAGTCTACTTAGAAATGAGAAATATTAAAAAATCTTTTAATGGAGTCAAGGTGCTTAAAGGTGTTTCACTTCAGGTTCAAAAAGGCGAGGTTCATGCCCTGCTTGGAGAAAATGGGGCTGGCAAATCAACGCTTATGAATATATTAGGAGGAGTTCATCAGCCGGATTCTGGAAGCATTACAATAGAAGGACGCGATGTGAAAATGTCCGATCCGCGTGAATCAAAAGCAAATGGAGTCAGCTTTATCCATCAAGAGTTAAATGTTGTCCCTGATTTAATGGTTTATGAAAATTTATTTTTAGGAACAGAGATTAAAAATAAATTTGGCTTTCTAAATGTTGAGGAGATGTGCAGGCAGACTGCCGATATTTTAGGGCGGCTTGGAGTGGAAATTCATCCGAAAAACTATGTCCGGGAACTCGATAATTCTTATAAGCAATTTATTGAAATAGCGAAATCATTACTTCATAAATCAGAACTGATTATCATGGACGAACCAACCTCCTCACTAGCTGATCATGAGGTAGAGCGGCTGTTCACTTTTATTCGTAATCTAAAGGAGACTGGCGTTTCCATCATTTACATTTCCCATAAGCTTAAAGAGATTGAAGAGATCTGTGATCGTTTTACGGTGCTGCGTGATGGAGAGCTTGCAGGAGCAGGAATTGTAAAGGAATTCAAACTGGATCAAATTACAAAGCTAATGGTAGGGAAGGCGATCTCGAATGAACGGTTTGAACACAAGGAAAGTCAGGAAGCTGTTCTGTTAGAGGTAAATAACTTAAGCAGTGAAGGGTTATACAAAAATATAAATTTTTCCGTAAAAGCCGGAGAAGTAGTAGGATTTACGGGTCTTGCTGGAGATGGAAGAACAGAGCTGTTTGAAAGTATTTTTGGCTATCGAAAAAAATACACGGGTCAAATTAAGGTTCGCGGCCAAGTGTTAAAAATAGATCATCCGCAAAAGGCTGTCAAAGCGAAAATTGGTTTTGTTCCAAAAAACCGAAAAGAGAATGCCATAATCAAAGATTTAAGTGTTATTCATAATATGAGTCTTTCATCATTATCCAAGTTTAATAGAAATGGACTGCTGGATCAAAGCCTTGAGAGAAAGCGATTCAGACATTATAAGGATTTACTGAATATTAAAGTTCATGATCCGAATATCACGATCGATAAACTTAGCGGAGGAAATCAGCAAAAGGTAATGCTGGCAAAGTGGCTGGAGGCAGACCCTGATATCCTCATTTTCGATAATCCTACACAGGGTATTGATGTTGGAGCAAAGCAGGAGATCTATGAGCAAATTCTCGCGTTAGCAGCGATGGGGAAAGCGATCATCATTTTATCCTCAGAAGCACCTGAGATTCTTAGGCTCTGCCAGAGCATATATGTTATGTATCAAGGAGAAATCGTATCCTCATTTAATGGTAATAGAGCCACAGAGGATATGATCATGAGCTATGCTACAGGAGCAAAAAGGGAGGATGAACAGATTGGCTAATCCAGAATTAAAAGAACCCGCAAACCAAGGATCTGCCATGGGAAGTGCAAAATCACGTCTTACATGGATTTGGTCAGAATATAGCGTTATTATTGCTTTTGTCATTATTTTTATTTTAGCTGCCATTGTGAATCCAAGATTCTTAGATATTAATAATCAGCTGAATATACTAATGCAGGTTTCTATTATTGGAATTGTTGCTCTCGGTATGACAGTGGTTATGCTGTCCGGCGGGATTGATTTATCGGTAGGGTCGGTTCTTGCTTTAGTTGGCGTTCTTACAGTCCTTGCGCTGAATGCCAGTGGAAGTATCCTAGTTGGGATACTGACTGCTTTAGCTTCGGGCGTCATTATTGGTCTATTGAATGGATTATTAGTTGCGAAAGGGAAGATTGCCTCCTTTATTGCAACGCTTGGAATGATGGCTGGAGCCAGATCGATTGCTTTATACATTGCAGAAGGCGGGAGTATCTCAGGTGAAGTATCAGGCTTCACAGCAATTGCCAATACTGAACTATGGGTTATTGATGTACCAATTATTATCTTTATTTTAATGGCCGTTTTGGTATATATGCTTATGCATAAAACAAGCTTTGGCCGTCATGTTTACGCGCTTGGAAGCAATGAAAAAGCGGCACTGCTTTCAGCAATAAGAGTAGATCGGGTAAAAATTGCAGTATATAGTCTTGCTGGATTGCTTGTGAGTGTTGCAGCAATCATTGAAACATCACGTTTGAATTCTATTTCATCCTCAAGCTCTGGCATGCAATATGAGCTTGACGCTATTGCGGCTGTTATTATTGGGGGAACAAGAATGACGGGTGGCCGCGGGAAAGTCATCGGTACTTTCTTTGGGGTTTTAATATTAGGTATCTTAAATAATATGATGAACCTAATGAATGTCTCTCCTCACCTGCAAGGGTTTGTAAAAGGAGCGATTATTATTGTAGCGGTGGTATTTCAAAAGAGAGAATAGGAGGAATGCTGAATGGGAATCAACGTGGGGATTATTGGCTGCGGATCCATTGCAAAAAATCGGCATGCACCTGAATATGGTGCTAATCCATATGTGAATGAAATTGTTTTTTATGATCGAAATCCAGAAAGAGCGGAAGCATTAGCAAAACAGTTTAACGGCAGAGCAGCCTATTCATTAGAAGATCTGCTGGAAGATCCAAGTGTTGAAGCAATTAGTGTATGCTCCTCAAATGAAAATCATGAGAAAGATACTGTAAGCGCCCTGTTAAGCGGAAAGCATGTATTGTGCGAAAAGCCCCTTTCTTTAGAAGTGGATGAAGCAAGAAATATGATACGTACAAGAGACGAAACAGGGAAAAAACTGATGATTGCTCATAATCAGCGATTTACAAAAGCACATAAAGAGGCAAAGGAGATTATCAGCAGCGGTAAACTTGGGAAAGTATTAACATTCCGAACTACCTTTGGACATGGCGGTCCTGAAAGCTGGGGAATCAATAAAACCAATTCCACTTGGTTCTTTAAAAAGAATAGATCCGGTTTGGGAGTGGCGGGTGATCTTGGCGTCCATAAGATCGATCTTATTCATTATTTGCTGGACGATCAAATTACAGATGTGAGTTCATTCATGGGTGCTCTTCATAAAAAAGACGAATCTGACAAACCGATTGAAGTTTGTGATAATATTGTCTGCTCACTGAAAACGAGGAAGGGTATCATCGGTACAGGATCCTTTTCTTGGACTTATTATGGAGAAGAGGATAACAGCACTATTTTATACTGTGAAAAGGGAATCCTGAAAATCTATCATGATCCAGACTATCAACTTGAGCTGGTTTCTCATGCAGGAGAAAAGATAAGGTACGAGATCGAAGGGATACAGACAAATGAGAATCAGAGTGCCAGCGGTGTCATTGATGCTTTTCTGGAAAGTCTGCAGCATGATGAACATGTACCCGTCACAGGAGAAGATGGCTTATTATCTCTGCAGGTTATACTAGCGATAATAAAAGCGGCCGAGACGAATACAGTGGTTGAGGTAGATTAAATATTAATCCATACTGGGAAACTGGTATGGATTTTTTTGAGTATATTTTTCACAAGTTTTGTAATTTATTAATTTTGGTAAATGAGATTATTTTTAGTGATATGCTTCGTTATTGGAACAGAATGGAGCGAGATTCCTGCTAAAGGAGTGCGAAGATGAAAGCCCGCAGGAGCATGGCGACGAGGAGGATCACCACCCGCCTCGTGGAAAGGGAGTATCATGGAATGGAAATCACACCATTTACGAGATGATCTTTATTATGGGTAAACACAAGGAGTAACTTCATAAGCATTTCTAATCTCATACCATAATAAATTCATATTTTACAAGTATTTATTGGAGGAATATACTGCAAAGGTAGATAACTGAATGGTGGTGTGTCTGAGGATGGTCATGATGGAGATCTTCTTGAATATTATTGCTCCAATTCTCCTGCTTTTATTATTGGGTTTATTTTTACAGAAGAAATTTAGCTTTGATTTAAAATCACTTAGTCATTTAATGACATATGGATTGATGCCTGCAGCTATTTTTATGAATATTTATCAAACCAACTTTAACATGCAGCTTTTAGTAGAGGTCGCTCTGTATCTTTTCCTGTTTACACTGACAATGATGCTGATCGGCATAGGGTGGAGCCGTGCTTTGAAGCTTGAAAGAAATGATGCTGCCATCTTGAAGAATGGCATTAGTTTAATGAATTCAGGAAACTATGGACTGCCTGTCAGTCAAATGCTTTTCTCCGCTAACCCAGTCGGTACCTCCATTCAAATCATTGTTCTTCTTTTTCAGAACCTTATGACCTATACATACGGACTTTATAACCTCATTGCAGCGACAAAATCCGGGTGGGATATTATCAAAACATTTTTGAAGCTTCCGTTAATATATGCTGCCCTATTGGGAGCACTCCTTAATGGGTTTGAGGTAAACCCGCCTTCTTTCCTCCTTACACCTATTCAATATTTGGCGGATGGCTTTATGGCAATCGCTTTAATTATTCTTGGTGCACAACTTGCCAATATAAAAGTCAAGTCGGTAAATATAGCAGTCATCTGCACTTGTTTTACACGTTTAATCATATCTCCAGCAGTGGCTATGGGCATTATTTTTCTGCTTGGGATTGATGGGGTCATTGCTCAGTCATTACTCGTTGCCAGCGCCTTGCCGACCTCAAGAAATAGTGCTACCTTAGCACTGGAATATGATGTGAACCCGGAAGTAGCTGCTCAAACCGTATTTATCACCACCCTATTGAGCGGGTTTTCAGTGTCTATCGTTGTGTATTTATCGACCATTATTTTTCCTTATTAAAGCTTTGGCTAGCTGTCCTTCAAATGAAAAAAGCAGAAATTAGCTCTATCACTCATTTCTGCTTTTATATATTAATTTGGATAACGTTCTCTAAGATATTTTATAGAAGCCACAATCAATTCTTTCAAAACTTCACGGTCAACATCGTCCAGCTTATTAATATAGACACATGCTTTGCCTGTTGTATGTTTGCCAAACTTCTTCAATAACTCATCTCTCTCTGTCTCGCCAGGAGCAAAGTATAAGCTGATTTTTGCTTTGCGCGGTGAAAAGCCGACAAGTGCTGCATCTCCTTCATGTCCGGTAGCATATTTATAATGATAAGAACCAAATCCGATTATGCTTGTTCCCCACATTTTTGCTTCATAGCCAGTCGTTTCTGTAAAAATATCGAGCAGTTCATAGGCATCTTGTTTCTTCTTCTCACTTTCAACACTTTCAATAAACTGGGTGACACTGTGATCCGTCTCTTTGGTTTTCAGCTCGTACATATACATCGCCCTTCCCATTTATGTTTATATTATAAATATAAACGAAAATTGAAGGATTTAAATGATAAATAGAAAAATCTCGTATAAAATGTAATCACTTTAAATTTTTACGAAAATGGAGAACCGAAATGCGAAGTGAAATAATAAGATATTTAAATAAGATTGAAGAAGATAATCATGTGAAGATTATCTATGCATGCGAATCCGGCAGCCGAGTATGGGGGTATTCAGCTTCAAACAGTGATTATGATGTCCGATTTGTTTATATACATCATCCAGATTACTACTTGAGCATAGATCCAATAGGGATTGGCGAGAAGCGGGATGTTATGGAGCAGACACCCCATCATCTGCTGGATTTTGTTGGCTGGGATCTGACAAAAGCGCTAAAGATGCTGCGGAAATCAAACCCATCCTTTTTAGAATGGCTGTATTCACCGACCATTTACGTCGAAAAATTTAAGGCTGCAGATGAGATGAGAGAGTTCACAAATACCATTTTGTCTCCTCAGATATGTCTCTTTCATTATATAAAAATGGCAGAAGGAAATTTGAAAAATGCTGAAAAAAGAACAGACTTTCATCTGAAAAGTTGGATCAATATACTTAGACCGCTGCTGGCTGCGAAGTGGATTGAAGAAAAGCAAACTTTTCCCCCTTTGAATGTCCAGCTCCAATTACAAGAGCTGAACCTGGAGGATGATCTGAATCAAATAGGGAGAAAATTACTTGCCAGAGAGCAAGAAGGGTTAGAGGACAAGCTTTCATTATTTAGTGATTATGCGAAACAAGAGCTTTCGCTTTTGCTAACTGCAGCAAAAAAGAGAACAAAAAAGCCTGGCAATTATACGGAGGATTTTAATGCCATTTTTAGAAAAACACTGAAAAAAGCTTGGCAAGAAGAGGTGTAAAAAAAGCATCAATGGAAATAATATTTTCTTATGGAAAGCAAAAAGAGGGTCAAGCAATTTTAACTTTTCTTCATAAGATAATAAAGGAACAAGCCAAAAATACTGAACTACTTTTCCTTTCCTTACATTCGTAAAAGAAGGCAAAAGGGGGTCTTAGACGCCACTAACTACCTTCTGCTATGCCAATAATTGCATTTCGATTGGAGGAATAAATCATGAATGAAAGGAAGTACCAAAATTTAAAAAGGGGAGAAAGAGGGGCAATGATCAGTATTGCTGCTTACATTTGCCTATCTTCTCTCAAACTAATTGTCGGGATTATTTCTGGTTCAGAAGCATTAAAAGCAGATGGACTCAATAACGCAACTGATATCATTGCTTCCGTAGCAGTTCTTATTGGATTGAGAATTTCAAGGAAGCCAGCTGATAAAAACCATGCCTATGGTCATTGGAAGGCTGAAAATGTTGCCTCCTTAACAGCTTCCTTTATTATGATAACGGTTGGAATACAAGTGCTGATTGGTGCGGGAAATTCCTTATTAGAGGGAAAGAATGAAACGCCAGATATGATTGCTGCATGGACAGGGATTTTCAGTGCTGCTGTAATGTACTTTGTTTACCGATACAATAAAAAGCTGGCTGGAGAAATTGATAGCCAAGCTGTCCTGGCGGCATCAAAAGATAATATTTCAGATGCATGGGTCAGCATTGGAACAGCTGTCGGCATTATTGGCGCACAATTTGGTCTGGCATGGCTGGACCCGGTCACTGCTTTTATAGTCGGTTTCCTTATTTGCAGAACAGCATGGGAGATTTTCAGAGATGCTTCACATCAGCTTACAGATGGGTTCGATGAAAACGAGGTAAAAGAATATAAAGAATTCATCATGCAAGTTAATGGCGTTGAGGCTGTTAAGAATATTCGAGCCAGAAACTATGGAAATAATACGGTCGTTGATATTGTCATATTTGTTAAATCCCATCTCGACATTGGGCATGCCCATGATATATCTACTACGGTTGAAAACAAACTGATCGATGAATTTGAAGTTTATGATGTGCATGTACATGTCGAACCGCTTCCGACATAGCAAAGGGGTAGACACTCCTGGTTCAGTGCCCCGAGCAAACAAAAAGGATATCCAATTCTCCACTGAGGAGAGACGGGATATCCCTTTATTTTTCCGCAAAAAGTTTATTCGGCACTCCCGGCTGAAACGGAAAGATGCTGAAACGAGCGAACATCGAATAAGCCTTTGTCGGTCAGCTTAATTTCAGGAATGACAGGCAGAGCAAGAAAGCTTAATGTCAGGAACGGATTGAAATGCTGCTGTCCGCTAATCTCTTTAAGGGCGCTGTTGATCTTCAGAAGCTTTTCATTTACCTCTTCATAGGTACCTTGGGACAGCAATCCTGAAATCGGCAGTTCAAGTTTTGCTAATACTTCTCCATCACATACGACGGTTAAGCCGCCCTGCATTTCGCTAATGACTTCAGATGCTAAAAGCATGTCTTCGTCAGAGGTGCCTGCGACCATAACATTATGGGAGTCATGGCTAACGGTTGTTGCAATGGCTCCTTTTTCTAAACAGAGTCCCTTGATAATGCCAAGACCCATATTACCAGTTTGATGATGTCTTTCAATAACCGCTAGCTTTAAAAGGTCTTTTTTTAAAGATGGAACAAACAATGAAGAATTTGTGTCAACCTCAGTGATCAAGTGCTTTGTAATAATACTGTTTGGAATAATTTCTATAACATTTGCCAAAGGGCCATCAAGTCGGATTTGAAGATCTTCTATGGTTAAAGCCGGTAGTTTCACAGTATCTAATAATGCTTGTGGTGCAGGAAGTTTGTTTCCATCTGGGAAATTGACAAGTTTTCCTTGAACAGCTACACAAATACCGTCTTTGTAGACAGCTGAAATCGGCAGTTCTGTCAGGTTATCTGTCAGAATAAAATCAGCTTTATAGCCGGCTGCAATGGCTCCGCAGCCTTCAAGGCCAAAGCATTCAGCACTATTTAAAGATGCCATTTGAATGGCTGTAACTGGATCAATGCCTTCTTCAATCGCCATCCGAACAAGATGGTCAATTCCTCCTTCTGCGATTACATCATCCAAATGTCTATCATCCGTTACAAATAGAAAGCGTCTTGAATTGCGGGTATTAACAGCCTTAATAACCTCTTTCAGTTCTTTCGCTGCAGTTCCCTCACGAATCATGACATACATTCCTTTGCGAAGCCTCTCGAGAGCTTCATCTGCTGTTGTACATTCATGATCGGTTGTAATTCCAGCAGCCATATATACATCAAGCTGGTTTCCCGTTAACCCGGCTGCATGTCCGTCTATTTTGCGATGAAGGTGATGGGCATCGGTGATTTTTCTCATTAACCCTTCATCTGTATTTAATACACCCGGATAATTCATGACTTCTGCCAGTCCCAGCACTTTTGGATGATCATAAAAAGGAAGCAAATCCTCTGCGGAAAGCTCTGCACCTGAATGTTCAAATGGAGTTGCTGGCACGCAGGAAGGCAGCATAAAGTGGCAGTCAAAAGGGATATGCATAGCAGTGTCGAGCATAAATTGAATTCCTGCTTTCCCGGAAACATTCGCAATTTCATGAGGATCGCAAATGACACTTGTTACTCCGTGCAGAAGCTGGATTTTGGCGAATTCAATTGGTGTGACCATGGACGACTCTATATGTACGTGACCATCAATAAAGGAAGGGCTGAGGTACTTATTTTGTGCATCTAAGATGTTCTTTGCCTGATATTCTCCGCCAACCCCTGCGAAAATGCCATCAGCAATGGCTATATCTCCTGAGATAATCTCTCCGCTAAATACATTTACAATCCGCGCATTTTTGATGACTAGATCAGCTGACTCTCTTCCGCCGGCTACGGCAATTCTTCTTTGAATACGATCCATATAAGTAAATCCTCCTTCTAAATGAATGATTATCGAAAATGTGTTTTACAAAAAAATTAAGCCTGAGTTAAGGCGGAACTTACTTTTGCTTAAGATTAGAAATGTATGATGAAATGGATATAAACAGTCATAACATACATCCCGTAAATGGTCCTGGAAAAAGTCTGCAATAGGTAACAAGCTGCAGACATTTACCACCTGAGCTTGTCTTAAGAATATGTTATGTTCCATCACATGATATTTTTACTACTATATCATGAAATTAGAAGAAGTAAATTTTAAAGCAGCCATTCTCACAAATTTAAATTCAGCAGCTAATAGCTGAAAAAGTAAGCAATCTGCTAAACTTCGCAATAAAAATCAAAATTCAGAAAGCAGAATGAGATAAGCTAGATTATGAGGGAGGCGGGAGAGATTGTGGATTATGAATGGGTTGTAAAAAAAGTCATTGCCTATATAGAAGAGCATCTGCATGAACCGATTACGATGGATGATATAGCAGAAGAAGCAGGTTTTTCAAAATTTCATTTTCATCGAATTTTTCAAAGCAGCGTTAAAATGTCGATGACCGAATACATTAGGCAGCGCAGATTAGCGAATGCATCAGCAGTATTATTATATTCAGATGAAAGAATTATAGACATTGCCTTTTATTATCAATTTGACTCACAGGAAGCATTTACGAGAGCATTCAAAAAGATGTATCAATTGCCGCCTGGACAATATAGAAAATTGATGAGAGATATGGTGAAAAACAAGGAGGAGTCTTCTATGGAAGAAAATCAATTAAAAGGCTGGTTTATCAGTGGTTCCGATCCATTCAGCTATGAAATGGGTGTTGATCATAAGGTTTTCCATCAAGGCAGGGCATCTGGCTACTTAAAATCAAAAACGGTACTGGATGATGCCCAGTTTGCGACCATGATGCAGCAATTTAAAGCAGATCGTTATATCGGCAAGCGCATTCGCTTATCTTGTTTTATTAAAACGGAAAATGTAAAAAGCTTCGCCAGTATGTGGATGCGTGTGGATGATCATACTTCAGACATGCTTCAGTTCGATAATATGAGCAATCGCCCTATTACAGGTTCAACCAACTGGAGCCGATACTCCATCGTCTTAGATGTTCCAGAAAACAGTGCAGTTATCGCTTTTGGCATTATATTATCAGGGCAGGGGCAAGTATGGGCCGATCAATTTTCATTTCAGGAAGTTGACGAGAGTGTTGCGAGCACGAACCTTGAAATACAGGGACAAATGCAGGATGAACCAGTGAATCTTTCATTTGAGGAATAAAATAGCTCACACAATAAGCAGCTGCTGAATCGGCTGCTTGTTTATATCTCACATTATATTAAAGGAGAGAATTTTGTGAAATACGAAACAGAACTGGGATTATCTGCTGTAGATAAAATGTTTCTGATCATTATCCCGCCAGTTATCGGTGCGCTCATTGGCTGGTTTATCCCTGCTATTGCTGACTGGACAGCAAGAATTCCCATCATGCCTTTTGGAGCGGTACTGGACTGGGTTGCCTCTTTGGAAGGCAGGTGGGTTTCAGCGGCAGCGGCGCTTTTAGGTATACTTACGGGGATCATTTTTATAGTATATGTGTTTAATGAAACGTTAAGAATCAATGTTACAGATGCCAAAGTGAAGCTATACATCCATAGGGATGTGAAACAGATTGACAGGGATGTGATTTCAGCCGTTTATATGGATGGAAAGGATCTTGTCATTTTAAGTCATAAAGGAAAGGAAATCTTTCGGGAACAGTCAGAGTCAAAAAAAGAATTGGTCTCAAACGTGTTTAGACAACATCTGTATCCATGGAAAGATCACGATCCATTCGCGAGCAGGTATCAGCGCTGGGTAGCTAACCATCCGCAGTTTCCGCAGGATGTCAATGCGCTGCTGTCCGCTAGGGAGAGAGCAATAGAGGAGGAGGAAGCAGAAGAGGCAAAAGTGCTTCGAAAGGATTTAGCTGAACTGGGAGTAGTTATTCATGATGAGAATAAACGGCAATATGTGAGAATGATTGGCTAATCAGAAAGATAAATGAAAAAGCAGCCGAAAGAGTGGCTGCTTCTTTTTATCATTTCTTTTTATTTTCCAATTCTCTCTTTTCTCTTAAAAGCTTTTGGAATTCTGCATCAAGCTCAGGTGATGGTTCTATGCTGAGACGAGATAATATTTCAGATATTTTTGTTCCTAGGACGAGCAGCTGATCTTCGGATGTGTCACGTGAATTCCTTGGTGTGTCATTTTTATAGCTGTCATAATTACCATCATAGATTAAAAGGCTGCCATCCTTTAGTTCAAATATTCTTTGTGCCACTTTAGAGATAAATCTGCGGTCATGCGAGACAAAAATAACAGTGCCTTCGAACTCGGCTAAAAGTGTCTCAAGCGCTTCAACGGCATCAATATCTAGGTAGTTGGTCGGTTCATCTAAAATAAATGTATTCATGTTACTGACAAATGATTTGGCCAATGCAACCTTTACACGTTCTCCGCCGCTCAGCACACCGGCTAATTTATAAACATCGTCTCTGTAAAAGTGAAGGCGAGCTAAAACCGTGCGCACAAAAGATTCATCTTGAACAGATGTCGACTTGACGTTTTCCAGAATGGATTGGTTTAAATCAAGCACATCCAGGTTTTGGCTAAAATAGCCGAGTTTAGCTGAAGGAGACAGGGTAATTCCATCACTGCCATGAATCAATTTCTTCAAGAGTGTCGTTTTTCCTGCGCCGTTCGCTCCAATAATAGCGACTTTATCTCCGCCCTTAATATGAAAGGATTTTTTCGACCAGAGCTTACGAAATCCGAATGCTCCTTCAATGTTTTCGGCACGGATAATGATTTTATTTTTAAAAGAACGCTCATTAGGAAGAACCATTTTAATCGGTGTCTGCTCCTTTAATTTTTCTACTGTTTCGAGCTTCTCCAGTCGTGTTTCAATGGACTTTGCCGTTTTTTGCATCTTTTTCTGCTTCTTGGCGAAATAGGGCTTGGCTCCTGTAATGCTCGCCTCAGAAAGACTGACATTTTTGGGTTTTTTCGTTGCTCTGTCCGCACGCTTCATTTTTTCCTCTAAAGCATTTTCAAGCTGGCGCTTTTTTTGAATATATTTCTCATAATCACGTTCGTGCTCAAGTCTTTCCAGCTCTTTCTGCTGTACATAGTCAGAGTAGTTCCCTTTATATTCTTTTACCTTTCCATCGCTTACTTCCCAAATTGTTGTGCACAGCGCATCAAGAAAGGCGCGGTCATGGGAGACGATGATAAAAGCGCCCTGCCAATGACGCAGTAATTTTTCCAGCCATTCGACGTGTGATGTATCCAAATTTGTTGTCGGTTCATCAGCTAATAAAAGTTCAGGATTCTGCAGCATGGCTTCTTTAATATATTCCTGTGTTACTTCGCCGCCGCTTTTCGTTGTATCTGTTTTTTTGATTTGCGGCAGAAGAACAGGAGAGGTAAACAAATGGATATCTCCGCTGTCTGGTTTGCGTTTTTCTGCTAATACCTCTAGTAAAGTAGTTTTACCGCTTCCGTTTTTGCCAACAATGCCGATCCTGTCTTTGCTGTGGAGCTGCAGGTGTTCAACATCAATAATTAACCGATCTTTTATAAAAACCTTTAAATGATTTGCTTCAAGCAATTTCATTCAATCATCCCCATTCCTTCATACTGGAGGAGACAAAAAAGCCTCCTATCCGGATTCAGAATAGGAGGCACAGGTGTACGCCAAAAAGAGACTGCTCCTTTTTTCCAGCGTTTGCCGAATCAAGCCAATCCTATTCTGAAAACGTTGTTTTAAAGGCAGGACAGAAGAGAGCATAAATATGCCCAGTGTATCCGTATAGCCTTATAAACTTGTTTTCGAAAAATAGGATTATAACTTCATGTCAGCAGGTTCACCCTTCCGTTTTTAATTAATTTAACAATACGGGAATGGATATTATTTGTCAATGGGCAAACTTGAAACCCTTTTCTTAGAGTATTCTATTAATGTTAATATGATTATGTTTGGCTTTTTTATCAAACTTTGATGTTCGTTTGAGATAAAGTATGATGATTTCCACTCCGGGGTGCTACTTTCCAGCTCCTTACTAATCCGCAGGAGTTTCGCGCTACTCCATTTCTTTCAATAAAGTTATTGATAAAAAGACTTTTTAAAATGTTTTAGGACAATGATCTCACAGTAATACTCAAATAAAATTTTATATTAACCATAACTTTTAAGAATCTAATACGTCTAATGGTTAACAAAAATTAGGGAAAGGAGGGGTGAGACTTGAAGGAAGGAGAGCTAGAGGCCTTATACAACGATTATCATCAGACGATTTTTAAATTTATTTTTATGATGGTCAAAGATTATCAGCAAGCAGAGGATTTGACACAAGAGGTATTTATTAGAGCGTATAAAAAACATCATAAGTTTAATAATTTATCCAGTGTTAAAACTTGGTTATTTAGGATTGCCCATAACGTATCTATTGATTATTTAAGGAAAAAGCGACCTATCCATTTAGTACAAGAATTTTTTCAAGGTAAACGAGCAGCTGATTTCTCACCAGAAAATATCTTGCACATGAAAGAAAGGTCTAAAAAATTATATGAAGCTATCATTGATTTAAAGGAGCCTCATAGAAAGGTTATCATATTAAGAAAAATAAAGGGATTTACACTTATTGAAACAGCTGAGATTCTAAATTGGACTCCAAATAAAGTGAAGGCTGTGCAATTTCGAGCTATGCAAGCTTTAGAAAGAAAACTGTCAAAGGAGGTTTATTGGCATGAAAAAATTCATTAGTGAATTCCAATTTGATAAAGAGTTTACGAGACTCGAACACGATATGCAATGGGATAATGATCGGGCACAGCAGGTGAAATACAAAATTCATAGCAGTGTTAAGAAATTGCATAAACGAAAGGTAATTAGAAGGATGTTTAGTGCTGCAACAGCAATTGCCTTAATGTGTACGATGTACTTTTTTATACAGACGCCCTTAATAAAAGAAGAAAGCGGGGAAACTGCAGTCATTGAACATTCTTTAATGCAATTTTATGAAGGTGAGGACTATATATACGATAATAACCTGGAAAGACCGGTTCTAACAGATCAGGGAATAAGCAAGACAGTATATCCCCTTGATCTATACAGGACCTCTGGAATTATTACTGGAGAACCGTCAATTGTCTTATCTATTCTAAAAAGAGGAGATAAAGAAAAATATGAAACCCAAGCCTTTTATCCGACAATTAATGGAGACATCAAGATTCACACCCAAAAGCATGATAGGGATAAGGATGAAGTGTATGCTTCATTGCTAGCACATGAAAAGTATCCAGCTAAGGCTTATAACCTGGAAGAGTTATCTATTTCTGGACAAAAAGGGATACTTAAAACACCTGCTGAGAATATGGATCATATCGCACCTGTCTTGTATGTTGTAAGTGATCATTATCTTTATTATTTTTATTGGGATATGCAGGAAAAAATAGGAGGTCCTGAGATATCAGCTGAGGATGTTATAGGGGTGGCAGAAAGTCTTAACTATAACAAAGAATAGGCAAATAAACTTTAGTAAGGTAGCTTATAGGTCTCTTATAAAATTTATCGGCTGTTTTCCTGTTTACGAGGATATTCCTGTTATAAAAATATTAGATCATTATGAGGCTGCTGTATATGGAGTAGTTGTAAATATTTATGAAATAAGCAGCCTTTTTACTAAGTTGAGCATTGGAATAATACTAAATGTCTGCAATCACTATTCTGATGAGAAAGATTAAACAAAATCCTGTATGTGCTTTAGAATTAATAGAAAACGGCCGTCCTTCTGGTTTTATATCCATATTAAGCCCGCAAATAAAAGGGTAAGATGAAAATATTAATCATCCATACAGACAGGTCATATTCGAGTATGCTCTTTGTCCAAGATTCCATCTATATATAGTCGCAGTCTCGTCTCCCCCGTTGTTATCATATTGATATCCAGTGGGAATAAAATTGAGCGCCATGTATGTAATGGCAGTCACGCCTAACAGAACCCAGTTTGAACAGTGTATCTCATCCACTTGGTTTGCATTTATAAACTCCCTTATTCTTTCCTTTCTTCAATCTTACAATTTAAACGCATAAATTCCTTGGAATTTCAGTGAAAATTACTGGTTTTATGACGAAAAAGGTGAGATTGTGGAAAAAGTCAGGGCGAAGTCATGTTTTTTATCCTTTAGTGTACCTCTCTAACACAATCAAAGGTGTTAATTACATGTATAAAAACAACATACTTAAGAATTGGCATCAGCAGGTATGTTATATCATTCCATTTTATATTTAATATACTCAATGTGATCAGTAGGGATGCTTTTAACCACCTGATTGTTCTGATCACGGTAGATCTCATATTGCCGATGCGTCTCAACTAAATATCCTTCTTCTATTGTTTCACTTTCATATCTCAGTTCAAGTTCAGGAGTTAATCCTTCTAGTGGATCGGCTGTTTCTATACTAGCTGAAGCAGAGACCTCTTCATTTTCAGAACTATCATTGACAACAGGGATTTGAGGGTAATTATATAGCTCATTATTTGCTCCATCTTCTATGCTATAGGTAGTTTCATAATAAGCAATGAATAAAATGACGGCGATAATTCCGATCAGCGGCAGCAGTCGTTTCAAAGTAAAAATCCTCCTTTATTCTTCTTTACATAAAATATATGCATGTCCCTTGATGAAAGAACTACAAAGAGGGAGGGGATTGCAACAAAAAATGACACCCAACGAGCTGTCCTTCTTTTTGTTAAAATCTTTGGACTATAAAAAAGACCGGGCGTTTTTTGCCCGGTTTTTCTTAATCATTATTTTACATGCAAAAACTTTACACAAACAGGATCAGGCACTGCAACATCTTTTTGAAGAAGAGTAAGCTTTCCAGTTTCAGCATCCCGGCTGTATAGGGAAAGGTTGCTGGAATTTTGATTGCTGGCAACAACGAATTTTTCGCTTGGATCGAGAACAAAGTCACGCGGCCATTCGCCGTTTGTAGAAGTATGTTCAACAAATGTTAATGTGTTTGTATTTTCATCAATCGCAAAGACAGCAATACTGTCATGGCCTCGATTTGCTGCGTATACGAAGCGGCTGTCAGAGGACAAATGGATAGCACTGCCTTGGTTGTTCTCCGTAAAATCTTCAGGAATCGTTTTAATGGCTTGCAGCTGTGTAAAAGAACCATCTTCAGCATTATAGCTTAGCACAACAACCTCAGAACTAAATTCTGTCATCACATAAGCAATTTTGCCATTCGCATGGAAGACAAGATGTCTCGGACCGCTTCCAGGTGTGAATGTGAAGACGGACTTCTTTGATAATTTCCCGTCTTGTACCTCATAAGTGATAAGCTCATCTGTACCAAGGTCTACTGCGGCTGCATATTTTCCGTCAGGTGTCATCCCTGCATAATGGGTATGTGCCTTCTCTTGTCTGCTGTCAGGGCCAGAACCTTTATGCTCCATAATAGAGCTTACAGGCCGAAGGGAGCCGTCGGTATTTGTTAAGTAAGATTCAACTGTTCCTTTATGGTAGTTTGCTGTCAGAACAAGGTTTAAAGCTTCATCAATGCTCACATGGCAAGGAGGTGAACCTGCAGAAGTTTGGCTGTTTATAAGTTGTAAGCTGAGGTCATTCTCGTCAATTGAATAAGCAGCTACCCCGCCATCTTCGTTATCTTTAATCACAGAATATAAGTGACGGTTATCTTCTGAGATCGTTAAGTAAGTTGGGTTGCCCAGTTCAGCTGCTGCTTCAATATTGTCTAGCTTCTTTAATTCAGTATCCAGGGTGAATTTATATATTCCTTTGCTCTCCCCTTTTGTATATGTACCAATATATCCAGCGTATTTTGCCATCTTTTTAAACCTCCAATATATAATATGGTTTCTTCATTCTATGTTAGCATGTTCAAATTGATTGTGAAAATAATTGTGTTTCTTATATGAAAGACGGCAGATTGCACTCTTAATGGTTCAGTGATATAGTTTTTTACAGATTATTGGTATATATGGCATCAAATAGCCTATACCCTTATGTAAAAAAATGATTAAAATAGGGGATGATTCCCCGATTGATGTCACTAACATAGTAGAATAGAATGATCTTAACTTGCAGCTAATTTAGAAAGTCTACCAAGGCGCACATATAATTGAAAGGAGGAATATAGTGGAATTCATTTTGCTTTTACTTGTTTCAGCCATTCCATTAATCATTTCCATTGCCGTACTTTTTACACCAAAAACTCATATAACGATTGCGATGGCTGTGTTCCTCTTTCTGCTTTCTTCCTGGCAAATGGATGTATCGATTCTGTATGCGAACGGTGTACTATCATTAGACACCATTGATCTACTATTTCGTATTCTTAGAGGCGGATCGATCTTCCTCATGCCAATGATGTATTATTTCTGTTATCATCTTGTCCAAGAAACACCTTCCTTAAGTCATATGAAGGGTTTATGTAATAAATCGACCTTATATATAATGATTGGATTTAGTACAATCGTTTATCTCTTTAATTTTACAGAAGCTGGCATTGAAACATATCACTTGGTTCATGCTGAAGGGATCTCCCCTTCTCATTGGATGCCCGTGTATGGGCCCTTAAATAGTTTGTTTATCATCAATACTTTTTTCATATTTATTAATACTTCAATGCTTTCAATCCTATCACTGCAAATAAAGATTAAAGTCTATAGAAGTTTTTATTTAAAATTGATGATAGCGGCTATGTTTATTTTATTTAATGGAGTTATGAGTGGTTTTTCATTTTTTCCTTTGTTTTTCTCCAGTTTTAATTCGATTATTGCAGCGATCATTTTATTTTTCGGTTTCTTTCAAATGCAATCATCCAAAATCCATTCAATGAACAAAGAACTTATCCGCCAAAGTGATTTGCTGGAAGCGATCATGAATATTAATCCTAATTATTTGCTTGTTACGAGCGGGAAAAATAACATTGTAAAAGTAAATGACTCTTTCTGCGAACTTTTCAGCTTTAAAGTGAAGGATTTAATAGGGTTTAAGTTTTCAGATTTTCCAGAGGTTAAAGAAATACTGAATGAAAATCTGGAACAGCCTAGTAAACATACTGATGCAAAAGGGAGAGTAAGGTATATAAGCTGGGGCACAAGAGAGCTTCAGCAAAGTAAAACGGAAATTTATCAGATCTACTTTGGAATTGATGTTACAGAACAGAAACGTCATGAACAAGTATTATTATCATCAGAAAAATTAAAAGTAATTGGAGAAATGGCCGCTAGCGTTGCTCATGAAATTCGCAATCCATTAACGACCATAAGAGGCTTTATTCAATTAATAAAGGAAAAGAACTCTGATTCGAAATATGAAAATATTCTTCTGGATGAAATTGATCGTATTAATGAAGTGTTAAAGGAATTGCTTATCTTAAGCAAGCCGGAGGCTCGCGAACAGGGGCAAGCTGGGGAGATTGAAGTATATGTCAGAGATGAAATCCGCAGCATCCATATGCTTTTCCACGCTCTTGCTTTGGAGCAAAATAAAAACATCTATATTGAAGATCGGCTCAAAAAAGATTGTTATATTAAAATAGATAAATCTCATTTCAAACAAGTCATCATTAATATTTTAAAGAATAGCCTGGAGGCAATCTCTAAAGGCGGCAAAATTAAAATGATTATGGATGAACGGGCTGGAAAAGTGCGGATTCGGATTATTGATAATGGGGAAGGAATCAATAAACAAAGGTTGTCTAGAATCGGTGAGCCTTACTATACGAGTAAGGAAAAGGGGACAGGCATTGGCCTTACAATCTGTTTTAAGCTTATGAAAGAAAACAGCGGGGAAATGACGGTGAAAAGCAAAGAAGGCTGTGGAACTTCTGTTACAATCCTGCTTCCCTCCCATCAATAAATGTTTGTAAGATAAATCTGCTGTCGATGAAAACATTAAAAAGAACATGTCTGATCACTAATGGAGGAGTCAGACATGTTCTTTTTTTAACAGGTGAATAAACAAAAGCATGATAAATGACAGTCCAACCATGCAGGCGACCCAAAGATAAGCCGTTTGCATATTACCCGCATCAATCGCTAAATAGATGGCTGTCGATGTCGTCTGTGTTTTTCCGGGGATATTTCCTGCAAACATAAGTGTTGCCCCAAATTCACCCAGAGCTCTGGCAAAACTTAATATCGCACCTGTCATAAGCGCTTTACTGGCGAGGGGAACGGAAACATTAAAGAAAAGACGGAATTCGCCAGCTCCATCTACTCTTGCAGCTCCCTCAATATCAGAATCAATCCCTTCAAATCCAGCTTTTGCTGATTGATACATAAGAGGAAACGAAACCACAACCGCGGAGATCACCGCAGCCCACCATGTGAAAATAAGAGGCTGATCAAACAAAAACTCAATAAATTGCCCTGCGGGACTATTTCGCCCGAAAAACAAGATCAGCAAAAAGCCGATGACAGTTGGCGGAAGAACAAGCGGCAATAGGAAAAGAGTTTCAATGACAATCTGACCTTTAAATCTTTTTCGGGCTAAAACCTTTGCAAATATCGTCCCTAAAATGATAACAATCACACTGGAAACGGCAGCAATTTCAATGGATAGTCTGACTGGTGACCAAAAATCGATAGACATATTAATTCAAACCTTTAAATCCATATTTTTTAAAAATTGCCATGGCTTTCTCGCTTTGGAGATAGTCATAGAATAATTTAGCTTCCTCTTGATGATCCGATTCTTTTAAAATGCCAACAGGATATATGATATCTTCGTGTGTGCCTTTAGGAGCAGAATCGATGATCTCAACATTTTCAGAAACAAGGGCGTCGGTATTATAAACGATACCTGCATCTACATTCCCTGTTTCCACATATGTTAAGACTTGGCGAACATCCTTAGCATAGACAATTTTATCTGTTACATTCTCCCAGATATTCAGATTGGACAGCGCCTCCTTAGCATACTTACCCGCAGGCACGGATTCGGGAGTACCAATCGAGAGAGTTTCGAACGCAGATAAATCTTCAAAGCTAGAGACTTTGGAAGTGACTCCTTTAGAGGCGATGAGAACTAGATCATTGCCTAAAAGATTTTTACCTTCTCCTATCAATCCCTCATCTACTAGTGTTTGAAACTTATCTTCAGCGGCAGAAAAGAAAAGGTCTGCTGGTGCACCTTGTGAAATTTGCTGTTGCAGGGAACCGGAACCGCCAAAATTGAAGGTTAAAGTAATATTTGTATGGTCATTCTCAAAGTCTGTTTTTATCTCATTTAGTACATTTTGTAAGCTTGCTGCAGCTGATACCGTTAATTCTGTCTCTGCCTGTTCTTGGATTTGATTACTGCTAGAACAAGCGGAGGCAAAGAAACAGCACAATATAACAACCGCAAACAAACCGATCCTTTTTATCATCGCTGTCTTCTCCTTCACTAACATGAACTACCATCCATTATAACGCATTTAACTCACCGGGGGGACAGGTCTCTTGATCCTTCGTGATCAATAGGCTCCTGTTTGTGACAATTTAAAGAGAGCGATTTGTTGCTGGTACTTTTAATTTAATGGCAGCTCCGCTCTTCTTGATTATTATGAATAAAATTGGAAAGTTCTAGAACATTTATGTATATTATGTTATAGTGCATTACAACAGTAATGTACTATGTTAGAGGAAGGGGGCGGCCAGTATGTTAAATATGGAAAGCAATAAGCCAATTTATGTACAAATCGCTGAATGGATTGAGTCTGAAATTTTAAGCGGTGCCCTCAAGGAAGAAGAAAAGGTGTACTCACAATATCAGCTGGCAGAAATGTATACGATCAATCCTGCGACCGCAGCAAAAGGATTAAACCTTTTGGCTGAAGAAGAAATACTATTTAAAAAGCGCGGACTAGGCATGTTTGTCACTGCAGAAGCAAAAGACATTATTTCTAAGAAGCGGAGGAATGAGACGGTGAAAAGGCTTATTCAAGAGCTGGTTACAGAGGCAAAGCGACTGCAGATTGGTGAAGAGGAATTAATACAAATGATTAAGGAGGAGGGGGAAAAGCCATGAATGTTATTGAGGCAAAAAATGTAACGAAAAAATATCTTCGAAAAGAAGTTTTATCAGATGTTTCTTTTTCTATTAAAGAAAATACTATAACAGGATTGATTGGACGCAATGGTGCTGGGAAAACAACTTTACTAAAGTTAATAGCCGGTTTTCTAAAGAACTCATCTGGAGACCTTAACGTTTTTGCACAAAAGCCATTTGAAAGCCTGTATGTATCAGAGAATTCCATATTTGCAGATGATCGAATGGGGTTTTCGTCTGCTCTAAAGCTCGGTGATATTTTAGATGCAGGAGCAGTCTTTTATCCAAATTGGGATCAGGATTTGGCACATCGGCTATTTGAGTATTTTCAGTTTGATTATGATGGCTATCATAACAGGCTTTCGAAAGGTCGAATGAGCACGTTTAACATGATTGTGGGCATTTCATCAAGGTGTCCCCTAACTATATTTGATGAACCAACAACAGGCATGGACGCATCGACTAGAAAAGATTTCTACCGGGCTGTCTTAAGAGATTATCTTGATTTTCCTCGGACAATCCTTGTTTCAAGCCATCATTTGGAAGAACTGGAGGATATTTTAGAGGATGTCCTTATTTTAAATAACGGTAGAGTTCACTCTCATATGCCGATATCCGATTTAAAGGAATGGGGCCTAGCGGTGAAAGGAAAGCGTGAAGATGTTTCACATTGGCTGGAGGATCAAGAAGTCATTTACCACAAGTCTGCGGGCGATGATTTTGATTATGTCATTGTGAAAAATCAAGGACAGTCCCAAACTGTACCTGGACTCGTTTTTTCATCTGTATCTGCAACCGAAATGAGTATTCATTTAACAGGTATGTCGAAAGGGGGAATTGACCATGTCTTCGCAAGCCGCGAAATTAAGTAATATTGTCAAGAAGCAATACTTTTTTAAATTTAAATCTAATTTAGATGTGTTCAGCTCACTCGTATTCATACAACTGATTGCTGTTGTGTTTTCTTTCAATTCTACCAGCAGTATGGGTGGTTCTGATGGGTTATTTTCATATAATATACGTTCCTATTCCGCTGATGTTATTATTGCCTTTACATTTTTATGGGTTTTTATTGCAGCCATCACCATGACAACAAAGCACAACCGATATGCTGATTTCTCATTTGTGGCGAGCCGGGTTTCAGGCAGCTTGTCTAACATTTTTTTTCTGCTGACACTTAGCGGGATTGGGAGTATTTTTGCTGGAATGGCTGGGTTTCTGCCTAGGGCATTTGCCTTGCGTTTCTCTGACGAGGTGTACTATGAAACTTCGTTTTCACTGAATGCCTTTTTAATCAGTATTGCGGCTTCATTCCTTTATATGATGTTGTTTAGTGCAGCCGGTTATTTTATTGGGGCATGTGTGCAAATCAATAAATTATTTATTCTATTGTTCGTGGGACTGCTGATCAGCTTCGGCAGTAACGCTTTTTCCATAAGTATTCCGCAAGGCTTTATTGAATTCTTTGCATTTGAGGCACAGTTCTGGTTCTTTGCGGCTAAGGTGCTTTGTGTCAGTACGTTGTTTTACACAGCAGCCACGATGATCTTTGCAAAATTGGAGGTGAGAAAATGAGATCATGGAGAAAAAAGAAAAAACTCACTCATTGGCTTCTCATTGCTTACTCCATTGTATTGATTGCCAGTATGGCATTGGTTCTTTTAATGAATGATAACCTGACATTATCAAAAGCTGAAACGGAATTATTTGGTGTGGAAAGTGAATTATTGTCAGGGAACTATCAGGAAATTGATGAGCAATATAAAACAGTGGAGTATCATTTTGATTATGAGGAAGACACTTTAGAACTGACTTCACAATATCCGGAAAATTCACTGTTTATTCTGAAAGAGAAACAAGAGCAGGATCAAAAAGTGGATGTAACTATTTTCGGACCCTATGCTCAAATTAACCAGTATGATGTAAGTGATCAGATGGCAACTCTCCAAGCTGAAATTCAAGACAAAGAACTAGCCATTTCCATAACTGGCAGGAACTATCTTGACATGAATCTAGTCACAACTAACTTTACTAGCAACCAATTTCTGAGTGAGGAAGGTATAGGTAGAGATTTTGCTTACAATGTACCCATCATATACATCCAGCTGCCGCCAAACATCAACATTAACCACGGACCGGAGATCCACACAAGAACAGTACAAAAGTAAGTAACGTGGGGGAGGGTACAACTAAACCCTCCCCGTATTTATATAAGCATCAGTATCTTTGGATGCTATTCCTTATACAAAGTAGTTCCCTGCTATCCTTATTGAAAATCCTCAGCTCCCATCAAAAACCTGAGAAATCCCTGTAGCTACAAGGAAGTAAGACAAATTAAAAAGCCGTTTCCATTTTATTATGGAAGCCGGCTTTTAGTGGTGAATGGAATAGTTTTGTTATGCTCGATTTAATCAGAGGCGATGATTTTAAGAGGCATCATGATGTTTTATCTCAGTTTGATGAATCTGCAAAGGCTCTCTTTTGAATTTATAGGCCATCCAATACGCAAAGCCAATAAAGATTGAGCCGCCAACAGCATTGCCTAAATAAACAGGGATGAAATTTTCGATATAGCTTGCCCATGAAAGATGTCCGGCAAAAATAGCAGCTGGAATGACAAACATGTTAGCAACGACATGCTGGAATCCAATTGCAACAAAGGCCATGGTCGGAAACCAGATTCCAAGTATTTTTCCTGTTGTGTCTTTGGCGCCGTAGGATAGCCAAACGGCAGCCGCCACTAGCCAGTTGCAGCCGATTCCGGAGATAAAAGCAGGCAGGAAAGCGGCCTCTACTTTATGTTCAGCAATGCTAACCGTTTTTTCAAGAAATACGCCGCTCTCTGTCAGCCCGGCAATATGGCCGAAAAAGTAAGCAACGAACAATGCGCCAGCAAAATTGCTGACAGTCACTAGTCCCCAGTTCTTTGCGACAGAAGCGACCGACACTTTCTTTGCCATACTAGCGAGAGGAAGAACCATCATATTTCCGGTGAGCAGCTCACCGCCGGCAATTAATGTTAGGATAAGACCAATTGGAAAGAGAGCGGCACCCAAAAATGAGCTGATTCCAGCTAGATCGCCAGCTAATGGTGCAGTCACACGAATATAAAGCAGATAGCCTAGCGCAATAAATGCGCCAGCTTGAAATCCCAAAATCAGTGTTCTCATAATAGGATAATCTGCTTTTTTTACACCCATATCAACTGAATAACTTGCAATTTCATCTGGTTTATAAAAAGACATATCGGAAAACCTCCGGTAATAAGTGAAATGCTGTGAAGTACATCACATATACCTATAGTTTAATGCAAAGATTTCCATAATGATGTGAACGTTTTAGCACTGTTTGTAAAACGCTTACATTTAAAACTATATGGGCAGAGTAAACATAGGATTTCTTATTAAAGTGCAATAGACAAGAAACATTTGTGAGTGTATAAAGCAGCATAGTTATATTTATCACAGGAAAAATCATACTTGGGTTCCAGAGGCTGTATATTGACATTTGTTAATTTCGAAAATATAATAACTTACATAAAGTAAGTATATGAGAAGGAGAAAATAATATGAAATTTCACGAGGCTCCACATGTTTATGTTAGCCAAGTTCAATTAAAGGTTCAGGATTTGCAAAGATCACTGGCATTCTATCAGGACATTTTAGGTTTAAAAGTTATAGAGAAATCGGAGGAAATCGTTCGTTTGTCTGCTGATGGTAAGACAGGGCTTATTACATTAACTCAGCCAAGCACCATTTCCCCAAAGCAAAACAGAACAACAGGTTTATATCACTTTGCACTCCTTCTTCCAGAGCGCAGAGACCTGGCAGCCGTTATTCGTCATTTAATCAGTACAGGCTATCCGCTGCAAGGGGCATCTGATCATCTAGTGAGTGAAGCCCTTTACCTGGCTGATCCTGATGGAAATGGAATTGAAATTTATCATGATCGTTCATCAGAAGGCTGGGAGTGGAAAGATGGAGAGGTTGTCATGGCAACAAATGCCATGGATGTAGAAGGTGTTTTATCAGAATGGGATGGAGCATCTTGGAGCGGTCTGCCCGCTGGAACGATCATGGGGCATATCCATCTGCACGTTTCAGAATTCCATAAGACTAAAGAGTTCTATTTAGAAGGTCTTGGATTTGAAACGGTTTGCACTTATGGAGGGCAGGCACTTTTCATTTCAACTGGTGGATATCATCACCATATCGGGTTAAATACTTGGAATGGGATTGGAGCTCCAGCTCCGCTTGAAGATCATGCCGGAATGGAATCTTTTACACTCGTATTCCCGAATGAAGAGGAACGGCAAGCCGCTGTTAAGAGGCTAAATATGCTTGGAGCAGCCGTAGCTGAAATGGATGGGCAGTATACTGTAAAAGACCCTTCTGGCACAAAAATGAACTTTTAACCTTGCCCGAACCCGCTTTCTCATTGTATGTTAGTAGCAAAATGAGCGCCGCGGAGGGGAAAATATGGATGACATCACTATTGCTGATCTTGAAAGTAAGTATCCACTGATAAAGAATTTACGTGTGTATAGAGAAACAGCTTGGGAGAACCTCAATTATCGAAACGAGCTGCCGGAAGATCTTGGGCTGTCGGATATTGAAGACGCTGAAAAAAGGTTACGAAGGTTTGCCCCATTTATAGAAAAGGTTTTTCCAGACAGCAGAAAGAGCGGAGGCATAATAGAGTCTCCTCTTATTAAGATGGAAAACATGGCGATTGAATTGGCTGATTCTTTTGGCATAAAGATACCAGGTGAGCTGCTATTAAAATGTGACAGTCATTTGCCAATCTCTGGTTCGATAAAAGCTCGGGGCGGCATTTACGAGGTGCTGAAGCATGCGGAAGATCTTGCACTGAAGCATCAATTACTAAACCAACATGACAATTATGAGGTATTTGCAAGTGCAGCTTTTAGGCAATTTTTTTCGCAGTATAGCATTGCCGTTGGCTCTACCGGAAATTTAGGACTGAGTATTGGAATTATGGGGGCAGAACTGGGCTTTAATGTATATGTTCATATGTCAGCTGATGCGAAGCAATGGAAAAAGGATTTGCTGCGGACAAAAGGTGCCAGCGTTATTGAGCATAGTGGTGATTTTAGTGAAGCGGTCGCTACAGGACGGGCACAGGCGGAGCGGGATGATCATATGTACTTTGTTGATGACGAAGATTCCAAGCATCTATTTCTTGGATATGCAACTGCAGCACTTCGGCTGCAAAAACAGCTGGATCACCAGGGGATCGCAATTGACCGTGAAAACCCTCTTTTTGTTTATCTTCCATGTGGCGTAGGCGGAGGACCAGGTGGTGTTACTTTTGGACTGAAAAAAGTTTTCGGCGAGCATGTACACTGCTTTTTTGTAGAACCAGTTCATTCTCCCTGCATGCTTCTCGGTTTAATGACAGGACTTGACGATCAAATTTCTGTTCAGGACATTGGACTCGATAATAAAACGGCAGCAGACGGACTTGCTGTTGGGCGGCCATCCGGCTTAGTGGCACGAGCAATCAAATATGCTGTCAGCGGCATTTTTACGGTTTCAGATGACAGGCTATTTGCTCTCCTATATCAATTGGCAAAGCACGAGAATCTATATCTGGAACCATCAGCACTGGCTGGATTCAGCGGTTACCTTCGATTGCAGGAAAACGACTCGTACTCCAGAAAGCAGGGGCTGCAGCATGTTATGCAGAACACAACGCATATTGTATGGGCAACGGGCGGCTCTATGGTGCCAGAGCATGAAAAGCAGGAATATTATTTAACAGGTAAGCAGGTTTATGAAAAGGGGTATAAGTAACAAAAAAGGCTTGGAATGAGTTAATCATTCCAAGCCTTTTTACCATACTTAATCTTTAAAAGGATTATCTTCTCGTGCATTAACCTTTGGCAGTCTTCCATCCCTTGTCCCAATTTCATCGGCATATCCGCTAGGATAGTTTTCTGGGTCAGTGTTCATTTTTTCATTTAACGGACGGTTAGGATCAATATTTACATCTGGTACTGGTGCTGTTGGGTCATCTGGTGCATAGCTTCTATTATCCAATTCTCCTGGATTTAATGGGTCCTCATCTGCTCTGCGTGCAGATAGATCCGAGTTTGGATCATTGCGCAAATTATATTCAGTATTGAGATCATCTGTTTCTGAATGTGGTTCAACAATAACAAGGATATTTCCTTCTTTCACATCACCTTCATAACGATTTGCCTCATCTTCTGGAATACCCATGCCAATTAAGGCTCCAGCAATAGAACCAGCTCCTGCACCAACAGCAGCTCCAGCTAAAGCGGTTGCTATTGGTCCTGCTGCAACAATCGGTCCAATTCCGGGAATCGCCAGGGCACCGACCCCAGCCAAAATACCGGTTAGTCCTCCTAATACGCCTCCCGTAGCTGCGCCAGTTGCTAAGCCTTGTTCAGCCTTTGTTCCTGTTTCTTTCGTTACTTCATCCAAGTTAGCTCTATTGCGGCTGATTACAGAAATATCTTCCGAGCGATAGCCATCTGCTCTTAAGCGTTCTACTGCATCAATCGCCTCTCGTTCAGTTTTATATGATCCAACTACTTTTTTATTCGTTGACATATTTTATAACCTCCTTGGGCTTGTATATAATGTACATACCCCCTGTGTTTAAGAAATAGGCAGGTAAAATTTACCGAAATGTTTGGGAAAGGAAGATTTGATGGAAAAGCTTTATTATCAGGATCCGTATATAAAAGAATTCAAAGCACAGTTATTACACCAAAATACTGATGAACAAGGTAATTTATATGCTGTTCTTGATCAAACAGCATTTTATCCGACTGGCGGAGGCCAGCCGCATGATACGGGAGTGCTAAATGGTGTTGAAGTTGTGGCGGTAGAAGAAGTGGAAGGTGAGGTACGTCATTATATAAAAATGCCATTGTCGCAAGGAGAGATAGAGGGAAAGATTGATTGGTCCCGCCGGCTGGATCATATGCAGCAGCATACTGGACAGCATATTTTATCTGCAGCATTTGCAGAGCTTTTTAACTGCCAGACGGTAAGTTTTCATCTTGGCAAGGATATCTGCACCATTGACATTCATACAAATGCTCTAGGGGAGGATGAAGCTTCAGCTGCAGAGGTTCTTGCAAATAAAATAGTTTTTGAAAATCGGCCAATAGAGACGAAGTGGATCAGTGCTGCAGAGATTACTCAATATCCGCTCCGCAAGCAGCCATCTGTAACGGAAAATATTCGCCTTGTCATTATTCCTGATTTTGATTATAACGGTTGTGGCGGTACACATCCTTCATCAACTGGACAAGTATCTTCTATTAAAATATTGGATTGGGAAAAACAAAAACAAAATATCCGAGTTCAATTTGTATGCGGCAATCGTGTACTAAAACAGCTTCATGAGAAGCATAAGGTGATGAAGCAGCTGACAGCCGCATTAAATGCGCCGCAGGAAGACGTTGCAGATTCTGCAATGCGTATAATCCAAGATGCTAAAATACTGGAGAAAACGGTGGAGAATAAAAATGAGCAATTATTATTATTTGAAGCGAAGGAATTGCTGATTCAGCATAAAAACGAGGATAACGTACAAGCTGTTTTTTACGATCGCTCCATTAAAGAAGTACAAACATTAGCACGTAAAATAACAGAGCTGGCAGAAGACTCGGTTGTTATTTTGGTTAATGAGCTAGAGGATAAGCTTCAGTTTGTTTGTGCAAGCGGAAATGGCTCTGATGCCAATATGAAGAAGCTTGCGAAGGAATTGCTGGGCAGCATCGATGGCAAAGGTGGCGGAAATGAATCTTTTGCGCAAGGGGGAGGTCCAAAGGGCATCTCAGGTGAAGAACTACTTCAAAAAACGAGGCAGATATTATCGGTTAATTGATAAAATATTTAGAAAAATCTATTAAAAACATTGTCAAAGCGAAATATGTGTATTACAATTTTGTTATAGGTCATGCATTATAATGAATGTTTATGCTATCGCATAAATACCTCATATAATATCCGTGATCAGGAGGAGTAACGATGTTTCCAGACAATTCAATTTACATAGTTGGAGAAAGCAAGACATCCACTAATAATGCAATTACACAGCAATATAACGGTTTTTTTATTGCTCTTGTTGTCAATCGGGACAGTGGTGAAATTTTGGATGCTGAGTGTACTTCTACAATCGATATCACATCCAACTTTGTCAAAGCGATGTTTACATCCAAATACATTACAGATCTCGACTTTTTATTAGAGGAAATTGAATCTAGGTATTTTGGCTCGTCCCAAAAAGCGCTCATGGTTGCATTTAAAAATGCAAATATTAAATACTTGCAAATAATGAATAAATAGCTGCTTCTTCTGCTTACACAGATGAAATCCAGCTGTCAGAGGAAATAGATATCCACTCTGGCAGCTGGATTTTTTTCGTAGATTGATTTTAAGATTACTCTTTTATATTAGCAATATCGGTTGTGCCCCAGTGAGAAGGAAGTATAAGAGCAACTACGCCTCTGTCTGCGTCTAACGACTTGCCATTCGGCGAGTTTTCTTTACACATTCCTTGGAGGATCACTGAGGACAGGGAAGAAAAATCGACGCAGTGCCTCAGTGAGAAGGAAGTATAAGAGCAACTAGGCCTCTGTCTGCGCCTAACGGCTTGCCACTCGGCAAGTTTTCTTTACACTTCCTTTGAGATCATCGAGGTTATGGGAGCAGATTCGAAGTAGCTCCTCGATGAGAAGGAAGTATAAGAGCAACTAGGCCTCTGTCTGCGCCTACGGCTTGCCACTCGGCAAGTTTTCTTTATATTCATTGGGTTTTTGTCATATAATCTAACAATTTATGAAATGGGTTTGGTAGAGAGAGAAGGGGGTTTTGGATTTGAAGTTTTATATTTCGGTAGATATGGAAGGCATTACGGGTTTGGCGGATTATACGCATGTGGATTCATCCCGGCATAATTACGAGCGAGGCCGGATTTTAATGACAGATGAAGCAAATTATGTGGTAACTGAAGCGTTTCAGCAAGGCTGTACAGAGGTGCTGGTGAATGACAGTCATTCGAAGATGAATAACCTGCTGATTGAAAGGCTGCATCCGGAAGCAACTGTGAATGTGGGGGATGTAAAACCTTTTTCAATGGTACAAGGTTTGGATTCCTCATTTAGCGGAGCTGCCTTTGTAGGCTATCATGCTCGGGCATCGATGAAGGGTGCGATGTCTCATTCGATGATTTTTGGTGTAAGGCATATGTACATAAACGATATGGCCATTGGAGAAATGGGCTTTAATGCTTTAGTGGCAGGATTTTATGGGGTTCCGGTCCTTTTAGTAGCAGGAGATGACCAGGCTGCATTAGAAGCAGAAAAGCTCATTCCAAATGTCACTACCGCCATCGTAAAAAAAACAATCTCGAGGTCAGCGGTTCAATCGCTCACACCGGCAAAAGCAGGTGAACTGTTACGGGAAAAAACAAAAGAAGCATTAGCAAATAGGGAAAATGTAAAACCGCTCGTGCCGCCTTCCAATCCAGTTCTTCGCATTGAATTTGCCAATTACGGGCAAGCCGAATGGGCAGCATTAATGCCTGGTACGGAAATTGAAGAAGGAACTACCATTGTTAAATTTCAAGCAAAGGACATTCTTGAAGCTTATCGTGCCATGCTCGTTATGACAGAGCTAGCGATGCAAACATCATTCTGTTAGGAGGAATCGGGATTTGGCCAAGTATATACTAAAACGTCTCATCGCTATGATTATTACACTTTGGTTCATTATTACATTGACGTTCTTTTTAATGCACTCCATTCCTGGTTCGCCTTTCAATGAGGAGCGTGCAACAAGTGAAGCTGTTCAGGAAAATCTAGAGAAATTTTATCAGCTGGACCAGCCATTAATTGTTCAATACGGAAACTACCTCAAATCGGTGGTGACGTTTGACTTTGGCCCTTCAATAAAAAAATCATCACAGACCGTTAATGAGATGTTAGGCAGAGGGTTTCCGATTTCCTTTGAGCTTGGCATTGTCACACTGATAGTTGCTGTAATATCAGGAATTACCCTTGGTGTCATTGCTGCTCTCCGACACAATGGTTTTATCGATTATTTGGCGATGACGATAGCCGTTTTGGGCATATCCATCCCGAACTTTGTATTGGCTACGATGCTCATTCAGCAGCTTGCTGTTAATTTTCCGATCTTTCCAGTGGCAACCTGGTCAAGCACAATGCATATGGTACTGCCTACATTCGCTTTAGCAACGGGACCGATGGCGATCATTGCCCGCTTAACCAGATCGAGTATGCTGGAAGTTTTAACACAGGATTATATTCGAACAGCTAAAGCAAAAGGATTATCTCCAGTGAAAATCATTTTTAAGCATGCGTTAAGGAATGCCTTACTTCCGGTGGTAACCATTCTCGGATCACTTGCAGCAAGTATTTTAACTGGAACCTTTGTCATTGAAAAAATCTTTGCCATCCCTGGAATGGGCAAGTATTTTGTCGAAAGCATTAACCAGCGTGACTATCCTGTGATTATGGGAACCACTGTCTTTTATAGCTCTATCCTGATCATCATGCTTTTCTTAGTCGATATTGCTTACGGCATTCTTGATCCGCGCATTAAGCTGCATAAAAAGGAGGGGATTTGATGGAATTGGGGAAGCAGCAAGATCCAAACATAGCACATGAAATTCCCGATGAATGGTTTACCCCAAAAAATAAGGATGAAAGAGCAGCGGAGGCAGTCGTCCGTCCTAGTCTCTCTTATTGGAAAGATGCGTGGCGCAGATTGCTGAAAAACAAGCTGGCTATGGCAGGGAGCTTATTTTTAGTACTGTTAGCGATTATGGCTATTATTGGGCCGATGATTTCTCCGCATGGTGTCTCACAGGGGAATTTAGTAAATCAAAATCTGCCGCCTTCATCTGAATACTGGTTTGGAACAGATGAGCTTGGCCGCGATATTTTTGCAAGAACATGGTATGGAGCAAGGATCTCCCTTTTCGTTGGAATTGTTGCTGCTTTAATTGATTTTATAATAGGCGTTATTTATGGAGGTGTATCAGGCTATAAAGGCGGAAGAACCGATAATCTTATGATGCGCTTTATAGAAGTCTTATATGGTTTGCCATATTTGCTTGTTGTCATTCTTATTAGTGTAGTGATGGGCCCAGGCTTGTTCACCATTATTTTCGCCTTGTCTGTTACAGGCTGGGTTGGGATGGCTCGAATTGTTAGGGGACAGGTATTGCAGCTGAAAAATCATGAATTTGTGCTTGCTTCAAAAACATTTGGCACAAAAACGCCCCGAATCATCCGGAAAAACCTGCTTCCAAATACAATGGGCCCGATCATTGTTCAAATGACTTTAACTGTTCCATCCGCCATTTTTGCTGAAGCATTTCTTAGTTTTCTGGGTCTCGGCATACAGCCGCCATTAGCAAGCTGGGGTTCTATGGCAAATGACGGATTGTCCTCTATTTTATCCGGACACTGGTGGCGGTTATTTTTCCCGGCATTATTTATTTCTTTAACCATGTTTTCATTCAATGTGCTTGGTGATGGGCTCCGGGATGCTCTCGATCCAAGGCTGAGGGGGTAGACAGATGGAAAAAACATTAGAGGTAAAGGATCTTCATGTCGCATTCTCAACCTATGGGGGAGAAATAAAAGCAGTCAGGGGTGTTTCTTTTGATCTGTATAAAGGAGAAACTCTGGCGATTGTTGGAGAATCAGGATGCGGGAAAAGTGTTACTTCTCAAAGTATTATGCGCTTAATCCCAAGTCCTCCAGGAAAAATCACAAATGGTTCAATCTTGTTTAAGGGAAGAGATTTAACAAAGGTGAAGGAATCTGAAATGAGGGAACTTCGCGGTGCTGATATCTCCATGATCTTTCAGGACCCAATGACGGCATTAAACCCAACCATCACAGTGGGGGAGCAAATTATTGAAGCGATTATACAGCATGAAGGAATTTCGCGAAAAAATGCAAAAGAACAAGCGTTAGATATGTTAAAGCTTGTGGGCATTCCGAATCCGAAGGAGAGGCTGAAGCACTATCCTCACCAATTCAGCGGAGGAATGCGACAGAGAATAATGATTGCCATGGCACTCGTCTGTGAGCCAGAGGTGCTGATAGCTGATGAGCCGACGACTGCTCTGGATGTGACCATACAGGCACAGATTCTAGACTTATTTAAGGAAATTCAAATGAAAACAGGTGTCTCCATTATTTTGATTACGCATGATTTAGGTGTAGTTGCTCAAGTTGCAGATCGAGTTGCCGTCATGTATGCAGGCAAAATCGTTGAAGCAGGCACACGCAGAGAGATTTTTTACAACCCGCAGCATCCTTACACAAAAGGGCTGCTCAACTCTGTTCCGCGTCTTGATCTGGAAGATGATGAATTGATTCCAATCATGGGTTCTCCGCCGGATTTATTCTCACCCCCGGCAGGCTGTCCTTTTACAGCCCGCTGTGAACATGCAATGGAGGTGTGCAGCAGAGCTTATCCTTTCCAAACGAGATTGACTCAGGAGCATCATGTGGAATGCTGGCTTCAGGATGAGAGGGCAAAAGCGCTGCTTGCCAGATAGCTGAGATAGCTTCTTTCACGCAAAGTGAGAGTTCTATATAAGGAAAATAAAAAATAATAGCAAATAAGGGGGAAAAAGAATGAAAAAGCTGTTGTCTTTATTTTTGATGGGTTTGTTGGTATTTGTGCTTGCTGCGTGTACGGCCAATGAGAATGCAGGTAATGAAACAGAACAGCCTGACGGAGAGGATACCGAAACTGCTGAAAAAGTATTGTACTTAAATAACGGGCAGGAGCCTACATCGTTTGATCCGCCAATTGGTTTTGATTCCGTTTCATGGCAGGCGCTAAATAACTTAATGGAAGGTCTGACGCGTCTTGGGAAGAATCATGAGCCAGAAGCAGCTATTGCTGAAAATTGGGATCTTTCTGATGATGGAAAAACCTATACATTTCATATCCGGGAAAATGCAAAATGGTCGAATGGCGATGATGTAACAGCCGGTGATTTTGTTTTTGCCTGGAAAAGACTTTTAAACCCTGAAACGGGTTCACCAGCTGCATTTCTTGGCTACTTTATTGAAGGCGGGGAGGCATTTAATAACGGAGAAGGCTCAGCAGATGATGTGGCAGTGAAAGCTGTTGACGAGAAAACCTTCGAAGTGACGCTAATCAGTCCTCAAGAATATTTCTTAAGCGTTATCTCTAATCCGGCATTTTTCCCGGTAAATGAGAAGGTAGCTGCTGAAAATCCAGAATGGTTCGCAGAAGCAGAAACGTTTGTCGGAAACGGGCCTTTCAACTTAGCAGAGTGGGAGCATGACAGCCATTTCATAATGGAGAAAAATGACCAATACTGGGATGCGGAAAATGTAAAGCTTGATAAAGTACATTGGGCAATGGTTGATGATACGAACACAGAATATCAGATGTTCCAGGCTGGTGACCTTGATACATCAGATGTGCCTGCAGATTTAAGTGAACAGCTTTTTGGTGAAGGAAAGGTTGAGGTTGTCGATCAGGCGGGAGATTATTTCTATCGCTTTAATGTAACGAAGGAACCTTTCCAAAATGAAAATATTCGTAAAGCATTTGCGATGGCAGTTGATCAACAGCAAATCGTTGATTTCGTGACAAAAGGACAGGAAAAGCCAGCTTATGGATTTGTTTCTTATGGATTTACGGATCCTTCCGGCAACGATTTCCGTGAAACAGCAGGAGACCTTGTGAAGACAGATGCAGAAGAAGCGAAAAAGCTTCTTGCACAAGGAATGGAAGAGGAAGGCTATGACACGCTTCCAGAAGTAACACTGACATATAGCACAAGTGATGCGCATAAAAAGATAGCAGAGACACTTCAGCAGATGTTTAAAGATAATCTTGGAGTAGAAGTTCAGCTGGCGAATATGGAATGGAATGTTTTTGCGGAGGAGCAATCTGCATTGAAATTCCAGCTTTCACGCAGTTCATTCCTTGCTGATTATGCAGATCCGATCAATTTCCTTGAAAACTTCCAAACAGGACATTCAATGAACCGAACAGGCTGGTCGAACGCTGAATATGATCAGCTTATCCAAAATGCAAAAAATGAAGCAGATGAGGCAGCTCGCTATGACATGATGTATGAAGCAGAAAAGATTTTAATGGATGAAATGCCAATCATTCCAATACATTTCTATAACCAAGTGTTTATGCAAAATGAGAGTGTGTCTGGTATTGTCCGCCATCCAGTTGGCTATATGGAGTTAAAGTGGGCAGATAAGAACTAATTGTAAAAGCATTGGTGGGGTGTTCTGCTGAACATCCCTCCGTCTGCTTACTGTATTCAAACCTTGCAAATGAGACTAACACAGCGAATGAAGGATGTGACAGCAATGAAAGAAATCAAACCGCAAAGGCTGCAAAAAGGAGATACGATTGGGATTATTTCACCTGCCAGTCCTCCTGATGTAAAGAATTTAGAGCGATCTTTTTCTTTTCTGGAGCAGCTCGGACTAAAATATAAAGTCGGAAACCATGTGTATGCTCAGAACGGTTATTTGGCTGGAGAAGATGATGAAAGGCTGAAAGATTTGCAGGAGATGTTCCTGGATCAAGAAGTGAAAGCTATTTTCTGTGCTGGCGGCGGTTATGGCACTGGCAGGATTGCTGCACAAATAGATTATGAGCTTATTAGAAATCATCCAAAGATTTTTTGGGGCTATAGTGATATTACGTTCCTGCATACGGCGATTAGACAAAAGACAGGATTGGTCACTTTTCATGGTCCGATGCTTGCATCGGACTTGGGAAAGGAGCATGCAGACGAATGGTCAAAAAAATATGTCAGTCAGCTGTTTGAACCGCAGGAGCTTCGTTACCCAGAGCATCTCTCCAAACTGGAAACCATTGTCTCAGGCACCGCGGAGGGTGAATTAATTGGCGGCAATCTTTGTTTAATAACAAGCACACTTGGGACTGCTTTTGAGGTTGATACAAAAGGTAAGCTGCTGCTGTTAGAAGATATTCATGAAGAACCGCGCAATGTCGACCGCATGCTAAACCAGCTGCAGATGGCAGGGAAGCTGGATGATGCCGCTGGATTTATAATAGGCGATTTTAACGATTGTGAACCAAAAAGGGAAGCATCGCTTACACTTGAAGAAGTAATTGACTATTATATACAAAAAACGAATAAACCGGCAGTGAAGGGTTTTAAAATTGGCCACTGTTCCCCTCACTTCTCTGTTCCACTTGGAGTGAAGGCAGTTTTACATGCTGATCAAAAGGAATTCATCATTGAAAATGGTGTGATATAAGGGTGGGAAAGAATGAAAATAGCAAATATAGAAACATACCGGCTAGCCGTACCGCTTATTAAGCCGTTTAAGACTGCACTGAGAACTGTAGAAACAGCATATGCCGTTGTGGTGAAAATATCCTGTGATAACGGAGTCGTGGGCTGGGGAGAAGCTCCTCCAACTGTGGTCATCACTGGAGAAGGAATGGACAGTATTGAGGCTGCAATCCACCAAGTCTTAAAACCATTTTTAATTCAGCAAGATTTAAATCAGTATGAAACGATTTTTCAAGGAATTCATACACTGCTTGTTGGAAATACGAGCGCTAAGGCTGCTATTGATATGGCTTTATACGATTGTATCGCTCAGCAATGTAAACTACCTCTCTATCAATATCTCGGCGGACATAAAAACGAGATTGAAACCAATTATACAGTTAGTGTAAATGACCCAAAAGAGATGGGGGAGGATGCCGTTTCATATGT
Source organism: Bacillus mesophilum (assembly GCF_008923265.1). NCBI lineage: Bacteria > Bacillati > Bacillota > Bacilli > Caryophanales > Bacillaceae > Bacillus > Bacillus mesophilum. Next base: position 57,050 of record NZ_WBOT01000007.1, on the reverse strand, counting down.
ACGGCAAGGCTTTCATGTGTTAAAGGTAAAGGTAGGCAAAGACTTAATCGAAACCGATATTGAAAGAATTCAGGAAATTCGCAGGAGAATCGGCAATCATATTAAAATTCGGCTCGATGCCAACCAAGGCTGGAAGGCAAAGGAAGCAGTACGAGCTATTCAAAAGATGGAAGACTTGGATTTAAACATAGAACTAGTTGAACAGCCCGTAAAAGCATGGGATATTGAAGGACTAAAGCAGGTTACTGATCATGTTGAAACACCGATCATGGCAGATGAAAGTGTGTTCACACCCAAACAGGCCTTTGAAGTAATCAAAACAAGAAGTGCGGATCTAATCAATATAAAATTAATGAAGTCAGGCGGCATTTATCAGGCACAAATGATTAACCAGCTCGCCGAAATTAATGGAATGGAATGTATGGTCGGCAGCATGATTGAAACACGCATTGGCATTTCAGCCGCAGCTCATTTTGCAGCAAGCAAGAAAAATATCACCCGTTTTGATTTCGATGCTCCGCTTATGCTGGCACAAGATGTTGTAGAGGGCGGCATTATTTATAATGGAAGAAAAATTACGCTTCCAAATTCATTTGGTCTTGGAATAAGCAATATACAGAAGGAGGGAGGTGCTGCAAATGTCAAACAAAGCAAAATGGCGAATTAATGTACCAGTAGCAACCGTTTGGACAACTCCGCAATCAGCGCGGGATCTAGATCAAAAAGCAATTAGCTCTCCAGCAGACATAACAGGATGGCTAAATGGATTATCTTATGAAAACAGTTTGGAACTTTGCAGCAGCAACCTTGTACAATCACAAGTTTTGTATGGCGGGGAAGTGCTAATCGATAGGATTGAAGGAGATTGGGCATATGTGTTCGTTCCCGATCAGCCTTCTTCTAAAGATGAAAGAGGATATCCAGGGTGGATACCACTGGCACAAATAACGAAGGAGATCATGGATATTAAATCTGATTTTTTTGCTGTAATTACGAATAAGAAGGCAGATCTTTTTTCAGAGGAAAATGAATGTCTGCTGGAGCTAAGCTATATGACGAAACTGCCTGTTATTAGTGAGGAAAAGGAATTAGTAAGAGTCAGTACACCAGGCAGCGGTGCGTACCTGCAAAAGCAGGATGTCAGCATTTTCAAATCCATTCAGCGGCCGCTGGGAAATGGAGCATCTATTGTTAAAGCGGGAGAGCAATTTATTGGTCTGCCTTATTTGTGGGGCGGAATGAGCAGTTACGGTTATGACTGTTCAGGATTTGCTTATGCAGCATGCCGGGCGAATGGCTATGATATTCCCCGTGATGCCTCTGACCAGGCGCAGGCAGGATTAAATATTGATTTAGAACAAATCCGGCCAGGCGATCTCTTGTTTTTTGCTTATGAAGAAGGCAAGGGAAAGATTCATCATGTGGGGATTTACTATGGTGATGGCCGATTGCTTCACTCTCCTAAAACAGGAAAAACAATCGAAGTGATAGAGCTGCAGAACACGATATATGAAAAAGAGCTTTGTACAGCACGGCGCTACTGGCGAGAGACGGAGGAATCATAATGGCACATGACGCTCTCTTGGAAGTGAAAAACTTAAAAAAGTATTTTCAGATGGAGAAAGGTGTAATGCTAAAGGCAGTTGATGACGTTTCTTTTGCGATAAAAAAAGGAGAAACATTTGGAATTGTCGGCGAATCTGGCTGTGGAAAATCAACGGCAGGACGCACAATTATTGGATTATACGATCAAACAGATGGAGAAGTACTGTATGATGGGAAAAATGTACATGAAATGAATGACAAGGAACGATTTTCTTTTCATCGCAAAATGCAGATGATCTTTCAAGATCCTTATGCTTCCTTAAATCCGCGGTCTACCGTTCAAGAAATTATTTCTGAGCCAATGGAAGTGCAAGGCTTATATAAGGATAAAAAGGAAAGAGAAGAGCGTATATACCAATTGTTAGAAGATGTTGGACTGAATCGGGATCACGCCAACCGCTATCCGCATGAGTTTAGCGGCGGACAGCGGCAGAGAATTGGAATTGCTAGGGCGTTATCCTTGGACCCTGAATTTATCATTGCTGATGAACCGATTTCGGCCCTTGATGTTTCCGTGCAGGCACAGGTAGTGAATCTGCTAAAAGGGCTGCAGAAGAAGAAAGGCCTGACATACCTGTTTATTGCTCACGACTTATCAATGGTAAAACATATTAGCGATCGGATTGGTGTCATGTATTTGGGGCATCTAATTGAGTTAACACAAAGTAAAAAATTGTATCATAAACCGCTTCATCCTTATACACAAGCTTTATTATCAGCCATTCCGATCCCTGATCCTGATGTGGAGGATACGAGAGAAAGAATCATCCTTGAAGGTGAGCTGCCTAGCCCTATGAATCCGCCTTCGGGCTGTGTGTTTCGAACACGATGTCCGCATGCGATGGAGGTGTGTGCGGCAGAAAAGCCGGAATGGCAGGAAATCGAAGATCAGCATTATGTGGCCTGTCATTTATATGACCCTTCTAAAGCAGGTGATCATGATTGGTCCCAGGTAGCGGCATCAAGATGAATTGGGATCAATTTAATAGAGACGTTCAAAGGCTTACTTCTGCCGCACATGGCAGAGTGAGCCTTTTTATAGAGTCAGATAAAGGTGTAATAGAAAAAGAGAGTCATACCGTTTATCCAGCAGCAAGCACGATAAAAGTCCCTATACTACTAGAGGCTCTTCAGCAGGCTGAGTCAGGGGGAATTGATCTGAAACAGTCTATATCGATTTCTCCTTCCCATATAACAGGAGGAGCAGGGATTCTGCAATCGCTATCCCTTCCAGCGGAGATGAAACTGGTTGATTTACTGTCTTTGATGATCGTTGTTTCCGATAACTCTGCCACAAACATTCTCATTGATCTTCTCGGGCAGAATCAAATCGAGCAGTGTATTAAAAGTATGAATTTGCAAGAAACGAAATTGCAGAGAAAAATGATGGATTTTGAAGCAGGAAGGAGAGGTTTTGAGAATACCACATCCGCTTATGACCTGGGAATTTGTTTGAAGTTTCTTACAGAAGATGGATTGTTAAATGAAGAAAGCCGGGCATTGGGACTGGAAATTATGGGGAGGCAGCAGCTCCGTAAGCTGGCTTATTCAGTATCGAGCAGCGAGATAACTGTGTATGGGAAAACAGGAGAATTGCCTGGTGTTAGCCATGATTGTGCAATATTGAAAAAAGATCATCATTTGCTTTACGGTGTGGTACTAATGGATGGAATCACACAAGCAGAAGAAGCCCTTATTTATTTCAGCCGCTTAGGAAGGCTGATTGAACAATATATGTCTAACCTTTGAAATTCTTTCCGTAGAATGATGAAAAAGGAGATCAGGACACTTGGCGAAGTGGCTTGTGCGTGAAAAAAGACCAAGTCATATTGATTTGGTCTTTTATTCTAAGTATTAACACAGTCATCTAGATTGTGCTGCTATTGATTACTTTTATGATGAAATGGACATTTTCCTGTAATCGGCTCAATGTCGTCTCCTATAAAATACTGCTTCCATTCTCTATGATTTGGATCCCCATAGTGGCTGATGTCAGGATGCTTCGGAAGCCCATCCCATTTTTCTACACGTTCTCTTACCTTTTCGCGTGACATAATACCGCCCTTTGATGTTCCTTCAAGACCTTCAAAGATTCTGCGAGGCTGAAAACCGAGGACAAGACTGTTGCCAAGATCACGCGTCTTTCTTTGCTTATAGGCTGGTGCATTGCCAAATGCGAAGAAAGGTTCGCCAGCAAAAGAAAATGCCCATAAATGGTGGTCAGGATCTGTCGGGTAATCCGCTGGCCAAGGTTTTTGATCTTGATCATGCAAGTATTGAAGAATATTCCAGAAATATTGACGGTAGTGTTCGATGCTCTTTTCTTCCATTTCAGGCTCCACAAATACAAATAAGCCATGGCGTGTTAGTTTAGGTGCATCAAATAGTTTAATAAATTCCTCAATCGCTTTAGGCAATGAAGACCAGTCGTCTTGAGAAATATAGGCATAGCGAAGTTCGCCCTTTTTTTCAGCACTCATCCCAAAATAACAAGGGAACGTTTTATCCGTTACCGTTTTTCTGAAAGTATCATATTCCCGAATGACCCATTCAGGAACGATTTGTTCATTAGTCATATCTTCCTTTTCCAGTAAAAACTTTTGCGATGTTTTCATCGTGCACCTCCAAAAATAAATACATAGATCAATATATGCTCTTATAAACGAGTCCAATTCACACTCTTTTATACCCTCCGCTGCTATAAAACTAACGTGAAAAAATCGATAATATATGCAGCAGAAATCGGAGTTTTCAAGTCTGACAGAATAAAAATTTATATGTATGCAAATTGAAACATATGGTAAAATAATTTGAATGAACATGAAAAGGGATATGATGTCAGTTGAATTTGCCATTTTTCAAAAGTGCTTATGATTCTTTGTCAATGCTTTCTGTATCTCAAGGTTTATTAACAAACTTAAATAATATTGCCTATAAAAGAATTAAGGCGATTTCATGGCTTGTTGTCATTACATATGCTGCACTCCTCTATTTTGGCTTTGTGATGATGGGAGATGTAGCCGATCAAACGTATCTATTTGTTTTGCGATCCTTTCATTTCTTGGTATTTGTCCTATCCGCTTTGTTTCTCCTATTTCATTATTACCGAAAAAAAAGAGCTATTATTTTATCACCGAAAACGTTAAATAACATTGTACATATCTATGCTGCCTGTTACGCCTTTATCGGTTCTGTTTCTTCTATTAATAGTCAGAGGCTGACTGGAAATATAGATTCATATGTTATTATCATCCTTACAATAGGTGCTTTTCTTCCGCTGAAATTTAGAAATATATCCATGATATTAATGGTCAATCATTTCTTGTTTTTAACAGGATTATTTCTTTATGCAGAGAATCAGTATGAGTTTCTCACAAAAGCTTTTAACTCTACTGCGGCTTTAGTTTATGCTTTATTACTTGCTGGAGGAATTTTTTTATATATTAAAAGAGATTATACGCATGTAGGGAAGCTGAAAGAAAATGAGCAAAACTTCAGGAAAATGTTTGAGGTTAATCCCTATCCGCTCATATTGACGAGTTATGAGGGGAAACCGATCTTAACCAATAAAAAGGCTTCACTTTATTTTCAAAGCTTAGTTGAAGATATTCATCTTCTTGGTACCCTCAGCATCTACAATAATCCTTCAGAAAGAGAGCATCTTGTAAGAGAAGTAAAGGAGCGGGGAAGTGTTCATCGCACGCTTGAACTGAAGGGATCAGATGGAAGAAATGTGTGGGCGCTCGTTTTTTGTGAGAAAGTGATTTATGGCGATCAAGAGTGTATATTAACGGGAATTACTGATATTACTCATATGAAAAAGCTGGAGAATGAATTGATGCAAAATGCTTCTATTGATTCTTTAACAGGGCTGATGAACCGCAAATACGGACTCAATCACCTGCAGCTGGAAATAGATCGGGCAGATCATTCAAATAGCACTATGGTAATAGGCTTTATTGATATCAACAAGCTTAAAATGGTGAATGACCGCTATGGTCATTTAGAAGGAGACAATTTAATCAAGTCTATTTGCCAAAGCATTCAGGAAGTCATTGATGAAGAAGATCTGTTTTTCAGATATGGCGGAGATGAATTTGTACTAGTGTTTTTAAACAAAGATTTATTTGGAGCAGAACGCATATGGAAGCAGGCTGAACAGAAATTTGCCGAATTAGATCATCGTGATCATCGGCCTTACAAGGTATCAGCCAGTATCGGCTACTTTCAGTATGAGCCCAATTCTCAATTAACTATTGAACAGATACTGAAGTATGCAGATGATGCAATGTATAAAAATAAAACAGCGAGTTATGAAAGCTTAAATAAGTAAAAGGCAGTGTGGTGAATGGTGCTTCCCATGCTGCCTTTTTTGTAGTGTGTCAAGCTTTAATTGCGCCACGTTATACTAAAAACTGGAAAAACAGTCGCGAATAATCTATAATCGCCCACAATATATCATAAAACTCCATAGCGTGATCTCATTTTCTCAAGTAATCAGCCTGTCAGCACATCTTCCTGCGGATAGCGGATCTTTTGCTGGTCCGGTTTTGCCAGGGTGTATGCCAGTGTTAGCGGACCGATATTTCCTAAAAACATAATAAACATAATAATAAGTTTCCCGATTACCGACAATTCAGGCGTAACCCCCATTGAAAGACCGACAGTGCCAAAAGCTGAAATCACTTCAAAGGCAAGCGGCAGAAAATCTCTCTCTTCAAAAATGGTCAGTAAAAATATAGCCATACAAATAAAGATGAGACTGGTAACAGCGATGGCCAGTGCTTTCATGATGGTCGTCTCCTGTAATCTTTTTCTAAAAATAACTGTATCCTTCTTGCCGCGAATAAAGGTAATGGCAGCTAATAAAAGAATCAGGAAGGTGGTTAATTTAATGCCTCCCCCTGTAGAAGTGCTGCCTGCCCCAATAAACATCAGCATCATCATAAAGAAGGCGGTCGGATCTTCTATCGCAGAAATATCCACTGTATTAAATCCTGCTGTTCTTGGACTTACACCTTGAAAATAAGAAGCAGCAGCTTTTTCCCATAATGAAAGAGGAGCGAGTGTGCCTTCATTATTGTATTCAAGGAAAAAGATGACAAACATCGCCACAATATTTATCACAAAGGTGCCTGTAATCATCATTTTAGAATGAAGTGATAGTTGTCTAAATCGTTTAGCGTAAATGAGGTCTGCAATGACGGTGAAGCCGAGACCTCCAAAAATAAATAGCATCGTAATAACAATATTCATGACCGGATCCCCAACAAAGCCCATTAAACCGTCAGACCATAAAGCTAATCCTGCATTATTAAAGGCGGAAATAGAATGAAAAAGGCTGTAATAAAGACCTTGGCCAAACCCATATTCCGGAACAAGGCGAATGCTGAGTAAGAGCGCAGCTGCAGCCTCGATAACAAAAGAGTAAATCAAAACACTGCGGGCAAGCTTGATAACGCCTCCGAGTGAATTTTGATTCAGCGCTTGCTGTATTAACAGTCTTTCTTTGAATTTAATTCTTTTGCCGATAAGGACATAAATTAAAACCGCATAGCACATAACCCCAATGCCGCCTATCTGCATGAGAAACATAAGAACAATTTCACCGAATAGAGTAAAGGTAGAGCCTGGGTCAACTGAAGCGAGCCCGGTAACAGTAATAGCTGAAGTCGATATAAAAGCAGCATCAATCCAAGATACGCCTTTCTCCGTTGCAATCGGCAGCTTCAATAGGACAGTGCCTGCCAATGCGCATAAAGCAAAAACAGAAACAATCAGCTGGGCAGGATTTAATGTCCAGTATTTAGTGTTCATTGGATACCCTTCTATCTCCCAATGGTTGTGGGGTATTATTTGATTCTAAAAATACGCCCGTCACTAAATATTGTCAATATCTATTTTTAAGGAACATCTCAAACAGAAAAAGACACAAACCGAATCTAGTAAATCGCGGTTTGTGTCTTTTTCTGTTTAATATAAGTTGTGCTTGTAGCTTAGGTCTAAGGAAGTTTGAATTTTTTCACTATCAAGGTCTTCCATGTTGATGTGGGCTGCGAGCATTTTAGCAGGCTGCGGCAGCTGCTCCTTTGTGCTCCAGGATTCTGGCTCCCATAGTTGAGAGCGCTTAAAGGCTTTAGCGCAGTGAATATAGCACTCTTCTACTTCTACAGCGATGCCGAGCTGAGGAGACTTTCCGTTAACAGCCATCTTTTCAAGAATTTCAGCATCTTGAATAATAGTCGCAGAACCGTTAATCCGCAGCGTTTCTCCTAATCCAGGAATGACAAAGATGAGTCCGATATTTGGGTTTGAAAGGATATTGATGAGTGAGTCCATTTTTCGGTTCCCAGGTCTTTCTGGAATAACCAAATGTTTCTCATCAAGCACATGTACAAAGCCTGGAGCATCCCCGCGAGGCGAGCAGTCACAGCGTCCAGTTGAATCAGAAGTTGAGATAAACACAAAAGGTGATTTCTCCATAAAGCTTCTGCAATGATCATCTAAGAAAGATATCGTTTTATTTAACACCGTGATTCCTGGTGTTCCTGCAATACTATGAAGCTCTTCTATTGACTTTACAACCTGATTAAACTTAATGGTATTCTCCCCCTAACATGTTCTTATTTAAATAGTAACATGCTCAAGGTGGAAATTGGGCAAAAAAAGAAGTCAGTGATAATCATCACTGACTTCTTTAGCAATTTCTATTATTCTCCTAAGTAAGCGTTAAACATCCAGATATGTGTATCTAGTGCAGCCATTAAGCCTACTGCGAAGTCGTTTGTTAAATCATCGTTTTGTTCTGCTGCAAGTGAAGCTAAGTCTTCCAGTTCTTTCTTTAACTGAGTGTAATCTGCTGCTAAGTTTGCAACCATCTCACTAGCTGTAGCAGGTGCTGTATCTTCCGTTAATGTGGAAGTGTTTAAATACTCCTGCATAGTCGATACAGGCTTGCCGCCGATTGCAAGTAAACGTTCAGCAGCTTCATCTACAACGTTAGCTGCTTCATTATATAATTCTTCAAATTTAGCATGCAGTGCAAAGAAGTTAGGACCTTTTACATACCAGTGATAGCGATGCAATTTTGTGTAAAGAACACTCCAGTTAGAGATTTGTACGTTAAGTGCTGAATATAATTTTTCCATTATAAAAGCCTCCTTATTAATCTTATAAGTTAATTATAACAAATATAAAAATAAAATCAATATTAAATTATAATTATTTTAAATTAATATTTATAATAAAAAACAAAGCGCTGACATCTTGAGAATGTCAGCGCTTTGTTATGTTAATAGGTTTCGTCCTATTTTTTATCAGCAGGTAAAGCAAATAAGCAATAATAACGACGCCTCCGCCAATCAATGTAATTTGTGTAAAATGTTCCTGGATATAGGGTCCAGCTTTGGCACCAAGGTAGAGAATGATCGTTGCTTCTAAAAAGAACCGTGCGCCTCTGCCAATAATAGACCAAATAATTAATACGTTTAATTTAACATTTGAAATCCCAGCAAAAATGGTGAAAATTTTAAAAGGGAATGGTGTAAATGCAGAGATTAATATAGCCATTGCTCCGTATTTAGCAAAGTATTCTTCTACTCTGATAATCTTGCTTTCCGAGATAATGAATTTTAAAACAGGTCTTCCAAGTCTTTTTCCTATTACCCAGCCAAATGCAGCACCAAGTACTGAGGCTGCAGTGGTTAACAATGCATAAGCAAAGACTTTGTCCGGATTGGCAATCCCAAGAGGAATTAAGAGAACGTCAGGTGGAATCGGAAAAAAAGAAGAATCTGCAAAGGAGATAAACAATAAACTAAAGACACCATACTCCATTAACCAAACTTCAATACTATGTATAAACGCAGACATATTCTAATGCTCCTTTCATGATCATCATATGCTTGTTCAATCGGGGTTAGACATGTCTTTTTGGCAGGTGTACAATGTTGGGAGTATATGTTTCTAAGCAGAGGGTGATATCGTGGAATACTTTTTCTTTTTTTTATTAGGTGTTTTAGTAAGTGTCATGTCGGGCTTCTTTGGGATTGGCGGGGGGTTTATTTTAACACCATTTTTAATGCTGATTGGTTATGAACCAGTTGAAGCGATCACGACGAGCTTGTTATTTACGATAGGGAGCTCTCTTTCGGGGATCGTTGCCCATTTAAGGATGAAAAATATATATTGGAAGGAAGGTTTGCTGCTGGGAATTAGCGGCATGCTGGCAACACAGATTGCTAAGCCATTCGTTCTGTTTCTTGAAGCACGCGGCTATGATGAATGGGTTATCCCCATGCTGTATATTGTCATGCTTTCCTATTTCTCCATACAGATGCTAAAAAAAGAGAAAGCAGTTCAAAAGGGAATGCAGAAACGTTCACCTGGAATTGGAAAAGTATTAATCATTGGTTTTGGAGCAGGTTTAGTTTCTACAACCCTCGGTGTAGGGGGAGGCTTTATTATTGTTCCATTAAGCGTTGCTTTCCTTGGTTTTCCGTCTAAAAAAGCGGTGGGCACCAGTTTATTTGCCGTGTTGTTCATTGTTTCATCCGGTTTTGTCTCGTATTCCTTTGATGTTCAGATTGACTTGCTCGTAGGTTTAATCTTAGTCGCCGGCGGTCTAATCGGCTCCCAATTTGGAGCCCGTTTAACCAATTTCTTTGCAAACGGGGAAATTACCCGCCTATTAGGAGTATTGTATATATCTACTGTTATTAGTGTCATCATGAAGCTAGTAAACTTCAATACAGCAGGTTTGGCGATTACCGCACTTTTCTTGCTGAGCTTTTTTGTGATTGCCTTTGTGAGAATGCGCAGCAAGAAAAAAACAGCAGGAGAGCAGTAAGTTACATTTTTTCTGGAGCTTCCATTCCGAGGATTTTCATGCCGTTGGAAAGAGTTATGGTAACGGCTTTGACAAGGGCAAGTCTGGATGGAAGCAACTCATCATTTTCCAGAATGTGAACTTTGCTGTAGTATTTGTTAAAGTTTTTGCTGATTTCTAAAAGATGTTTTGCCAGAATAGCAGGGGAGTGCAATGTATAGGACTGGATAATTTTGACAGGATACGAGTTAATGCTTTTTAATACTTCCCAGCTGGCAGAATCAGAAAGTCCGATCACAGAAGCTGGTTCTAATGATGATTTGCGCAGAATGGAGAATGCCCGTGCGTTCGTGTATTGTAAGTAAGGACCTGTTTCGCCTTCAAAGGTCAGCATATCTTTTAGAGAAAACTCGATAGAATTCATCCGGTCATTTTTAAGATCATGAAAAAGAATGGCACCAACTCCAACCGCTTTAGCAATTTCCTTTTTGTTCTCCAGATTAGGATTTTTGTTATCTATGTTTATTTCAGCCAGTTTAATCGCCTCAAGAACGACCTCTTCAAGAAGAATGACTTTTCCTTTTCTTGTCGACATTTTTTGCCCGTCTTTTAAATATAAACCAAATGGGATATGAAAAAGATCATCTGCCCAGTGACAGCCCAGCTTTTTTATGACTTGTTTAACTTGCTTAAAGTGAACTGACTGTTCCTGGCCAACAATATATAAAGCATGATCAAATTGATATTGAGTTTTGCGATACAAGGCTGCTGTAATATCTCTTGTTGCATACAATGTGGCACCGTCCGATTTTTTTATTAAGCAGGGAGGGAGCCCGTCGTCTAAATAAACAACCTCGGCACCTTCCGAGTCCGATAGTAATCCCTTGTCTCTTAGCGCTGAAACGGCGTTCCCCATTTTATCGTTATAAAAGGCTTCCCCCTGATAAGAATCAAAGGAGATATTTAATAGTTTGTAAATGCGCTGAAACTCAGTCAGTGATTCATCTCTAAACCATTTCCAGAGTTTTTCTGCTTCTTGATCTCCATCTTCTAATTTCTTAAAAGAACGTCTTGCTTCTGCCGTAAGTTCTGTATCGTTATTTTCTTCTTCATGAAAGCGGACATATAATTTAAAAAGCTCTTGAATGGGCTGCTTTTCAATTGCTGAAGGGCTTCCCCATTTTTGGTAAGCAGTAATGAGTTTTCCAAACTGTGTTCCCCAATCCCCGATATAGTTGATTCGTACAGTTTGATATCCGCATGCTTCTGCAAGGTTGGCCAGAGCATTGCCGATGACTGTTGAACGTAAATGTCCCATTGAAAATGGCTTGGCAATATTGGGAGAAGAGTAATCCAGTAAGGCGGTTTTGTTTTTCCCGGATTGATTGGTGCCGAATAATCTGTTTTGTTTAAGAACCTCTTCTAAAATCTGTGCAGATGCTGCTTCTTTGGAAAAGAAGACATTCAGATATGGCCCAACTGCATTAGCCTGATGGATTAGGGAGCCTTGAAGCTCCAAAGCGGCTTTTTGTGCAATTTCAGCGGGGTTTTTTCGCAATGCTTTAGCTAGTTGAAAACATGGAAAAGCTAAGTCTCCATGCAGCGGGTTTTTGGGCGTTTCAATAAGTGCTTCAATTTGATCCAGTGACATATGATCATGAAAATGAAGGTTTAAAGCAGAACTGAATATTTTCTTGAAATCAATCATACGAGCTGCCTCCTTAAGATTAAATGTTCTTTTAAAAAACAAAAAAACCCGTCTCTAAAAATAGAGACGAGTTTGAAATACCCGCGGTACCACTCTGATTGTCCAATAGGACCCCTTGAATATACATGTCTTAACGGTCATCACCGCCAGAGCCTACTGATTTTTCAGCACTGGACTCAGAAGTGCGTTTCGAATAAAGGCTACCAACAGGCTCACACCATCCCTGTCTCGCTTTGGTAAACACAGTATCTTACTCTCTTCGTCATTGATTTTAATATTAATACCGTATTATACGTGATTGTAAAATTTAGTCAACATAATTTTTCCCAGATGAGAACATGTAATTTTTCTGATGAAATCTCATTCCAAAGACAAGTCCCATTGCCATCATATTCCCCATAATCGAACTTCCGCCATAACTGATAAAAGGAAGCGGAATCCCCGTAATCGGCAGCACTTGGATGGTCATGCCGATATTCTGGAAGACATGAAAGGTGATCATGCCAATAATGCCAACACAAATATACGTATTAAAAGGATCTGCAGCTTCTAAGGCTGTCTTCGTTAAATGATAGATCAGCAAAAAGAATAATCCAATGACGATACTGGCGCCAATAAAACCATATTCTTCCCCAATGACACTAAAAATAAAATCGGTATGAACATCGGGGATATACACTTGCCGATCATAAAAGCCTTTTCCGGATAGAAGACCAGAGCCGATTGCATGCAAGGAATTATATAACTGCAAGCCATCTCCCTGACGGTGGCCAACGGGATCTAACCAGGCATAAATGCGATACATCTGATACGTATCAACGTATTTCTCAAGGTATTGCGGCGCCCGGATCACAAGATATAATATACCGGCAACAGCTGCGCTTCCAAGAGTGATAATCGGAAGAATCAGCTTCCACGTAATTCCGGAAACGAGAATAATCCCAGTCATGATCGCCAAAATAACAAGCGCTGTCCCTAAATCCTCGACCACAATTAATGCAAATGGAATAAAGGTCAAACCGCCGATTTTTAAAAGGAGCAATAAATCCGTTTGAAACGTTTTGGACACATACTTTTTATGATGACCAACGGTTACTTTAGCTAACGCAATAATTAAAAAGATCTTAAAGAACTCAGAAGGCTGGACAGAACCCAAGAACTTTATTTGGTACCATAGTGTTGCTCCTTTTCTCTCCTCAGCAAGCCATTCTGGAGCAACGAACAATCCAGCCTGCAGAATGAACCCAAACCCAAACAAATACCAGGCAAGCTTCTTTACCTGTTCTGTATCAAAGTACATCACAATGGCTAAGATGACGGTCCCGGCCACATAATTTTTAACTTGGGCGAGAGCGAAATTGACATTATATTGAGAAGTTGATTGCCCGCTGTATATAGCAACACAACTAATGATAAAAAATAAAAACAGCAGCAAGCTTAAATTCCAATCAAAACGTTCTGCAATCCTGTTTTGCCGATTCATTAATAACACCCAGTTCCCTTTTTATCATCTCTATATCTCTATGATATCTCAATGCCAGCAGTCTAAATTAAACATTATTTTCCTTTAGACTAACAAAGCAGAGATAGTCATTCAATACAATCTTTGCAGCAGTGAAAATAATAATCTATCAGTATAGACGAAAATGGAATTAGGATAGTTTCCTTTTTAAATAGAAATGACAAAATGGTTTAAACCAGGTATAGGGAGAAGGGGGAATTCCCGAAAGAGAGGGCGGGTGAGGATTTGGGGAAATAGAACGGCAAAGTAATTCCCGAAAGAGAGGGCGAAGGTCAGTTTGGGGAAATAGAACGGCAGAGTAATTCCCGAAAGAGAAGGCGAGTGTCAGTTTGGGGAAATAGAACGGCAGAGTAATTCCCGAAAGAGAAGGCGAGTGTCAGTTTGGGGAAATAGAACGGCAAAGTAATTCCCGAAAGAGAGGGCGGGTGAGGATTTGGGGAAATAGAACGGCAGAGTAATTCCCGAAAGAGAGGGCGAGTCCCGGTTTGGGGAAATAGAACGGCAGAGTAATTCCCGAAAGAGAGGGCGAGTGTCAGTTTGGGGAAATAGAACGTCAAAGTAATTCCCGAAAGAGAGGGCGAGTGTCAGTTTGGGGAAATAGAACGGCAAAGTAATTCCCGAAAGAGAGGGCGAGTGTCAGTTTGAGGAAATAGAACGGCAAAGTAATTCCCGAAAGAGAAGGCGAGTGTCATTTTGAGGAAATAGAACGGCAGAGTAATTCCCGAAAGAGAGGGCGGGTGCCGGTTTGGGGAAATAGAACCACTGAGTCATTCCGATCGCGAGAGTCCTCCCTATTAAGGGAAGTCGAGTCCCGAATAACCCCCAAAAACAGTTTAAGTGTCAAAGCAAACCATGCTATTCGAGGTTTAGGCCAGCAGAGATAGGGGATTGTTCAAATATAGTAAAAAACCCCTTGATATCAAGGATATCAAAGGGATATGTTTTACGTTAAGTAGCTAATAAACATGGTGGCAATGCCGAAATATGTTATTAGTGAAAAGATGTCATTTAATGTGGTGATCAGCGGACCAGATGCGATCGCTGGGTCGATGTTAAGCCGGTAAAGGATCAGTGGAATAACGGCGCCGGCTAATGTTCCAATAATGAGAGTTAAGAATAAAGAAACACCGACAACAAGGCCTAGTACCGCATTTCCTTGCCAAAAATAAGCAATAAGAGAAATTAAAATACCGCAGGTTAATCCAATTAAAAGACCTACAAAAAATTCACGGAGTATAAGCTTAGTGACAACTTTTTTATTAATATCATTTGAAATAAGTCCACGAACAACAACTGCAAGTGATTGTGTACCAGTGTTCCCTGTCATGCCTGAAATCATCGGCATAAAGAAGGTTAATGCGACTACCTGTTCAAGAGTTTGCTCATAACCGCTAATAATTCCTCCTGAGAGAATACCGATGAACAGAAGCAGGATCAGCCATGGTAACCGCCGATAGGCAGCAACAAATGCTTTCGTATCAAAGTCAATGGATTTACCAGAGGCGGAAAGCTTTTCAATGTCTTCATTCGCTTCTTGGATGACTACATCGATTAAGTCATCGACCGTGGCTATTCCCATTAATACATTTTCTTCATTTACAACTGGAATAGCAAGGAAGTCGTATCTCTCAACCATACGTGCAACCTCTTCCTGGTCGGTTGTGACGGTGGCGGCAATTACACGCTCATACATGACATCGCTGATTTTTTCATGCGGTTCAGCAATCAGTAAATCACGATAAGACACAACACCAACAAGCTTGCGGTGCTGATCTATAACATAGAGGTAGTTAATCGTTTCAGCATACTCAGCAAAAATCTTCAGTTTTTCAACTGCCGCTTTAACACTATAGTAATCGCGAATCCAAACAAAACGGTTTGTCATAATCCGGCCGGCGGTTTCTGGAGGGTAATTCATGATGTCTTGTACAATTTGAGACTCGCTTTTTTTCATGCCGGAAAGAAGCGAAGCGATTTTTTCAGGTGATAACTCGTCAAGCAGCAATGCCAAATCATCGTTATCCATCTCATCAAGTACTTTACCTGTCCGTTCTTTCCCTATCTTGTTCAGTACCTCCAGCTGCTTTTCCTTGTTCAGTTCTTCCAGCAAATCAGCTAGCCTATCCACGGATAAGAACAATAGGAAACGAGGCTGATGTTTTTCGGGAAGGTTTTCGTAGAGCTGCGCTATATCATACGGCTGCAGTTCATCTAGAATTACGTCGAAATCCTTCTTTTTGTTTTCTTTTAACGTTTTAATAATATAAAGTGTGATTTGATTTTCGGTCATGTTTTGGATCAAAATCGTCACGCCCCTTTCTGCAAGAAATTATTAGAGTATAACATATCTTCGCCTGCTTTTATTCTGTTTACATTATAAGAAATAAAAGAGTTGTATGGAATGCCGGCAACCGCTTACCTAAAAAAGAATTTTAAATCAGAATTGTAATATTTTTTTAATAAGCAATTTTAGTGCCTTTTTGCTAAAATGAAGGTAATTGTAATTAGGTATTTCCAAATTTAAACAAGTTTCTTATGTGTATTGTATGCTAATAAATAGAAGTAGTGCGATCATATGTATGTGACCTGTTTTAAATATACCCATTAAGAAGGCTGCTGAAGCTTGGTGTTTGAAATCTATCATTTTTGCCACTATAAATACAAAGCGGTATTCGTATTTTTATTTACCCGGGGGTTACATGTATGAAGAAAAAAAATCAGGATATTCGGGATCTCGTTTATATTTTGTTAAATGAACAAGAGCAATATGTGATGACATATGGAATTGAATTTGCCGAATTCGCGCAGTCATTATCCGATTCCTTTAATCATCTCCTGCTTTTAAAACATAATTTTGATCATGGTGAATTCCACGTGCATACGATGCTGGATTTTGTCACGAAAGAAAAGCTTTCAAAATTAGTAAATGATGATGTGTATTCATATGGTGATTTTTGCTGGATTGATTTTGAAGAGGTGGAAGCCTTAAATGAACTGCCGGGACAAGTGTTAGCAGAGTTATTATACCTTGGACATACAAAGGATCACCTGCGGCAGCCGTTTTATAATATTTTAAGCAATCGTTTCGTTTATTTGGCGCATGATGATGGCTGGCTAAACAAAACATATTACCGTGATATGCAAAATTTTTATAATATGCTTGGTGACTGTCTGCCTGGAAAATTAGAACAAATAAAAATTGAGAAAACCTTGCTTGGATTTAAGCGGAAGAAAACATATCCGCTTATCCCGCGCGAGATCTTAAAAGATTTAAGACCATTCATGAAAGAAGGCATTGTCTTATCTTTTAAAGATATGGTTCAAAATCGAACTAGAATTGAAGTACCAATTTGGGTAATCGGTGATTTTGTTAATATGGACAATATGATGGATGAATATGAAGAAACTTCAAAAAAGAGAAAATGTGAAGCGAAACTCGTAATTGACAAGAAGACGAGAGAATGGCGAATCTATAGCAGTTAAGCGGGTGCAAGTCTAAAGACTCACTTGACTTGTCATATTGAGGAAATAATGAGATGCTATGGATACTATTTATTTATGAAATGTGACGGCATTAGAGCGTTGCTTTATTCTCTACAATGCTTAAGCGTAATTGCGGCAAGCAGTTTATGGAGATCTATATTTGTACACTGACATCTCCGGAATAGCTGCGGAGGTGTTTTTTTATTTATTCCTAACAGGCTTTCAAAGGCAGAGAGAGGTACAAATGCAATTCATACGAAAGTTTATAAGAAACAAAGGGCTGGCCTATCTGCTGGCTGCAGCATTTTTAGTTATTTCAATTCTGCTTGGTGTTTCCATTGGCAGTGTTTCAGTGCCGATCATGCAAATTTTGCAGATCATCGGAGCAGAGATCTTTCATTATAAACCAGATGGTGTCGATCCTTTGTTTGAGAATATTGTCATGAATATCCGCTTGCCTCGCGTGGTGCTGGCTGGACTGGTAGGAGCCTCACTTGCCATAGCGGGAGCGGCATTTCAAGGTTTATTAAGAAATCCATTGGCAGATCCTTATACACTAGGGGTGTCATCTGGAGCCTCCGTCGGTGCAGTGATGACTTTATTTTTTGGAATAACACTTCCTGCAGCGGGGCTTTTTACATTGCCGATATTAAGCATTGCATTTGCTTTTATCACCATCTTATTTGTGCTTATGTTTGCCCGGCAAATCGACCGTGTAATGAGGGTGGAGACCATTATCTTAACTGGCATTATTTTCAGCTCATTTTTAGGGGCAGTGATTTCGCTGATGATCGCGTTAACAGGTGACGAGCTTCGTCAAATCATCGGCTGGCTCCTTGGCAGCGTTTCTATGAGAGGCTGGGATTATGTGTTGATTCTGCTGCCTTTTTTGATCGTTGGTTCTGCTATTTTATTAAGCAGCAGCCATGAGCTTAATGCGATGTCATTTGGAGAAGAGCGTGCTTTTCATATCGGAGTCAATGTACAGAGAAAGAAGATGCTCATTTTAATCGGCGGCTCAATCTTAACGGGTGGGGCTGTAGCGGTTTCAGGGACAATCGGTTTTGTAGGTCTGGTGATTCCGCATTTGACTCGGCTCATGTGGGGACCAGATCATCGCCATTTGCTCCTTTTATCCATGCTGACAGGCAGTGGCTTTTTAATTCTTGCCGATTTGCTTGCACGCACCATTATTTCTCCTGCTGAACTGCCGATTGGTGTCATTACAGCATTGATTGGTGCACCAGTTTTTGCGGTTATTTTAATGAAAAGACGATCTGAAAGAAGAGGATAGATGTGATCAGTGTTCAGAATGTTACAGGCGGGTATGCAAATCAGTTCTTCATACAAAATGTTACCTTTGAAGTTGAAAAGGGAAAATTGTTTGGCATCATTGGACCGAATGGAAGCGGAAAAACGACTCTTTTAAAAATGTTAAGCGGAGTACATAAAGTCGCAGCTGGAGATATTTTTATAAAAGGGAAAAGTCTCGAATCTTATAGTCCTAAAGAGCTGGCCAAAGTGACGGCTGTGTTATCTCAGCATTCCGAAGATCACTTTTCCTACTCAGTTAAAGAGACCGTTTCACTCGGTCGCTATGCTCATCAGAGGGGCTGGTTTCAGACTTTATCAGATAAGGATGAACAGATTGTGACTGAGGCAATGGAACTGACAGGCATAAGCCGTTACGCGGATGAGCAGTTGCAGCATCTTTCAGGAGGGGAGCGTCAGCGTGTGTTTCTGGCACAAGCATTGGCGCAGGAGCCGGAAATCTTATTGCTTGATGAACCAACCAATCACTTGGATCTATCCTTCCAAAAAGATTTATTGGATATGCTGCAGGCTTTAACGAAAAAACAAGGCTTAACCGTCATTTCTATATTCCACGACCTTAATTTAGCTGGCCTTTATTGCGATCAATTATTGCTGATGGACGATGGCTACTTGCTGAAGAATGATGTCCCGTATAGAGTGCTGAGAGAAGAGGTCATTTCCTCCGTTTATGATACAGAAATAAAAAAACAGCCACATCCGTACGTCCCTGCACCGCAGCTGGTTCTGTTGTCAGAAGGAATGCAGGGTGAAAGCAATTCAGGAAAGATAGGATCAGAGCAATTAACGATTGAACAAAACCAGTTTTCATTACAATCTCCTTTCTATCTTAAAACCATTTCATCTGGTGAATCGGGCTCTGGAATCGGATGGCACCGCTCCTTTGTCAATTGGCATACAAATGAAAATCAATCGCCTATAAAAGGTACCGCTGAAATGGAAGCCTATTTAAAAGCCCAGGGCTTTGAAGCGGGAGAAACGGTCGGCATGATTTCAGCTGGCAAACCAGAGGATGCCAGCTATTCATTATACGAAGGGGAAGGTTTTTCGGTCTTTACAGTGGTGATAGCAGATGTGTCTATTGAGCATGGTATAAATACATGGATTTTTATAAACGGGATGTTTTCAGACGACGTTTATATTCAAAGTATTATAACGGCAACTGAAGCGAAGGTAAAAGCGCTTGAGCAATTCCATGACTTTGATATGCAGAACGATTGCATTTTAATTGCAGGCACTCAGCGAGGTGAGAGATTAACTTCAGCAGCACGGAAATCTCCTCTAGGGAAGCTAATCAGCCAAGGGATTTATGAGTGTACAACAAATGCTATGGTGGAAAATATAAAGAGGATAAATGGCCGCTTCTGTTGAAGGTTAGTAAGACTGAATATGTGTGGATTATAAGCTGTATTAACAGGAATGGGTAAAAAGAAAATGTGAATATAAAGGGGTTTTAGGTATGCTTTTATATACGAAAACAGGTGACAAAGGAAAAACAAGTGTTATTGGCGGCAGAGTGGAAAAAGATGATATACGTGTTGAGGCATATGGTACAGTTGATGAAGTAAACTGTTTTGTTGGACAAGCAATGACACAGCTGGATGGTTCTCTTTTTGGCGATATTCTAGATGATCTTGAGAAAATTCAGCATGAGTTATTTGATTGTGGCGGAGATTTGGCTAATGTAACAGAAAATAAAGAGTCTAAGCTTGATGCTGCAGCAGTCGAATATCTTGAAGGAAGGATTGATCAGTTTATCGAAGAAGCGCCAACACTGGAAAAATTTATATTGCCGGGCGGCTCGCCTGCTTCTGCAACCATACATATCGCCCGCACAGTAACAAGAAGAGCCGAGCGCCTTGTCGTCAAGCTGGCAAAAGCAGATCCGGAAATTTCTCCAGCAGCATTACCCTATTTAAATCGATTATCTGATTATTTCTTTGCTCTTTCTCGCGTAGTAAATTTTCGGCTGAATGTTAAGGATGTAGAGTATGCCCGCAGTGCAAATGTATTTAAGGGTAAAAAAAGAAATAATTGATCAATAAAACCATTTTAAAACGTTTTCTTCATAAAAAAGTGATTAAAGGAGCGGTCAAAATGAATTTAAAACTTGGATATGTTATTTTATATAGCTTAGATCTAAGTAAAACAAAACATTTTTATCAAGAACTGCTTGGTTTAACATTAAGAAATGAAATTGGTACTTATATTGAGTTTGAAACAGGTAATACGATCTTAGCCTTTAACACCCGTGAAGATGGCCGTGCCATCACAAAACTCCCGATTCCTGATGAGTTGAGTAAAGAGCAAACGTTTGAACTTGGATTTGTGACAGAAGATGTAGAAATGATGATTGAAAAGTTAAGAGCAGCAGGTGTGCCGATCCTCTTAGAACCAGTTGAAAAGCCGTGGGGGCAAAAAGTTGCTTATGCGGAAGACCCAGATGGTCACTATATCGAAATATGTACGCCAGTAGGCTAAGGGACTCTTTAAAAGGGTTCCTTTTTTCTTTACATTTATATTGCCGACAATAAGTTGTTTATATTGTTTGATAGAATGTCAAAGAAAAACACCAATAAAAGAAGAAATCAATATATTTAACCGCTTACATGAAACTTGTAAATTATCAATTATATGATATGATACATATGTTTTTAACGGCCCCGACGTCGATGAGAGTTCGACGTCAACTAAATAAAAAGTAAGTGTATGTGAGAAGCACTATTTTAAGGAACTTAACTATCTTTATACTGACAGAAGTATAATTGCAAAGCTACACCTAATCGTTGCCTTGCAGGCTAGTCTTTATGTTCAATTTTTAAAAGCAAAAAGAGTGCTTTTAAATGGACTTAAATGCCGTGATCCTTACTATGACAGCTAATCTAACACTGAGTTTGCGAATAAAGGGTGCAGCACTTTTTTTCTTCAATGAAAGGTGTTGTTATTTTGTCTGTTCGCTTTTTTTGTGCTCTTCTTTTATACACTTACAATTTTAAAAAATGAGGTGGAATATTGAGAGTATTATCTATGAAAGAACAATGGTTTGGGAATGTGCGAGGAGATATTTTGTCTGGAATTGTTGTCGCGCTTGCCTTAATTCCGGAAGCAATCGCCTTTTCAATTATCGCGGGTGTTGATCCGATGGTAGGCTTGTATGCTTCTTTCTGTATCGCTGTCACCATATCAATCGTGGGAGGCAGACCTGGGATGATCTCAGCTGCTACAGGAGCGATGGCTTTATTAATGGTAACACTTGTTGCTGATCATGGTTTGCAATATTTATTTGCGGCAACGATTTTAACAGGTGTCCTGCAAATTTTGTTTGGGGTATTTAAGCTTGCGAGGTTTATGAAGTTCATTCCACGTTCTGTGATGATCGGTTTTGTAAATGCCCTGGCGATTTTAATTTTTATGGCTCAGCTCGAACAATTCGTAGATGCAACTTGGGTCATGTATGCTATGGTAGCAGGCGCATTGGCTATTATTTATCTTTTTCCTAGAATGACAACGGCGATCCCTTCGCCGCTAGTGGCCATTGTGGTGATTACCATAATTGCGCTTATGACAAATAGTGATGTACGTACAGTTGGTGATATGGGTGCTATTACTTCTTCGCTTCCTGGCTTTCTGATCCCAGATGTGCCATTTACTTTTGAAACACTGCAAATTATTTTTCCTTACTCGATTGCATTGGCAATTGTCGGCTTGCTGGAATCCCTTCTGACGGCATCAATTGTTGATGACATGACAGATACAGCAAGTGATAAAAACCGTGAAAGCCGCGGACAGGGAATTGCCAACATTGTAACAGGCTTTTTCGGAGGCATGGCTGGCTGTGCGATGATTGGCCAATCTGTTATTAATGTGAAATCAGGGGGAAGAGGAAGACTTTCTGCACTCGTCGCAGGGTTGTTCTTAATCTTTCTAATCCTTGTACTTGGTGATATTGTTGTACAAATTCCAATGGCGGCACTAGTAGGCGTTATGTTTATGGTTTCAATCGGAACCTTTGATTGGGCGTCACTTAAAGGGCTTGCCAAGGTACCGGTAACTGATTCGATTGTAATGGTAACAACTACTGTCACGACAGTTGTTACACATGACCTTTCAAAAGGGGTCTTAGCTGGTATTATTCTAAGTGCAATTTTCTTTGTAGCAAAAATATCAAAGGTGCAAGTAAACTCCACAACACAAGGTGTGAAGAAGCTATACACTGTTACTGGCCAGATATTCTTTGCTTCAGTTGATGAACTAGTCGCATCTTTTGATCTATACGATGAGATTAAAGAAGTCGAGATCAATTTCAACGGTGCTCATATCTGGGATGATTCTGCGGTTGCTGCGATTGATAAAATTGTCATTAAATTGCGGGAGAATGGAAAGCAAGTACAATTAACTGGCTTGAATTCACCAAGCATGAAGTTAATGGAGAGACTTTCTATTCAGCATAATCCAGGTGCTAAGCTGTCTGGACATTAAAACACGCGTCTTAGCGTGTTTTTTTTGCTGTTTAAGAATAAAACGATTCATATACTGCCTGCAGAATGAGTTCAGGTCACCTATGTTGTTCTAGTTGTTACGAAATTAACAAAAAAAACGCAAGTAGCCTTGGCGGCTTCTTGCGTTTTCTCTAAAAAGAGTATTAAGCACTCTGGGAATCGATGCTGTTTTTCTTAGCTGATTTTCCGCTAATCTTATCTGCAAGCACCGTTAGTGCACCGTCTCCTGTCACATTACAAGCTGTACCGAAGCTGTCTTGTGTTAAATAAAGAGCGATCATTAGTGCGATCATTGTTGCGTCAAAACCTAGCATGGATTCAAGCAATCCAAGAGCCGCCATAACCGCACCGCCAGGAACTCCCGGTGCAGCAATCATCGTAACACCTAGCATAAGGATGAAAGGCAAAATCTCGATAAAGGAAATGCTTTGTCCCTGAAGCATGATTACAGCAATAGCACAGCTGACAATTGTAATAGTACTCCCTGAAAGGTGAATGGTTGCCAATAAAGGAACAGAGAAATCAGCTGTTTGTTCACGTGCCCCAATCTTTTTCACTTGCTTTAAAGTGACTGGGATTGTTGAAGCAGACGATTGGGTGCCGAGTGCTGTGAAATAGGCTGGAAGCATTTGTTTAATCATAATGAATGGATTTCTTTTTGCTGCAGTTCCGGCAGCTGTGTATTGAATGAATAAAATGATAAGATGAAGTGCGATAATCATGATAAATACTTTTGCGAACACACTCATGATAGTTCCGATTTGTCCGCCTTGTGTCATGTTTGAAAAGATCCCAAAGATATGGATCGGCAATAATGGAATGATGATTTTTTCAATTAGTTTCTCTACAATGGCTTGAAAATCGTTTAATGCATTCTGTAATGTGCTTCCCTTAATAGAGGCAAGGCCTAGACCTAATGTGAAAGCAATTAGCAGGGCAGTCATTACACCCATAATTGGTGCCATTTCAACTGTAAAAATTGGCTCAAGCAAAGCTTCCTCAGGATTATCGAATTGTGTAAAGCTTTGGTTCTTTAACATCATAGGATAAAGAGAGCTTGCAGCAATATAAGCTAGAATACCTGCTGCAATGGTTGAGATATAGGCAAGGCCAGTTGTAATCCCAAGCATTTTCCCTGCCCCTTTGCCCATAGAACCAATTCCTGGGGCAATAAAACCAATAATAATAAGCGGTATGGCAAATCCAAGAAAGTTGCCAAACAAACTGTTAAATGTGGCAAACACCCTAATTGCGATTTCTGGCAAAAAGGTGCCGGCAATAATCCCTAAAATAATAGCAATAATAATTCGCGGCAATAGGCCAAATTTCCTCATCCTTCTGTCCTCCTCTAAAATACAATTGTTTTTAATAGAAGGATTATAACGCATGATTTACAAAAAGTTAATAGAAATAAATTATTTTAGAATAATAAAATTATTCCATATATTCAGATTAATAAAATGTAATGGAAAAATAGGCTCAATGTAACTTTTCTTTAATGTTGTCATGATTTAATAGGGTAAAATGAAATAAAATCACTTAGAAAAGCTACATTTAACACTCTGGTTCATACATATACGTATAGGCGAATATTCACTTTTCAGTAATGAGCAAATAAAGTGCCATACTTGCTCTAAAACAATTGTAAGCTGACCTTCTTTAACAGCAGGTATCAGATGGAACTTTTACGCTCAAAAGTGTAAAATGATTTTGTGCGATTTAAAAATGGAGGTTCAACAAAATGAAAACTAAAATTGGCTTGTTATATGGCGGCAAATCTGCGGAGCATCAAGTGTCTATGCAAACAGCGCTGGCTGTCATTAAAGCTTTAAATCCAGATAAATTTACAATTCATCCTATTTATATAACTGAAGATGGCCGCTGGGTCAAAGGGAACGAGTTAATTGGACCTGTTGAGGAAGTGAAGGAGCTTGCGTTTGAGCAAGGAGAAGCTTTGACTCCCACAGCATTGGCACCAACCCTGTTTAAAGCATCTAATGAAGATGCAGGGCCATTTGATGTGATTTTTCCGTTATTACATGGACCTAATGGAGAAGATGGCACTGTTCAAGGGATGCTTGAATTGCTGAATCTTCCCTATGTAGGAAACGGTGTACTTGCTTCATCTGCCGGAATGGATAAAGTGATTATGAAAAATATTTTTGCCCAAGCAGGGTTGCCGCAAGTAAAATATGTTTGGTTCATTCGCAGCGAGTGGAAAAAAGCCGAGAAAGCTGCATATGAGAAGGTGGAAACAGAAATAGGATATCCTTGCTTTGTGAAACCTGCAAATCTTGGATCAAGTGTGGGAATCAGCAAGTGTGAAAACCAGGAAGAACTTTCGGCAGCATTTGAGGAAGCGTTTCAATTTGACCGGAAAATCATTATTGAAGAAGGAGTAACAGCTCGCGAGATTGAAGCGGGAGTTATGGGCAATGATGATCCCGAATGCTCTGTTGCAGGTGAAATTATTCCGAAAGCATCTTTTTATGATTATAAAGCGAAGTATCAGGATGGAGATACAGCAATGATGATCCCAGCTGAGATTACTGATTCGGAATATGCTGCGCTGAAGGAAATGGCCATAACAGCATTTAAAGCCCTTGATTGTTCAGGGTTGGTAAGAGCAGACTTCTTTTTAACAAAAGAAGGTCAGTTTTATATTAACGAAGTAAACACAATGCCTGGTTTTACTCCGTATAGCATGTTCCCGCTGTTATGGAAGCATTCTGGAGTAGAGTATCCTGAGCTTATTGAACGCCTTGTTCAGCTTGCGCTCGAGCGGCATAATGAAAAACAGCAGATTAAGCACACGATGTAATCTGGATGTTTGTGTTTACTGAAAAAACTTAAAGTTAAATAGTGAAGCATTGCGCCTCCCTAAACTGTCTACTGCAATATAGACCGATGAACAAGGCGTGTATGCTTTCTACATATGTTTATATTGATAGGTGTACACAAAGTAGATGACCCATGAAAATAGGAGGCAGGCCATGATAAAGAGAACCTTACAAGAGGTAGCCGGTATGATTGGTGTGGGCGATTTCGAATCTCAGCATTCGAACGTGCTTATTACCGGGGTAACCATAGATACTAGAAAAATTACAGCTGGAAATTTATTTGTTCCTTTTAAAGGTGAGCGTGCTGATGGGCATGCATTTGTTGAGGAAGCTATAAATCAAGGAGCAGCCGCTGCATTGTGGCAAAGTAATGTTCCTAATCCGCCCATGCATTTGCCGATTATTCTCGTTGAAGATACATTGATTGCATTGCAGGAACTTGCCCGGAGCTATCGAAAACAGTTAAATGTTAAAACAATTGGGATCACTGGCAGCAATGGAAAAACGACTACCAAGGATATGACTGCTAGTCTATTATCGCTGAAATACAAAGTGCAAAAGACAGAAGGAAATTATAATAATCATATAGGCCTTCCGTTAACTATCCTCGGCCTTGAAGAAGATACTGAGCTGGCCGTTTTAGAAATGGGGATGAGCGGAAAAGGAGAGATTGATTTTCTCAGCCGACTTGCCCAGCCAGAGGTGGTTATGATTACAAATATCGGTGAAGCCCATCTTCAGGATTTAGGATCCAAAGAAGGGATTGCACAAGCGAAGCTTGAAATCATCAATGGTCTAAAAAGTGATGGATGTATTATCTATATTGGAGATGAGCCGCTCCTGCAGCAGTACTTTGAACAGTATAATGGCGGAGCAGTGCTGAAGACCTTTGGTTCAAACACTTCCAATGATTTATATCCGACACATATCAGTCAAAGCGATGATGGAAGCTGCTTTAAGGTGAATATCTCAGATAGGGAATTCAAGCTCCCGGTGCTGGGTACTCATAATGTTCTTAATGCTCTTGCAGCCATGACAGCAGCCTCTTTTTATGATATTTCCTTTGAGGATATGAATGAAGGACTATCTAAAATTAAGCTGACCAATATGAGAATGGAACTTTTACAAGGAAAGAAAGGCGAGCGAATCATCAATGATGCTTATAACGCAAGCCCAACATCCACGAATGCAGCGATTGAATTGATTGCGAACCTTCCTGGATATCAAAATAAGATTCTGGTCCTAGGCGATATGCTGGAATTAGGCGAAGAGGAAAAGGAATATCATATCAAGGTTGGCGAGTCTATTGATCCGAATAAAATTAGTGCTGTTTTCACATATGGAGAACTTGGACAATTCATTGCAGAAGGTGCCCGCCGTGTTTTTCCGGAAGATAGAGTATATTCATTTAAGGAGAAACAGCCGCTTATTGTGCAATTGCAAAAACTGGTGAATCAAGAAACAATTGTACTGGTAAAAGCATCAAGAGGTATGAAGCTAGAAGAAGTTGTAGCAGGTCTTCAGGAATAAAACTGTACTGCTGATATTTAAGGATTCAAAGCAACAGATATTGAAGAAATGTACGAAAGCTTTGCTGAGCAAGAATAATTTAATAATCTGTTCTACTGGAAAAACCACCCTGTTTCATGTGAAACAGGGTGGTTTTTTTATTCATAGGTTTTAATGTGAAATTGTATCAGCAGGAAGGGGAAAAGGGGTTAAAGCTGAATACCAAACATGCGATTGATCTTAGTAAAAGTTAGAGAATTGCATGATAAAATAAGCCTTCAAAGTATTGATTTTTAGCGCCAATACATTAAAAGTCCTTGTCGAATTTTAAAAAAACATCTTAATTGACACTAGTGTCACTTTGGATAATAATAAACTTACATTTACGAATTTAATACGATTTTCCTACCCACCTCTTCCTTACCACAAATAAGAAGACATTAAACCTAAAGGAGTTTACTATGAGAAAAAAAGTTATTGTGATTGGTGCAGGAATTGCTGGGTTGGCCAGTGCCATTAGGCTTCAGCATGCAGGTTATAACGTGGAAGTTATTGAAAAAGGGAAACTGCCAGGTGGGAAAATGAACAGAATTGAAAAGGACGGCTATTCATTTGATTTAGGTCCTACACTAGTCATGATGCCAGAATTGTACAGAGAAGTGTTCGAACTCACTGGAAAAGATCCTGATGATTATATTCCGATGCAAAGGCTAGACCCTATGTATACGGTATTCTTTGGCAATGACAAAGAGGATCGTTATGAAATCTCATCTGACCTGACGCATTTAATGAAAACATTGGAAACAATCAGTGATCGTGACGCGCAGGGTTTCTTAACATATATTCAAAAGATTTATGAGCGTTTTATTGTTGCAAAGGAACACTTCCTTCAGCGTCCATTTCGTAATGGCAGCGATTTTTATAACCCATTTATGCTTCGGCAGGCGATGAAGTTAAGAACGTTAAGCAGTGCTGACAAATTTATTGGCAAGTATGTCAAAAATGAAAGATTAAAGCATATGCTCAGTTTTCAAACTTTATATATAGGTGTTTCACCCTATAATGGCCCATCATTGTATTCCATCATACCGATGATTGAACTTCTTTATGGTGTTTGGTTTTTAAAAGGAGGAATGCATACAATGGCAAAGGCTCTTGAAAAATTGCTTGTCGAAATAGGCGGAAAGATCACCTATCAAACGGAAGTCGAAGAAATACTGATTGAAAATGGAACGGCAAGGGGAGTCAAACTTAACGATCAAATCATCCACAGTGATTTTGTCATGTGTAATGCTGACTTTCCCCATGCAATGAAGAACCTGGTGAAGGATCAGAAGGCAAAAGGCAAGAAATACACAGATGAAAAGATTGATAGAATGAAATATTCCTGCTCTTGCTTCCTCATGTATCTGGGAATGGATAAGAAGTACGATCAGGTTGATACGATTCACAATTTCTTTTTCAGTGAACATCTAAAGGATAATATTGATCAAATCTTCTCAGGACACCGCATCGAACATCCTTCTTTTTATGTGTATATGGGTTCAAAGATCGAGCCTTCGATGGCCCCTGAAGGCAAGGAGGGTTTGTATGTTCTTGTGCCTGTATCTGATTTATCAACAGGTGATGAGAAATGGGATGAGGAAACGATTCGCTATTATCGCACAAAGGTGCTGGATACGCTAAAGACCATCGATGGATTCGAAAATATTGAGAATGAAATAGTTTCCGAAAGCTATATGACGCCAGTGGACTTTAAAGAAAAACTGAATGCCTATAATGGAGCCTGCTTTGGGTTAAGGCCGAACTTAATGCAAAGCAATCATTTACGCCCGCAGAGCAAGGCGAAAAATTGTGAGAACCTCTACTTTACTGGAAGCAGCACCCATCCAGGTGCCGGAGTGCCGATTGTATTGCTCTCTGCCAAAATTGCAGCAGATGAGCTGATGCTTGATGATGGAACACTCGGCAGTGCTTTAACTGAAGGAGGTGCCTGAAGTGATTAGCCAAATGAAGGTACAGATCGATCAAGATTACCGTTATTGCGAGAACATTATCAGGCAATACTCGAATAGCTTTTACTATACCTTTAAACAGCTGCCGGAAGAAAAGGCGAGAGCGGTCTTTGCTATATATGCGTTTTGCAGGAGTGCAGATGATATTTTAGATCAAGCGCTTTTGACTAAGGAAGAAAAAGTACAGCAGCTGCAGCAGCTTGAGGATGATCTTCGCTCCTTTGAACACTTCGAGGAAAAAAGCACGCCATTATGGCGGGCACTACGTGATGTGTTTAATCGTTATCCCATGAAAGTAGAACCTTTTTATCATCAAATTCAAGGTCAGAAGATGGATATCCATTTTAACGCCATGAACACCATAGATGATGTCGAGATGTATAGTTATCTTGTTGCAGGATCTGTAGGATTAATGCTTCTTCCTATCCTGACAGATGAGGTAAAGCCAGAAGCAGAGAAAGCGGCTGTTCAATTAGGCATTGCCATGCAGATGACAAACATTTTACGAGATATCGGCGAAGATTTCGATATGCTCGAGCGTGTCTATCTGCCAGTAAGTGAAATGAACCGCTTCAACTATTCAATGAAAGACTTAGAGAAGCATAATATTAATGATTCATTTATTCACCTATGGGAAAGATTAGCAAGGAGAGCGGAGGAGCAATATGACTTCTTTGAAGACCATATTTCACTTTTCGCAGCAGATAGCCGCTTCCAGGTTTTAATGGCAGCTCGTGTTTACCGGCAATATTTATCCATTATTCGTCATAAGAACTATGATTGCTTCACTGAAAAGAATTCAATTAAACGGGCAGATGTTGAACGAATTGCGACTTTAACTATGCTCGAGTTTGAAAGCAAGCGGGAACGGAGCGGGTCTAGATGATGAAAAAAAAGGTGATTGTCATAGGAGGCGGATTAGGTGGCTTATCCGCAGCAATTTCTCTTGCACAAAGTAATTACGATGTAACACTTCTTGAGCAAAACATGCATATTGGCGGAAAGCTGAACCGTTTGGAGATGGAAGGATTCGGTTTTGACTTGGGGCCCAGTATATTAACCATGCCGCATATTTTTGAAAAGCTTTTTATCAGCAGCGGCAAGGATATGAAGGATTATATTCATATTGAAAAAGTTGAACATGAATGGAGAAGTTTTTTTCCGGATGGTGAAATCCTCGATTTATACGGTGATTTAAATACGATGGCAGCCGAGAATCAATTTCTAACGGAGAAAGATATCCGTGAATATAAAAGATTTTTAGAATATGCCAAGGGTTTATACGAAATCACGGAAGAAGGGTATTTTAAAGATGGATTGGATACAACACTCGAGGTAATAAAAAAGCATGGACTATTTAAGTCTATGAAAGGGTTTGATATGTTTTCAACCATGTCAGAAGCAATTGACCGTTATATCACCAATAACAATTTAAAAACCATGCTGTCTTATTTTATTAAATATGTCGGTTCTTCGCCGTATGATGCACCTGCAATTCTAAATATGATGATTTATATGCAGCATGCTCAGGGAGTCTGGTATGTGCCAGGCGGCATGCACCGTATCGCAGATGGCATGGTGAAGCTGGCAAAGGAAATAGGAGTCGATATTCAGCTTGGCAAGAAGGTCGCACAGCTCATAAAGAATTCCAACTCAATTGAAGGCTTGCTTCTTGAAGATGGAACCAAGTATGAGGCGGATTATTATATCTCCAATATGGAAGTAATTCCAGCATATGAAAAGCTATTAGGTGAGTCAAAAAGCTATATTAATA
Organism: Bacillus mesophilum; assembly: GCF_008923265.1. Lineage (NCBI taxonomy): Bacteria > Bacillati > Bacillota > Bacilli > Caryophanales > Bacillaceae > Bacillus > Bacillus mesophilum. The sequence continues at coordinate 25,936 of NZ_WBOT01000007.1, read as the reverse complement.
AATTAGAAGAAAAGTTTGAGCCCTCCAGTTCAGGACTTGTTCTCCATTTAGGAGTAAAAGGGCATTATCCGCAGCTGGCACATCATAATTTCTTCTTTTCCAGTAATTTAAAAGAACAAATGAATAAGATTTTTCATCAAAAGAAATTGCCAGATGATCCAACGATCTATTTGGTCAATGTGAACAAAACAGATCCAGCCCAGACATTGCCAGATCATGAAAACTTGAAAGTGCTTCCCCATATTCCTTATATTCAGGATCAGCCTTTTACTGAGAGTGATTATAGGGATCTCCGCGAGAAGGTATTAATAAAGCTGGAGCATATGGGGTTGACGGATTTACGGAAGAATATTGTCGTTGAAGATATGTGGACACCGCATGATATTCACAGGATGTATGGATCTCATAGAGGTTCAATTTATGGTACGGTCTCTGATAAAAAGAAGAATAAAGGCTTCAAGCATCCTAAGAAAAGCCAGTTATACGAAAATCTTTATTTTGTAGGGGGAACCGTCAATCCAGGCGGTGGAATGCCGATGGTTACGTTAAGCGGGCAACAAGTCAGAGATAAAATCTTACAGGCTGATACCAGCTCGTTCTAAAGGGGTGTAAGGATGCTGATTGTTCTTATGTATATTAGCGCCATTCTTACGGTCATTGGTCTTTTAGCAGGAGCACTAATGTTATGGCGTATTCCTGCTATTCCTCCTGGTCATAAAGAAAAGCAAATACCAGCGGTTTCAATAATTATTCCTGCCAGAAATGAAGAGGTGCGGATACCGCCGCTGCTGGAAAGCATCACTAGGCAAGAAGGAGTCCGCTATGAGCTGATTGTGATTGATGATGAATCGACAGATGATACAGCAAGGATTGCGAGAGAGTATGGTGCTTTCGTTTTTAACAGTTCAGAAATAGAGGGAAGCTGGAAAGGAAAATCAGCTGCCTGCTGGTATGGTGCACAGAAAGCTGCTCATCCTCTTCTCTTATTTTTGGACGCTGATACGCAATTCGTTCATGCCGATAGTTTAAGAGATTTAGTGCATGAATATGTAATCAAAGGGAGCAGAGGCATTTTATCCCTGCAGCCTTATCATGTTTTGAAAAAAGGATATGAGCAATTATCTGCTGTCTTTAATATGATTGTTTTTGCTGGAATGAATACGTTCACCCCTTTTCAAGCGAAGCTGAAAAGTGCCGGTTCGTTTGGTCCGTGCATTTTAACGAATAGGGAAGATTATTTTTCTGCCGGAGGACACAAGGAAGTTGGAGAAGCTGTAATGGATGATCTTGTACTAGGTGAGCTATATATGTCATCTGGTTATCCAGTAAGATGTGTAAGCGGAAAAGGAACAATCCTATTTAGAATGTATCCAGAAGGAATGCGAACGTTGGTTGACGGATGGTCAAAAAGCTTTGCAACAGCATCTAAATCCACACATCCATTCGTTACCACGCTCATCAGCATTTGGATTGCAGGTGCTTTTGTGTCAGCGGCATTATGGGCTGCATCACTGCTGCTTTTATCATCGGCATGGGTTATGATCTCAAGCTTGCTGTATGTTTTGTATACTATGCTCTTATACTGGCATGCCAGAAGGATCGGATCCTTTCACTGGCTGGCGATCCTATGCTATCCACTACTATTTATCTTCTTTACATGTATTTATATTCGTTCCTTTTATCTAACGAATATAAAGCGTACTGTGGAATGGCGGGGAAGAAAAATTCGAGTGTAGGTGATAGACATGCCGATTGTAGAGTTACCTTTATTGTGGCTTTTGGTGATCAATATTCTTGCATGGCCGTTTATCCATATTATTCTTTCGTTATGGACCGTCACCATTCCGATTGAAAAATTTATGAAGAATAAAGGTTTATATAAGATTCGAAACTGGGAACGGTCTGGCGAATTTTGGGATCGCTATTTTCATGTGAAAAGGTGGAAGGATCGCATACCAGATGGTACAAAGATTATTGGACGGGGGTTTGAAAAATCAGCCATAATGGGCAAGTCGAAAAATCACCTTCGTTTATATGTTTATGAATCGCGGCGGGCAGAGTTTAATCACTGGCTTTCTATGCTTCCAGCTCTTTTGTTCTTTTTATGGAATCCTTTATGGGCAGGAATGCTTATGATTGCATATGCATTGTTTTTTAATATACCGATCATTATCGTACAGCGATTTAACCGTGCGAGATTAGAAAAAATCTTAAAATTATAGCAGAGCCGATGGCAGAATCCATCGGCTTTTTACTATGCTTTTCGCCCCCTAACAAACTGAAATTTTCTAAAAATAGTAAAAAAGGGGTTGCATACTGTTATTACTTTTCATATACTGTGTATATAGATATAAACAGTATAACAGTTAAAGCAAGGAGGTTTTTCTATTGGCAGAAATCAAGCAAGCTTGGTGGCTCGCAAAATTTGAAGTGAAAGAAATAGCAAAAAGGCTTTGGCTTATCTTACCTTTTGCACTTGTATTTGGCTTTTTTTTCACGGTAGCAATTGAGGAAGAGATCAGCTTTTTGTATGACATATTCTTTATTATTTGTTTTTGGTGTATGACCTACTGGATGAGACCAAAAGAAATCCAGTTTCAGAAAGTGGATGAAGGTGTCTATGCATCGCCTTACTTCTTAATGCTTAATCAGCTTGCGGTAAAAAGAGAAGCATTAATTGTCAGTCGATTTTTGATTTATTTCATTTTTGCAATCCCGTTTAATATCATTGTCCTGACCATTATGCTTGTGTTTTCAGACTTTTATAGAACTGAATTGCAAGGAGTTTCCTCAGCAGCATTTTTCGTCATATGGCTGAGTTTTGGGATTATAGGAGGAGCACTGTTTCCTGCGAGTGATGTTGGAGATACTACAACAAAAAACAAATGGTTTTATGCAATCTATACGATCTTATTCTTTGGTATTCTGCTTGGCGCTATTTTGGGAGTACATTTCTGGGCTGGAAAAGGCGTTGTGCTATTAAGTATAGAAGCGGCGCAAAAGTGGCCTGCGATTGCTATTATCAGCAGTGTAATCCTTTCCGTCATATCGATTGTATATGGTAAAAAATATGCTGAAAAGCAAATCAGAAGAATGAATTACTTAAAATAATGAATGTAAATGGAAGGAGGCGAAGGAGTGCAATTACCAATTCGTCTTTCAAAAGATTCCAAAACACCGATTTATCATCAAATTGAAGAGCAGGTGAAAGCGTTAATCGCCGGCGGGCAGCTGCCTGCAGGAACACCGCTTCCCTCTATTCGAGCTTTGTCAAAAGATCTTGAAATCAGTGTAATTACTACAAGAAGAGCCTATTTAAATCTGGAGCATGGAGGCTTTATTCAAACATCACAAGGAAAAGGGACATTTGTAGCAGATGTTTCTGCGTCCATTAAAGAGGAGGTTAAGGTTTCTGCCGTGTATAAAGCAATTGAGAATAGTGTTGAAACAGCGCTTCGTCATGATTATACATTAGAACAAATTGAGGAAGTATTTAAGGAAGTCATAGCGGCTTTGAAAGAGAAAGGAGTGAATTAGGCATGAATGACGTTAAGGTGAAATCTGCATCGAAAAGAATAGAAGATTTTCAGCTTGGACCCATTGATCTGCAATTTGAGACAGGAACCATTACCGTTATTGCTGGAGACAATGGAGCAGGCAAAAGTACGCTGTTAAAAATGCTGATGAACTTAGCACCAGCTGACAGCGGCACGATTGAAATGGACGGGCAGGCTGTCAGCTTTGAAAATGAAGAGTGGAAACAGCTTGTCGCATATCAGCCGCAGACAGTAATAGGCTGGGATCTTTTTCGGGGAAGAGAGCTTGTTTCTTTAATGGCAGGTCTTTACCCAAGCTGGGATCAGCACTTTTTTGACAAAATCGCAAAGTCTCTGAAACTTCCGCTGGATAAAAAGTTTGCAAAGCTTTCGCAAGGGGTGCAGCAAAAGCTTTGTCTTGCAATAGCTTTAGCACGCGATACAAAATTTATTATTTTGGATGAACCGACAGCGCATATTGATATTCCTGCGAAAAGAACTTTACTCAACTTCTTTATTGAATGGATGGACCGAGGAGACAAAGTCATGATTATTTCCAGTCATCAGACAGAGGATATCCGCAAGCTTGCGGATTATATAGCAGTCATGAAAAATGGCCAGATTATCGGTCATTATGTAAAGGATGAATTAGACGGTTCATATGTACGCTACTGGCTTGAGGAGCCACTATCAAGCTATCTTCCGGGTGAAGTGAATCGTGAGAATGATAGAGTCATATGTGTCAGCGAACCGGAAAAAGCTGAGCAATATATGACTGCGAAGGGAATCAATTGGCTGCAATCAGAACCACTGGATATTGAGGAAATCATTTCGTATATACTTTCAGAGGAGGCGGAATAAAGTGACTGCAGAAACATTAAGAGTCGAAGGTGTAGGGAAATCGTTTAAAGACAAACGAATTATTAAAGACATTTCATTTGAAGTTAGAAAAGGAGAAATCCTTGCTATTCTCGGACCGAACGGTGCAGGTAAATCTACAACCATTCGAAGTATTGTAGGTATTATGTATCCTGATGAAGGCTCTGTTACTTACCAGGGAATGAAAACTGGAGAGATTCCTAAAAATAAAATTGGCTATTTGCCGGAAGAACGCGGTTTATATAAGAAAGTGTCAATTATGGATATCATTCTTTATTTTGCAGAATTAAAGGATTATCCAAAAAAGAAGGCTAGAGAGAGAGCTCTATATTATTTAAAAAAGCTAGGTTTGGAAGGAAAAGAGAAAAGCACGATTGAGGAATTTTCAAAAGGGATGGGTCAAAAAGTTCAATTTATTGCTTCGATTATCCATGAACCAGAGCTGCTGATCCTTGATGAACCGTTCTCTGGTCTTGACCCGGTCAGCCAAGATGTGATGAAAAACGAAATTAAAGAACTGGCTAAAGCCGGTACGGCCATATTGCTGTCTGCACACCAGATGAATGTAGTTGAAGAGTTATGTGATCGCCTTTTCATGATTCACCGCGGTGAAAAAGTAGTGTATGGAAAACTTGATGAAGTTAAGGCGCAATTCGGCAGCTATAAGTGCACATTAAGAGGTCAGAATACGATCGCTAGTCTGGAAAAGCTGCCGCAGGTGAACAGAGTAGAACAAAACGGCGAAACATCTGCTCTTTATTTGCAGCAGGATATCAATCCGGCTAAGTGGCTGCGTCAATTGCCTGAAACGATAAACATTCAGGAGCTTTCCATCAGCCGTACTTCCCTTCATGAAATCTTTATTGATATTGCAACGGATAAAAACTTACTGGAAAGGAATGATCAGCATGCGTAACAGTATGAAAGTGGCTAAGTGGGAATTTAAAAAGAATGTTAAAAATAAATCCTTTATCATTTCTTTGCTGATTACTCCGCTTATGTTTATCATATTCTACTCCCTTCCCAATCTATTAGATTCATTTGAATCTGAACCAGAGGCTCCAACTGTTTATATCCAGGATGATTTGCAGATTTGGGAGAGTGTAGGTGCACTTGTTGAGACACAAGGCATTGAATGGGACACTGAGATTACCTCGGAGAACCCGGAAACCATTTTAGATGAAGTTCAAAATCATGAAAATACAGCCTATATTGTGTTTGATGAACAAGCTTTAGAAGAAGGTTTACTGACCGTTTACACGAACGAAAGCATGGAAGGCGAATTCAGCCAGGAAGTAAATATTCTGCTTCAGCCGCTCCAGCAGTTCAGGATTAGTCAGTTAGAATTATCTGATGAAGAAGCCGCTTATATTGCAAGAGATATATCGATCAATCAAACTGAAATGAGCCAAAATACAGATGAGGGAACAGATCCTCTAACGCGATTAGTGCCAGGAATATTTGGCGGTGTCATCCTGTTTTCGATCGTCATGACAGGAATGATGGTTTTCCAGAGTGCTTCACAGGAAAAAAAGGAAAAAGTAGCAGAAATTATCCTTTCTTCTCTAAAGCCGACAGAGCTTATGCAAGGGAAAATCATTGGTTATTTCGCAGTTGGTATGTCACAGGTGCTTGTATGGGTGATTATTCTACTTCCATTCTTACTGTGGAAATCAGATTTCCCGATTGCTGAATATCTATTTGTTCCGGAGACATTGTTCTTCGTCTTTATCTCTATTCTGGGCTATCTGCTGTTTGCAGCAATTTTCGCAGGAATTGGCGCTACATTCGAAGATGTTGATACGACAAGTAATTTTCAAGGTTTTGTTTTTATGCTGCCATTTGTGCCACTGCTCTTTATCGGCCCTGTATTATCAGACCCAAGCGGAATCATTGCCCAAATCGGTACGTACTTCCCTCTTTCTTCACCGGGTGTATTGCTTATGAGACTATCTATGCTTGACAGCTGGCCATGGGTCGAGATCGGCATTTCACTTGCAATCCTGGTCGCAAGCATCTGGATTTGCATGAAGTTAGCAGGCAAGATCTTCTCCATCGGAATTCTGATTTATGGCAAAAATGCTTCATTAAAAGAAATGGTGAAATGGTTAAAATACTAGCTCGGCCAAAAATCCCCTTAGTCAGGGGGTTTTTTTGTGCGACTAGGAGGCCCCCGCCGCGCGGAAATGTGAGTACCATGGAGTGGAAAACACTTGCAAACATAAATGGGTTTCAGTAGTAAGAAATAGAGGAAAGAGATACAATAATAACAATTATGGAGATAGGCGGGTGGCTTAAGGTGATTGGATGTATGTGTATTCATGGATTTACAGGTGCTCCATTCGAGGTAGAACCGATTGCTGCTTACTTAAGAGAGCATACGGATTGGGAGATCGCTGTTCCTACCTTGCCTGGGCATGGAGAAAGCTTGGCGCTAAAAGGCATTGAATATAGTAAATGGATCCAGCATGCTGAAGATGAATTGGAAAGATTAAGTGCAAAATGCGACAAAGTGTATGTAATCGGTTTTTCTATGGGCGGTTTAATCGCCAGCTATCTGGCTGTAAATCATAAAGTGGACCGTCTGATTCTGCTTAGTGCAGCTGCTTATTATGTAAATCCCCGGCAGCTTTTGAAGGACGTTCGAGAAATGTTATCTGATGCTTTTCAAGGAAAACTGCTTAAAAATGAAATGTTTGTCCGCTACTCCAGGAAAATAAAGGCTACACCCATTACAGCTACACTTCAGTTCCGCCGTCTTGTTGGAGCTGTAAGGCCGATCTTAAAACAAGTGCATGTTCCTACCCTAATTGCTCAAGGTGAAAGTGATGGGGTTGTTCCTCCTAAAAGCGCTGAATTCCTATATCGCCATATAGGAACAGAAACGAAGAAATTAATTTACATTAAAGACTCAAAACACCTTATATGCCATTGCAGTGAGAATGAGAAATTATTTGAAGAAGTATTAGAGTTCTTAGAAAACAAGGGAGAAGACGTGAAAACGTCTTGAGTACCGCGACCATATCATTGCAATGAACCTTTATCGGTGATAAGATTAAAGTTATAGTTTTCACAGGACTTCTCAGAAACCCGGACATACTCCAGTATTAGGAGAATGTCTTTTTTCATGAATAACGGTCTAGGATGACAAACGTCTTCGTGTTATAAGTTAGGTAAAATGGACCGGTCAAAACCGGTTTCTAAACAATAACAAACTTGATAAAAGTGCTTTCTGCATAAATTTGAAAGGACCTTCGTTTTCTCATCCTTCCTCAAGCGGGTTTCAGTGATCGGCAGCATCCACATGGGAGCGGCTGGCTTATGAGTGTTAATCCTGCATGCATCACAGAAAATATTTTTCAATTGATAGAAGGAGAATGAATATAGTGACAAAGTTTCAAGATTTGGGCATAAGCCCAGCTACAATGAAGTCTTTAACAAGAATGGGATTTGAAGAGGCGACGCCAATTCAAGCGCAAACCATTCCACTTAGCCTGGAAAATAAAGATTTAATCGGTCAAGCCCAGACGGGAACCGGGAAAACAGCTGCATTTGGAATTCCAATGATTGATAAAATTGATTATGAAAAAAATGTAATCCAAGGAATTGTCATTGCTCCAACTCGTGAACTGGCGATTCAAGTATCTGAAGAGCTGTATAAGATTGGCTTTGGAAAACGCACAAGAGTTCTTTCTATATACGGCGGCCAGGATATCAACAGACAGATCCGCGCTTTAAAAAATAAGCCTCATATCATTGTAGGAACACCTGGACGTATTCTGGATCATATTAAGCGTAAAACACTTCGTTTAGACAACGTGCAAACTGCGATCCTTGATGAAGCGGATGAAATGCTGAATATGGGCTTTATTGACGATATTGAAGCGATCCTATCCAGCATTCCTGAAGAACGTCAAACACTTCTATTCTCAGCTACAATGCCAGAGCCGATCCGCAAAATGGCAGCCCGCTTCATGAAAGAACCGCAAATTGTTCGTGTAAAAGCAAAGGAAATGACAGTATCGCTTATCGATCAATATTACATTGAAGTACAAGAGAAGAATAAATTTGATGTGCTGACACGACTGCTTGATATCCAGTCACCTGAGCTTGCGATTGTTTTTGGGCGGACAAAGCGCCGGGTTGATGAGCTTGCAGAGGCTTTGACGCTAAGAGGCTATATGGCTGAAGGAATTCACGGTGACTTAAGCCAGGCAAAACGCATTTCGGTTTTACGCAAGTTTAAGGAAGGTTCTATTGACGTTTTAGTTGCTACAGACGTAGCTGCACGCGGCTTGGATATTTCAGGAGTAACACATGTTTACAATTTTGATATTCCTCAAGATCCAGAAAGCTATGTTCACCGCATTGGCCGAACAGGGCGTGCCGGCAAAGAAGGTGTGGCAATGACGTTCATCAACCCGCGTGAAAAATCCTATTTGCAAGTGGTTGAGCGTACAACAAAGCGTAAAATGGAACGCATGGAAGCTCCAACACTTGATGAAGCATTAGAAGGCCAGCAAAAGGCTGTCGTTGAAAAAGTGGCGCAAACAATTGAAGAAAATAATCTTTCTTATTACAAGCAAACAGCAGAAGAATTACTGGCAAATCAGGATGCTGCTGCAGTTGTTCAAGCAATGCTTAAGATGCTGACGAAGGAACCGGACACAACACCTGTTAAATTAACAGAAGAAAAGCCGCTGCCAATGAAGCGCGACAGAAAGCCTTATGATCGCAGCAAAAGTTATAATGGCGGACAAAGAAACCGTTCAAATGGACAATATAAACCTCGTCAGGGGCATGCAGGCAAAAGATCTAATTATAATAACAGTAATAATAAATCAAATTCAAATTCAAATTCAAATACGTATCGTTAAAGAGGAGGGCCTTTTGGCTCTCTCTTTTTTTAGGGTTTAAAAAGTACAGCGATGTTCACATGCTTAGGATAAGAGATAGCTGCATTAAGTGATCATTCTGCCTTTTATGCGTATAATAAAATTCAATAAGAGAAATTCCACTTAAAGGAATACAACGAACTTATATGTCATGTATACTAAATGTATCAATGTTTAGACTTTCAGGAGGTACCGGATGATTACAAAACCGCAAAAACGCATTTCAAAGAGAGGCTTAAAGGTATGGCGAATTGCGGGCGCCATTCATTCTATCCTTGCTTTTTTAGCTGCCGGGGGAGCTATTGCCCTAACCATTATTTTTGATTGGCCTTTTTGGATTATTGGAGCAGCGCTTATTTTTTTCGCTGCCTATGCCTATGTGTTTATTATGTTAATTCCAAGTTTAAGGTGGAAACGCTGGCGCTATGAAGTAAGGGAAAATGAAATCGAGGTTCAGCATGGTGTATTCGTTATTAAAAGCACATTGATCCCAATGATACGTGTGCAGCATGTAGATACACAGCAAGGCCCCATCCTGCGCAAATACCGATTAGCTACAGTAGCTATTTCGACTGCGGCGACTGTTCACGAAATTCCTGCTCTTGATGTGGATGAAGCAGAGCAACTGCGATTTTTCATTTCAAATTTAGCAAGGGTGGCAGCAGATGATGTCTGAACCAAAAAGACTTCATCCGATTGCCGCAGTGGCAAATTTTTTACAAAGTCTTAAGGAATTGCTGCTGCCCGTCTTTGTCCTTATTATATTCGGGGGTGAGGGAGTATTCTTTCAATTTATTACCTCTGGAATTGTGATTCTCCTGCTATTGCTTTCAGGTATTATTAGATGGCTGCGGTTCACTTATCGAATTGAAGAAGGTGAACTGCGTATAGAATCAGGGGTTTTTGTCCGCAAGAAAAGGTATATTCCTTTTGAAAGGATCCAAAGCTTGGATACATCAGAAGGCATTCTTCAGCGTCCATTTAACTTGGTCAAAATGAAGGTTGAAACAGCTGGCTCAAGTGGAAAAGGTGATGCAGAGGCGGTTTTGACAGCCATTAACAAGCAAGAAGCTTCGCTCATACAGCAGGCTCTTCTGCATTCTAAAGGTCAAGCATCGGCTGCGGGTGATGACGGGGACCTGTCCGCAGAGCCTAAAGAAGATATTGTATACAAAATTTCACCAGGGGAGCTGCTGCTGCTTTCATCCACTTCTGGCGGTGCTGGGGTAGTAATTTCTGCTGTAGTGGCTTTCATCCTGCAGCTTGATGAAGTACTTCCATATGAACGGATTTTTGTTCAATTTGAACATTTTATTAAAAACGGAATCCTATTTATAAGTATTGTCATTTTTATTATTTTCTTTATCGCATGGCTAATTGCACTTATCGGTTCTTTATTTAAGTATGCTGATTTTACAGTGAAGAAAGTGGATGATGATTTAATTATTACAAGAGGTTTGCTGGAAAAACGGCAATTTACAATTCCGTTTAACCGGATTCAAGCAGTTAAGATAACGGAAAACTTACTGCGGCAGCCTTTTGGATTTGCCAGTGTATATGTGGAAAGTGCAGGGGGTTCCCTGCAGAATGCAAGCAGTTCGAGTGTTTTGCTGCTGCCTATTACAAAAAAAAGCCGCATTGCAGACATCTTAAAACCATACCTGACAGATTATGCTTTTGAACCGATATTAACGCCGGCGCCTCGCAGATCATGTGTACGGTACCTATTTCGCGGGTTCCTGACATCTATTTTGCCAATCGTTTTGCCGCTTCTTTTTTTCAGACCTTGGGGGTATTTTGCTCTTCTTTTGTTGCCGTTCTCTCTTTTTCTTTCTTATTTAAAATATAAGGATGCGGGATGGGGAATAGATGGGCAGCAATTAACATTGCGGTACCGCGGTCTCCTTAAAAATACGGTATTTATGAAGAAGAATCGTATTCAAAAGCTATCAATGGAACAGAGTTATTTTCAAGAAAGAGCCGATTTGGCAACTGCGGATGCAGCAGTCATGTCAGGTTTTGGCGGAAGCGGCGGCACTGTCGCTGACTTGGAAAAACGAGATGTACAGCAGGTATACGAATGGTATTCGTATACTGAAATAGCGGAGGATCGATTGTAATTTACACTAAAAATGATGCTGAAACACAAAAATACCCGAGCGAATAGAAGATATTTTCAAGTCATCTCCTATCTTGCGTTCGGGTTTTTTTGTGGAGCAAGGCCAATTAATGATTTGAGTTTAGCTGAGTCCTGCCTATTTTTTAAGAGTAGCAGCGCCAATTAAAAACCCAGCAAGCAGCCCGAATAAATGCCCGGTAATATTGATGTTTGACTGCATGAACGTCATAATGACAGCAATAACAGTAATGGTGATAATCAGCTGTTTATTTTCGTTTGATAAAAGATCTTTACGGAAAGCAATGATTGATGCGAAAAAGCCAAATAAGCCAAAAATAGCTCCGCTTGCCCCAACATGTATATACGTTAAAGGCTCAATCAGCAGCGTGGCGAGATTGGCTGCAATTCCAGCCGTCAAATATAAGAGTACAAACTTCCCTTTCCCAAGCATTCTTTCTAATACAGGTCCGAATAGAATGAGAGAAAAACTATTGAATAGGACATGAGCAAAGCCGCTATGCATAAAAATGGGGGTAAGTATTCGCCAATACTCGCCGTTTACAATATAAAGATTTACTCCAGCGAAGCGTTCCATCAGCCAGCCAGGTGGAAAAATCGGCAATGCTGTCAGAAGATAGAGTACAATGTGAATGGCAATAATAGTTGAAATGACAGGATAGTAGCGGATAAATTCTTTAAAACTTTCCGTTCTTACAAACATGGATAGCCCCCTTAAAATTCGTTATGAGTCCCTTAAGTGATTTAGTATCATAATAGCCCGAATTGGCTGTTTCAGCACCTTTTTTGCATGAAAGAATAAGGAGGAAAAAAGATGATAACAGGAATCGGCATAGATATTGTTGAATTGCATAGAATTCAAAAGCTTGTGGACAAGCAGCAAAAATTTGCACTGAGAATCCTGACCCACTCAGAATTTCAGCAATTTGAGCAGCTGCACGGTAAGCGTCAGGTTGAATTTCTGGCAGGCAGATTTGCTGCTAAAGAAGCATATTCTAAGGCAATCGGAACAGGGATCGGCAGTGACCTCTCCTTTCAGGATATAGAAATAGCCAAAGATGAGAGAGGTAAACCATCCATCATGAAACCGATTCAGCATGGTGTCCACCTTTCTATTTCTCATAGTAAAGACTATGCAGTCGCACAGGTTATTATTGAAGATTAATAATGAAATTAAGTAAGAACTAAAAAAGTCTCCCATTTTAAATGCTAAGTTTGAAACATACTCAAATGAAAAAATAAAAGCTTGTCATTCCTCCTAGCATATTTCCTAAGGTTGTCTCATATATTCGTAGTGCGTAGAAGAGACAAGGCCAAGGAAACGCATAAGGCGAAAAGCCGAATCGAGACAAAAGGGGTTGAAGGAATGAAGAAGAGGTTGTTGCTGCTGCTTGCCGGTCTGGGTATTGTTTTGACTTTAGCAGCCTGTGGCACGAAATCACAGGAGGATGTTACAAAAGATCTTAGCAAAAAAGTGGAAGAGGCTGAGAGCTATAAGGCAAAAGCGAAGATGACACTGCAGATGGGCACAGATCCGCAAACATATGATATTGAGGTTTGGCACAAAGACCCTTCCTATTATCGTGTGAATTTAGTCAATGCCCAAAAGGAACAAAGTCAAATGATCCTTCGCAATGAAGAAGGGGTGTTTGTATTAACGCCTGCCTTAAATAAAAGTTTCAAGTTCCAAAGTGAATGGCCTGAAAACAGCAGCCAAGCGTATTTATATGAGTCACTGGTCAAGGATATTTTAGAAGATCAGGAAGCTAAATTTACGGCTAAGGAAGATCAGTATGTTTTTGAAACAAAAACAAGATATCAAAACAGCCAAATGCTTCCGACTCAGGAAATTACTCTGAAGAAATCAGATTTATCACCAGTGAGTGTTAAAGTAATGGATACCGAAGGAAATGCTCTTGTAACCGTTGATTTCACAGAAGTGAAATTCAATGAAAAACTAGATCAAAGCGACTTTGATATGCAGAAGAATATGACTCGTGCTCAGCTTAATACGGTTCCAGTTTTAGCAGAAAATGAGTCTGATGAATTTTCTGTTATGTATCCTGAATATGAACTTCCAGGTGTCGAGCTTCAGGAAACAGCCGTTGATACTGAAGATGGAAAACGAGTTATCTTAACCTATAAAGGCGAGAAGTCCTATACGTTAATCCAAGAAAAAGCAGTTGCTATGGAGACATCCAGCATGGCGACTTCCGTAAGCGGAGAGCCTGTTGATCTTGGCTTTACAATCGGCGCTATGACTGATAATACAATCTCCTGGACATATCAGGGAGTTGAATATATGCTTGCTTCCAATGATTTAACGGAAGAAGAAATGCTTTCGGTTGCTCAATCCGTTCAAGGTGACGTAGTAAAATAAGAAGGCAGGCTGGTTTCAGTCTGCTAAAGCAGACAGGCTGTTTAATAGCAGCCTGTTCTTTTTGTGCTGATATTCAAATAAGCAAAAAACTCTCCTGTTTTCCACGAAATGATTAAGATCAATGAAATAGAAGGAAGTCACCCGTTTATATTTCACAGATTTTAATATAGGATATATAAAACCTTTTGCAGACACAATGTGCTGCAGATTGGGCAGCCTAATTGGCTGAACAGTGGTGGCGGAAAACAGAGCTGCCTGTTTTGTGCATAAATAAGAAGATTCCTTATCATTTCTTGACATTCCCCCTGCAAGAGACTGATAATTTAACATAATATTTTAAGGGAAGAATGAGGAAGTGAAGGTATGGAAATGGATAAGAATCAATTTTTCAGAGATACTTGGGCAGAAATAAATCTTGATAAGATAACATATAATGTAGAGGCAATGAAGAAGCATGTTCAAAAAGGGACGAAAATAATGGCGGTTGTTAAAGCGAATGCCTATGGGCATGGAGATTTAACGATCGCTAAAACAGCCTTAAAGGCAGGTGCCGAATATTTGGCTGTTGCAACGCTGGATGAAGCATTTGCTCTTAGAAAATCAGGCATTACAGCTCCGATCCTTGTATTAGGCGCAAGCAGACCGGAACATGCATGTTTTGCGGCAAAGGAAAATATTGCTCTTACCATTTTCCAAAGCGACTGGCTTCAAAAAGCAAAAGCCTATTTACATGATTGTCCTTCTCTTCGAATTCACGTCAAGTTTGATACGGGGATGGGGAGAATTGGCATCACTTCACAGGAAGAATGGGCAAAGATCGAGAGTGTGCTGATGGATGACGATCTGTTTACATTTGAAGGTATTTTCACGCACTTTGCCACGGCGGATGAACTGGAGACAGAATATTTTTCAAAGCAGCTGCAGCAATTTGATGAGATGCTCTCATGGATAAAAGATCTTCCTCCGCTGATCCACGCAAGTAATAGTGCAGCGGGATTAAGATTCGCCCGAGCTCATTTTAATGTAGCGCGGTTAGGGATTGCTATGTATGGACTGACACCTTCGACAGAGATGGAAAAGGTACTGCCTTTCCCTTTAAATGAAGCATTTTCACTCCATAGCAAGCTAATCCACGTCAAAAGACTGAATAAAGGTGATAAAGTAAGCTACGGAGCGACTTACACGGCAGAGCAGGATGAATGGATTGGAACACTTCCAATTGGCTATGCAGATGGCTGGATCCGGAAATTACAGGGGCAGGAAGTACTTGTAAATGGGCAAAGGGTTCCAATTGTTGGAAGGATCTGCATGGATCAATGTATGGTGAGACTTCCATATCAAATGGAAGTTGGCACCACGGTTACCCTGATTGGCGAGCAGGGCGATGAAATAATTCCGGTGAACGAAATTGCTGCAAAGCTTGATACCATCAACTATGAAGTTACTTGCTTAATTTCAAGAAGAATACCAAGGGTGTATAAGCGAGATGGCAGCATCATAGAAATTAGAAATGATGTTTTATTATAAAGAATGGCTTTATTTTTCTAATTCCTTGAATAAAATCTTATTTTCTTAGCAGATAATACAGAAGAATTGATGAAGAGTCTTTGCAATTGCCCGGAATAATGGTACTATTAGAAATGGTAGATATAAAATGGTGTAGCGATGGTGGAGGTGTATGTTTGTGTCTGAGTCCAGCACAACAACAGAGATTATGGTGGAGCTGCCGCAGCAGCTTTTGACCGAGTTAGACGGCTTTGTAAAGCAGGAAAACGTTAATCGGAGTGAACTCATTTATCAAGCGACCAAAATGTATTTGCGTGAACGGAAAAAAAGACAGATTCGCGAATCCATGAGACGCGGCTATATGGAAATGGCAAAAATAAATTTGACGATTGCATCTGAAGCATTTCAAGCGGAATATGAGGCAGAACACACAGTTGAACGTCTTGTAAGCGGAGGCTAATAAATTGATTGTCAAACGTGGTGACGTTTATTTTGCAGACCTATCCCCAGTTGTTGGTTCCGAACAAGGCGGCGTACGTCCAGTATTGGTCATCCAAAACGACATCGGGAATCGGTTTAGTCCCACAGTAATTATTGCAGCAATAACGGCCCAGATCCAGAAAGCAAAGCTGCCTACTCACGTTGAAATTGATGCGAAACGTTATGGGTTTGAAAGGGATTCAGTCATCCTCTTAGAACAGATTCGTACAATTGATAAACAGCGCTTAACCGATAAGATTACCCATCTCGATGACGAAATGATGGAGAAAGTGGATGAAGCCCTGCAAATAAGTTTAGGACTCATCGAATTTTAATTATAAATGTGATCGCTCCATAGCAGGGGGCGATTTTTTTTTTTGATGACTTAAAAATGAAGGTTTTATAATAGGAAGAAAAGAATATATGGTTAGAGATTTTTGGCTCATTTCAGTAGAATATAAGTAAAGATAGTTGAATAGATGCTTTATGAGAAAATAACGCAAAAAAGGTTTAACTTATAAGCAATGCGGGTATATAAAAAAGTCATAACTATCATTTATTTCCACTTACGAAATATAAGTAATGAATTTGTTATAAAACTACATATATGTTTATTCTTTTACAAATTTTGAGTTTGTTTTACAATGCCAAGTATTGGGAAAGTGCATATTCTTTATATGATAAAATGGGGAGGACATGATGAATAACGAAATCTTAAATTATATTCAAGAACATAAAGATCAAATATTCAATGATTGGAAAGAAAGCTTGAAAGAAAATGGAGATGACCGTGTTGTTAAAGTTGTTTCTGATCAAGTGTTTAATTCCACCAGCTATGAATTTATTGATGTCATTATTGCCAGTGTGAAAAGTTCCACTGAGGAATTCACTGCAAGGTTATCGGATTTTTCGGAAAAAATCGTTCGTCTTGGCTGGCCGCTTAGTTTTGTCACAAAGGCACTGAATCTCTTTGAAAAAATTGTTTTTAATAAAATGCAGGATGACGGAATTGTAAACGTCGAAAATCAAATGGAGGCCGTTTTTGAATTTGACCGCTGGATGAATCCGATGGTGAACGAGATGGTCAATATGTATTCTTCGACCTGGGAAAGAACAGTTTCAATGCAAAAAATAGCTCTTCAGGAGTTATCTGCTCCGCTTATTCCCGTATTTGACAATATAACGGTGATGCCATTAGTTGGAACGATAGATACTGAGAGAGCGAAACAGATTATGGAGAACCTTCTTCAAGGAACAGTCAAGCACCGTTCGGAAGTTGTGTTAATTGATATTACGGGTGTGCCTGTTGTAGACACAATGGTGGCACATCATATTATACAGGCTGCAGATGCAGTAAGGCTCGTAGGTGCAAAATGTATGATCGTTGGCATTCGTCCAGAGATCGCTCAAACGATTGTGAATCTAGGAATTGACTTAAATCAAATTACGACCAAAAATACGCTGAAAAAAGGTGTAGAAGCTGCACTTGAGATAACAAAAAGAAAAATTGTTAAGGTGGAGGAAGCAGAGTGAGAAGTCCAAGAATTCCTATTTTAAAACTGCATAACTGCCTGCTTGTATCCATTCAATGGGAGTTGGATGATAAAACAGCACTGCAATTTCAAGAGGATTTACTGAATAAAATCCATGTTACAAGCGCAAATGGAGTTGTTATTGATTTAACATCCATTGATTTTATAGACTCTTTTATTGCTAAGGTACTTGGCGATGTAATAGATATGTCCAAACTGATGGGAGCTAAAGTTGTCATTACTGGCATTCAGCCTGCTGTTGCTATTACGCTCATTGAACTGGGCATTGGATTGAATGATGTCCTTACTGCCATTGATCTAGAAAAAGGTTTGGAGAAACTACAACAGGAATTGGGGGAGTAACCATGGAAAACCAATCCTGCGTAAAGATCATTAACGAATGGGACATTGTTGCAGCACGGCAGCTGGGACGGAATGTTGCAAAAGACCTTGGTTTCGGTACGGTCGATCAGGCGAGGATAACTACAGCAATTAGTGAGCTTGCACGGAATATTTATTTATATGCCGGCCAAGGTCAAGTGTGCATCGAAAAGATATACGACGGGGGAAAAGCAGGGTTGCGGATATTGGCAGCGGACAGCGGTCCCGGGATCAGTGATTTGCGTCAAGTTATGGAAGATGGTTATTCCACTTCAGGTGGACTTGGAGCTGGACTGCCTGGAGTAAAGCGGTTAATGGACGAATTTGTCATTGACTCAGAACCTGGAAAAGGGACAGATATAAAAGCAACCAAATGGCTCCGTTAGGGGGAGTATAAATGGATTTTCGAGAAATAATTGCGGATAAATACCGAGATATTCTCGTTAATTATCTTAAAGACCAATCGGAGCAATCATTATATAGCAGTCAAAAATTCAGCCGGAAATCAATTGAACATATGATTTCGCCTGAGGAGATTATAAGTATTCATAAACAGCTAATCGTAGAACTATTTCCTGATATAGAGCCTGAAATTGCTCATTCATTTGACATTCTTTTAGAGGTAATGGTTGGGTATGGTTTTGCGCTGCGGGAGCATCAAAATTTAAAGCATATCCAGCAGGAGCTTAGAAGTGAAATGGAGATTGCTGCAAATGTCCAGAAAACACTATTGGGGACATCGATCCCAAACATTGATTGTCTAGATATCGGGGCGATTAGTGTGCCTGCCAAACATATGAATGGAGACTACCATCATTTTGTGCAGGATGAAAACAATAGCGTAAGTATTGCCATTGCAGATGTTATTGGGAAAGGTCTCCCGGCTGCATTATGTATGTCCATGATAAAGTATGCGATGGATAGTTTACCCGAAAATAGAAAGAATCCAAGGGATGTCCTCGAAAATTTAAATCGCGTTGTTGAACAGAACGTTGACCTAACGATGTTTATTACCATGTTTTATGGAATATACGATACAGAAAAACACGTGTTTTCATACGCTTCTGCGGGTCATGAACCTTGTTTATTCTACAATGCTGAAAGTGCTGAGTTTACTGAGCTCCCTGCGAAGGGTTTGCTTCTGGGAATCGAAAAGAAGACGAAGTACAGCCAATATGAGCGATCAGTTGATGTTGGAGACATGATCATTCTTATGTCTGATGGTGTGACGGAATGCCGAACCGAGGATGGTTTTATAGAAAGGGAATCGCTGCTTGAACTCATTAAGAAATTCATCCATTTAGAGGCACAGGACATTGTGACTAGTGTTTATAAAGAGCTTGAGAAAATGCAGGATTTGCAGCTGCGTGATGACTTTACTTTAATTATTTTTAAAAGAAAGGTTTAACGCAGCCCAGATCGGGGTAATTAAGAGCATGGAGAAGACATGTATAAAGGTGGGTCTAGTATGAATATTACTATAGACGTTAAGGAAAATGAGAAGCTGGTTGAAGTAAAAGTAAGCGGAGAAATTGATGCATATACAGCACCTAAACTCCGTGAAAATCTCTTTCCGCTAGCTGAAAAGGAAGGCGTCCAAATGGTTGTGAACTTATCGGATGTTTCCTACATGGATAGTACAGGTTTAGGCGTTTTTGTTGGTGTTTTTAAAAACGTCCGTGCAAATAATGGAGAATTTAAGATCATTGGTTTATCAGATAGGCTAAAAAGACTTTTTGAGATTACTGGCTTAGCCGACATAATTGATATTAACACCCAGATTGAAGGTGGAGTACAATGAACGAACCATTCGATTATATTGAAATGAAAATCCCTGCAAAACCAGAGTTTGTTGGGATTATACGCTTGACGTTATCGGGGATTGCGAGCAGATTGGGCTTTTCCTATGATGAAATAGAAGATTTAAAGATTGCAACGAGTGAAGCCTGCACCAATGCGGTGCAGCACGCGTATAAGCAATCTGAC
Source organism: Bacillus mesophilum (assembly GCF_008923265.1). NCBI lineage: Bacteria > Bacillati > Bacillota > Bacilli > Caryophanales > Bacillaceae > Bacillus > Bacillus mesophilum. Next base: position 6,224 of record NZ_WBOT01000007.1, on the reverse strand, counting down.
GAAGGTGAAGTCCTAATTGGATTTGGTCTTTATAATGACAAGCTTGAAGTTATGGTGGCTGATAATGGAAAAAGTTTTGACTTTCAGCAGGCGAGAGAAGGGATCGGCCCTTATCATGAGACAGATTCAGTGGAATTTTTACGTGAAGGGGGACTGGGCCTATATCTGATTGAAACATTGATGGATGAAGTTCGAATTCATCATAAAGAGGGTGTGACGGTCTTCATGACTAAATACCTAGAGGGAGAGCAGGTGGAGAGGGATGCAGAAACAATCTCAACCTAATCACAAAACCAAAGAAGAAATTAATCAGCTAATTAAATCCTATCAAGAATATCAGGATGAAGTTGCCCAGAATACACTCGTATTACAATACAAAAATTTAGTAGAGTCGATTGCCCGAAAGTATTCTAAGGGAAGGTCTTACCATGAAGATATCGTACAAGTCGGTATTATCGGTCTTCTTGGTGCGATCCGCCGCTATGATGAATCTTTCGGGAAATCTTTTGAAGCTTTTGCGGTTCCAACGATTATCGGAGAAATTAAACGATTTCTTAGGGATAAAACCTGGAGTGTCCACGTACCACGTCGTATTAAAGAATTAGGTCCAAAAATTAAAACGACGGCTGAAGAATTAACCATACAGCTTCAGCGCTCACCGAGAGTAGATGAAATTGCTGATTATATCGGGGTTTCGGAAGAAGAAGTATTAGAAGCGATGGAGATGGGGAAAAGCTATCAGGCGTTATCAGTTGACCATTCAATTGAAGCAGATTCAGATGGCGGAACCGTTACGCTTCTTGATATTGTCGGAAACGAAGATGATGGATATGAAAAAGTGAATCAAATGCTTGTTTTAGAAAAAGTCCTTCATGTTTTAACTGAACGAGAAAAGCAAATTATTCAATTTACTTACTTGGAGAACTTGAGTCAAAAGGAAGCTGGGGACAAGCTTGGGATTTCGCAAATGCATGTATCCAGATTGCAAAGGAGAGCGATTAAAAAACTCCAAGAGGCAATCCATGCAGAAACGGATAATTCGGAGTGCCTTTCATGACAGAAAGGTTAAACGATAAGGTTGAAGTCGTTGCGTTTCAAACGGCAAAAAAAGGCAAGGATTATTGTGGTGACAGCTATTACTATGTAGCTACTGATGAATACTATATATGTGTACTGGCAGATGGCCTTGGGAGCGGACAGTATGCAAATGAAGCTTCTGCAGCTGTAACAGATATAGTAGAAAAACATCACAACATGGATGTTGATTCATTAATGAAACTCTGTAATCAGGCACTGCTTCAAAAAAGGGGAGCAGCTGTTTCGATATTTAAGTTCTCTTTTGCAGAGAAAGAACTTACATACAGCTGTGTAGGCAATATTCGCTTCTTTTTGTATTCTCAATCCGAAAAGCTCACGTATCCATTGCCGGTGACAGGGTATTTGTCAGGCAGAAAACAAATCTTCAATACCCAGCGGTTTAAATACGAAGACAAATCTAAATTTCTTGTATACTCAGACGGAATTAATATAACTGGAGTTAAAAGTTTACTCAAACCATTTGTGCCGATCTGCCATATTGCTGAAACAATAAAAAAGGAAAGTGCCACAAATGATGACGATGCTACATTTATTATTGGAAGCCTGCTCTAATGAGAGCGGGTTTTTTTGTGTAATCAGAAGTATGTGTGAAGTGTGAGTTTAACTAATCCATCATTCACTTTGCAGGTTTGCCAAGCGGCAGAGATCTGTATATTTAACTTGAAGGTAAATAGCCACGAATACAGGGAATATATGAAATCCGCTTCATCTTTTGTTAAAATAAATATTAAAAGCAAAATGTGGAGGAATGGAATTGGAAAATCGACAAGAAATCTTGCAGCAGATTGCGAAAGAAGAAGGACTAACCAATAAACAGGTCAACAGTACAATTGCCCTTCTGGAAGAGGGGAATACAGTTCCTTTCATTTCACGTTACCGTAAAGAAATGACCGGAACCCTTGATGAGGTGCAAATCCGCAATATTATGGAACGCTGGCAATACATACAAAACCTGCAGCAGCGTAAGGTAGAAGTCATCAGATTAATTGATGAGCAAGGAAAACTTACAGAAGAGCTTTCAACATCAATTCAAAAAGCTGCGAAGCTTCAAGAGGTAGAAGACCTTTATCGCCCGTATAAGCAAAAAAGAAGAACGAAGGCAACCATCGCAAAAGAAAAAGGATTAGAGCCATTTGCGAAGTGGCTTGCTGATTTGCCGCAAAATGTGCAAATAGAAAAGAAGGCAAATGAATTCCTGTCAGAGGAACATGAACTGCTTACAGTTGAAGATGTGCTGGCTGGTGCAAAAGAAATTATTGCAGAATGGGTTTCAGACGATGCTGAGAGCAGAAAATGGATACGGCAGGAAACGGCTAAGAACGGAAGAGTTGAATCAAAGCTTAAGAATCAGGAGAACGATGAAAAGAACGTGTTTGAAATGTACTATGAGTATGAGGAGCCGATCAGCAAGATTGTCCCTCATCGTACATTAGCGCTAAACCGCGGTGAAAAAGAAGAAGTGCTGCGAATTAACGTTAAGCCAAATGATGAAGTGGTTGTCGGATATTTATTAAAAAAGTGGATAACTGATGACCGTTCTCCTGCAGCAATCTATCTAAAAGAAGCGGTTGAGGACAGCTATAAACGATTTATTCAGCCATCCATCGAGAGAGAAATACGTGCGGAGCTGACAGAAAAAGCCGAAGAACAGGCAATTCGAATTTTCTCAGAGAATCTTCGCAAGTTATTGCTGCAGCCGCCGCTAAAAGGAAAGGTTGTTCTTGCGGTTGATCCGGCTTATCGGACAGGATGTAAGCTTGCAGTGGTCGACGAAACGGGCAAGGTATTAAAAATAGATGTTATTTATCCGCATCCGCCTGTTTCTAAAAGAAAGGAAGCAAGTTCTAAAGTCGTTGATATCTTAAAAGTATTCCGTGTAGAAATGGTTGCGATTGGTAATGGTACGGCTTCGAGGGAAACAGAGCAATTTATTGCCGATATTTTAAAGGAGATAGATGAAGAGATCTATTACTTAATAGTAAATGAAGCAGGGGCGAGCGTTTATTCCGCATCAGATCTTGCGAGAGAAGAATTTCCTAATCTGCAGGTGGAAGAAAGAAGTGCTGTATCCATCGGGCGCCGCCTTCAAGACCCCCTGGCAGAGCTGGTGAAAATTGATCCGAAATCGGTAGGGGTAGGCCAGTATCAGCATGATGTTTCACAGAAGAAATTGAGTGAATCTTTAACATTTGTTGTTGAGACAGCCGTTAACCAAGTGGGTGTTAACGTCAATACAGCATCTTCTTCATTGCTTCAGTACGTTGCAGGTCTTTCCAAAACAGTAGCAAACAATATCATTAAAAAGCGAGAAGAAGAAGGGAAGTTCCTGCAGCGAAGCCAGCTGAAAAAAATCCCCCGCCTGGGAGCGAAAACGTATGAGCAGGCGATTGGGTTTTTGAGGATCTTAGATGGTTCAGAGCCTCTTGACACCACAAGTATTCACCCGGAATCGTATCCGGAAGTAATGAAATTGCTGCAGAGTTTAGGTTTCTCTACCGCGGATCTCGGGACAACCGCACTTGTTGATGAATTAAAGGGACTAGACATTGAAAAAACGGCTGATGAATTAGGGGTTGGTGTGCCGACACTTAAAGATATTATTGAGGCACTTGTACGTCCTGCCAGAGATCCAAGGGACGATTTAGCGAAACCCTTACTGAAAAAGGATGTACTCCAGCTTGAGGATTTGGAAACAGGAATGGAACTCCAAGGAACAGTCCGCAATGTGGTCGATTTTGGGGCGTTCGTAGATATCGGAGTAAAACAGGATGGGCTTGTTCATATCTCAAAGCTCAGCAAACAGTTCGTCAAGCATCCGCTCAATGTTGTTTCTGTTGGAGATGTTGTGACGGTTTGGGTTGATTCAGTGGATAAAAATAAAGGAAGAGTGGCTTTAACAATGCTTAAGCCTTAATGAGAAAGAGGGTGATTCTGGGCAGTTTGCTTAGGATCACCCTCTTTTCTGTTAGTATGAAATAGCAGTGCCGTATTGGCTGACATAAGAGTAGAAGATATAAGCTCAGCTAGTTGCTTGAATGCCTATTTTATATGAACTTTAAGATATATTAATTTTTTTGTGCAAAATCGAGATAGCAAAAGAATGCAAGGTACTATTAACTGTACTTTTTTCGATAAAAGTACCAGCATTGATTTAATAATTTTATCTGGTACCGATCTTTTTCATAAAAAGCTCGCTGAATTTGATTTTGAAACCATACAGGCATGATGATTCCTCCAATATGTTTCATTCGCAGTTCTCTGGGGTCTTATAATGTATGCTATAATAGGTTGTCATGTTTACAAGTTTAAAAGGGGATTTTCAAATGGAACAAGCAGAATTGCAAAAGCTGGTTGAAACGATATCACTTGAAAGTTTTCAAAAGCCATTTCGGCATAAAGCTTTTTTTAATAACCGCCTTCGGACAACGGGCGGGAGATATATGCTGAGGGATCATCGAATTGAATTAAATAAAAAGTATCTAGAACAATTCGGTGTCGAAGAATTAATTGGCATTATCAAACATGAACTTTGTCATTATCATTTGCATTTAGAAGGCAAAGGATATAAACATCGAGATCAGGATTTCCGGGCATTGATGAAAAAAGTAGGAGCTCCGCGGTTTTGTTCCACATTACCTATGCATACTAGCAAAAGCAGAAAACAAGTTTTGTACCGCTGTAAGAATTGCGGTCACTTATATGAAAGAAGACGAAAGATTGACACACGGAAATATGTTTGCGGCAAATGTAAAGGGAAGTTAGGCTTCGTTAAGGAAACTACTTTAATTGAGCAATAGTATTAAGAAAACAGTCAGGTAAAATATCTTCAAAACATGCTTGACTTTTAAAATAACGGTCATTATAATGTAAAGAGTCGATAAGATGTTAGTGTTATTCCGCAGTAGCTCAGTGGTAGAGCATTCGGCTGTTAACCGAACGGTCGCAGGTTCGAATCCTGCCTGCGGAGCCATTATGGGGAAGTACTCAAGTGGCTGAAGAGGCGCCCCTGCTAAGGGTGTAGGTCGCGTAAGCGGCGCGAGGGTTCAAATCCCTCCTTCTCCGCCAGTTTATTTTTTTTGGCCCGTTGGTCAAGCGGTTAAGACACCGCCCTTTCACGGCGGTAACACGGGTTCGAATCCCGTACGGGTCACTTTAATATACCTGATGCATCACATGGTCCCGTGGTGTAGCGGTTAACATGCCTGCCTGTCACGCAGGAGATCGCGGGTTCGATTCCCGTCGGGACCGCCATTCTAATATTGGGCTATAGCCAAGCGGTAAGGCAACGGACTTTGACTCCGTCATGCGTAGGTTCGAATCCTGCTAGCCCAGCCATTATTTTGAGCCATTAGCTCAGTCGGTAGAGCATCTGACTTTTAATCAGAGGGTCGAAGGTTCGAGTCCTTCATGGCTCACCATTTTCATTTTAATATGCGGGTGTGGCGGAATTGGCAGACGCACCAGACTTAGGATCTGGCGCCGCAAGGCGTGGGGGTTCGACTCCCTTCACCCGCACTTCTACTTTAATCTTAAAAAGTGCTTGCGCTGGATAAAACGTTGTGTTATGATTGATCTTGTCGCTCTTAATGAGCGGTCGTGGCGGAATGGCAGACGCGCTAGGTTGAGGGCCTAGTGGGAGTTAATCCCGTGGAGGTTCAAGTCCTCTCGGCCGCACCAAAAAAAGTTGTTGACAAGAACAAAACGATGTGATAAGATATAAAAGTTGCTTTAGAAATATATGCGCCCGTAGCTCAATTGGATAGAGCGTCTGACTACGGATCAGAAGGTTATGGGTTCGACTCCTTTCGGGCGCGCCATATATACGGGGAGTAGCTCAGCTTGGTAGAGCACTTGGTTTGGGACCAAGGGGTCGCAGGTTCGAATCCTGTCTTCCCGACCATCGAGTCTTCCTAAAGATATCATTATTATAATGCGGGTGTAGTTTAGTGGTAAAACCTCAGCCTTCCAAGCTGATGATGAGGGTTCGATTCCCTTCACCCGCTCCAAAAATTGCTCTTTGAAAACTGAACGAACAATAAAACGTCAACGTTTAAAAAAGATTCTTCGGAATCAACAATGTACATTATGTACACAAGAGCTAATCAACTCTTTCTTGGAGAGTTTGA
>NZ_WBOT01000006.1:0-251785 GCF_008923265.1 Bacillus mesophilum | reverse complement strand
TTGTTGGTTGGATATCATTGGATTTCACCTGCAATATAATTATTACTTTCATTATAAAACAAAAAGCCAGCGAAACAATGTTTCACTGGCTTTAAAAAGGACTTTTTCAGTGCCCTCAACGAAGTGACGAGGAGGCTCAGCTTGCTCCCCGCGGAAAGCGAGGGTGCGCAGCGCAATGGAACGGTCTTGATTAAATACCGAAACTAAGATATTGAATATTCGTGTTTTAGAATTATTAATTTCGATTTGTCCCATCCTCTTTAAACGCTGGAATTCGTTAACCTGGCGTTTATTTATATATATGTAATAAAAAATGCCTTTGTAAGGTATTCTTGGAATGCCATAATAGATAGCTTCAGGCAAAACTAATATGGTAAATTTATCTTGTGGAAAGGAGATATCATTATATGGAAAAAATCATGATTGTTGAAGATGATCAGAAAATTGCTGAATTTTTAAGTTCATATATAGAAAAGTATGGCTATCAAGTAACTATTGCCGCAGATTTTGAAAAAGTTATAGAAACCTTCAGGGAAATAAAGCCTAATCTTTTACTGCTGGATGTTAATCTGCCAAGTTATGACGGCTACTATTGGTGCAGACAGATTCGGAAGGAATCCATTTGCCCTGTGATCTTTATTTCTGCAAGAATAGGTGAGATGGATCAAGTGATGGCGATTGAAAATGGCGGAGATGATTTTATTACAAAGCCATTTCATCCGGATATTGTCATGGCGAAAATCCGCAGCCAAATGCGCCGTGCCTATGGAGAGTATGCGGCTAAATATGAAGAAAGAGTTTTATCGGAGGCGGGTCTTAAGTTGTATCCTGAGCGATTGGAACTCCAATTCAAAGGCAAGAAAACGACATTAACAAAAAAGGAAAACGATATTATTGAACATTTGCTTGAGCGCTATCCGCGCGTGGCTGGACGACAGGATTTGCTGGAAAAGCTATGGGATGATCAAGTTTATGTGGATGAAAATACGCTCAATGTCAATATCACTCGGGTTCGGAAGAAGTTTGAGGAAATTGGGATTACGGATGCAGTTGAAACCGTGAGAGGGGCAGGATACCGGCTGCGTATTACATGGGATGAGGGGGGATCATGAAGTTATTTTTGCATGAGCACTTGCTCTTAATTTTGATTCAGCTTATTCAATGTATGGTCATTCCTGTTCTCTTTTGGCTGGATGGATACCGAGGGATTGGTGTAGGCATTTATTCTATTTTCCTATCCATTATATTTTTATCAGGATATTTGATTTATCAATATGTTAGCAGAAGGAAGTTTTATCAGCGACTGCAGAATTCAATGGAAACATTGGATGCTTCTCTTGAAACGACTGAACGTTCACCTATTTCAGAGGCGCTTGATCAGCTGCTTCTGTCACAATATCGATTATATCAGGAGAAGCTGCGAAAAGCAGAAGACCAGCAGGATGAGCATTTATTATTTATGGATCGCTGGGTTCATCAGATGAAGACACCTCTTTCGGTCATTGAGTTAACAGCCCAAAGCTTGGATGAACCTGAATCTTCGAGTATCCGCGAAGAAACGGACAGAATGAGGAATGGATTAAATACGGTGCTATATATGGCAAGGCTCCGTACAATTGCAGAAGATTTTCACATTAAGCCAGTTGTGCTGTCTAAACTGATTCATGAGGTTAATCAAGATAACAAACGTTTTTATATTCGTAATGCGGTATATCCGCAGGTTAAAGAAGAAAGACCAGGCATTACCGTCGCAACAGATGAAAAATGGCTGTTCTTCTTAGTAACGCAACTTATACATAATGCCGTTAAGTATTCTTCTGGACAAGCAGGAAACATTGAGATCTCGATCTGCGAAGAGTTAGGAGAATGTGTTCTGGAGGTAAGGGATTTTGGAATTGGAATTCCTTTAGCAGATCAGAAACGAGTTTTTAATAAATTTTTCACCGGGGAAAATGGAAGAAAATATCGTGAATCAACGGGAATGGGTTTGTATCTAGTAAAAGAAGTAGCTGATAGGCTTCAGCATGAGATTGTACTAGAATCACTGCAAGGAGAAGGGACGGTCATCCGCATTATTTTTTCACCAACACAAAACCTTACATCAATGTAAGATTCGTGAAAGCATAATCGATCGTATAGCTCACAGCATACAGGCTATACTTCAACTAGAAAGAGAATGAGAGGAGATAGGTTATGCTTAAACTTACAAATTTGGGCAAGGTTTACGAAGGAAAAGTAGCGTACCGTGCTTTAACGGATATCAATTTAGAAATAGACAAAGGCGAGTTTGTGGCGATTATGGGACCGTCCGGAAGCGGGAAAACGACGCTCCTTAATATTATTTCAACGAATGATTCACCAACAACAGGCAATATAGAGATTGAGGGTAGGAATCCGCATCGATTAAAGAAAAATGCGCTGGCAAAGTTCCGCAGAAATGAATTAGGATTTATTTTTCAGGATTTTAATCTTTTGCATACCTTAACAGTTGAAGAAAATATTGTGCTGCCGCTCACATTGGACGGTGCTTCTGTAAAAGAAATGAAGGAAAAAGCGGGAAAAATGGCTGAAAGTCTCGGGATCACACCGATTTTGAATAAACGGACATATGAAATATCCGGCGGGCAGGCACAGCGTGTAGCTATTGCCCGGGCAATGATTCATCAGCCTAAGCTGCTGCTGGCTGATGAGCCAACAGGGAACCTGGATTCAAAGGCTGCTAAGGATGTTATGAATATGCTGGGGAGCATTAACAAAAAGGAAGAAACGAGTTTGTTGATGGTAACTCATGATCCGCAAGCGGCGAGTTACTCTGACCGGGTCATCTTTATTCGTGACGGAAAACTTCATTCAGAGATCCACCGCGGGGAGAGCAGGCAAGCTTTTTTCCAAAAGATCATTGATATGCTTTCGCTGATGGGGGGCAATGATCATGACTTTTCGCCAGTTCGCATTTAATAATGTGCTCCGCAATAAGAGACTGTATATTGCGTACTTCTTAAGCAGCTTGTTCACGGTTATGGTGTTTTTCACCTTTGCTATTTTCGCTTTTCACCCTGCCTTTTCCGGTGGAGATATTAATAGAAACATCATTTTCGGAATGGCAGTTGCTGGCGGAATTATCTACGTATTTTCTTTCTTTTTCGTCTTGTATTCGATGAGTTCTTTTTTGCAGTCGAGAAAGAAAGAATTTGGTTTGTTAATCATGATGGGGGCTTCTGATCGGCAAATTCGTCTCATGGTATTTTTGGAAAATATTCTGATTGGCTTTTGTGCAACAGTCGGCGGAATACTGGGAGGTTTAATCTTTGCGAAGTTCATTTTGCTCATTGCAGAGAATATTTTAATCATTGAAGAATCCCTCCATTTCTATTTTCCTGCTATGGCGATTGCCGTCACATTCGGCAGCTTTCTTGTACTCTTTTTTCTTATTTCAATTTTTGTTTCCTTTATTCTCCGTACGAATAAGCTGACCGATTTGATTAAAGGAGATAAGAAGTCTAAGGGGGAGCCGAAAGCTTCTGTTTTCCTCTCCATGATAGCTGCGATTCTTTTAATTGTTGGATATGTGACTGCTGTACTGGTTAAAGGTATATTCGTTGTATATGCGATGATTCCTGTGATTTTGGTAGTTGTAATAGGGACGTATCTTTTGTTTACACAGTTAAGTGTTTTTATCATACGTCTATTGAAAAGGAATAAATCGATCTTTTGGAAGAAAACAAATATGCTTCTGTTTTCAGATCTGTCCTTTCGCATGAAGGATAATGCAAGAACATTCTTTTTAGTAGCGATTATCTCAACGGTAGCCTTTAGTGCAATCGGTTCATTATATGGCTTTCAATCAATTCTTACTAAAGATGTAAAGAATTCCACATTATACGATGTTACGTATAGTCCATGGGGCGATGATACGGAAGACGTCATTCAGCAGGATATTCAAAAAATAAATGCAATCTTGGAAGATGAGAAGATTGAGGCTGTGAGTGAAACATTGGATGAGCAAACTTTTCATCTCTCTGAACAGATTAGCTCAGTGCAGATTGTGAAAGCCTCTGATTACAATCGCTTTGCCGCATTAACGGGAAAAGAGGAGCTTGATCCTGAAGAAACGGAAGCAATTGTTGTTGGTCAGAGTGATGCCATTTTAACGGAAGACACAAAAGCTGACGAAATAATGATGAAAGAAAAGATCCAGATTCAAGACGGTCGAGAAATTATCCCAAGCTCTATTATTCAATCTGCTGTGTTAGACATATACAATGCGTATTATGTTGTTAATGATAAAATCTATGGACAGCTGGGAGAACCGGTTAGAAATGATGTAAGTGCTGTATGGGTAGCTAAAGGTGCACAGGAAGAACAGATCCTCGAAGCGGGAAGGAAATTGAACGAACAATTGGAGTATAAAGCCTTCTCTATTGATTATTCTATTTATGAAATCAACAAAACGTTTGGACCGATTCTTTTTATCGGCCTGTTTATTGGGATCGTATTCTTCGTTTCTGCAGGGAGTTTTCTGTATTTTCGCTTGTTTACTGACCTGGATGAGGAGAAAAGAAAATTTAAAGCCATTGCTAAAATTGGTTTGACTCAAAAGGAACTGCAAAAGGTAGTCAACCGCCAAGTGGCACTGCTCTTTTTCTCGCCGATCGTGGTTGCACTCGTTCACGGAGCTGTGGCACTCACAGCTTTATCACATCTTTTTAATTATAATCTGACCACTGAATCAGCGCTCGTATTGGGGAGCTTTACAGTCATACAAGTGATTTATTTCTTAATTGTTCGTTTTATTTATGTGAGACAGGTGAAAAGAGCAATCTTGTAAAAATAAGAAGCTTATAATTATTGAACCTTCAATAGTTATGAGCTTTTTTTATATTATTAAAAGTGTAAATCAATAACGGCACAAGTGGCTCATTTTAGAAACTCGGCAAGTTTTCTTTAACTGCAAATGAAACCTGTTTGGGCGGTTATCCGTAAGAATAGTATGCAGCTTTGAGATAACATAGAAATCTAATTTTACTGAAGGGATGAATTGAATGAGAACTGATCAACCTGTAACTCCCGAAAATTTTGGTGAAATGTTTCTTAATGGAAAACCAGAAGTCATCTATGAGCAATGCAGTAATGAATTTAAAGAACTAGTTAGCTTCCAGCAATTTAGCGAGCTATTGCAATCTTTTAATAGCAATGTTGAAAGCTTTCATCTTGAATCTACCTCGCATCTTGGATTTGTCACACAATATGTGTGGATTGATGAGCGCAAGGAAAAGGCTATAAGTGTTGCATTTGATTCTTCTGATATTATTCAAAGCCTTTTAATAAAGCCTTTTAATACGTTTCCAGAAAGTGATAACACATACTCAAAGAATAAATTTGTGATGCCGATTAATGAAGAATGGTTTGTGTTTTGGGGCGGAACGAATGAATTTATCAATTATCACTATTTATACGAATCTCAGCGTTATGCCTATGATTTAGTCATTATGAAGGAACAAGTTACATATCAGGATGATCCAGCGAGGAATGAAAACTATTTTGCCTTTGGCAAAGAGGTGACCGCGCCGGCAGATGGTACAGTGGTGAAAGTTGTTAACCATATAATCGATAATTTTCCAGGTGAAATGAATGAAAAAGAGGCTGCAGGCAATTATGTCGTTATAAAACATGAGCATGAAGAATACAGTATGCTAGCCCATTTTAAGGAATCATCTATCCTGGTAGTAGAAGGAGAAGCTGTAAAACAAGGTCAAGTTATTGGACATTGCGGAAACTCAGGCAACTCTTCAGAAGCACATATACATTTTCAGGTGATGGATACGCCAGATCTATTTAACTCCAAATCCCTGCGCATTCAATTTGCGAGTGGTGAGGAACCTATTCAAGGGGATTTTGTAACAAAGGAATCTTTTGATAAAAAAAAAGTCAATTAGATCCTATAGAAAAAGCTGAGGTTGCACTTTCTATAACTGATATAGCCCGTTTTATCGGATCACTATTTACAAAGTAGAAGGAGATAAATGATCTTTCTCTTAGAACATATAAATACACTTAATTTTTTTTACGGAAGAATCTGGGACATATTTGATGAGACCCTTTTTCTTTTGAATTATGAAGATAATAAGGAAATAGAAAAAGACCCATTAAGGTCCTTTTCTATTTCCTTAAAATAAAGGTATGAATGAAAGATCTGTTAACGAGTCGTATCCGGCATAATCCAAACCACTTCGCATAGGCGAACAAAGAACGTTGAATCGCGCTCTTGAAGGGCAATATGATCTGGTTTAACATCGATTACACTACCTGAAATTCTTCCTCTGGATGTTTCAATGACAGCTCTTTTTCCAACTAGGGAGCTTGCTGCATTATATACAAATGGCTCCACCACGATTACTTGTTCAGGCTGCTGCATCATGTTCATGGGCTGCATGTTTTGGCGGTACATATTTTCATCTCCTCAGAATTTTTCTTGTTATATAATACTAGGATAAATTCATTGTGAGTAAGTCAATTGCAAGTGGATCTCTGTCTAGCTCCAGGCGCTAGGGACTCGAGGTCTTAAGCTGATCCAGTTAAAAGGTTAAAGAGCAACCTTTCACCTGGCCCATCTTAAGCTTGTCGTCCCTGGGCGAGCGCCTTCCGCATTTCTAATTATTCCGGCATAATCCAAACGATTTCACAAAGGCGGATAAAGAAGGTTGATTCAGCTTCTTGAATGGCGATGTGATCAATCTTTGCATCAAGAACTGTCCCTGATACGCTGCCTCGGGATGTTTCTACAACTGCACGTTTTCCAACTAAAGAACTGACCGCAGTGTAAACATAAGGTTCGACAACAATTACTTGCTTCGGCTGCATTGATGCTTCCATCTGTCTTGGGTAAACCATCTGTGTATAAGGGTTGTTCACTTGAGATCCTCCATCATGGTCTTATTTATTATGAATACATTCACAACATATTCAGCTCAAAGATATTTGCCCTGGTTATATACCTATATCTGAATAATTTCCTAGGCGCTTTTATTGCTAGTTGTATTTAGAAAAAAATATTTGACGATTCTAATCTTTTATATTATTATTTCACTATAAACAAGAAAACGCTTTACTCTTACAACTTAATGATATCAGGGTGTTACTTATACAAGGCATAACCTGAATTAATCTAGATAGGACTAGGACTCTAGTTTTATTTGAGATTGATTCAGGTTTTTTGATTATAAGAATGAAATAACGAAGATTCGGCACTCTATTCTTGAGGAAAGGAGCGATCGTGTGAAGTTAAAAAAAGCTTTAAATAATAACGTGGTTTTGGCTAAGACAGAAGATCACCGTGAAGTTGTTGTCTTTGGCACTGGCATTGCTTTTAAGCTAAAGCCGGGCGACCCTATTGATCAGTCAAAGGCAAGTAAAGTGTTTACCTTGCAAACAAGTGACTTATCTCTGCAAATGGCGAATTTATTAAAAGAAATACCTGTTGAATATGTTGAAATAACACAGGAAATTTTAGATTATGCCAGAGAGAAATTAAACGTTTCAATCAGCGACTATACATTGCTCACGCTCACTGACCATATCTATTATGCGATTTCAAGATATAAAAAAGGCGAGAAAATTGTAAACGTTCTTTTATGGGAAGCAAAGAAGTTTTATAAATCTGAGTTTGAAGTCGGGTTAAAAGCTTTAGAAATTATAAAAGAAAAAACAGGCGTGGCCTTTAATGAAGATGAAGCAGGTTTTATCGCCATGCATTTAGTTAACACGCAGGTTGAAGGCAATGAAATAGACAAAACATTAAAGATGACCAAGATTGTTCAAGACATATTAGGCATTATTAAATACTATTTTAAAATGGAATTTGATGAAGATTCTTGGAATTATGGCAGATTGGTTACTCATTTAAAGTTTTTTGCACAGAGAATCCTATCAAAGGACCGAATTGATGAACAGGATGATGACCTGTTCATCCAAGTTCAGCATAAATATCCAGAAGCATTTGAATGTGTGAAGAGAATTGAAACATATGTGAAAAATGGTTTTGGCATGCAAATTACACATGCAGAAATGGTTTATCTTGTACTTCACATCTCCCGTGTTACATCACGTGGAGGAAAATAATTTAATGATGAAAACAGGGTGTTACTGAAAAGGCATAACCTGTGATGTTTCAAGGCTGATACCAGTCTTGTTTATACATCCAGTGTTATGCCTTTTTTTATATTATAAAAATATATTAGGGGGTTTATCACAATGGCTGATTACAAACAATTAGCACAATCCATTGTCGAAGGTGTCGGCGGTGAAAACAATGTAGACAGCGTTTATCACTGTATGACAAGACTTCGTTTTAAACTAAAAAACGGAAATAAATTAAATAAAAAGGATCTTGAGCAGTTAGATGGTGTTGTATCTGTGCTTTATAGCAATGGACAGCATCAGGTTGTCATTGGAAACCATGTAGCAGAAGTGTATAAGGCGATTACTGATCAATATAACGTTGACAGTGCCGCTACATCTTCGAGTCAGGAAAGTGAAAAGAAGACTAGTAATCCTATTGCCCGCTTGTTCAACATTATGTCGAGCATTATTACGCCGATCGTACCAACTTTAGCCGGATCCGGTATGCTGAAGGCCCTTCTTGTTATCTTCACAACCTATTTTGGCATGTCAGAAGAAGGAAGTACGTATTTAATTTTAAGTGCTGCAGCTAACGCAGTATTTTACTTCTTCCCGCTGGCTCTAGCTGTATCGGCTGCAAAAACGTATGGGGTGAATACATTCGTTTCATTAGCGATAATGGGTGCACTAATGGAGCCGAAATTCACAGGACTAATGCAGGAAGTTGGAGATATTGTTGATTTTGCCGGATTGCCAATCGTTCTAATGAGTTATAGCGGTCAAATCATTCCAGCTATCTTAGCAATCTGGTTATACTCTTACCTAGAAAAGTTCTTAAACAAAGTTATTCCAAAAGTCATTCAAATGTTTGCCGTTCCGATGATTTCATTATTAGTAATGGTACCTCTTACAGCAGGTCTTATTGGACCATTTGGCGTTTATGTAGGTGATGGAATTGCTACAGGTATTGATATGATGAGTAACACAAGCGGTATGTTAACAGGTGCGATTATCGGTGCAGGCTGGACATTCCTTGTTATGTTTGGAATTCACTGGGGCATTGTACCAGCGATGCTTCAGAATTTAACTCAAACAGGGTATGATACCATTCGTCCGCCAGTAGCAAATGCAACATTTGCACAAGCTGGTGTAGCATTTGGTGTCTTCCTGAAAGCAAAAGATAAGAAACTTAAATCATTAGCACTTTCATCTTTAGCTCCAGCTCTATTAGCAGGTGTAACAGAACCAATCGTGTATGGATTATCGGTGCGCTTAAAACGACCAATGATTGCAGCTGTTATCGGAGGAACGATTGGTGGAGCCTTTGCAGGCGCGATGAATACAACAGTTATGGCATACGTATTCCCGGCTCTGACAACATTGCCAGCCTTTATGACTGACACATTTGCTTATTACATTATCAGTATTACCATTGCCTTTGTTCTCACAGCAGCACTTACGTATATTTTAGGATTTGATGAAGGAACACCAGCTAGTGATGAAAAAGAAAAACCACAGCCACAAATTAACAAACTAGATAGTAATCGTTCTATTGTAAAATCACCAATGAGCGGAAAAGTCGTTCCTTTAAAAGAAGTGAATGATCAGGCTTTTTCAACTGGTGCAATGGGGCAAGGTGTAGCCATTATCCCTGCTCATGGAAAAGTGTTTGCGCCCGTAACAGGTACAGTAACGACTTTGTTCCACACAAAACATGCCATTGGCTTAACAGCAGATGATGGCACAGAAGTTCTCATTCACGTTGGCCTTGATACAGTGAAACTGGATGGCCAGCATTTTACAGCTCATATCAATCAGGGCGACATAGTGCAAGAAGGGCAATTATTAACAGAGTTTGATATTGAAGCGATTGAAAAAGCGGGTTATGAGCTGACAACACCAATTATCATTACAAATTCAAATGATTATTCAGATGTAATCGAAACAGAGCAATCTGCTGTTTCAAACAATGATGTGCTTTTAACAGCAGTGAAATTGTAAAATAATGAAGTTTAGGAGCTGATCCATGTGAAACCGAATCAATCACACTTCCCGGAGAACTTTCTCTGGGGAGGTGCAATAGCTGCCAACCAAGCGGAAGGCGCTTGGAATGAGGATGGAAAAGGTCCTGCGATAAGCGATGTTATTCGTAATGGAATCGTTGGGGGGACGTTTGATGGAGAAGTAATAGATGGTCATTATTATGCAAGCCATAAGGCTATCGACTTTTATCATCATTATAAAGAGGATATTGCTTTATTTGCAGAAGCAGGCTTAAAATGCTTCCGTACATCCATTGCCTGGTCGCGTATTTTTCCAAATGGGGACGATGAACAGCCGAATGAAAAAGGATTGCAATTTTATGATTCGCTTTTTGATGAATTATTGAAAAATGGGATTGAACCAGTTATTACGATTTCACATTTCGAAATCCCTTTAAACTTAATAACAAAATATGGCGGCTGGACAAACCGCAAGCTGATAGATTTTTATGAACGTTATGCTGTTACGATCTTTAAACGGTACAAGGACAAAGTGAAGTATTGGATGAATTTTAATGAAATCAACCATTTTCACACGATTCCATTAGCAGCTGGCGGCATTCTTATTCGTAATGAAGAAACTAAGCTTCAGGACATTTATCAGGCGTCACATCATGTGTTTGTGGCAGCTGCCAAAGCGGCTAAGCACTTAAAAGAAATTCGTCCAGATGCTTTAATGGGAGCCATGCTTTCGTTAAGCCCAATATATCCGCATACATGTCACCCAGAGTCGGTGTTTGAATCCTATCAGCTTAGAAGAAGATCACTGTTTTACTCTGATGTGATGATTCGCGGAACGTATCCGGCATATGCAAAGCGGATTTGGAATGAGCATCAGATCGAAGTGAGGATGATGGATGGTGATTTAGAGCTGATAGAGGAAAACACTGTCGATTATCTTGGCTTCAGCTATTATCGCAGCTCCACTCATGAGGCAGGCATGAAAATCCTCGGGAATACAGGAGGCATTATTGGAAAAGACAACCCGTATTTAGAAAAGACAGAATGGGGCTGGCCAATTGATCCTCTTGGCTTGAGATATGTCTGCAATGAATTGTATGATCGCTATGAAATTCCGCTCTTTATTGTAGAAAATGGCTTTGGCGGCAGTGACGAATGGAATGATCAGGGCGAAATTGCTGACGATGAAAGAATCAATTATATTAAAAAGCATTTAGTGCAGCTTCATGAAGCTATTAAAGATGGCTGTGACATTATCGGTTATACCTGGTGGGGACCCATTGATATTGTCAGTGCCGGAACAGGCGAAATGAAAAAAAGGTATGGCTTCATTCATGTTGACAAAGATAATGATGGACAAGGAACACTAAAGCGAACGAAAAAGAAAAGCTTTGGCTGGTACCAGCAAGTGATCAAGACAAACGGCCAATCGTTATTTGAATAAAGGAGGACATTATGGAACACAACAAAAAAACACCATTTCCAAAAGATTTTTTATGGGGAGCAGCTTCAGCGGCTTATCAGGTAGAAGGAGCTTGGGATAAGGACGGCAAAGGCCCTTCTGTATGGGATGTCTTTGTCCGCAATGAGGGTGTAACATACAAAGGCACCAATGGCGATGTGGCAGTGGACCATTACAATCGCTACAAAGAAGATGTCGCATTAATGGCTGAACAGGGATTGAAAACATATCGTTTCTCCATTGCATGGAGCCGAATTTATCCAACAGGAAACGGAGAAGTCAATGAAAAAGGACTTCAATTCTATGATGACTTAATTGATGAGCTGTTAAAATACAATATTGAGCCAATGATTACCCTTTATCACTGGGATATTCCGCAATCCCTAATGGATCAATATGGCGGCTGGGAATCCAGACAGGTCATTGAAGATTTTAATGAATATGCCATTACTCTATACAAGCGTTACGGAGATCGTGTAAAATATTGGATCTCCTTAAATGAGCAAAATTATTTTATCAGCTATGGCTATGAAACAGCACTTCATCCTCCGGCAGTGAAAGACCGCAAGAGAATGTATGCAGCGAATCATATTGCTAACTTAGCGAATGCTAAAGTGATTCAATCTTTCCGTAAATATGTGCCAGATGGCAAAATAGGACCAAGCTTTGCCTACAAGCCTTATTATCCTGTTGATTCGAATCCGCAGAACATTTTGGCGTTTGAGAACAGTGAGGATTTAAATAATTATTACTGGATGGATATGTACGCATGGGGACGCTATCCAGTTACAGCTTGGAAGTTCTTAGAGGAAAACGGATTGGCTCCAGAGATTGAAGAAGGAGATTTCGAGTTATTGGCATCTGCAAAACCGGATTTTATGGGTGTAAACTATTACCGTACAACAACCGTTGAAGAGAACCCGAAAGATGGCGGTGTTGATATCGGTGTTAAAAATGTAACAGGCAAAAAAGGCTCCACGAAGCATTCTGGTATGCCTGGAATGTTTAAAACAACAAACAATCCTCATGTAGAAAGCACAAACTGGGATTGGGATATTGATCCGCAGGGACTGCGTATTGGTCTGCGCAGAATTGCGACTCGCTATCAGCTTCCGGTTCTCATTACTGAAAACGGCTTAGGAGAATTTGATGCACTTGAAGAAGGCGATGTTGTGAATGATGATTACCGCATCGATTATTTAAAATCACATATCCAGGCAATCCAGGATGCAATGAGTGATGGAGTGGAAGTGCTTGGTTACTGTGCATGGTCATTCACAGATCTGTTAAGCTGGCTGAACGGCTATCAAAAACGCTATGGCTTTGTTTATGTCAACCGGGAAGAAGATGACGAGAAGGATCTGCGAAGAATCAAGAAAAAAAGCTATCATTGGTATAAAGAAGTAATAGCTGAAAACGGAGAAAATCTCTAGCCGATCAAGGAGGATACCTAGTGGAGGAAGAAGCTTTGCTTCCCTCTTTAGGTATTCTTTTGTGTTTTTTAGCTGCTGCAGTGAATTTTAAATTGGCTATTGAAGCAGATGGATTATATCTGTAAAATAGTTATCATTTAAGAAAAGATAGGAAAATACCTAAAAGTGTGAGAAGGAAATGAATTTTCTTCGGCTTTAGGTATTTTATTTGTTTTAAGAATGAAGTTTTATAGCTCACGGGTAAGCTTTATTACATTTACAAACAGGTATGTCTTATGGAAGGATGTCTAAACATGAAAAATGCAGTAATGTTTCTAGGGCAAATCCTAATACTATGGCTCATTTATATTGGCTCACAATATATCGTCTCTTTGCTGCACTTGCCGATTCCGGGAAGTGTTTTAGGAATGCTGCTTTTATATTTTGCTTTGTCCAAGAAAATCATCTCTTTAAAATTAATTGAAAAAGGTGCACTTTTTTTAACAAAACATCTGACCTTCTTGTTTTTGCCTTTTGTCATCGGGCTGATGTCTTATGGTGATTTAATCAAAGCAAGCGGTATTCAGCTGCTTGTTATGATTATGGCAAGTACGCTAATAGGTATGATTGCAACAGGTGCTGCATCACAGTTTCTATCAAAAAGAGAGAGGGAGGTAGTGAAGGAACATGAACACTCTGACGCTGTTTAGTTTATGCCTGACTGTTGCAGTATACATAGCAGCAAGAAAATTCGCTGAAAAATTTCCATCTCCATTAACGATACCTCTTGTAACAGCATCTGCTTTTATGATTATTTTTTTCTTATTATTTGATATTTCGTATGATCAATATGGCACGTCCAAAAGCATCATTACCTATTTGCTAGGACCAGCAACAGTAGCACTTGCGGTTCCGATGTATATGCACCGGGAGATCATCAGAGAGAAGTTTTGGAATGTCATATGCGGTATCCTGATCGGAACCTGTTCGACCATCATTGCTGCAGTGAGTCTTTCCAAGATGCTGCATCTCTCAGAGACGATTCAAACAGCCTCAGCTGTTAAGGCAATTACGACCCCGGTAGCGATAGATACAGTGAAAATTTTAGAAGGAGATCCTACCTTAGCGGCTACCTTTGTTGTCGCTTCTGGAATTACCGGTGCCATAATGGGCTCAACTATATTAAATTTTTTCCGTATTCATGATCCGCTTGCAAGGGGTCTAGGGATGGGGACAGTCTCGCATGGGATCGGAACAAGTCAGGCGTTAAATGAGGGCAGTCTCCAAGGCGCAGCTGCGAGTGTGGCGATGAGCGTCGCCGCCATTCTGACATCCATTTTGCTGCCGCTGTTTTATCAAATATTTGCATAATTCCTTTAAGCTTTCAATTTGTCTGCATATGTAAGACAGGTTGGAAGCTTTTTTACGATGATGTTTTTTCATTTTCAATAAGAGAGTGCTTTAGCCATTCATTACGAGTATAATTATGGTAAATAGAATGACAATTTTGGGAGCCCTGAGATGAAAAAAACGTATTTAATTTGGTTAGCCTTTCACTGTATTGTCTGGATTTTTACCTTCAATGACTTATACCCATTCTTAAATGAATGGCAAATTGGCAGTGTTTCTTTCTTTTTACTGCTGGTATTTATTTTGCCTCTCTTTAAGGACAGGGAATGGCTGCAAACTGCCATTTTTGGTGTGCAAGGGATTTTAAGCTTACTTATTTTCTACCCAGATGGTGATGGTTTTCCCCGCTATATACTCTTAATACATATATTGATAATGGCTGAAGCTGTCTTTTACTTATCGCGTCTGAAAAGTATTCTTATTATTGCGATTATAAGCGGAGGAGCATATTTTACTTTTTTACAGATACAGTCTACAGCAGGAAGTTTTGCTTGGTATGGCCTCATATATTTACTAGTGATTTGCGCTCTCCTTTATTATCAAACATTACATAGAAAAGTTTCTGAAGTGCAGGAGAGAAATGATGCCCTGCAGCATGAATATCGCAGAATGAAAAGACTGCTTGTGACAGAGGAAGAGCAGACTAGAAAAGATGAGCGAATGCAAATTGGTCATGAAATTCATGATTCAGTTGGGCATAAACTAACAGCGCTAGTCATGCAGTTTGAAGTGTTCCGGTTAAGTGCTGAAGAAAAGGATAAAGAGAAAATTGCCGCATTAAAGGAGCTTGCACAGCAAAGTCTGGAAGAGACGAGAAGAGCTGTACGATCCTTCAAAGGAAGAGAAGTCGGAGGATTACAAGGTGTCATTCGGCTCATCCGCAAATTAGAATTAGAAAGCTTTATGAAAATAAATTTCATTGTAAAACATGGCGCCTTTGCTGCTCCGCTAACAGGAGAACAATCCTTTGCCATATACCGGGCAGTGCAGGAGGGACTTACAAATATCATGAAGCATGCACATACAAAGGATGCACAGGTGCTGTTTGAATCACCAGGCGGCAGTATTTTCCGCTTTGAGGTATCGAATGTCACAGCCGGGAAAGTTTATTTCGAAGAAGGATACGGCCTGAAAGCAATGAGAGAACGTCTGGAGAACGTTGGCGGTATTTTAGAGGTCGAAAACAATGACAGAGAATTTATGCTAAGAGGCGTTATTCGTTTGACTGATCGGAGTGGAAAAAGATGATAAAGGTAGTGTTAGCAGAAGATCAAGTGATGGTACGGCAAGGGTTAAGAGCCATGATTGAAACGGATCCGGAAGTGAAAGTAAAAGGTGAGGCAGGGAATGGAAAGGAAGCGGTTGAGTTATGTGAAAAACATCATTTTGATGTAGCGATCCTGGATATCCGTATGCCTGAGATGGATGGAATTGAAGCAGCAAAGATCATCAGGATGAGATTTCCGCAAATGAAAATCCTGATGCTTACAACGTTTGATGACGAGCAGTATGTAATGGATGCCTTAAAACTTGGCGTCAGCGGATATATGCTCAAAAATGGAGATACTGAATCTCTGCTGAGAGCCATTAAAGACTCGGTAAAAGGCGCCCTTTCACTGGAAGGGCAGGTTGCGGCCAAAGTAGTGCCTGCACTGCTGCAAAATGAACAGGATCAACCCGTACATCCTGACTTAACACCAAGAGAAAGAGGCATCTTAAAATGCATTGGCGAAGGCTTAAACAATAAGGAGATTGCCGATCGCTTAGGATTATCAGTTGGTACGGTTAAAAATCAGATCAGTCATATATTGGATAAATTAGAACTAAGAGACCGGACCCAGCTGGCGATTTATGCGATTCGAAGCAGGCTTGTATGAGTTAACTGTATTTGGGTGGTGTAAGGTGCTTGCAGGGCTGTGTTTGATAGGAAAACGGGTTCGTTTGAAGGGAACCTGAAGTATTTTGATAGGAACCTGAAGTATTTTGATAGGAAAGCGGGTTTGTTTGATAGGAAACTGAAATATTTTGATAGGAAACCGAATTTTTTTGCTCGGAAGCGAAAAGTTTTTATAAGAGACCAATTAATACTCGACTGAAAACTATAAAAATCGGACGAATTTTATAAAAAAACTATGATTAACCAAATTTTGGCACAGAAACACAAAATCAGACTATGCACTACGGCAAAACACGATGCTAAAAAGAAAAAATGACTAAAGTAACAATGTCCTTTTCCTTCAATGACCAGGGTCAGTATTGACGCTGGTTTTTTTATTCTAAACTTAGATATATCAAGAGCAGCAAGGCTGTTGCCAAAATGGTGCCAGTGCCTATTAAAGCCATATAAAGGAGGAAGTCAGATGCTTGAGACAGTTGATTTAAGCAAATCATTTAAAGGAAATAAAGCCGTGCAAAACGTTAATTTATATTTAGATCAGGGTGAATCAGTCGGTTTATTAGGTCCAAACGGAGCCGGAAAATCAACAACTATTTCAATGATGTCTACATTATTAAAGCCGACCAGCGGTGAGATTAAATTAAATGGGGTAAATACGCTTGGGAAACCAGATGAACTTCGCAAGGTATTAGGCGTAGTTCCCCAGGAAATTGCTTTATATCAGGAGCTTTCCGCATATGAAAATTTACGCTTTTTTGGCTCCATTTATAATTTGAAAGGACAGAAGCTGGAGAATCGAATTCAGGATGCTCTTGAAATGGTTGGGCTGAAGGATCGCCAAAAAGGCATTGTCAAAACGTTTTCGGGCGGCATGAAGCGAAGAATAAATATTGCGGCGGCACTGCTGCATGAGCCGGAAATTCTCATTCTCGATGAACCAACCGTAGGAATTGACCCTCAATCGCGGAACCACATCCTAGAAACAGTCAGAAATCTGAATAAAGAGAAGGGCACTACTATTCTATATACAAGTCATTATATGGAGGAAGTTGAACAGCTATGTGATCGTTTATACATTATGGATCATGGTGCCGTCATTGCTGCTGGAACAAAACTTGAGTTACTCAGTATTTTATCTTCAGAGGTTACTAACAAAGTAGAGTTGAACCATTTAGATGATGCGTTTATTCAGGAAGTAAGGGAAATGGAAGGAATCAGCAAGGTAGAAGCAGCAAATCTGCAATTAAAAATTATTGCCAAAAAGGGCACTAATCTTATTATCAATCTCGTTCATCTTGCTGAGAAACATCATCTGCAGATCGTTAATTTTCATACAGAAACACCAAGCCTTGAAGATGTCTTTTTACATTTAACAGGACGCACTTTAAGAGATTAGGAGGGAGTGGCACAATGAATCATTTTATTAAAAAAGATTTGTTAATTTTCTGGCGTGATCGCAAAGAAACACTTATCGCACTGCTGCTCCCGGTTTTACTTATTATCGTGTTGAATTTTGCTCTTTCTGGGGTTATGAGTGACGATGAAGATAATCCATTGGATTTGCACTTGGGGATTGTGAATCAGGACGAACAAGAGGAAGCCATGACGGTTTTACAGGAAAAGCTGGTAAATGAGGCATCTTTTACAGAAGCGAATGCTCTGGCTGTTTCAGAAAATATGTATGCATTGCAGCCTGTGGATCAATTGTTTGCCTATTTTAATAGTGAAGAAATAAAAGACTTTGTGACTGTTCAGAAAATGAATGAGGATGAAGCCAATCAAAGAGTTGAGGATGGCGAACTGGACGGTATTCTTGTGATACCAGACGGGTATACAGCACAAACGCTATATTCTTCGATCACAGGCGAAGCTCCGGCAGCCCAGTTGCGCTTTAAGCTGGAAAACAATACAAATGAAAATAACATCTTATTTAATCTAATTAATGGGTTTATCGACCAATTGAATTATCAGTTTGCTCTTTCAAAGGTTGAAGGATCTGAAAACGCCGTTGTGCATGCGCCGCAAGGAGGGGTTGAGACAGTTGAGACTCATACACCTTTTACACTTACTATTGCACAATATTATGCAGTAACCATGGGGGGGCTTTTCGCTTTGTTTCTAGCAGCAACAGTAGCGATCAAAACGGGTGAAGAAATCAGACAGCAAGTTGTAAATAGAATATATATATCGAATGCACATCCAACACAATTTTTAATGGGGAAGATGGTCTCAACCTTTTGTTTAGCTTGGTTTCAGTTATTATTCGTGCTTCTCACCTCCAATTTCCTATTAGATGTGTTCCCTGACCGTTCTGCTTCATTTTGGGCAGGATTAATTATCATAATTACGTTAATTGCTTTATCCATTGCCGGTCTATCTGCCGCTTTTACTTCTGTTTCATTAAGAGTGAAAAATATTGATGCTGCAAATGGTTTATTTATGTTTGTGGTGATCATTTTAGGAGCAATCGGTGGCGGCTTTGTTCCAGTCTATATTTTGCCGAACTGGCTTCAGCAAATAGGGGAATGGACACCAAATGGACTTGCGCTAGTTATCTATACAGATTGGGTGCAAAATGAAACAGTATCTTCTATTTTACTTCCTGGTCTGCTGCTAGTAGGATTCTTTCTGCTTCTTGTCGTTATTGGAATCCTGCTGTATCCGAAAAGGGGGAATGCAAAATGATGAGATCTGTTATATGGGCGCAATTTGCAAAGGATCGGCGAGTGCCCTTATTCTTATTTCTGTTAATAGCAGGCAGTGTTCTGGCCACCGTCATTTTTACTGGCGGTGCTAACTCGCCCTCCTCGTTTGTCATTTATAGTGAAGAAGCAAATGCTGACCAAATCGAAAAGAAATGGGAAAAGCTGCTGAATACTGATGACTCCTTGCAATTTACTATTGCTGATTCGGCTCAGGTAAAAGAAGATTTGGAAGAAGGCAATATAGATTCTGCTGTAAAGTTAATGGAAAATGATTATAAGATCATCACCAGTGATGAAATTACAGATGTGTCATATATGCAGCAGCATGTTCATTCTGTGTTTCAGAGAGAAGCGGAAATAAGTGCGATTACAGATATAGAAGGAAATGAACTAACAAGAGATGATGTTGAAAAGTACTTGCAAGCAGGTCCTGTTCAAATGGAAAAGGTCGGGCTTAATAATGAAAAGATGACAGACTATAACATGCGGACTCAGTTAATGTTTGCTTTTACTCTCTTAATTGCCACCTTTATTCTTGGCTTTAGAGTGAATAATGTAACACATGATAAGGTATCCGGTGTTTGGGACCGTATGATTCTTGCACCGATCAGCAAGACCAAAATGTATACAGGTTACATCTTGTATAGTTTCTTTATCTCCATGTTTCAGATTGTTGCCGTACTATTATTGTTTAAATATGTGCTGAAGTATGATCTTGGAAATCAGTTTTGGCTGATCATACTCGCATCTGCTCTGTTTGTATTCAGCATGATCAGCATTGCTATGCTGATTACTGGATTTGTAAAAACACCAGAACAGTTTTATGCAATTTATCCGTCCATCATTCCGCTAATTCCTCTAATTAGTGGATCCTATATGATGCCAGGAACGATTTCTAATCCAGTACTGCTGTTTGTCGCGGATCTATTCCCAATGGCCCATGCCATGGATGCCATCATGAATGTCATTTTTTATGATGCTGGGTTGGCTGACATAACGATGTCACTGCTAATTATGCTTTTAATCGGGATTGTCGGAATGGGATTAGGGATCAATTTGGTAGAGCGGAGGAGCAGGTGATTTATAGAAAAAAACGGGATGGCCATTGTGTGCCATCCCGTTTTCTATTTAATTCATTTTAATGGAAGTTTGTTTATTTGTTTTTTTATTCGTATAGTATAGCTTGTTTTGGTCGATGAAAAGATTGATTGAATGTACTTTATTAATAGGTTTAGCGTGTTTGCCTGCTAGTGTTGCTTTATACAAATATCCGCCATTTGAATAGTTGCTGAAGTAAATTTTGTTGTGTGTGATGACAAAATAAGGTGCTCGTGCATTGATCAGCTTTGTTTTGCCTGTACCGTCCTTTTTCATGCGGTAAAGCTTGTCCTGATCTTTACTGTTAGAGTAATAGAAATAGTCTCCCATTTCTTGCACAGATTGAAGCTCCTGAAAGTAGGCATATTTAGTGCTTGCTGCCGATGGATATTGCTTTTCATTCCAAACATGATCTTTTCTCAATGTCTTAGCGTCTACAAGAAAATATTTATAGCTTACTTGATCATCCTGATTTGGGACAGGATCATTCCAGGTGGCGTCAACATAATAATAGTGATGATCTACTTTTACCATATTCCAAGCATGTGGACCGCCGTTAGCTGTTCCTGCTATATATTCGTTCTCAATACCAGCACGATCTAATAGCAGCTGCATCGTTTTAGCGTAGCCTTCACAAACGGCAATTCCATCAACCATTAAACCATAAGGTGTATACGAGCTGTCAGGAACGGTTCCATTTTGATAGTTTGTCCAGTCATAAGCTGTATTTAAAACAATATAATCGTGAATCGCTTTTACTTTATCAAAATCTGAATCCTTCGGTTGGATTGTCTCTTTTAATATGGAGTTAATCAGCTTTTCTTGTTTGCTGACCATCGTTTTGATTTGGGATATAGGGTATTTGTAACTGATTTTAATTTTACCGTTTGAATAAATCAGTGTATTTTTGTGCTGGAAATAAAAGATTTCAGGATGATCTGCTAATATGTCATTGATGACTTCGCCAACTTCTTTGTATGAAAAAGATTGAGAAGGAAATGTAGCAGCAGTTTGATAGTTTTTAAAGGAATTCAGCAGATTCTGGTAGGTTTCTTGATAAGCTGAATCCTTCTTTTCGGCTGCAAGAGCAGAGGAGCTGATAATTGTGAGGATCAGAAATGCAAAACATACGGAATACAAGGTCTTTTTGACCATGGTCAATCTCTCCTTTACGATTAGTTTCTAAATAGAAAGTAATTACGGTAACCCAGCTGTCATAGCTTGCGCCTTAGACCTGTGGCTTTGCGTCTCAATCTTTCAATTGATTTGCCGTTATGAGTATTATAGTCTATTAATATTAGTAATTAAAGGAGTGTTAGGTTAAAAATACTAGTCTATTAGAAGTATTTATGTAAAAATGTTATTAAATGTTGTGTGTTTATTAAGATTTAATTAAACATTTGTTAAAGAAAAATGAAAAACCTGTTGACGATAGAGTATAAATATACTAGAATAATAAAAGTAGTGAGCAGGATTATTCGACAAAATTCGATAGATTTTGCAGGTTCTATTTTGAGATTGAAAACATATTATTTTATTATATTGCGGGTGTAGTTTAGTGGTAAAACCTCAGCCACGAGCGAAACATCCATGAAACATCTGCGAGTTGCCTCGACGCATTAACTTCTCGATTGAGCTAGCAGAGAAAGAGGCATGACATTTCGTAAGATCGAAATGAAATTATAAGGATTTATTATAATGCGGGTGTAGTTTAGTGGTAAAACCTCAGCCTTCCAAGCTGATGATGAGGGTTCGATTCCCTTCACCCGCTCCATACATAGCCAACGCAGTGTTCCGTTTCTATAAGAACGAAATGTTGCGTTTTTTCATGTTTAAAAATGTGTTGTCATTAAAAGTGAGGCCATTTTGGCTGGAGAAGGGTTCTGTTTTTTAGGAGATATGAGCCCAGAAGCAGCGGGAATATGCTGTTAGACGAAAGTTATCCGCCGTATATCCGCCAAACGCAAAAACCACGCTCAGCACAAAAAGCGCCCGCCTGCTAAGCAGCAGACGGAACGCTCTCTACCATATTAATCAATTATGCGGACCTCAGCAGTACCTCCATGCACTTGAAGGAACATATCCTTCAAAGACACTGTCATTTCTTCGGCTTCTTCTACCATAATAGATGGGCGAAGAAAAATAACTTGCAGCGCATTGACGGTTTCTTCTGTGACAGCCGTTCGTTCTGAATCCACGAATGGACTGCCAAATGGACCAGAATCATCTGCTGCGACAAGTAATCGGTGGACAGAGTTTTCCCTTCCATTTAAACCGATATAGGATTCATTCTCCTCACCAAGTCGAATTTGGACTCCACCAGATAGCTTGTCTGCATCGTAAATTCCGATAGGCACTTGATATTTTAGCGAAAAGAAATTATTCAAATCAATCGCACTATGCACAGATTGCAGATAGTTTTGTTTTAAGACTCGTCTGTAAAGTGCTTCAGCGGAATGCCGATAGCGGTTAGGATCCTTCCCGCAAGCTTTAAAAATCTGACGCCATTCCTGAATTGCTTCAATCTCGGTGACTTTTTTATCCTCATAATCAAAGTAAAGCGACTCCTGAAATAATTGCAAACGGCCTTTTACCATTTGCGGAGATTGGCCAACTTGAATATCATGGTATGTAATCACGCCGATTTTAAATTGAGGGATTAATGTGCTCAATTCAGGTGAAATGCTAATTTCCAATGTTTCCACCTCCAAAATAGATTAGAAATAGTTTATCATAAGAATAATGATTTTTTCATTAAAAGGTAAGTGAGTTGGTGTACTGCATGAAAGTAGAAGAATTAAAACAAGATATTATTCAATACAGCCAGTCAATCGGGATTGATAAAATCGGCTTTACAACAGCCAATACCTTTACTGGTTTAAAAAATATATTAATGAAGCAAATTGAACTGAATTATCATTCCGGCTTTGAAGAACCTGACTTGGATAAGAGAGTTACACCTGCATTGCTTTTGGATAAACCCCAATCGATTATTTCAATCGCTCTTGCCTACCCTTCTAAAATGAGGGAGCGGGTTGCAGGGAAAAAAGGGGAAAGAAGAGGCATTTTCTGCAGGGCGTCTTGGGGAGAAGATTATCATCATATCTTAAGGAATCGTCTGCAGCAGCTGCAGGACTATATCGCTGAGAAAGTGCCGGATGCCCGATTTAAATTTATGGTCGACACGGGTGAGCTTGTCGATCGGGCGGTTGCTGAAAGAGCGGGAATCGGCTGGACTGGAAAGAATTGTTCCATCATCACACCAGAATTTGGCTCCTATGTATATTTAGGGGAAATCATTACGAACATTCCGTTTGCACCGGATAAGCCGATTGAGGATCGCTGCGGTACGTGCACAAAATGCATGGATGCCTGTCCGACTGGAGCCTTGGTGAATCCGGGTCAGCTGAATGCTCAGCGCTGCATTGCCTTCCTTACACAAACAAAAGGCTTTATGCCGGATGAATTTAGGGAAGAATTGGGCAATCGCATCTATGGCTGTGATACATGCCAAACCGTGTGTCCTGAAAATAAAGGCAAAGACTTTCATTTTCACCCTGAAATGGAGCCTAATTCAGAAGACGTAAAGCCACTGTTAAAGCCTATTTTAAAAATGAGCAACAAGGAGTTTAAGCAAAGATTTGGGCGCATGTCAGGCTCATGGCGCGGAAAGAAACCAATTCAGCGTAATGCTATTCTTGCTCTAGCTCATTTTAAAGATGAAACAGCCGTTGATGATTTAAGTGACCTGATGTTTACAGATCCCCGTCCTGTTATTCGCGGCACGAGTGCGTGGGCTTTAGGAAAGATTGGCGGAGAAAAGGCGAAGCAGGAATTAGAAAAGGCTCTAACAACCGAGAAGGATCCGGAAGCCTTGGAAGAAATCCAAAAAGGACTTTCTTTTTTGTAAAGATTTCTTTGAAGTGTCTAGCTCCTAAAGGTCTGGAGCTACAGATGTGCGTTCTTTGTCAGCTTTAAATATTTTTATTGAGATGAGAGGCATGTCCTCTCATTTTTTTATTGTGAAAATGACTTTTCCTTCATAAGTATAAAAGGAAGGGAGAGATGCACAGTGAGAGACCAATTACAGAAACATTTAGAGAATATGGTTGGAGAATATGTATCATTTGAAAGGCTCTCTAATTCAGCGGATTTAAAAGTTGAGCGTAAGATAGGCGGCCTGCAGCGCAGGAATGCTGAAATCGTTAAAGCGAAAGCAACAGGGGCGATTATAAAAAAAGAACAAGGAGAAAATGAAACAGAGCTTGTGCGATATCGTGCTCATTTCCAATACTTAATTAAACAAAAGTCCTCCTTATATATAGAAGAAGAGGTGGAAGAGCGGGAGGCTGAGTTTTATAAAGGTGTGCTTGTTGATGATAAAGAGATTGAGCCGGATTATCAAAAGCAAAGTATGCTGAATGATCTTCAGGAGGGCGGAGAAGCTGATGTTAGGCTGAAATTTCATTATGATCGTTTGAAGGCCGTTCAATATGCTGAAACATGGTGGAATAGCTATAACCCTGCCTATAAAAGCTTTGATGTTGATTGCACAAATTATATTTCCCAATGTCTGCATGCTGGCGGTGCTCCGATGAGAGGCTATCCGAATAGAGGAAAGGGATGGTGGATGCAAAACAATAATTGGAGCTATAGCTGGACGGTAGCAAATGCCATGCGCTGGCATTTGCCTGGCTCAAACGCGGGTCTTCAAGCGAAGGAAACAGCGGCTCCAGAGCAATTGCTGCTTGGAGATGTCATCTGCTATGACTTCCAGGGAGATGGCCGTTTTGATCATACTACGATTGTGACAGGAAAAGATGCTGATGGAATGCCGCTCGTTAATGCTCATACCACAAATAGCCGTATGCGCTATTGGGCATATGAGGATTCCACTGCTTATACACCGAACATAAAATATAAATTTTTTTCCATTGACGATCAGAACTAGAAGTTTAAAATTTTTCTTTCAAAGTGATATAATGAATCAGACATATTTTTAGAGGTGAAAGACATGGCACTACATATTGTACTCTATCAGCCAGAAATCCCGGCAAACACCGGCAATATTGCCCGTACTTGTGCAGCGACAGACACAACACTGCATTTGATTCGTCCGCTTGGATTTTCAACAGACGATAAAATGCTGAAGCGCGCAGGACTTGATTACTGGGAATTTGTAAATATTGTTTATCACGATTCATTAGATGATTTTTATAAACAAAGTGAAGGCGGAGAGTTCTTCTATTTAACTAAGTTTGGCACACAGCCACACTCCACATTTGATTATAGTGATCAGGGCAAAGATTATTATTTTATTTTCGGAAAAGAAACGACTGGCCTTCCAAAGGATGTTATTGAAAGTAACAAAGATCGTGCCCTGCGCATTCCGATGAATAATAATGTCCGCTCGCTGAATTTATCCAACACAGCTGCCATCCTGATTTATGAGGCGCTGAGACAACAAGATTATATCCATTTAAAATAGACCTGAGCATTTGTTCAGGTCTTGTTTATATCCTTTTCGAGGAAATCCTTATTAAAAAAAGAGAGGAACATGACCCATGAATGAAACAATTAAATTACTTCAAAATCACCGCTCTGTTCGCTTTTTTGAGGACAAGCCATTATCAGAAGAACAAATTAAAGCGATTGTTGTCTCTGCACAGGCAGCTTCAACCTCCAGCTTTATTCAAGCGTATTCCATTATCGGAGTGACAGACCAAGACAAGAAAGACCAGCTTGCTGCCCTAGCTGGCGGACAGGAATATGTTGCAAAAAATGGTCACTTTTTTGTATTTTGTGCTGATCTGCATCGGCATGAGCTCATTGGGGAACTTGAAAAGAAGGATGTTTTGCCATCCATAGAAAGTACGGAAAAGTTCATGGTTGCTCTAATTGACGCAGCTTTAGCAGCACAAAATGCTGCAATTGCAGCCGAGTCCATGGGTCTTGGCATTTGCTACATAGGCGGCATTCGCAATAATTTGGATGCAGTATCACAGTTATTGAAAACACCTAAACGAGTTATTCCGTTATTCGGCATGACGGTAGGTTATCCACAAAAAGAGAATGAGCAGAAGCCTCGATTGCCTTTTGAGCATATATACCATGAAAATGAATATAACCAAGACACGGAAGCCTATAAAAAGCAGCTTTCCATATTTGATGAGATCATCTCTGAATACTACCAGGAGCGGACAGATGGAAAGAGATCAGACACATGGACAGGCCAGATGGCTCAAATGCTTGAAAAACAAACAAGAATGTATATGAAAGAATTTGTGAAGAAACAGGGGTTTGATTTGAGATAGAGTATAAAAACATATGGTAAATGGGTTCGTGAAAGCAGAGGAAATACACCACTGTAAATTAGAGTCTGGTAAATGGTGTCGAGAAAAAAGCGGAAATACACTTCTGTAAACCATTATTTGGTAAATAGTGTCGCGAAAAGAGCGGAAACACCCTTCTGTAAACCAGTATATGGTAAATAGTGTTGAGAAAAGAGCGGAAACACCCTTCTGTAAACCAGTATTTGGTAAATGATGTCGCGAAAACAGCAGAAACACACCACTAAAAACCAGTAAATGGTAAATACTGTCGCGAAAAGAGCGGAAACACCCTTCTATAAACCAGTATATGGTAAATGGTGTCGCGAAAAGATCGGAAAGACACCCCTGGAAACTAAAATATGCTTAATGGTGTCGTGAACCAGCAGAAACACACCCCTGGAAACTAATATATGGTAAACGGTGTCGCCAAACCAGCTGATCACACCCCCCGTGATCCAGAAATCCGTAAATGAAATACTACCATCGCTCTTATATAATCCAATAGAAAAAATAAGTACCGAAACTCAAAATAAAAAACTGCTGGCACAAACGCCAGCAGTTTTTTATTTTTTATTAATGCCTGGTTTATCGTCGTATCCTGCTGTGAAAATAGCAACAAGGAAAGCAGCCATGACACCAAGAATAATAATTGTACCCATGTTATGTATCCTCCTTTTTATGAAACATTCCACAAGCATATGAGTTTATTATATCCTATTGCAGGAAAACTGTGAATGTCATGTGTGAAAATTTTGTAAGTGTTTACTTTTCTTTAAAAATAAAGCTCTATTTCCCTCTATTACGAAGGGATAAACAGTTGTTATTGTGTGAATATTGTAAAAATTACCTGCTAAAACAATCCCTTGTTCGCGCATGTTCGATAAACAGGGCGCATACAGTATATTAATCGTCTCTGATAATGTGACAGGGGGAGGTCCATATGGATATTCTAAAAAAAATTGAGATGTATCGCCATGAAGAGGAAAAGCTGAAATGGGAAGGGACTTTCGGTGAATATTTAGAAATTATTAAAGAAAAGCCATGGGTTGCCCAGTCCGCACATTCACGTGTTTATAATATGATTAAAGACGCGGGAATTGACGATGTTAAAGGGCAGAAAAAATATCAGTTTTTCAGTGATCAATTGTTTGGTCTTGAGGAATCACTGGAAAGACTTGTAGAGGAATATTTCCATCCTGCCGCAAAAAGGCTGGATGTACGCAAACGGATTCTATTACTGATGGGACCTGTAAGCGGAGGTAAATCAACTTTAGTGACTATGTTAAAAAGAGGGCTGGAAGCCTATTCCCACTCAGAGCGGGGAGCAGTCTATGCCATTAAAGGCTGCCCAATGCATGAAGATCCGCTTCACTTAATTCCACATCATTTACGCAAGGATTTCCTGGACGAATATGGCATTCGAATTGAAGGGAATTTATCACCTCTTAATATGATGAGACTGGAAGAGGAATATGGCGGCAAGATTGAAGATGTAATGGTTGAAAGGGTCATTTTCTCAGAAGATCGGCGCGTTGGGATCGGAACATTCAGCCCATCAGATCCTAAATCACAGGATATCGCTGATTTAACAGGCAGCATCGATTTTTCAACGATTGCCGAATATGGTTCAGAGTCCGATCCGCGTGCTTATCGTTTTGATGGAGAACTGAACAAAGCAAACCGCGGCATGATGGAGTTTCAGGAAATGCTTAAATGCGACGAGAAATTTCTATGGCATCTCTTATCATTAACTCAAGAAGGAAATTTCAAGGCAGGACGATTCGCCCTCATTTCAGCGGATGAATTAATCGTTGCTCATACGAATGAAACGGAGTATCGCTCATTCATCTCCAATAAAAAGAATGAGGCTCTTCATTCCAGAATCATCGTCATGCCGATTCCATATAACCTAAAAGTAACAGAAGAAGAAAAAATATATGAAAAAATGATTCGCGAAAGCGATGTTTCTGAAGTGCATATTGCTCCGCATACATTAAAGGTTGCAGCCATGTTTACGATTTTAACTAGACTCAAAGACCCGAAAAAAGGGGATATTGATTTAGTTAAGAAGATGCGCCTTTATGATGGAGAAAATGTAGAAGGCTATGCGGTTGCAGATGTAGAAGAATTGAAAAAAGAACATAGTGATGAAGGAATGAGCGGCATTGATCCGCGTTATGTGATCAATCGAATTTCATCGACCATCATCCGTAAGAATATTACGTCCATCAATGCATTGGATGTTTTGCGTTCTTTAAAAGAAGGACTTGATCAGCACCCTTCGATTACGGCAGAACAAAAGGAAAGATATTTAAACTTTATCTCTCTTGCCAGGAAAGAATATGATGATATTGCGAAAAAAGAAGTGCAAAAAGCATTTGTGTATTCATACGAAGAGTCTGCAAAAACATTGATGGAAAACTATCTTGATAATGTTGAAGCATACTGCAATAAAGTAAAACTTCGTGACCCGCTGACTGGTGAAGAAATTAATCCAGATGAAAAATTGATGCGGTCGATTGAAGAGCAAATTGGTATTTCGGAAAATGCGAAAAAGGCATTCCGTGAAGAAATTCTCATCCGAATCTCGGCTTATGCCCGCAAAGGAAAGCGATTTGATTATAATTCACATGACCGTCTACGTGAAGCGATCCAGAAAAAGCTCTTCGCTGACCTTAAGGATGTCGTGAAAATCACCACTTCTTCAAAAACACCAGATGAACAGCAGCTGAAAAAGGTCAATGAGGTAGTAGCACGCCTTATAGATGAGCATGGCTATAATTCATCATCTGCAAATGAGCTTCTAAAGTATGTGGGAAGCTTATTAAATCGCTAATAAGCTCATGTTTGAGGCTGTCCGCCACAAGGGTAAAGAAAACTTGAGGTGATAGCATGAAAAAGTATGAGCTAGATAAAAATTTTAAACCGCGCAATAGTTCAATGGCTGAAAA
This sequence comes from Bacillus mesophilum, assembly GCF_008923265.1. Lineage (NCBI taxonomy): Bacteria > Bacillati > Bacillota > Bacilli > Caryophanales > Bacillaceae > Bacillus > Bacillus mesophilum. The sequence continues at coordinate 222,397 of NZ_WBOT01000006.1, read as the reverse complement.
TGTGGAAGAAATGAAAAACCTCGGAAACCAAATGGAGAATCTACGCACAAACAAGGAATTAAAGGAAGATCAAAAAGTGCCTGACCCCGTTCAATATAAAGAAGCAGATAAAAACCTTCGCCGTTCGTAAGCGAAGGTTTTATTTTCCCTAAAATAATAGATGTGAATTTAGGCTTGTCCAAAATAGATTTTCATGTACTATTGTCGAAATAATTTGTAAATTATTTTGTCTCATTGCATATGATGAAGTAATACACCATTTTTAATATGGTCAAGAATTGTTTAGATAGCTGTTATCACTGCATTCTATGGTGAAATTTCTTATTTGACACTCGGAATATAGTATGTAAGCAGAATATCAAATGTGCATAAAAAGTGAAGAAATTTTTGACGTCTTGTGCAGCAGGTTAACTAAGTGTTTGCTACATTTTCGCCAGTTTAAAAAGGAGGGATTAAACGTGAACGAGGCCAATAACCATCAGTTTGTGATTTCCCAGGAAGATTGGACCCTCCATCGCAAAGGTCATGATGATCAGCAGCGTCATCAGGATAGAGTACAGGATGCGATTCGCAATAATTTACCTGACCTGATTACCGAAGAAAATATCGTCATGTCGAATGGAAGGGAAGTTGTCAAAATCCCGATAAGATCATTGGATGAATACAAAATTCGCTATAACTATGATAAGAATAAGCATGTTGGTCAAGGTGAGGGTGAAAGCAAAATTGGTGATGTGGTTGCCCGTGATGGTTCTCAAAGACAAAAAGGTCCAGGCAAAGGCCAAGGTGCAGGAGACCAGGCGGGAGAAGATTATTTTGAGGCCGAAGTTTCCATGATGGAAATTGAAGAGGCGCTTTTTCAGCATTTAGAACTGCCTAACTTGAAGAAAAAAGAAAACCAAGAGCAGCTCGTTGAAAATATTGAATTTAATGACATCCGCAAAACGGGATTAATGGGCAATATTGATAAAAAGAGAACGATGATGACGGCGTTTAAACGAAATGCGATGGCAGGAAAAGCTTCGTTCCATCCTATTTATCAGGAAGATTTGAAGTTTAAGACATGGAATGAGGTTGTCAAACCAGAATCAAAAGCCGTTGTGCTTGCGATGATGGATACGAGCGGATCCATGGGTATTTGGGAGAAATATATGGCAAGAAGCTTCTTTTTCTGGATGACCCGTTTCCTGCGCACCAAATATGAAACAGTGGAAATCGAATTTATTGCCCACCATACAGAGGCAAAAGTGGTCTCAGAAGAAGACTTTTTCTCTAAAGGAGAAAGCGGCGGCACCATCTGCTCTTCCGTTTACCGAAAGGCACTCGAACTCATTGATGCAAAATATAACCCAGCTCAATTCAACATCTATCCATTTCACTTCTCAGATGGTGATAATCTTACCTCAGATAATGCCCGCTGCGTCAAACTCGTCGAAGAACTTATTAAAAAATCCAATATGTTCGGATATGGGGAAGTTAACCAATATAACCGACATTCCACCCTTATGTCCGCCTATAAAAATATTAAAAACGAACATTTCCGCCATTATATTTTAAAGCAAAAAGCGGATGTATTTCATGCAATGAAAGCCTTTTTCAGCAATAATGATGAGAATAAGAAGTATGCATAAACAAAACCCATAATTAATAAACCCGGCAGATCAGCGGTCTGCCGGGTTTATTATTATTTACTTTTTACCCTATTATGCAATACCTCTCTCAAAAATAGGGTACAAGGATATAAAGTAAACAAGCTGACAGTGAAGGATGTTAAACCGTCCATCTGACAAATTTTATAATTAATTATTATAAGGGTGATAGGATGTTTTTTAATGATTGGGAAACGATTGGCAGGACGATTTTAATTGGGGTTTTTGCATATGCTGGGCTGGTTCTGTTCATAAGAGTTTCAGGAAAACGGACACTTTCAAAAATGGATGCTTTCGACTTGGTTGTTACCGTTGCACTTGGTTCGACGCTGGCAACAATCCTTCTAAGTAAAGATGTATCCCTTGCAGAGGGACTCTCGGCATTCTTTATTTTAATTGTTTTGCAATATTTTCTTGCTTTTCTTTCGGTCAGATCTGGGATAGTAAGAAGCTTGATTAAGTCAGAACCAGCATTTTTATATCGAGATGATCGTTATCTTTATGATGTGATGAAAAGGAAACGGGTGCTAAAAGTAGAAATTCTCCAGGCTGCAAGGTCCAATGGTATATCTTCGATGGGGCAGGTCGAAGCCGTAGTGCTAGAAGCAGATGGAAGTATTTCCGTTATTCAAAAAACAGATAAAGCTGGAGAGTCTACGCTTGCGAATGTGAAATAGTCGAAAATCAACCCACTTGAATTCATAAATACAGCCTTCCTATATGAAATAAGAAGGCTGTTTATAAGTTGCTTTAAGAATGGAAATTCTACAGAGGGCATACGGTAATGAACTTAAGTTCGATCATAGGCTTTAGGAGGTGATTCCATCCAGCCCTGATCAATGAGAATGTTTGCACCATCATCAACAAACAATCCAACATTCATGAGGTTTCGCCCATACATTAAAGCGATATCTCTTCGTCCATTTACTGCTATAGAGTTCGCAAATGATCTTAGTTTGATTGAAAACATATCTACCTTATGAAAGAGCATGATTTTATCTGAAAAAGGCGGGTAAGCGGATGTTGTAACTAAATGATCAAGATGAGATGGTGTCTGCAGATTTTCAACATGCAATTTCTCCATGAATTGCTTTACTGATTTTTCGGTCATGTCCAACCCGCGTTTAAACAAAGCTTTAATCTTTTCATCCCTAACCACCTGATAAAATCCTAATAATAATGTTTTGCTTGTTGTGTTATTTTCAATGTTGTCATAAAGGTGAGAGATTTCTAGAGCATGAAGGGGCCGTATGTCTCCAATAAAACCTGCTAAGTAATTTTGTTTCTTAATAAAATCGTTGCTTTCTGGAATCGGAATAATAGGAGGTTTTGCTATTAATTTTTTTTCAGCTAAGACGGTATTAATTTGATCTAAAAATGCCACGGCACAATTGTTGCAATAAGTAAAAAACTGATTGATATCTTTCCTCATAATTAAAGGAATCGCAACGGCATAAATGCTCATTCCCGCTTTGGCAGCATATTTCAGATAGTGAACATAAAATGTATCATCATAAAGCCTTGGAGCACCATAGTTAACGTCCTGTTCTGAAAATCCTTTCGGGATCGGGAAATGACTTTTCTTAAAAAAATATTCAATCCGCTCCATGAAATCTGTTGTCAAAGCAATTCCATTCTCCAGCAGAATTTTAATATGTTCATCGTCACAATGGTGACGAAAATAAGTGAGGATCTGCCGAGACATACTGTTTCCTGTATAGGTAGCCCAAAGCTTCCCCATTTCAACAGCTGTTAAAGGTTCATTTTCACTTAATGATTCTGAACTTAATTGAATAGGCTTTAAAATATCCATTGGATTTAAATCCATCGTAATCCCCTTTTGTACATTTTTTGTTAGGATTACCGATGGATTTTTATTTATGCCTGTTGCTTCCTTTATCATAAAAATTTAATATACTTTTCTGTATTTGCAAACCTTAGTGCTTTTATTCTTATATATAGCAAGCAGATGTCTCTTCGAAGATTCTATTTCCTTTTACCAGTTATACTCTCAGTTTCCAAGCTGGAATCAGCGAATTGAATTTAAAAAAGTAACTCATAATGACATGAATAACCGTATATAATGCCAATGTTGTCATATAGGTGATGAGCCAGATATGAAAAGGTTCTTTCAGAAATAAGTAGAGCAGGGTCATGCCAACTGGAAATGGAACGAGTATAATTAACCAAATCGGTGCTCCAAGCTTTTCGGTTATGGAACCTAATGATACGACGGAAGCTCCAATAATAATAGCCGCTAATATCGTGATACTATTTTTCAAAAGTATGCTTCCAATAAAATATGATGAAGCAGTAAGAAAAATGGCTAGAAGAAAGTTAAAGAAATAAGTCATATAATCACCTCGAAAATAGTAATATGTAAATTTTACCATAAAAATCAAAGTTGAATTGTATCGGTTTTGTAAATTGCGATAAAAAAAGAGTCCTCTCAGACTCTTCAGGTTCTTTTTCTTTTCAGTTAAGTAACTACGGTTTTCCGACAAAGTAAGTGATATGCTGAAAACGTATATAATCATTCAAATGGTTAAATGTCAGTTGAATATGATCAATAGCCACCCCGGTTAATCCGTTTTCTATTTTCCTATTAATTGTCAACGCTTTATTCCAGAGCTAAAAACTTATTTAATCACTTTATCTAATGCTGGCAGAAGTTCGTTAAAAAAGGGCTTGACGATAAAGTCTTTTGCTCCATTTTGAAGAGCTTCAATGATTATTTTCGATTGGCCCATCGCTGAGCAAATAATTACATTTGCGCGGGAATCAATCCGTCTAATTTCTTTTAAAGCAGTCATTCCATTAATCCCATCCATTGTTAAGTCAAGCAAGACAATATCAGGTGACATCCTTTTAAATAACTTAATGGCTTCTTTTCCATTTGCAGCTTCTCCAATGACAGTGTAGCGGTCACTTGAGATTGCTTTTTTAAGCAGCTGGCGCATAAACATTGAGTCGTCAGCAATTAATACTTTATAATGCATCATTTCTCTTTACTCCTTTTTTACAAGATCAGTCATCTTGGTAACCCGGCTGCCTTAGCAAATCTATGCCTTAGGTCCGTGGCTTTGCGTCTTTTACTTTCGTAAAATTTGCCGTTATAGGTATTTTAGCACGTGATTACTATTTCGACAATTTGCGACTTTTTTCTTATTATGAATATTTGAAAAGATTTGCATTCAGTTTAAATAAAAAAAGGCGTCTTTCGACAGCCTTGAAAAATCAGCAAAGAGCATGAGTAACTTCAATGGTATTATTCTTAGGAGAGTTTACTTTATCCGAAACTTCAAAAGCATCCATGTGGTTTTCATCAAAGGGGACAAGGAGTTTGTTTAGTTCACTGGTATTCCTGTTGTTTGGGTTTAGCCATGTTTTTTCATCCTCAGGATTAAGGATCACAGGCATGCGTTCATGAATCTCTCTCATAAACGGGTTGGAGGCTGTTGTAATAATTGTGCATGAATAAACGGGTGCTCCTTCAGCAGAAATCCAGCGTTCCCAGAGGCCGCACATGCCAAAGAGGGTATCTGATTTTAATTTTATTCTCATCGGTACTTTTGTTGTGCTCGTTTTTTTCCATTCATAAAAGGAATCAGCAATAATGAGGCAGCGGCGCTTTTCATAAGCAGCTCGAAAGCTTTGTTTCTCTGTCAGGGTTTCTCCGCGGGCGTTCGTCATTTTATTGCCGATTTTCGAATTTTTTGCCCAGGGAGGAATAAGACCCCATTTTAAATAGCCCAGCCGATTTTTCTCTCCGTCGTTAATGACAGCCAGCACTTCCTGAGATGGCGCAATATTATAGCTGCGTATGTATTGTTCTTCATCAATGGCCGCTTCGATATCAAAGCGATCGATTATTTCCTCATAATCAGTAAATAAGGTGAATCTTCCGCACATCTATTTCCACACTCCTGGTCTTTAAATAGAATAGCTACATTTGTTTACGGATGCTTTTTTATTTAGGATAATAAATCAAAGGTTCCGTAAGAACTTCATACCCACTTCTTTTGTAAAATTCGATGGCTTCATCACTTGGCCAAACAAGAACAAATTCATATTTGTTTTCCTTGGTCCAATCATGGATAACATGTAAAAGTTTGCTGCCAATCCCCTTTTGCCGATATTCTGGAAGTGTATATACATTCGTCATGTAGGCGAAAGGGTAAGTGATTCTCCCTGGACGGGGAACCTTGTGGATGCATTCAATATAAATATGAGAAAGAATTTTTCCCTGCTCCTCTGCAATCCAAATAAACCACTGCTGATTGAGGAGTGCTCTTTCTAAAAAGGAGCGGCATTCAGTCTCAAATTCCTGGAAGGATGTACTTTTTTTGCTTTCATCATGTTCAATAGTGAAGTCCCATCTCATTTGAATTAACTGTTGGATATCGTCTGCTTCAGCAAGTCTGATTTGCATTGTATTCTCCTTTCTCATTGAAAAAATAATTCTACGAACTTGGATGAATCTCCTTTAAAAAAACAGCCAAGGTTATCAACCCTGGCTGTTTAGTTCATATGGCTGTATGATTTTGGGCTGTATACTGCTTTTATTGCCGATCATAATTCCGGCTAAGATGATTAATACACCCGTCCATTGCAGGACACCGACATGTTCTGATAAGACGGCTGCAGATAATACAACAGCAACGGGCAGTTCTGATGCCGTTAAAATAGTTCCCAGACCTGGTCCTACATGCGGCATGCCAATAGAAAATAGCAGCGGCGGCAGTACGACCCCAAATATGCCTAGTAAAAGTCCATATGGAGCTAAACTGAACAAAACGGGTGCATCAAATAAAAAGAGCGGTGGAAATAAAATAAATACGGTAATCATGCTGCCTGTCGCCAATAAAGCACTTTTCTGAATGGCAGGCAATTCCTTACCTACAACTCCGCTAAGAAAGATGAATAATGAGAATGTCACGGCAGATAACAGTCCCCACATGGCGCCTTCCCCTGAAATAGACTGAATGTTACCTGAGATTAGTCCAGCAGCCAAAAGCGATCCTGCAAGCAAAATAATGATAGATATAACTTTTAATTTTGAAGGTTTCCGTTTATAAACGACCCATTCAATTAATGTGCCAATCCAGATAAATTGGAATAAGAAAATAATAGCGAGTGAAGCGTTAACTGTCTGAAGGCATTGATAATAAAAAACGCCTGTCAATCCGGTCGGTATGCCAGCCCCCAGGATTTTACCTGCTTGAAGCATGGTGATTTTTATTTTTTTTGCAAATAACGCGATAGACCAGATGATGACTGTGCCACAGAATACTTGGCTCCCAGACACTTGCGGCATCGTAAAGCCTGCTGCATAGGCAAGTTTAACAAATGTAGACAGGATACCGAAGCTGCAGCCTCCCAGGAAAACGAGTAAAGCATAATGCCAGCTTTTCATATAAATCTCCTTCTTTCCAGTAAAATAAAAAAGCCACACAATTGCCCAAATAGACAATTGTGTGGCGAAAAGTAGAGTAGCCTCTAGAAAAATCCACATACAAAAAATTTTAGTATGAAATTACCGTTAAAAATCATAGCGCAATTTAAACATTAATTCAAGTGGTTATGAACTTTTTTATACTTAGAAAGTATAAAAAGGAACACAGAGGAAAGGATCAACGCAAACGTTGATTTTAGTAAATGTAGCAAACCGTCTGTCTGTTTCCTTTTATGACTTGCCAATCGGCAAGTTTTTTTAATCATCAAGACTATCAAGTGCCATTTCAATAATGGAAATAATTAGTGCGAGGATTATTCCAGTCACAGCAGCAATTTCAATAGAATCCATTAGTAAATTGATAGCAGAAATGATCGCCCAGTTGATTAGAAAGGAAAAAAGAAGCATACCTGCACTAAACGAAAATTTCGCCGTTATTCCTGCTGCTTTCAATAAAATATTAAAAGCCTTTAGCACGATATCACCAATAATGCCAAGCAGAAAATAAAAGAGAACGAAAAGGAAAAGGGAAAAAAGGGATTCATAATGAATACCCAGGATATTAAACAGCCCTAATATACCAAAATAATAACCAGCGACCACAAAACCAACGGCACCAAGCAATAATAAGCTCATTGTAACGATAATAAAAAACTTCGTAGATTTTGATTCTTCTTTAAAAGGGCGGTTTGGCTCTGACATCGAAACATCCTTTTTGTTAAGATAATATTTTTAAATAATATACGGAAAAAGATGTGATTAAGTTTCATTAGTCAAAAATAGTTGTTCGTTCAGCTGATCCTCATTTTAGTGATCGAAATAATCTATCCAAATAAAAACCATTCAACCCAGCGATTGAATGGCCAAAAAACTCTTATGCTTTTACGTCGATTGTGCCGCCGAGATTTGGATGCGGGGCTTCAATCATTTTCAGCAGTTGGGTACTATTGCCCTCAGCTGTGTCTAAGGCCTTTTTGGTTAAGAGAATGCCTGCTGACTGGGATGCGGATGATTGACTTAAGGCTATAGATAATGCTGCGATATCCAAAATTTTCACCCCTTTCTCTTGTATCGGAAAGGGAGAAGAAAAATGAAGAAAAAATGCAAAAAAAAGCACAGAGCCGAAATGACTCTGTGAATAGGAATAAGATCAATGGCTTACCAACCAAATCTTATACGTAAACTATACTAGAAAAAGCGACAAATTTCTACTGGTAATTGTCGGTATTTGTCGTATTGTGTCGAAATGTGAAATATTATTGATAACTCTAACTCCACTTACTTTTATTTACCCAGAATCAGATGGTTTTATTACAGGAAAATACTGCTATATAATGAAGGAAATGAAGAGGTTTTAAACTGAAGGAGGAGTCATAATTGGAACAGCGTTCAGCAGATTTAGGCAAGGGAGTTTATATAATAGACTTAAATGATTTAGATCAGTGGGGTAGAACAGGAGCATACGTGTTAACTGGAGGTGACATCACGATAATTGAAACAAGTGCAAGTCCTTCCATCCCATATTTACAGCAGGGGTTAAACGAATTAGGGATTCGGTTAGAAAATGTGAAAAATATCATTGTAACACATATTCATTTAGATCACGCCGGTGGTACTGGTCTCTTTTTGAAGAACTGCCCAAATGCCACGGTATATGTGCATCCGCGCGGCAAGCGCCATTTAGCTGACCCCAAACGCTTAATTATGGGAGCAAAGGCGGTCTATGGTGATGACTTTGATCGCCTTTTCGATCCGATTGTACCAATTGATGAACAAAGGCTGATCAGTAAAAACGATGGAGAAACATTGGATATTGGCAGCGGCAGAACCCTGACGTTCTACGATACACCTGGACATGCAAAGCACCATTTTTCCATTCACGATTCTCTCAGTAATGGAATTTTCACTGGAGATACAATTGGTGTATGTTACCCGCAGCTTTTGAAAAAAGGGTTGGAGCTTTATTTGCCATCAACATCGCCAAGCCAATTTAATGAGGAAGATATGCTGCGTTCTGCTGAGCGCTTGCAGGCACTTAAACCAGAACGAATTTATTTTGGTCACTATAGCATGACAGAAAATCCGCAAAATGTATTCCAGCAAATTGCTTATTGGCTGCCGCAGTTTATGGAATTAGGGAAAAGGGTAATAATCGAAAATCCTGAAGCGGATCTTCAAGCAAAAACAGTTCTTCTATCTGAAAAAATGCTAGAGCTCGTTACGGATGAAATCGCAGAAAAAGCGGTTTCAATACAATCTGAGGTTCTTCATTTGTTAAAATTAGATATGAATGTCAGCGCAATGGGAATCATTGAACGATTGAGTAAGGCACAATAGCAGCTAACTGCGAACAGATAAATGGCTACTGTAAGGAAAGTATGACTATACTTAAGAAATATCCAATAATGCAGGTACTCCACTCGCGGAGGTGAGATAATGGAAATGAATGATATACTAAATCATTTGCGAGAAAGAACGCCTGTTATTCTTGGCAGTGATAAATTCTATAAATATTCCGTTCTGCTGCCACTAGTGAAAAAAGAGGATGGTTTGCATATTTTATTTGAGGTGCGCTCATTAAAAATGAGAAGACAGCCTGGGGAAATTTGTTTTCCGGGCGGCAGAGCTGATTCTACTGATCGAGATGAGGCTCACACAGCCATGCGTGAAACCTCCGAAGAGCTGGGGATCAAGGAAAGCTCGATCAATAATATTTTTCCGCTGGATTATATGATTTCTCCTTTTGGTACTATTATTTACCCTTATGCAGGTTTTATTGATCTTACTTCAACTGTCTTAAAACCTAACCAGCTTGAGGTGGAAGAGGTCTTTACAGTTCCCTTGCAGAAACTGCAGGAGCTAAAGCCGAAGGTATATAAGGTGAATTTCCGGGTGGAGCCAGAAGCCAGCTTTCCGTTCTCTTCCATAGCAGGTGGAGAAAACTATGACTGGCAAACACGGGCTATGGATGAGTATTTCTATTATTGGGACGATAAAGTGATTTGGGGATTAACGGCGAGAATTCTGCACCATTTTCTGGAGATCATTCAGGAGAGGGGATAGAGATATGCTTCCCCCTAGAATTGAGTTAGGGCGTAACTAATGAGGAAACTTCTCCTCATAAATAAACGGAGAAATTCCGGTTAAATGCAGAATGGAGCTCATTTTGGGGTAAATAAGAGGAGATTTTCCGGCTATGCTTAGAAAAAAACATTATTTTCATACAAATTGAGGAAAAAGTCGGAATTTCTCCTTCTATTTTTGCTGTTTTCAGTGCTTTTTCTCAAATAAGGGAAATTTCTACGCTTATTAATCGTCAAAGGCTAATCAAACAGCACCAATGAAAAAAAGGCTTAGTAAAGTCTCTAAGCCTTTTGATTATGCAATTTTTTAAACATCTTGAGAGCTGACTGTGATGTACCGTTCAGTACCTCACAAGTAAATCTGTTAGTCTTATTGAGAAGGTGTTTTTGTCTGCTGTGCTTGAAGAATTGAATCGTTTAATAAATCCTTCATTTGTACGGTTACAATTTTAGCGCCGACTTGGACGTGGACCATGTTATCAAAAACAGCAGTCACTAACCCATTTAATGATACATTAGTTCCAATGTTTACATTTTTCTTTTCGGATTTATTTAATTTGCTGTTTGTCATCATCGCACCATCCATTCTATGAGTTTATAAAGTAAGGGTAATATAAATAACAGCAATATTCTTATACAAGAAATATTTCCTGTTTATAGTAAAATAAACTTATATTTTAAAAAAGTCCAGCTAACTGCCTGTTTTTTTTATCGACAATTTTTTGACAAAACAGTATAAAATAAAGATCCTTAAAACACTATATGTAGAAGCTTTATACAATTTGCTGAAAGATGTTTGAAAGTGAAAGCTGAGGGGGAGATTTTAAATGAGTAAAGTAATTGGTTTTATCGGATGCGGTAAAATGGCACAGGCCATAATAGGGGGAATTCTGTCAGCTGACGGTGCTGATCACAAACAAATCCTGTTTAGTGCAAAATCCCATAAGACAAAAGAGCATGTACAAGAGACTTATAGGATTATGGCGAAGAAGAACAAAGAAGTTGCAGCACATTCAGACACTCTATTTCTTGCCATCAAGCCCGATTTGCATGGAAGTATTATTGAAGAAGTGAAGGATGTCATTCGACCTGGAACCATCATTGTGACAATGGCTGCAGGAATTACATTGCCTTATATACAAGAAGCATTTGGATTTAACGTAAAGGCAATACGTACTATGCCAAACACACCATCTATGGTTGGAGAAGGAATGACAGCAATGACGCGCAATGAATATGTAAATGATGATGAAGCTGAAGAAGTGAAAAAGCTGCTTTCTTCATTTGGCAAGGTGGAAGAAATAGAAGAAAACCTAATGGACACGGTACCTGCAATCAGCGGTTCTTCTCCAGCTTATGTTTATATGTTCATTGAAGCACTCGCTGATGGCGGTGTAAGAGCCGGTTTGCCTAGAGACCAGTCTTATAAAATGGCAGCACAGGCTGTTCTTGGTGCAGCAAAAATGGTATTGGAAACAGGAATGCATCCGGGCCAGTTAAAAGATCAGGTTTGTACCCCAGGAGGAGCAACGATTGAAGCAGTAGCAGAACTCGAGCAGAATGGATTCAAAGGGGCTGTGCTATCTGCTATGGAAGCATGTATGAATAAGACAAAAGGAATGTCAGAATAAAAGGAGAATGTATTTGCATTTCAGCTAATACAATACAGTAAAGTTGGGTTTATAGCGAATTTGTCCAGTTTTTCAGGCTGACTGATTTGCTCATTCTTATAATTCCGACTTGACTGATCAGATTACATGTTTTATAGTTAATCAGTATTTGAGGTACATATTAATAGGAGGTGTGAAGATGGAGACAGGTTTATTAATTTTGAATATTGCTATTATGCTATTGCTTATTTTCGCTTTATTTTACATGCAAAAGAAACATGTTTCTTTCTCAAAGAGAGTTTTTACCGCTTTAGGTTTAGGAATTCTGTTTGGTTTTATTTTGCAATTCGCCTATGGAGCAGGTTCAGATATTATTGCTCAAAGTGCAGACTGGTTTAATATTGTCGGGAATGGCTATGTAAAATTCCTGCAGATGATTGTTATGCCGCTTGTATTTATCTCCATTTTGGCTGCTTTTACTAAATTAAAACTGACCAATAACATAGGGAAAATCAGTGTGCTGATCCTTGGATTGCTTGTTGGAACTACAGCAGTTGCTGCAGCAGTCGGCATTGGATCTGCTTTTGGATTCGGACTTGAAGCTGGTCAAATTACAGCAGGTGAAGCTGAGACAGCACGCGGAACGATGCTGGAAGAACGTTCAGTGGAAATGGAAGGAAATACTCTTCCGCAGCAGATTCTAGAATTGCTTCCGGCTAATCCGTTTTCTGATTTAACTGGAGCAAGATCCACTTCAACAATTGGTGTTGTTATCTTTGCAGCTTTTTTAGGAATTGCTTATTTAGGAGTTAGAAGAAAAACACCTGAGCATGCAGAGTTATTTGCTAAGATTGTAGATGCGTTCTATGCGGTAATTATGCGAGTAGTTACGCTGATTCTCCGATTAACTCCATATGGCGTGCTTGCGATTATGACTAGAACGGTTGCAACAAGTAACTTTGATGCCATTCTCAGTCTCGGTAAGTTTGTGATTGCTTCATATGTTGCTTTAGCGGTTATGTTTATTATTCACTTATTGTTAATCACGTTTGCGGGCTTAAACCCATTGACTTATCTAAAGAAGGCATTCCCAGTTTTAACATTTGCGTTTACTTCTAGAACAAGTGCTGGTGCACTTCCATTAAACATTAAAACTCAAAAATCTTTAGGTGTTTCTGAAGGTGTCGCCAACTTTGCCGGCTCATTTGGATTATCAATCGGCCAAAATGGCTGTGCTGGAATTTACCCAGCGATGCTTGCCATAATGATTGCGCCAACAGTTGGAATCGATCCATTTACACCTGGATTTATTTTTACAGTCATTCTGATCGTGGCACTATGTTCGTTTGGTGTAGCGGGCGTCGGCGGCGGAGCAACATTCGCAGCTATCCTCGTTCTTTCAGCACTTGACTTGCCTGTTGCTTTAGCGGGTCTTCTAATTTCCGTTGAGCCTCTTATCGACATGGGCCGTACAGCTGTCAACGTAAGCGGGTCAATGACATCAGGTATTCTTACAAGCCGAATTACTGGTGACATTGACAGCAGCACATACAACGATATGAATGCTAAAATTGAAGCAGAAGCATAAGAATCAAAAAACGTCCCAGCCTAATTTGGGGCGTTTTTTTACGGGTGTTTTCAAATACTATAATTAGCAGCACTGGAAGGAAATTATAATTTCGCACATAGGCTTGCAATCAGCAAGCTATTTCTAACATTTTGGCACACACGCCAAAATGTTTTTTTATTTTAGCAGCATTTGAGAAACAAAGAGTTACAATTTTTAGACTCATTTTATGTTTTTGAGACTGCTATAAATATCTTATTTTTAATAAAATTTTAAGTTTTTCTATTTATTCCTATAATAATTATTGTAACTGTGAGGATGTTTTATTGTATGCGCATAAAAGTAATGTCGAAATATCTGATCAGTAAAATCGCTTGCTCTGATTTATTTCAATGTGTCTATGTTTTTATCTTGTATTCTCTAAATTACCTTTTAAAACGCGTGGAATGAAGCGGAGGGCACTCGACTCCGGAGGGCAATAGAGGAAAGGCTGAGACCCCGCAGGAGCGGCAGCGACGAGGAGGCTCAGCTTCCTCCCCCCGGAAAGCGAGTGTCCGCAGCGCAATGGAACAAATCTCTTCTTACTGCTCAGCTAGTTATTAACATCGTGAACTCGAAATTAGTTGTAAGGCTCACATTTACTGTCGATAATAGAACATTCCAAATCACTTTTCTAAAATAATAAGAATAGTTACTATATTTAAAAAATATTGACTATTTTGTGAACTTGAAAATATAATGAAAACGAAACTTGAGTTTCATTTTTTGAACAGAAAATCACTTTACGCATTTCAGGAGAGGGGGAGCGAAAGATCGAGCAAAATATCAAAGCGGTTGAAAAGGCATTTCAGCTGCTCGAACTCATTGTTGAACATCCACGAAGTTTTATGGACCTAATTACCCTAATGAAAAGCAACAAAGCAACCATCCACCGTTATGTTTCCACCTTAGAATCACTTCAGTACATCGAAAAAAATGAAAACGATGAATATCAAATTTCTTACAAATTCCAAACGTTAGGCACCAAAGTATTTTTCGAACTAAAACTGTTTGATATGGTCAAACACCATTTGGAAGAACTTTCGGTCAAAGTAAATGAAAGCGCTATTATTTCTACTTATCGCCATGATACGGTCTTTTATTTAGGCAAAGTTGAAAGCCCGTCCGCCCTGCGCATTGTAGTGGATTCAGGGAAAACGGCACCGTTCTATTGTGTAGCGAGCGGCAAGCTTTATTTATCCCATTTAAGTGAAATGGAACTGGAAGATTACTTGTTGAGGCAAAAGCTAACGAAAATAACAGACAATACGATTACAGACCAAAACGTATTCCGAGAAGAAATCAGGAAAATCAGAAGCCAAGGCTATGCGGTGGATCATGAAGAATGGGAGGAATATTTACGGGGAATTGCTGTCCCAATTTATGATCACACCGGAAAAATTGTTGCATCTTTGTCTATCGCGGGGGTTTCTTATCGATTCACTCCGGATAAAGTGGAGTTTGCTGTATCAGAATCGTTAATAGTAGCAGGCAAGATTTCCAATCTATTAGGCTATAAAACAAGGAGGAGTATCGTAAATGAAAAATAAAAAGAGGTTTTTATTTATTTTTGTAAGCGTTATCTTTTCGCTGATTTTAAGCGGCTGCGGTAGTGAATCAAGTGCAGGCAGCAGTGATGATAAGCATAACTTAAAAATGTCCGTGACGGTAAGTGACAGCTCTACCTGGTATAAGGCGGCTGAAAAGTTTGCTGAGGAAGTAGAAGCTGAGACAGATGGCCGCATTACCATTGACATATTTGCAAATGAACAGCTTTCAGGCGGAGATTCCGGTAAGGCGGTAGAGTCATTGGCAAAGGGAACAATTGATTTAACTTACAATTCAACAATCATCTATTCAATCCTGAATGAAAAGCTTGGCGTATTAAGTGCACCATTTTTATTCAGTGATTTAGAAGAAGTGGATGAGAAGCTAAACGGACCTGGCGGTGAAGAAATTAAAAAGATTCTTAGAGATTTCGGAGTAGAGCCTTTGGGCTTTGGGCAAAACGGTTTCCGTCAATTAACTAACAGCACAAAGGAAATTACTTCTCCAGATGATTTAGCAGGATTAAAAGTTAGAATTCCCGGAATTAAAATGTACACAGATTTATGGACTGAGTTTGGCGCTAACCCTTCTACGATGACATTCTCTGAAGTCTTTACTTCCCTGCAGTCTGGAACGATTGATGGACAGGAAAATCCAATTGACGTTATTCATTCATCAAAGCTGAATGAAGTACAGGATTATATGACAATGTGGAACTATTCTTACGATCCGCTGGTTCTTGGAATGAATAAAAAATTATTTGATTCTTTAAGTGAAAGTGATCAGGAGATTATTCAGACAGCAGCAGCTAATGCGAACGAGTTTCAGATTGCTGAAGCTAGAAAGCTTGAGGAAGAGCAAATTAAAAGTTTAGAAGAAGCTGGAATGCAATTGTATTACCCATCAGAGGAAGAAATGAATGAGTTTAAAGATGCATCTCAGCCAATTTATGACAAATATGAGTCTATCTGGGGAGAGGATCTTTTGAAAGCCTTCCAGGAAAATCAATAGAAGGATGTGTTAGTCCATGTCTACACTGCTGGCTAAGGTTGAAAATGGCGTCTTAATCTTAAGTGCATCCATTATGTGTTTAATTGCTTTCTTAAATGTCATTTCAAGATACTTTTTTGGCAATTCACTTGCTTTTACAGAAGAAATCACGATTAATTTATTTGTTCTGCTAACTTTTGTTGGCGCTGCTGTGGGAGTGAGAGAGAAGGCACACCTAGGTTTTACACTCATATTTGATAAAGTGAATGAGTCATTAAAAAAGGCACTTGTTCTGTTTTCGGGATTGATCGTTATTATTGTGTTTGCTTTATGTGCTTATTATGGAGCGATGATGGTTCAGTTTCAAATGATGACGAATCAGATGACACCTGCTTTAGGGTGGTCACAATGGGTATTTACAATCGGCTTTCCTGCAGGCTGTGTGTTATGTGTCATTCGGGCGATTGAATCCATGGTAAAAGAGTTAAAAATTTTAAAAACAGAAAGTGACTGATGGTAATGGAAGCGATTATTCTTTTTGGTTTGTTTTTTCTGCTGCTGCTCCTTAGAGTGCCGATTGCCATTTCACTGGCAGCAGCATCCATCGTGACATTAATAACCTCTATGGGTTTCTCATCCATCGAAATTGCAGCAGATATTATGTACACCAGTGTGGCGAAGTTTACACTTCTTGCCATTCCATTCTTTGTTATTGCTGGAGTCATCATGGAGTATGCGGGAATTTCTAAGCGCCTGATCCATTTGGCTGATGTCTTTGTGGGACATCGAAAAAGCGGCATTATTCTTGTCACTGTCATGACGGCGATCTTTTTTGCCGCTATTTCAGGATCTGGGCCAGCAACGGTAGCCGCAATTGGGGGTATTTTAACACCGGCTCTTGTTAAGAACGGCATGAAAAAGGAGTCAGCCGCTGCACTGCTGGCAAGCTCAGGTTCAATTGGCATTATCATTCCGCCAAGTATTGCGCTCATTGTCTTTGCGGTCGTAGCTGGCGATCAAATTGCTGTTTCTATCGGAAGGCTGTTCATTGCTGGAATCATCCCAGGTATTCTTTTAGGAATAGCGCTTATTGTAGCGGCTTTATATGTGAAGAAAAAAGATATGAGTGAAAGAGCCTTAACAGATTCAGAAAAACATATAGAACAGGAAATCTCTGCAGCCGCAGAAAAGATTCCATTTTCAGAAAAAATGAAAGCGTTTTATGATGCGATTTGGGGTTTGCTTATTCCGATTATTATATTAGGCGGAATTTATGGTGGAGTTTTTACTCCGACCGAATCTGCTGTAGTCGCAGTCTTTTATGGATTGTTTGTGGGCGTGTTTGTCTATAAAGAGCTGAAGCTGAAGGATATTAAAAAAATCCTTATAGCTTCTTCCGTTCAGACTGCCACAGTCATGTTTATTGTAAGTGCAGCATCTGTTTTTGCTTATTTAATTACGACTGAGCAGATTGCACAGCAGATTTCTGATGGGTTACTGGGTCTAACAGACAATAAGTTTATTATTCTTCTGCTGGTTAATATACTTTTGCTCATTGCCGGGGCCTTTATGGATGCTATATCCGCTTTCTATATTTTTGTACCTATTTTATTGCCGGTCATGCTCTTTTTGGGAGTAGATCCTACAGTATTCGGTTTAATTATGACAGTGAATCTGGCTATTGGCTTATTTACCCCGCCTGTTGGTGTCAACTTATTTGTTGCATCTGGGCAGGCAAATGTCACCTTGAATCAGATAACAAAGAGAATCATCCCATTTTTTATCGCATCAGTAGTTGTACTGCTTCTGATCACATATATTCCGGCAATTACAACATTTTTACCAGATTTATTAGGAGTTAAATAGGAGGGTTTATAGATGAAAGTTAAAGATTGTGTAGCGATTGTAACGGGTGCGTCAAGAGGAATTGGGGCAAGCTGTGCGAAAGTGTTGGCGCGGGAAGGTGCGCACGTAGTGCTTGTCGATTTAATGTCAAGTGAGGAAACAAAAGCAGAAATTTATGAACTATATCGCGCTGTGCAGGTATTTTCATATGAAGTGGATATAAGAGACCAATCTGCCATTCAAAATCTGGTAAAAGATGTACATGAGAAATTAGGCAGAATAGATATCCTTGTCAACAATGCCGGAACATGCAGCAGACTGGATTTAGAAGAAATGACCGAAGAGATGTGGGACCGTGATATGGATACGAACTTAAAGGCGACTTTCTTTCTGACACAGGCAGTGATCTATCCTTATATGAAGGAGCAGCAGTATGGACGAATTGTTAATATCAGTTCGATTTCGGGCTTAGTTGGCGGACATATTTCAAGCTTCGAGCCAGGAAGTACGAAAGGAAGGTCCGGCCCTGGCTATGCGGCATCCAAGGGCGGCGTTATTGCTTTTACGAAATGGGTAGCCAAAGAAGTGGGACCGCTGGGTATTGTCTGTAACAGCATTGCTCCAGGAGCGGTTGAAACGGCTATTACAAAAGGAATGGCCTACAACCTGGACAGTCAAGTTGTAAAAAGAATGGGCACACCTGATGATATCGGCGAGGCTGTTTTGTATCTTGCATCAAAAGAGGCAGGCTACACGACCGGTCAAGTACTAAAGGTATGCGGGGGCGCTGCCATTGGTTAAAGTACAAGTTCAGCGCACATCACGATCTGTATTTGATCAAAAAAGAGGCATCATTATGGGCTATCTTGCTCCTGGAGAAGACTTGCTGGGCGGAATAAAAAAGGCTTGTGAGCGGCATGGAGTAAAATCAGGCTCGCTTTCATGCATTGGCTCGCTTTCTAATATAGAGATCGTGCAATTGGATTATAACGATGGAGAGATGGTTTATTCAAAACCGATTCAATGGAACACCCCTGTTGAATTGCTTTCAGGCAATGGGTTTATTGGAGTAGATGAACAAGGAGATCTTGATATTCATTTTCACGGTGTCTTTGTAGATCATCGCAAAAATGTCTCTGGCGGCCACTTCTTAGAAGGAAAAACAATCGTAGCGATTACGCTCGAATTCACCATTATAGTGGCTGAAGGCATTCAGCCTGTAAGAGAAACCTATCAGCCATCAGGTTTTTCACTGTTTAACTTTTATGATGAAAGTGAGGCGTAATCATGCAAACGATCGCTGACTTAGCAGGGAAAGTATTTAAGCGTTACCCAGATAAAATAGCTGTTAAAGATGCTTATCGAAGTTTAACATATGCCCAGCTCCAAACAAGAGTCTTTCAGTTATATGCAGCATTAAAAAAAGCCGGCTTGAAAAAAGGCGACCGCATAGGCATTTTAATGTCCAATCGACTGGAGCATATTGAGCTTGATTTAGCGGCCGCATTCGGCGGCTTTATCAAAGTTCCTCTTAATTACCGCTTGCATGAAAAAGAAGTTGAATACATTTTAGAGAATGCTGATGTGCAGATTTTAATAGGTGAAGAAGTTCTGATTGAAAAGGTAACACGCAGCTGCCAGTGTGTATTTATTGGTCATGAGTATGAGGAATGGATATTTGCAGAAGAATTTTTACAGCCAGAAATGGATGTAGAGGAAGATGATTTATTTGCGATCATGTATACTTCTGGTACAACGGGTAAGCCAAAAGGGGTTATGCTGTCACATCGAAATATGATTTCAAGCGCTCTTTCATTGGCACTTGTCTGCGAGATCACAGCAGATGATGTTGTTGGGCATGTTGCTCCTTTGACGCATGGAAGCAACTTTTTATCACATATTTCATGGCTGTTCGGCTTAACTCAAGTGATATTTGATAAATTTAATCCTTCTGAGTTTTTGAATGATGTAGAAAAAGAGAAGGTTTCTTTTATCTTTATGGTGCCAACAATGGTAAATCTAATGATTCAGAGCCCAGATTTTGATGCAAAAAAATTATCAAATATTAAATCTATTAATATGGCAGGGTCTTCTATAGCTGCAAGCAAATTAAAGCAGGCGATTGAGAAGGCGGGACCTATTTTTATTGAGACATATGGCCAGGTAGAAGCTCCTATGACTATTACGGTGATGCCGAGGCAAGAACTCGTGAACAGACTTGAATCCTGCGGTTCAGCAGGTCCATTTGTTGAAATGAAGCTGGTCGATGATCATGGTGCAGAGGTGCCTCAAGGAGAAATTGGCGAAATCATCTGCAAAGGTCCATTGGTTATGCAGGGCTACTGGAAAAATGAAAAGGCAACGAAGGAAACATTAAGAGATGGCTGGCTTTATACAGGTGATTTAGGCTGGTGTGACGAGCATGGCTATCTGCATATTGTCGACCGCAAAAAGGATGTTATCATCAGCGGCGGTTTAAATATATATCCAAGAGAAATTGAAGAGGTCATAAATAAGCATGAAGGCATTAAAGAAACTTGTGTCCTTGGGATTGCTGATGAAAAGTGGGGCGAAATGGTCGTTGCTTATTGTGTTTTAAATGAGGGGCATATAGTGGACGAAGATGAATTACTCCTGCTGTGCAAGGATCATCTGGCAAGCTATAAAAAGCCAAAACAGATTCATATTGTTAAAGAATTGCCAAAAAGCAGTTATGGAAAAATTTTAAAAAGGGAGCTGCGGGAACAGGAGGGGAGCGGAGTACAATGAACAAAGTGAATGTATCTGGACTTGGAATCACGACATTCGGCACACATGAAGGAGAAACTTTAAAAAGCCTGCTGTTGGATGCCTGTTTTCAAGCCATAAAGGAAGCTGATTTCCCCAAAATTGATGCAGTCTATGTTGGAAACTTTATGTCCGGGTCACTTGGCAATCAGGAAATACTAGGTGCAATTGTGGCAAACGATCTTAGTTTAGGAGCTAT
Source organism: Bacillus mesophilum (assembly GCF_008923265.1). Classification (NCBI taxonomy): domain Bacteria; kingdom Bacillati; phylum Bacillota; class Bacilli; order Caryophanales; family Bacillaceae; genus Bacillus; species Bacillus mesophilum. The sequence continues at coordinate 201,625 of NZ_WBOT01000006.1, read as the reverse complement.
TCCGACCGTTAAAGTAGAGGGAGCCTGTGCATCAGGAGGGATTGCCTTCCGTCAGGCATTCTTGATGATTCAAAGCGGAGAATATGAAAACGTGCTGGTGGCTGGCGTTGAAAAAATGAAAGGTGCTCCTACAGAAGTCATTACAAATGCCATTAATGCTGCGATGGATAATGATTCAAATGAAAAGCACGCGGGACTGACATTCCCAGGATTTTTTGGAACTGTTGCAAACCGGTATTTTTATGAAACAGGAGCCAGCAAAAAGCATTTGGCACATGTAGCCCTTAAAAACAGGGAATACGCGCTTCATAACCCAATTGCTCAATTTACTAAACCTGCGACCATGGAGGACTACATGTCCGCTCGAATGATCACAGAACCGTTAGGCTTATTCGATTGCTCCCCGACAAGTGACGGCGCTGCAGCGATCGTTCTTTCAAAAGGTGAAAATGGAGTTATTGTCCGCTCTTCAGGTCAGGCATCTGGTACGACTCAAATGCAGGAAGCTGCTGACCTTTTAAGCTTACCTGCTGTAAAAGAATCAGCACGGCGTGCGTATGAAAAAGCAGGTTTGGGTCCTGAGGATATTGATGTGGTGGAGCTGCATGATTGTTTTTCGATGACAGAAATTCTATCCATTGAAGAACTTGGTTTCTTTGCAAAAGGAACAGGCTGGGAGGCCGTTGAGAAAGGTCTAACCAAACATGGCGGAGTAGTTCCGGTTAATACGAGCGGCGGGCTGCTCTCAAAGGGACATCCGATTGGTGCAACAGGTCTAGCACAAATTTATCAAATTGTTTCACAATTGCGCGGAACAAGCTGCAATCAGGTTGAAGGAGCACGCATCGGTCTTGCACAAAACCTGGGTGGAACTGGCGCGTATTCGACCGTTCATATTTTTGAGGGGGTCAAATAAACATGGCAAACATACAAGTGTTTGAATGCACAGGCTGTCAAAAGCAATTTGTTCAGCGAAAATGGCTTTGCCCGGTCTGTAAAGGCACTTCTTTTACGAAGACAGCGGAAGAGGGTGATGGTAAGGTGTTTTCTTTCACAAGAATTCATGTAACTTCAAAGGAATATGCACACCTTGCACCCTATACCGTCGCTTTAATTGATACACCGAGCGGCCTCAGGGTCACTGGTCGATTGTCAGAAGAAGTGCAGATTAACGATGAAGTGAAATGTGTTGAAAAGGACGGAGATGCCTACATTTTTGAAAGAGTTTAAGGAATAAGAGTGAAGCATTTCAGCTTTTAGGGCTGGGGTGCTTTTTTCGTTTGGAAGCAGGACGAGTTTTTGGGTTTGTCGGATAAATCGGTGTTTTTGGCGGATATATGAAAATAACGGCGGATAAGACACTTCTAATGGCGGATATTTTTTCAGAACGGAGGATATTAGGTTTTTTACCATCATATAACACTAAAAAATCTACATTAAAACAACGAAATGTTCAGCCAAAAGACAAAAAAATGGACCTGGAACAAACCAGGTCCGTCTAATTAATGCGGCAGAAACGCCAATTGATATAAAAACAATACAGCAAAAACGTAAACAAGCGGATGAACATCTTTCCATTTTCCTCTTGCTACTTTTAAAATTGGATAGCTGATAAATCCAAGGGCAATTCCTGTAGCAATGCTGGAAGTGAGCGGCATGCTCAAGATAATAATAAACGCAGGAAATGCCTCGTCAATTTCTCCCCATTTGATATGAGCGATGCTGCCCATCATAAGGCTTCCGACAATAATTAATGCTGGTGCTGTAATAGCAGAAATGCCAGAAACCGCGCTGACAAGCGGTCCAAAGAAGGCTGCTAAGATAAACAGAACACCAACGGTTAATGAAGTAAGACCTGTACGCCCGCCGGCAGCAACTCCTGAAGTCGATTCAATATAAGCTGTGGTTGGGCTTGTTCCAAACATCGAACCAATAGTCGTAGCGACAGAATCTGATAATAATGCTTGTCTTGCACGCGGCAGATTATTATTTTTCATAAGTCCAGCCTGCTGGGCAACCCCAACCATCGTTCCAGTTGTATCAAAAATCGTTACAAGCAAAAAAGAAAAGACAACGGCATATAATCCATGCTGAACAACTTCTCCAATTGCATCAATCGGGTTGAAAACAATGATGCCCTCAGGAAGAGAAGGCAGTGCCATAATTCCCTGCTCAAATGCAAGCTGTCCAGTAAAGTAGGCGATTAATCCAGTTGCAATCATACCGAAGAATAATGCACCGTTCACATTTAACGCCATTAAAATCAATGTAAAGGCCAATCCTACTAAAGCAAGGACAGATGAAGATGATGTCAGATCTCCTAATGCCACTAAGTTGGTAGGATGACTAGTAATCAGACCTGTTAAGCGCAGGCCGATGAAAGCAATGAATAACCCAATTCCTGCAGTGATTCCGTGCTTAAGATTATCCGGAATTGCTTCAATTAATTTACTGCGAAAAGGTGTTAACGATAAAATGATAAAAATAATCCCTGCTACAAAAACAGCTGCAAAAGCTGTTGCATAATCAATATTTCCATGAGTACCGACAACAGAATAAGCAAAGTATGCATTTAATCCCATACCAGGTGCAATGGCAATCGGGTAATTTGCAAATAATGCCATCCAAATGGTACCTGCTGCAGCGGCAATGATCGTTGCAATAAAAACTTGCTCAAAAGGAACACCGGCATCTGCTAATATGCCAGGGTTTACAACAACTATATAAACCATAGTCAGGAACGTTGTAATCCCAGCCATCATTTCAGTTTTCACAGATGTTCCATTTTCCTTTAATTTAAACATAAGATAATCCTCCAATGAAAAAAGACAGTTTGTGTTCTAGTATGCTCAAAAAAACGAACATTTAAAGACGCAAATTATATATTATTCGTTTAAAGAGCAGTTTTCAAGTCTAAATTGCATATTTTTAATGAATTTAACATAATCTAACCAAATCTATGGAAAAGTTGATATAATATTCTGAAATATAATCTTTAATAGATTGGAAGAGGAATTAATGTAAGTGGGTGCTGATATGTTAGCGTGACTTGGCTTTTAGCACCACCGTCATATACATAGAGTAGGGGGAGTATTAAATGTATTCATATTTACGGACATTGAGCTTGCCTGAACAGGCAGAATACCTGACCCAAATGCTTGTGAGACAGAAAAGTTATACTTTAACGTTTGGAGAAGTGGAAAAGGCTGAATGGATTGCAGATTTGATCGGGCAGTTTCCCTACTTCAGTGATCACCCTGAAAACGTTTGGCTTTCAGAAATCAAAGAAGATTCCCTTTCACGCAAAAATGTTTTTGCTTTTTTGCCAAGTAGTAAAGAGGTAAAAGAAACGGTCGTTTATCATTCACATATTGATACAGTCGGAACAGAGGATTATGGAGCTATACAGGATATTGCCCACGATCCTCAAGGGTTAAAAGAATTCTTTTCATCTTCACCCAATGACCCGGAGCTTGAAAAAGATGCGGCTTCAGAACAATGGTTATTCGGAAGAGGAGCTTTGGATATGCAAAGTGGCATCGCTGTCCATCTCGTTAATCTGCTGTACTATTGTGAAAATAGAGAAGAATTGCCTGGGAATCTGCTGGTTATGTTTAATCCGGATGAAGAGGGAGAACATGCGGGCATTCGCTCAGCACTTTCAGAACTGATCTCATTAAAGGAGAAAAAAGGTTTGCATTATGTAGCTGCTATAAACAATGATTTTATATCCCCTTTAGCAGATGGAGATGAAACAAAATATATTTATACAGGGGCAGCTGGGAAATTACTTCCGAGCTTTGCGGTCTTTGGAAGAGAGTCACATGTAGGTGAAAGTCTCCTTGGAGTAGATTCAACCTTAATTGCAGCAGAATTGAATACAAGAATCAATCAAAATTTTCATCTCACTGAAAAGCTCTCTGATGAGCTTGTTCTGCCGCCCAGCTGTTTATATATGAGAGATGAAAAAAAGAGATATGATGTCCAGACAGCGGTAACAAGCAGGATCTTTTTTCACTATTTTATATACGAAAAACCTCTACAAACCGTAACAGATGAGCTAGTCAAAATAGCAGCCGAAGCATGTACAGCGATTGAAAAGCGGCTTGAAGATACGTTCGAGTTATACAGAAAAACAAATAATCTTCCGAAAAGAGATGTCAATTGGGCAATTGAGGTTCTAACGCTCAAAGATCTTTTGGACAGACTAAAAAGGGAAGGAATTGAAACAGACGAGATCATAAGCGAGACACTCCATCTATGCCGGTTGGCAAAGATGGATGCCAGAATGACTGCTTTTGAAATTGTGGAAGCATTGCAGCACGCTGATCCAGAAAAGAAGCCTCGAGTCATCTTGTTCTATGGAACACCTTTTTTACCGTCTAATTCATTGCGTGAGTCAGAATCAAAAGACACCAGCTTAAGAACCATCTTAATGAATATTCTGGAGCAAACAGCAGTTGAAACAGGGGAAACCTTTAAAATAAGAAAATACTTCCCTTATTTAGCCGACGGAAGCTTTATGTCATTTCAAGGAAGCGAGGAAGATATAAGCACATTGCGGAAAAACTTCCCTGCAATGGACGCTCTCTTTCCGCTGCCTCTTAAAACCATGACACAGCTGAATATCCCTTCTATTAATCTCGGTGTATTCGGCAAAGGCGGTCATAAGTGGACCGAACGTGTGTATAAGCCATATACGTTTCATACCTTACCTAAGCTGATTCGTGACTTTACAAACAGTATTTTGTGAGTGTTATTTTCTTAAAAATTTCCTTGATAGCAGCAGTCCTGCCACAAATAAAAACAGAGCAAAATAGGCAGGCAGCAAGTGGATAAAAGTAGTATAGCCGATGATAAAATGGGTTGAAATCCCTGCAGCAAAAGCAGGGATTCCCCCTATCAAAAGCGTGTTCCATACCCAGCTTGCTCCTTCATGAAATCCCCACAATGAAATCATTAGTACCAGCAGTCCAACACTAAACAAGGCGCTGCCAAACCCGGCGCGGTCATGTGCTATGACAGGAATCAGCTGGTCATTTAACTTGCTGAGCTGTTCTGGTGTCATACAGATAAAAGTTAAATCTGTGTTCACAAAAACATTTGATGCGCCAATGACCGAGATCACAATTCCCCCTATGACAAATGAAAATCCAAGTACAACAAAGCATAGCTGCCCCCAGAGGGCTGTTTTCCATGCTGCTGTATTTTTTCTGTTTTTAGACGAGGGAGATTGCTTTGCTTCCTTCGTTTTTTTTGACCCAAGGATAAAAAAAGGCAAGAGGATCAGCCAAAGTAATCCATGCAGCCAATCGAAATACCCGAAGCCAATGAATAAGAGAATACCAAGAAAACCAGCAGTGCCTGCAATCATGACAGCTTTTCTTGCCCAATGGATGTTGTTTCTGACAGCGTGTTTTGCCAGCTGCATATACAGAAATCCTCCAGAAATCATTGTTCCGGCAAGTGTCATCCGATCATGCGCCATGAATTGGATGATTTTCGGGTTAACGAGCAAAAGCTGTTCTCTTGTCATGCCCAAAAAGGTTTCGTCATAAGGTAAAATCACTCTGCTCATACTGAACAGCAAGGCAATAAGTCCGCCAATTAAAATGCATAACCCAAAAAGCCAATAATAAATCCATCCAGATTGCTTTCCATTAGGAATATCTTCTTTGCTTTCATCTGCAAGTGCCTCGTTGATGCGCTTTGGAAGTCCTGGACCTGATATAACATATCCTTCTGATAGCATCATAAATCTGCAGCCGGCATGATAAAGTTTTACAGCGTCATCAGGCTCATGAATGACTCCTGAAACCATGATGTTTGTATAGTGCTGTAAATTTTGAACATCTGCCAAAAGAGATTCAGTTGAAACTTGATGATCTGTATCAATCAATATTATTTCATGTTTTGTTAAGTGCTCCCATTCTATGATGCTAATATCTTCAGCCTTTATAGCGGGAATTACGGGACATGGAAGGGTTGCAGACATCCTGCTGATTTCCTCGAGATTGCATCTATCCCCATCGGCCTCGATCACAAAAGCGGCTGCAAACTCTTCTAATCTATAAGCCATTTCGCGGAGCTCGTTTTGTTTTTCAATTTCGTTTCCCTGTGGATGGCGAAGTCGGATTAATAATGGAATATCCACTCGATGCTTTTTTAACTGTGTGATGGTTTGACTTAAGCCAATTGAATAGGTTTGTGATGGTAAATATAAGGAAGTTCGATCTTCTGAAAATAAAGGCATTTCTTCTGCTGCATCCTGATGAAGGGAAACCGGGCCAATTTCTAAGAAGCCAAAACCAAGCTGATTAAATGCAGATGTTCCAATTAAATGCGGATCAATTCTTCCGCTTAATCCAACTCTGCTTTTCAGCTGGTATTTAAAAAATGGATGCTTTAGAGAATCTGATGGCTTTAAATGTCCTAAAAATTCAACAAACCTGCTGCCGAATGGAAGATGAACCATCGTATTCATTGCATTGTGAATAAAAGCTCTGCCAGTTTGAGCAGGAAGGCGTGATAATAAAGGTTTAAAAATGGTATGATAAGACCAATCAGGCATATGATCACCTCATTCTTACAATGACGTTAAATTTATAACTGCTTTAAAAGTTTATGAAACTATAAATATTTTATCATGGTGAGAATAGGAAATTACAGATCATTTGATGGAGAAAACTTTATAATAATATCTTCCCTAGAAGCAGTACAGGGTTTTCACTCGGGGTGTACATGACTTTTAAAATATCCCCTATGAATATAATCCTGGAAAGCTTGAACGGGAGTTTGGATAAAACAGAAAAACCCCAGGAAAATCTTCTGGGGTTTTTTAGCGCATTATTGGTGTGGATTTGGAAGTTCAAAGATGGCTTGCTCGCCTTTGAATGCTTTTTCGCCGCTTTCAAGATAAAATGGACCAAATTCCATCGTAAATTTTTTGTAGATGGAAAATTCATCTTTTCTGAATAAAAAGACATGATACTTCTCTCCAGCTTCTCCTGCAGCAATCTCTCGCGGGTCTCGTGGCTCAGCTTGTGCAACGTTTAAATATCTTGCTCTGCTGTCATCAACATCAAGCATCGTGCCTAAATTAGAAATATTAACTGCAGAATCGGACTGATTATCAATGTTCATTTTAACGGTTAGGGCAACAATTCCGCTGTCACCAAAATCAGTGAACATGGATGCATTTGCATCGGTCGGGACAACATCAGTGTATTGGACACCTTCAAGTGTTACTGTTACATCACCGATTTCCTTTGTCTCATTTATTCCTTCTTCTTCAAAGAGGATGGTCTTATCAGCCCAGTTATCTGTTGTGAGGCGATCCTGGTAAAGAGAAGGCTGATCAGCAACAGCTGAAGCCTGCTCACCAGCATAGACAAAATCATAGGCTGGTGAATTTTCAAGATTGCTGCCGGAGTAGTCCTTATTATCAGCTATTCCACCCTCAATAATATATTTAGGAGTTACAGTTTTCATTTTTTCAAATTCTGCTTCTGTTAAAATAAACGTTACCAAACCGGTTACCTTTTCGCCAGCTTCATATAAGCTAATTTCATCTTGATTCTTTCTGAGCTTTTGAATCTGCTGGTCTTCAGGTATTAAATTTTTGCTTTCAGAGTTAATATAATCTAACTCATTTTCGAGTTGGATTTTATGGAAGTTATTATAGTATAGGTTTTTATCTGTTGTATTTTCGAGTGTCACTTCTGCCGAAACAACATACCCATTTACTTCATCATTAAAATAAGAAGCGTAATCCTGATTCATATCTGTGATTTTAGTAATTTCATATTGATTCACGGAAATGTTAAAGCCATCTAAACTATGGGTATACTGTGGTGATTCGTTTTTATAGATGCTTTCAATAGTGCCTTCCGTTTCTTCTAAGAGCGGATTTAAAAATTCACTTGTCTGACTGCTTTCCTCAGCTTCTTCTTGTTCTGCCGGTTCAACTTCCTCTGTTTGTTCCGTCTTTACTGCTTCATCCGTTTCATTTGCTGCTGATGTTTCCTCATTGCTGCTATTTCCACATGCAGCTAAAAGTAGTGCTGATGATAAGATAGAAACTGCCAACATTTTCGTTTTCACTGTCTACACCTCGTTATGTAATTTTTTCCTGTTCATTATAAGGGAATTAATACACTTTTTTCAATTAAAATACATAAATAGTAAATTATTACTATAATAATAAAAACAAAATTATAATGAAAATAGGTAAAAAGAAATAACATCTTTTAAATATCGATTGATAGATAATAGGATCTTATGAAAATAACTTTGCAGTCTTTATAATGTAAACAAGTTGATTACAAGGCATAAGTTGATTTGTGATAAGTGTCACAAACTTTTCGGAAATGATTGCTAAATGATCATTCTTTTAGTTATATACTCAAATTGAAAAATAAAGATAGCGTTATCATTGGCAAATTGAAAAAGAGGGGGAGTAACTGATGAAATTAAGATATCCGTTATTCATATTTATGGTTCTTCTAATGCTCAGCGCGTGCAGCAATGAAAACGAGAATGCTGCAGCTCCTGAAAAAGACCAGCCTGAAACCGAAACAGCTGGTGTCGATAAAGAGTTAGAAAATGTAAAAGCGATGTTTGAGCCGTTAGGTGAAATGCCGATACCTGCTGATAATGAAATGACAGATGAAAAGGTTGAATTAGGAAAAACACTTTATTTTGATCCTAGATTGTCTGGAAATAATAAATTAAGCTGTATGACATGTCATGCTCCAGGTGCAGGTTATGGTGATGGACTTGGAACATTTATTGGGTTTGAAGGCGCACAAGGGAGCAGAAATAGCCCGACTATTATCAATTCGGGCTATTATCCTGAATACTTTTGGGACGGCAGAGCAGGAAGTCTGGAAGAACAGGCACTTGGACCGATACAATCTGAAGTGGAAATGAATCAGGACCTTGATGAACTTGTCATTGAGCTTAATGGTGTACCAACATATGTAGAACAATTTAACACTGTTTTTAATGATCCAATTAGTGCGAATAATATTGCGAAGGCAATCGCTGCATTTGAGCGTACCATTGTCATCTCAGATACAGCCTTTGATCGCTATTTACAGGGTCAGGAGGATGCTATTAGTGCAGATGCAAAAGAAGGCATGAAGCTTTTTGCCGGAAAAGCAAGCTGTATTACCTGCCATGCCGGTCCAATGCTCTCTGATTATAGCTATCACAATCTTGGGATGACAGGTGATGAAGGAAGATACGAGGTAACCAAAAACGAAGAAGATAAAGGGAAATTCCGTACGACAGGTTTAAGAGGTGTTGCTCATACGGCGCCATTTATGCATGACGGCAGCTTTGCCACTCTCGAAGATGTGGTAAATTATTATAACGACGGCGGAGGAGATCATGTAAACAAAAGTGATCTGATCAATCCATTAGGCTTAACGGATAAAGAAGTGCAGCAGCTTGTTGCTTTTATGGAAAGCTTAAGCGGTGATCTGCCTGAAGTTGAAACGCCTGAGATACCTTAAATGTTATTACTGGGAAAGTCGGAATTTATTTTCCGGCTTTTTTAATTGGAGAGTTCTCTTTAAAGTAAGGGCCAATGAATATTTCTTAAAAGTTGTGTGTGTCAGAGTTAGGGCGTGGGAGTAATCCTAAAAAACGTGTGGGTCAAAGTTTAGAGGAATAACTGCGGGCAAGTCATTCCCGAAAAGAGGGAAAGCCACAGATTTCAGGAATTACCCAAGGCGAGTCATTCCCGAAAAGAGGGGTAGGCAAAAATTTCAGGAATTACCACGGGCGAGTCATTCCCGAAAAAAGGGGACGCCACAGATTTCAGGAATTACCACGGGCGAGTCATTCCCGAAAAGAGGGGAAGGCACAAATTTCGGGAATTACCACGGGCGAGTCATTCCCGAAAAGAGCGGACGCCACAGATTTCAGGAATTACCCAAGGCGAGTCATTCTCGAAAAGAAGGGAAGCCACAGATTTCAGGAATTATCTAAGGCGAGTCATTCTCGAAAAGAAGGGAAGCCACAGATTTCAGGAATTACCAAGGCGAGTCATTCCCGAAAAGCAGGGAAGCCACAGATTTCAGGAATTACCCAAGGCGAGTCATTCCCAAAAAGAGGGAAAGCCACAGATTTCAGGAATTACCCAAGGCGAGTCATTCCCGAAAAGAGGGGTAGGCACAAATTTCAGGAATTACCACGGGCGAGTCATTCCCGAAAAGAAGGGAAGGCACAAATTTCAGGAATTACCACGGGCGAGTCATTCCCGAAAAGAGCGGAAGCCACAGATTTCAGGAATTACCCAAGGCGAGTCATTCCCGAAAAGAAGGGAAGTCACAGATTTCAGGAATTATCTAAGGCGAGTCATTCCCGAAAAGCAGGAAAGCCACAGATTTCAGGAATTACCAAGGGCGAGTCATTCCCGAAAGAAGGGAAGCCACAGATTTCAGGAATCCCCCAAGGCGAGTCATTCCCGAAAAGAAGGGAAGCCACAGATTTCAGGAATCTCCCAAGGCGAGTCATTCCCGAAAAGAACAAGAAGCACAGATTCCAGAAATATCTAAGACCAATAAACCTCGTAAATATCCTATAAGAAAAAATTTTTCCCGGCCTCCGGCTTTCGGAAACCTTAGTTCATTGCCGAACAACGTGTATCGCTGCTTTTTTTCATAAAACATTGCTTGTTGCAGATTTTTCTGATAATATATTCTTCTTCTCACGCGTTTTGCTATTCTTAAAAGCAGTTGCACTTTAAGCTTAGGATGATTGGAATTCCTGGGCGAAGTGCCGTGTGCTTTTTCTTTCTCCATTGCGGCTGAAATTAAACTTTGGAGGTAAAATGAATGTCTCTTCAGAATCACCCCGATTACAAAACAGAACTGCAGCGATTAGAATTTACTAAACGGTATATTGAAGCTGTTGTGAAAACAGCTGAATCCAGTAAGGAACAATTTCAGGAAAATATGAAAGAAGCCTTTTCGGATGCTGATTGGCTTGAATCCAGTTTAAGTTATTCTTCCCTGTTAACCAATGCCAGATTTTTTGAGATGTCTAAGGATGAGTTAAAGTCTTTAAAAAAAGCCAGAAGAACGCCTTATTTTGCAAGAATTGATTTTAACCGTGATGGTGCAGGAGAAAAAGAAGTTCTTTATCTTGGCAAAACTTCTTTGTATTCTCGGGAAAGCCAGGAGCAAATCATAGTGGATTGGCGCTCACCGATTGCAAACCTTTATTATGAAGGAAGACTTGGACCGGTCCAATATGAATCCTATGAGGAGAGTTTTACTGGTGATTTGACTTTAAAGAGACAATTTATGATTGAAGACGGATTCATGCAGGAAATTCGCGACATTGACTTAACCACAACAGATGAATTATTGCAGGAGTCTCTGGCTAAAAGCTCAAGTAATCGCCTCACCGAAATTATTACCACGATCCAAGAAGAACAGAATAAAATTATCCGAGCTGATTTGAACAAGCCCATTATTGTTCAGGGAGGAGCGGGCAGCGGCAAAACGACGATTGCGCTGCACAGGATTAGTTATTTTATTTACCAATATAAAGAGAATTTTGCTCCGGAACAGCTGATGATTATTGCCCCAAGCGGATTGTTCCTGCATTACATATCTGAAGCTCTGCCAGAACTTGGAGTGGAAAGAATCCGCCAGACAACCTTTCAGGACTATGTCAAACTTTGTATTGATTTGAAAATGGAGTTGCAAAAGGATGATAAGCTGATCAGGATCATTGAAGACAAGGATTCACAGTCTTCAAAAGGTATTCAGCAGCTGTCCGCCCTTAAAGGATCAGCTGTATTTCAAACTATTTTAACCAATTATTTAATAAAAATAAGCAAAACCTTTTATCCGGCTGAGGATTTCTATGTAGATAAATTTCGTTTATTTAGCCATAAAAAGTTTATAAAGCTATTTAGAGATGATTATGATTATTTACCTCTTTACCGCAGGCTTGAAAAATTAAAGGGGATCCTTCAGAATGATGTGCGATTAAAAAAGAAAAATATGCTGGAAAAGATTCAAACCTACTATGATGTGAGGATTGAACGAGCTCTTTATCGCGGCGATGATCCCGATAAAAGGCGTCAGTATGTAATTGAAGCTATGGATAAAAAAGAAAAGAGAGTGGGTGAGATACAGTCTGCCATTAAAGGGGCAGTCAGAAAGTATATGAAGCCTTTTCCTAAAAAAGATCTGCGTTCTTATTATCGCGATTTATTTCAGGATGCAAAAGAACTTCATTCACTTTCAGACGGAACATTATCTATGGAGGAAGCAGAGCTGCTTTGTGACTACAATCAGCAGTTATTTAAGAAAAATGAGTACGAACGGGAGGACTTAGCACTCCTATTATTTTTACAGGTTCATTTATATGGTCTGGAAAAAGAACATCGAGCCAAAAACATAGTAATTGACGAAGCTCAGGATTATAGCTTTATGGAGCTTTTATCCTTAAAAAAAGCGGCAGATACAGATATGTTTACATTAGTTGGAGATCTTGCTCAAGGCATTCATTCTTATCGAGGTCTTTCTTCATGGGAAACGGTGATTGAACATATTTTTCCCCGTGCAACTTATACGGAATTGCAAAAAAGCTATCGGACGACTGTAGAGATTATGGAAGAAGCCAATATGCTTCTCGAAAAACTCCCGATTTTTTTCCCAAAGGTAGTTCCTGTTGTCAGACATGGAGAGGCACCAGCTTTTTATCGGCGAAAAGAAGGCAAGTTTTTTGTAAAGCAGCTTGAGAAAAAATTGCAGGAACTGAAGAATGAGCACTTTAAAACCTTTGCGCTTATTGGCAAAACCAGGACAGATTGTGAGCAGCTCTATCAGCTTTTTAAGGACTATTCTAAGGTACGTGTAAAATTGCTGCAGGAACAAGAGGAAATTCCAAAGGACGAGGCAGTTATTGTTCCTTCATATTTGGTTAAAGGATTGGAGTTTGATGCGGTCATTGTTTTTTCCCTGGATGAAGTTTACTCAGATGCCTCTCCGCTGGATATTAAGCTTTTATATGTAGCCATGACACGTCCGCTGCATCGCTTATACTTTTATGGATTACATTCATCTGATTTTTTGCTTGAAGAGGTTTAGGACAAATTTTTGGCCGGGAATATCCTAACTAACTGGCTAAAGCCGTTCAAATAAACGAGCGATTGCAAAAAGCAATCGCTTTTTGTTGTGCTGAGGGAATATTTATGCAACCAATAATTAAACGTTTTCATTGTATTCCTCTTTCAATCACTATTTTATTAACATGTTTCAGTTTTTGAATGCGGGGTATTTAACTTGTACAAGCAGAAAAAACCACATGTGGAAAAGGAAAACTTTCTGCTAGTTGTATAAGTTACACTATATAACAAAAACTATTGAAAACGAACAAGGAGGAATTATAATGTTAAGCTTTCTTTGGGCATTAATTATAGGTGGTATTATTGGTTGGGTTGCCGGATTAATTACAGGCAGAGACGTACCAGGCGGAGTTATTGGCAATATTATTGCCGGATTCATCGGGGCATGGCTTGGATCATTAATCTTAGGAGATTGGGGTCCAGTTGTTGCAGACTTTGCCATCGTACCAGCTCTAATTGGTGCAATTGTACTTGTGCTAATTGTTAGCTTTGCAATGAGAGCATTTAGAAAATCTACTGACTAATAGTTACATGCAGATTGAAATAGAAAAGCCTTCCTGATAATGGGAGGCTTTTCTGCGTTTAATGATCTTTCATATAAGCACTAAATTCCTTTGGCGGCGGGCAGGTTACATCAACCTTTTCGAGTGTAAAAGGATGCGTAAAGGTTAATCTCGCTGCATGCAAGGCTTGTCTTGAAAATATCGGTTTGCCTCCATAAAGAGTGTCGCCGGCCAGAGGGTGTTTGATATGACTAAGATGTACACGAATTTGATGAGTTCTTCCTGTATCCAGCTGACATTGAATAAACGTAAGTTTTTCTTTTTCAAAAAATTGAAATGCTGAAAAATGGGTGATGGCATCCTGACCTTTCGGTGAAACCCTTCTTCTTGTTGGATGATGTCTGTCGCGACCGATCGGTTCGTGAATGGTTCCGCTTTTTTTCCTAAGATGACCATGTACGAGTGCTGAATAGGTACGTTTGATTTTTCTTTCTTCAAGCAGCTTATCGGCAATGACTCCTGCTAATGGATGTTTGGCAAAAAGAATGCATCCGGATGTATCCTGATCAAGGCGATGTATATGTCTTACATTTCTCTGAACTCCTTGAGAAAGAACATGAAATGCTGCTGCGTTAGCAAGTGTATTTTTTTGTCCTGGTTCATTTGGGTGCGTATCCATTCCGGCAGGCTTATTGAAAATAATAAAATGTTCATCCTCAAACAGAACTTCAATTGGCATATATTCTGGGAGCACTTCAGATGCCTCTTCTCCAAATACTTTCATCATCAGCAGATCGCCTGTTTGTATTGGCTTTTCCCATTGAGCTATTTCTCCATTCATTAAAACATGCTTTTCCATCCGCATAAAATGAATTTGTTTCTTCGATGCTTGCCAAATATTTCTGAATAGATGGTCCACTGAAACTTGATTCCATTGTTCTGGAATGGTAATTTCATACCATTCTCCTTTTACCTTGGCTGTTACCATAATTTACTCCTAACTTTGGAAGATAAAATCATGTTCTTCCACCATATAATGAATTATAACCTGTGAATTCGGAACGGTATAACTAGATATTTCCAAAAATATAGGTTTAGCTTTATTGGAATAGATAATTGCTAATATTTAACTTATGCGTGGGTATAATTACCACCCTGTTACCAGCATAGAATATGCTATTCTTATTATATATTACGAAATTATTACAGGTGTTTAAAGGTGGTTTTTTTCGGTGAAGGTTGTATTTGCATCTACTCCAGATCAGGAACAGCGTATTGCCCGGCTCATTCAGAAATTTTACGCAGATATTTTTCCAAAATATTTTACTGATGAGGAAATTAAAGAATTTCAAACATTGAAGGTGCTGCACACATCCACCCGCCATTTTGAATATTTTGGCACGCTGAGGGAGGCGTATCAAGTCATTTGCGGGCTGGAAACGATTTACTCTATATTGGAAATGGCAGAAATTGATGAAAAGTATGAGGATATGTTTAATAGAAACGTTGAAATCCTGGAAAGGTTTGAACTTTCCTTTCCCTTCCATTTTAGCCAATTTAGCCAAGAAAAAGAAGCTAACACAGATACACGCTTTAGTGTATATACAAAACCTGCAAATGAATGGCTTGTTTAACCTGCAATGTTAGAAAATCCTGCTGACGCACTCATCAGCAGGATTTTTTATACTTAAAGTTACATTGAATTCTCGTTAAACCAATCCTCAAAAACAGCTTCTTCTCTTAAACCAGTAATTCTTGCAGCTTCTTCGCCATCTTTGAATTGGATAATCGTTGGTGTTTCAGAAATATTAAAGTCATCCCATCCTTGTTCAAATTCAAGCAGATTATATTGAACAAGATCAATCCCCATATCTTCTGTTAAAGGAGCCACAATCGGAGTGGTTTGCTGGCAATATTGACAGGTTGGGCTATAAAAATATACTGTTGTATCTTCGCCATTCTCCAATTTATCCCCAAGTGCTTCCGGCAAGATGATATTTTGATAATTAGGATCGTCAAGCTGAGCTAATGTTTCCGGCTCAAGTGTATCTTTCTGATAGACATTATCCTCTGGTGCTTTATTCTGCATATAAGTTAATACGCCAACCCCACCGAATAAAACCAGCATAATGGCTAGAAATATTATGATTTTCTTCATTTTCAATTTTCCTCCTTCGATTGTTTCCAAATCAAAAAGCTGCATACAAAAATGATCATAAATGCAATAAGAGCTAAAAACGGAATAGAGATAAATCCGAACCAATTTATATATTGGCCAGTGCACGGTACTCGCCCGCATGAAGGTGCGGCATCCTGTAAAAAGGGAAGCTTCTGCAGAGCGTAATGATAAAGGGAAATACACCCGCCAATAGCTGATAAAATCATGGAATATAAAGCTATTTTATAATCCTTTTTTACAACAGCGACTCCTAGAATAATGGTGAATGGATACATAAGGATCCGCTGATACCAGCAAAGATCACAAGGCTCATACTGTCTGATTTCTGAGAAATACAGACTGCCAAACATGGCAATAATAGATGCTGCCCAGGCAATAAAGAGGGTGTTTTCCCTTTTGTCTTTAACAGACTTGTTCATACTTGTCTCCTTTTTGATCGGCTGTCTTGATTCATTTTTACATAATTGGAGAATGATTAAATGAGCCGCAAGATGCAGAAACAGCCTTAAATTTGGTGATAAAACCTGGTGGAAATTCCTTGCTGTAAAAATTATAAGGTCCACCTCTTTTAAAGTAAACGAAACTGTCTCGATTAAAAGATAATTTTTCAATTCAATTATAGATTTTTTATAAAATTCATATGCTAGAAATAGAAAGTAATGTTAGATTGCTGAGAAAAGAGGGTATAGGAAATAATTGATTATACATAAAACAGGAATTTAGCAAATGAAGCAAATCAATTGTGTATATAAAAATAGGGAGTGTTATGCTTGAGTGAGCTTGATTTAAGTCGATTTGAGAAAAAGATGATTATTAGAAATATGCAAAGAAAAGATATTCCGGAGATTATCAGTCTGCAGGGAAAATGTTTTCCAGGGATGGATCCTTGGAAAGAGGAACACTTGGAAAGTCACATAAGCATTTTTCCGGAAGGACAGTTTGTCGCAGAATATGATGGTGAAATCATCGGCTCATGTTCGAGTCTTATTATCAATTTTGATGAATATGACGATCGTCATACATGGGCAGATGTAACGGATAATGGCTATATTACCAATCACAATCCAGATGGCTATAACCTATATGGAATTGAAGTAATGGTTCACCCCGCTTATCGCCGAATGAAAATTGGGCATCGTTTATATGAAGAACGTAAAGAATTGGTTCGGGCACTAAATTTAAAAAGCATTATCATTGGCGGCAGGATTCCCAACTATCATAAACACGCAGACCAAATGAGCCCAAGAGAATATGTGAATGAGGTATCCTTACATATTATTTATGATCCTGTCCTTTCTTTTCAGCTTCTAAATGGCTTTTCACTGATGCGCATTAACCCTAATTATTTGCCTGATGATGTGCAGTCCAATAAATATGCGACCTTAATGGAATGGAATAATGTTGACTATCGCCCTACATCCAAACGATTTTACAAAACAAGTTATCCTGTACGGATTTGTGTTGTTCAATATATGATGCGCCAAATTAAATCATTTGAAGACTTTGCGAATCAGGTGGAGTACTTTACAGATGTGGCATCTGATGCGGAATCCGATTTTGCTGTATTTCCAGAAATTTTTACAACACAGCTTCTGTCCTTTTTAGATGAGAAAACGCCTAGCCTGGCGATCAGAAAATTAACAGAGTTTACCGAGGACTATATTCAGCTCTTCACGGATTTAGCCATCCGCTACAATATTAATATTATCGGCGGCTCTCATTTTGTAAAAGAAGATGACGATAAGATATACAATATTGCCTATTTATTCCGTCGGGATGGAACCATTGAAAAGCAATATAAAATTCATATTACACCGAATGAAAGAAAATGGTGGGGAATTAGCGAAGGGGACGAAGTAAAAGTCTTTAATACAGATTGCGGAAAAATTGCCATTCAAATCTGCTATGATATTGAATTCCCAGAGCTTGCCCGTATTGCCACAGATAAAGGTGCCAATATTATCTTTACGCCATTTTGTACTGACAACCGGGAAGGATATTTAAGAGTCCGCTATTGCGCACAGGCTCGTGCCATTGAAAATCAAATCTATACTGTTATTTCTGGAACAGTCGGCAATTTGCCTCAAGCTGATAATATGGATATACAGTATGCGCAATCCGGTATATTTTCTCCATCCGACGTGGAATTTGCCAGAGACGGAATTATTGGTGAGGCAAATGCAAATATTGAAATGGTTCAGATTGGCGATGTCGATCTGGAAGTTTTAAGAAGACAGCGTCAGGACGGCACGGTCCTTCACTTAAAGGATCGCCGTCATGACGTTTACAGAATTGAATATAAAAAGTAAAATTAAAACAGAAATGCATGTTTAATCCTTTTGGTTCTGTCATGAATTGTCACAAATTCAGGTGCAGATTCAAAAGGATTTCTGTTTGTTTTATCGAATGTAATAAGCATACATATGGATTTTTTTTAGGAGGCTGATGGTGAATGACATGGAAAGAGAAAGCTGAACGCTGGAGTCAGTTTGAGCAAGTACAGGAAGATTTAAAGCTTGAACTCCAAAATTTAAAACAAGATGAAAAGCTTTTAGAAGATGCCTTCTACAAGGAATTAGAATTCGGAACGGGTGGGATGCGCGGTGTTATTGGGCCTGGTACGAATCGCATGAATATATATACCGTGCGCAAGGCTTCCGCAGGATTGGCTGCATACATAGAAGAACAAGGATTAGAAGCCAAGCATCGCGGTGTAGCGATTGCCTACGATTCCAGACATATGTCGCCTGAATTTGCGATGGAGGCTGCGAAAACATTGGCAACCCGCGGAATCCAGACCTATGTTTTTGATGGGCTAAGACCGACTCCAGAGCTGTCTTTTGCAGTCAGATATTTGCATGCGTTTGCAGGTATTGTTATAACAGCAAGTCATAATCCGCCGGAATATAATGGCTATAAAGTATATGGACCAGACGGTGCACAGCTTGGCCTTGCTGCCGCAGATGAG
The DNA here is from genome assembly GCF_008923265.1 of Bacillus mesophilum. Taxonomy (NCBI): domain Bacteria; kingdom Bacillati; phylum Bacillota; class Bacilli; order Caryophanales; family Bacillaceae; genus Bacillus; species Bacillus mesophilum. The sequence continues at coordinate 182,822 of NZ_WBOT01000006.1, read as the reverse complement.
GTCATCGGGAAGGTTAATGAAATAGAAAACGAGCTTACCATTGAAGTAAATGATGAAAATGAGTTAAAAGAACAAGGACTCATTACTATGATAGGGGAAAATATTGATCGGGCTTACAATCAGAAACTTATGACCATTTCCGAGCATCCGCATGTGGGAGAGGATTCTGATATCAAGATTGTCTTTACACCGCTTCATGGCACTGCGAATCACCCTGTTCGCAATGGTCTCCAATCTCTTCACTATAAACATATTTATACGGTTAAGGAACAGGAACTGCCTGATCCTAACTTTTCAACTGTAGCTAGTCCAAACCCTGAGGAAAGGTCTGCATTTCAACTTGCCATTGAGGAAGGGAAACGTGTGAATGGTGATATATTAATTGCCACTGATCCAGACGCTGACCGTATCGGTGTTGCGGTAAAGATGCAGGACGGAGAATATACGCTATTAAGCGGAAATCAAACGGGTGCGTTATTGCTGCACTATGTACTGACGCAGAAAAAGGCGAAAGGAACACTTCCTGATAATGGCATCATGATGAAAACCATCGTTACTTCAGAGCTTGGAAGCAAGGTAGCAGCCTCCTTTGGAGTGAAATCAGAAGATGTGCTGACAGGCTTTAAATTCATTGCCGAAAAAATAAATGAATATGAAGGTACATATAAATTCTTGTTTGGATATGAAGAAAGCTATGGTTATTTAATTGGTGATTTTGCGCGGGATAAAGACGCTGTGCAGGCAGCACTGCTTGCTGTAGAAGCAGCAGCCTTTTATAAGAAGGAAGGTAAATCACTATATGATGTTCTTGTAGAAATATACGAAACACATGGCTACTATATGGAAGGACTTGAGTCTTTAACTTTAAAAGGAAAAGATGGTGCTGAAACCATTCAGCAAATTTTATCAGCATTCCGTTCTGAGCCTTTAACAGAATTAGGAAAAATAAAGGTGAATGCTGTTGAGGACTATTTAACTGGTATTCGTACAGAATTGGATGGGGTAGAAAATCAAATATCGCTGCCAAAATCAAATGTCATTAAATACTTTTTTGAAGATGGCACTTGGATTTGTCTTCGTCCATCCGGAACCGAACCAAAGATTAAGTTCTACTTCGGCATCACTGCAGACTCCTTTGAAGCCAGCAGTGAGAAATTAGACAAAATAAAAGAGTCATTTATGAAGAATGTTGAAAATAAATTGCAGGTATTAGCAAAATAATTTGGGTGTCCAATAGTTGTCATTTGACTATTGGACGCTTTTTTTGTGTTTTTTATAAAAAGGAAACTTGCGGGATTGTTTGAAAAAGGTAAGCAAATAAGCGAAAGAACTGATAAATACCCGAGAAATTATTGGGAGTGATTGATAACCATTGGAAAAGGCCAAAAGACTTAGAGCTAGAGCAGAAATAAACACACTAAGAATATAGCTAAAAAGACGAAGAGATAATCTCATGCTAAAGTTTTCATCCATCTACGACTTTTGATGTATAAAATTCCTCCTAATTTAGAACGCAAGCGTTACAGAATCGTTTTATAATGGAATTAGCAATAACAGGGGGAATTATGATGAAAGAGAAAAGAGATCATGAATTACAAACCTTAAAAGAGATTGCTGAGCTCTTAAACACTGGCACTGATGTAGATTCTCTTCTCATAAACGTTTTGGAAAGGCTGCTTCATATTACTGAGCTGGAGACAGGATGGATTTTTCTAATTGATGAGGATGGAAATCATGAGCTTGCTGCAGCTGTAAATCTGCCAAGGGCGCTGGCGCGAAACAACACTGCCCGAATGTGTTCAGGAGACTGCTGGTGTCTTAATAAATATAGAAATGGCCATCTGTCTGAGGCTACAAACATTATGGGCTGTAAACGAATTGAAAAAATACTGGCTGAAAAAGTGGAGCATACAAACGGGCTAACACATCATGCATCTGTTCCGCTGCGTGCCGGAAACGAACGATTTGGCATTCTAAATGTAGGCACTCCTGAAAAAACGACTTTTAATGATGGTGAGCTTGCACTGTTAGAGTCGGTTGCATTTCAAATTGGAACAGCATTGAAGAGAATTCATCTTACACGGCTTGAGCAGGAAGCTGCATTATCAGCTGAGCGTAATCGCCTTGCCCGCGATCTCCATGATTCTGTTAATCAATTGCTGTTTTCATTGAGTTTAACAGCAAGAGGAGGAGCAGAGATCGCAGAAAACACAGAAACAAAAGAAACATTTACATATATTCAAGACCTAGCACAGGAAGCATTACAAGAAATGAGGGCTTTGATCTGGCAGCTAAAACCGCATGGGCTTGAAAATGGCTTAATTTCTGCTCTAACAACCTATAGTGAAATGATTGGCATAAGAATTCATGCTACAGTGCGTGGTCTCATATGTTTGTCAGAACAGATGGAAGCAGTATTATGGAGGATTGGCCAGGAAGCCCTGGCAAATAGCAAGAAGCACTCTGGAGAAAGTGATGTTTACTTAGTATGTGAAGTGGATTCAGAAAGAATCTTTTTTCAGATTAGAGATGAAGGTACAGGGTTTCATTACGATCAAGAAGCATCGATACCATCACTTGGCTTAAAAAGCATGAAGGAGCGTGCTGAACAGATGCACGGTTCTTTTCAGCTGAAAAGCTCACCAGGTAATGGAACAGAGATTATTATTACATTGCCCTTGTCATAAGGAGTTGAAAAAATGGCCATCCGTTTATTAATTGCAGACGATCACCATATTGTCAGACGCGGTCTGGTGTTCTTCTTAAAAACACAAAAAAATATTGAAATCATCGGAGAAGCTTCAAACGGAGAAGAAGCAGTTTCGATGGCCGAGGCTTTCCGGCCAGATGTTATTTTAATGGACCTTGATATGCCGGTTATGAATGGCATTGAGGCTACGAGGGAAATTACTAAGAGATCAATGCCCTCTAAAATCATGATCCTTACGAGCTTTTCTGACCAAGACCATGTAATCCCTGCCATTGAAGCAGGCGCAGCTGGATATCAGTTAAAAGATGTTCAGCCAGATGTGCTGGTGCAAGCCATTGAAAAGCTTGTAAAGGGAGAAAATGAAATTCATCCAAAAGCAACTGCACATTTGCTTAAACAGCTCAGCCAGCGCCAATCAGAGCAGAATGAATTAAATGTCCTTACCAAAAGAGAAAAGGATGTATTGAGGGAAATTGCTGCAGGCAAAAGCAATAAAGAAATCGCAGCAGCTCTTTTTATTACTGAAAAAACAGTCAAAACACATGTCTCCAACCTCCTTTCTAAGCTTCAGGTAACAGACCGCACCCAAGCAGCACTGCTGGCGGTGCGGCTAGGAATTCATAAGTATTAACGCAAGAAAAACACGAGCATTGGGCTCGTGTTTTTTTGGTGGAATTCGCCTATATAGAGTGTGCTTCTGTATGTTCAAGAATATGTTCCGCAGACAATTCATTGGCATGGTCAATATATCTCAGTAAAGAATATAGGTTTCTTTCTACTACTGTGTAGTCTTTTTCAAAATTATAAGCATGCAGGAAATGCTCAATTTTTTTTGAAAGAAACTGATCCTGTGTACGAACCATTAGGATTAACAAGTTATCCCATTCAGAACGATGGGTGTAATATAAGGCACGGTCATAATCAACTTTATTCATCATCTTGCCTCCTCTTTCAGGAGTTGATAATAGTGTATGTCAACTTACTGTTTTATTTCTCAGTAAATGTTGGTCATCCATGTTTACTGGGCTTTTCAACTTTTACCTGTATAAGCTTTTTATTTTTGCGGAAGGTAATGATGATACGAATAAGGAAGGATTATTTCAATGAAACGAATAGTGCTATTATTTGCTGTATTCTTTTTTGCAGCAGGCTGGGGTGCAAATGCTGCTATTATAAATCCTCATGCACCATATCATTACGATATTTTGAAACAAGATCTGAAAACGATGAAAAAGCAATACCGTTTTATGAAGGTTAAAAAGTTCGGAAAATCATCATTTGGACGGAATCTTTATGCTGTAAGACTAGGCAAAGGCAATCGAAATATTCTTATTGTTGGTTCCCATCATGGGCGTGAATGGCTGACAACAAGCTTAACGATGAAAATGATGGAGGATTATGCCTATGCCTATCATCAGAAAAAAGGGATTGGAGGATATTCGTACAGACTCTTAGACGAAATCTCTATCTGGTTTATTCCTATGCTGAATCCTGATGGAGTCGTCCTGCAGCAGGAAGGAATAGATGCTTTTCCAAAAGGTTTTCATGGAAGGCTGCTCGAAATGAATGATGGCCGTTCTGATTTTACAAGCTGGAAAGCGAATGGAATTGGCATTGATTTGAATAGGCAATATCCTTCCGGCTGGGATGAACTGCAAACTGGATCGGAACTGCCTTCCTGGCAATTTTATAAAGGAAAGCATCCAGTTGAAGCTGCGGAAGTAAAAGCGCTTATACGTTTTGTGTATAAAATAAATCCAGAACTTGCTGTAGCATACCATTCTTCCGGGCAGGAAGTTTTTTGGGACTATCATAATGGGGCTCATTCTGTAAGAGATCGGGCTATTGCAAATGAAGTAGCAGAATTAACAGGTTACCCATTATCTGAGCCCTCCGCTGAAGCAGTAGGAGGAGGCTTTAAAGACTGGTTTATTTCAGAATTCCGCAAACCAGCCATGACTATTGAGATATGCAGGCTGGTCGAAGATCGTGCTCCGCCCACAAGCGAATTCCATAAGGAATGGGAACGAAATCAGCATGTCGGCATCCTGCTGGCACAAGAAGCGAAGAAAATGATCGAAAAGGAAAATCGTTGACATAAAAAAACCATTTTTTGAAAAAATAAAGGCAATGACAAACATATGGAGGTACGCATGAAACGATTATCCGTCCTGTTATTAGCACTTTTTTTCATAATAAACGCAGATCTTCCTGTCCACGCGGAAGAAAAGCCGGATTATGAAAAATACGGAAGAATTGCAACAGTTGTTGTGAAAGAGGATTATCCTGGCGAGGCAGTAGTAGAGTATAAATACGGCGGCCGCAGAAAATTGACTGAAGCAGAAGTAATGGATACATTTGTCTTCATTGTAAAAGAGAACGGTAAAGACAAAACCATTCTAGTTAAAGTCACTCATTTGCTTACTGATAATAAGTCGTTAAGCCTGACCGTTGAAGAACAGAAATAGGGATTGATTGTTTCCATCGAATGTCTTTTCATTGTAATCCTGCTGAGGTTGCATGAAAAGGCATTCTTTTTTATACGTGTACCTGCCTCACCAGCAGCCTTGCTTGGTGGGTTTTTTTGATCTATTCGATGCAATAAGAAATGGATTTTAAAAAATGTTTCTGCTAGTCTAAAGGTATGAAGAGATGGCGGGGAGGCAGACCTGGTGGCGAAAGAGAAAATACTCGTAGTTGAAGACGAAGTAAAAATTGCACGCTTGCTTGAATTGGAACTGGGATTTGAAGGATATGAAGTGACCAAGGTGTTTGATGGCTTAGATGGACTGGAGAAATTCAGAACAGAAACCTGGGATTTAATCCTGCTTGATGTAATGCTGCCAGGACTAAGCGGAATTGAACTGCTGCGCAGAATCAGAGCAGGGAATAAATCTACACCTGTGCTCCTTCTTACGGCAAAAAGTTCAGTGGAGGATAAGGTTTCTGGCCTTGATTTGGGTGCAAATGATTATATTACAAAGCCTTTTCAAATTGAAGAACTGCTTGCAAGAGTTAGAGTTGCACTGCGCAACAAACAGAGTGAACAAAATGAAGAACAAATAGATTCTTTAGAAATAGAAAATTTGAAAATCAATGAAAAGACAAGAGAAGTGACTAGAGGCGATGTACAAATTGAATTAACACCGAGGGAATTTGATCTTTTATCATTCCTGCTCCGCAATAAGAGACAGGTGCTGTCCAGAGATCAAATATTAGAGGCTGTATGGGGCTACGATTTCATGGGTGATACGAATGTGGTTGATGTATATATTCGCTATGTCCGCAAAAAAATTGAACCAGCAGGAGAGCCTTCCCTTATTCATACGATTCGGGGTGTAGGCTACGTCATAAAGGAGCCAAAATGAAGCTTCGAAATAAAATTAACTTGTACACATCTGTATTATTTGCCTTCCTTATTATTGTCATGAATGCAGCTCTTTTCTTTCTGTTTTCAAAGATGATTGTAGACAGTGAACTGGATACTGCAAGGAATGAGTTAGAAAACCTGGCGCAGGAGATTGACCAATCCCTAGGGCAAATACCTCCAGCCGATCTGCTTAGGGCATATGCTCCTTTAGATGGAGTTATTCAAATTGTGCAGGATGTTAATGGTGATTTGAAAAGTACGATAGGCTCAAATTCAGACGAAAACCGAAAGTTATTAGACGAGATGGATGAACAATTTTATCAGTCAGAACAAACGGAAGAATTGGTTCTTGGCAATCAGCATTATGCATTTTCGTCTATTCCTATTATTTTGCCGGATGGAGAAGTTGCTAATTTACAGACGGTTCAAAGCATTCAATCAGCGATTAATATTCTGCAGCTGTTTCGGATTGTTCTTGTGATTGTTACATTGCTGACACTTGTTCCTGTGTTAATATCAAGCAGAATCTTGAGCAGTTTTATCATGAATCCAATCATTTCAATGATTGAGACTATGAAAGATATTAGGGAGAGCGGACAGTTTAAACAGCTTAAGCTAGAGGGGAAATCGAAGGACGAACTTCATATAATGGGAGATACGTTTAATCATATGATTACTTTATTGGAAAATAATTATGAAAAGCAAAAACAGTTTGTTTCCAATGCCTCTCATGAATTTAAAACGCCTTTAACCGTTATTGAAAGCTATGCGAGTTTATTAAAACGAAGAGGCTTACAAGATCCAGCTTTATTCGAGGAATCTGTTGAAGCGATTCATTCTGAAGCCATAAGAATGAGAGAAATGACTGAACAGCTGTTATTGCTGGCTAAGCACCACGAACAATGGAATATTGAATGGAACGACATTCAGCTAAAACCCTTTTTGCTTCAAACTGCTAAGGCGTTTGAGCAAGCCTATAATCGAAAAATCTCATTTATTTGTGACGGGACTTCCATTGTGCGTACAGATGAGCAAAAGCTCAAACAGCTGCTGTTTATTTTTCTGGATAATGCGAGGAAATATAGCGATGATGACATCATTCTTACATGCGAAAAAAAGAACCAGAAAGTACTTATCCATATTCAGGATTTCGGTTCAGGCATCGGTGAAGAGGATTTGCCGCGGGTATTTGAACGATTTTATCGGGTGGATGAAGCAAGAACAAGGCAAAATGGCGGAACTGGTCTGGGACTTTCATTGGCAAAGGAAATGGCAGATGTAATGGGCATCCAGCTGGAGCTTAAAAGTGAAAAAGGGGCTGGTACCACGGTCACTTTAATGTTTAATTAAGGCAATTCTCATCCATTTCTCATTTTTCTGTTTCATAATATGGAGAGAAGGATGGAGGGGGAAATAGATGAAAAACAAATGGATATGGATCCTAACTGTATTGGTTCTGGCTGGTTTTATTGCAGGCTTTTTTCTATTTAATCAGGAAAAAGCAATGACAATGGAAGAAGCCAAAACACTTATTGCGAATCGCTATACAGGCGAGGTAATGAATATTGAAGAACTGGACGGGGAGTTTATCGCCGAGATGAATCGCGATAACGGAAAATATCAGGTTGCCATTGATGCCTTCAATGGAGAAACAAGATCCCTCGAAAAAACAGGAACGAACGAGAACACAGATACTTCTGATAAAAGCGATGAACCAGCTGAAAAGGAAATCTTAACACAACAGCAGATTAAAGATCAGCTTAAAGCAGCAGGTCATAAGGTGACTTCTGTTAAAAGCAGCACATCAAATGAGAAAAAACTGTACGTGGCTGAAGTGGAAAAGGGAGAACAAAAAAGCCAGCTTGAAATAGATGCTGTAACAGGCGAAATTCTAAAAACAACTCCTTTAGAAGAGGAGACTACTAAAATTTTAACAGAAGAGCAAGCGAAAGAAATTGCCCTGCAAACGGTTAGTGGCTCTATTGATGACGTTGATTTTGAATCCATCAATGACCAGCCCTACTACCTAGTAGAAATTGAGACAGAAGATGACCAAGAAGCCGTCGTCCAAATTAACGCGATCACAGGCAAATATACTATATCATGGGAAGAAGATTAAAGATTAGGCCAGGGAAATGAGATTTCCTTGGCCTTTTTTTTATTCTACTCCGAGTGGAGGAGGGATGTATCAATGTCTTAAACGCCCCATCTTGGTGAATTTCATGGAATTCGGTCGGGCAGATAACTTCCAGATCATGGCGACTATCCCCCTTATCAAACTCCACTTGCCTTAAATTCAGCAGTGAAAAAAACAATCCATCAATTTTACCCCTTTATTTAGATCATCAAATTTCTCTGGAATCGCTATCCATCAGCATTTTTACACCTAAATGAGTAAATTTCATTTCTTTCTCATCATTTTCTAATGTTATTCTACCGTTTCTTTAAGATAAGAAGACTATATTAATATTGTAGAAAACAAATTGAAGGAGGAAACAAAAATGAAAAAGAAAATTTGGATCGGTGCACTTGCAGGGTTTGTCGTATTAGGAGGAGCAGCAGCAGCTGGCGCAACACAAAAATCAGCTGAGGAGCAGGCAGCAAAAGAAATGATTACTTTGGAGAAGGCTAAGGAGCTGGCCTTAAAAGAGCAGCCAGGTGTAATTGAAAGCATTGAACTGGAAAGTAATTTAAACGGACGCTACTATGACGTGGATATTGATAACAATGATGATCGCATGGATTATGACGTGGATATTGATGCATATACTGGCGAAGTTTTATCTGTTAGAGAAGATCGTGATGATGACGATGATTTCGATGATCAAGACGATGATTATGTACAAAACAGTCAAGCAAACTCTTCTGCATCAGGTCAAAGCACACAAACTGCTGATCAAAAGATCTTATCTGAAAAAGACGCAATTGCCATTGCAGAAAAAGAAGCTAACGGCAAAGTAAAGGAAATGGACTTGGATAGCGATGATGGCAGAATGAAGTACGAATTTGAGCTGCGCACAAACAATGGCGAGGCAGAAATTGAATTAGACGCAGTAACAGGCGAAGTATTGGAACTGGAATTTGATAACGATAATGACTAATTTCCGGCAGGCTGTTAAACAGCCTGTTTTTTTATGCAGTAAAGAATGTAAGAGCCATCTATAAAAATACGAGCAAGAATCATCATTCCCCGTCCCTGCTCATAGATTAGGATAAGGACTTAAAGGGGGAGTGGCAAATGCAAGTGGAGGATGCGAAAGCACTCGAATATGCGATACAGGAGATTACGGAAATTGCCAGCGGGTTTGGTCTCGACTTTTATCCGATGCGTTATGAAATTTGTCCGGCAGATATTATTTATACATTTGGAGCCTATGGAATGCCAACTCGTTTCTCTCACTGGAGCTTTGGCAAGCAATTCTTTAAAATGAAGCTTCAATATGATCTTGGACTTTCAAAAATATATGAACTTGTAATTAATTCCGATCCGTGTTACGCCTTTTTGCTTGATTCGAATTCACTTATACAAAATAAACTCATCGTCGCGCACGTTCTGGCACACTGCGACTTCTTCAAAAACAATGTTCGCTTCCAGAATACAAAGCGCGATATGGTTGAAAGTATGGCGGCAACAGCTGAAAGGATCCGCTTATATGAAATTGAACATGGCAGAAAAGAGGTAGAGACATTTTTAGATGCTGTTCTCGCCATTGAGGAGCATATTGATCCTTCCTTAATGAGGCCGAAGTTTGCGTGGAGCACAGAAGAAAGTGAGTTTGAAAGCTCAGATAACATAGCAGCTTCACCTTACGATGATCTATGGGGTTTAGATGATCGCGGGCCAAAGCAGGAAAAAATAAAGAAAAAACGCAAATTTCCGCCTCGTCCGGAAAAGGATTTAATGCTTTTTATTGAAAACTATAGCCGTGAATTGACAGATTGGCAGCGTGATATCTTAACTATGATGCGCGAGGAAATGTTATATTTCTGGCCGCAGCTGGAAACGAAAATCATGAACGAAGGCTGGGCTTCCTATTGGCATCAGCGGATCTTAAGAGAGCTTGATTTAACAAGCTCAGAAGCAATTGAATTTGCAAAGCTAAATGCTGGTGTTGTGCAGCCATCCAGAACGGGCATCAACCCTTATTATCTTGGCTTAAAAGTGTTTGAGGATATCGAAGAGCGGTACAATCATCCTACAGAGGAAATGAAACGTCGTGGAGTTCAGCCAGGTTCAGGGCGGGAGAAAATGTTTGAGGTGCGTGAAATTGAATCCGATATTTCATTTTTACGCAATTATCTAACAAAAGACCTTGTCATGAGAGAGGATATGTACTTATTCCAAAAGCAGGGCAAGGATTACAAAGTAGTTGATAAACAATGGGAAAACGTGCGCGATCAGCTGGTTGGCATGAGAGTAAATGGAGGCTTTCCTTATCTAACGGTAACGGATGGTGATTATCTGAAAAATGGCGAGCTGTACATAAAGCATTGGTATGAAGGAATTGAACTTGATCTGAAATATTTGGAAAAAGTACTTCCTTATATCCATCAGCTGTGGGGGAGAAATGTCCACATGGAGAGCATGGTGGAAGGCAAGGAAATGGTGTTTTCTTATGATGGAAAGTCTATTCATCGCAAGTACTTATAAAGGCAGCTCTCGAGAAATGAAAAGCCGCAAAAATGCATGGAAATTCCGTGCGTTTTGCGGCATCTTTGTGCTTAATAATGAGTAAACACTAATATTACTTAATGTATCGCCTTTTTCTTAAATCTGCCGCCGCGAACCTCAGAAATATTTGCAACAGCTAAAAACGCATTTGGATCCAATTCTTCTACAATTGTTTTTAATTTGGCTTCCTCAAGCCGTGTAATTACAACAAAGATCACTTTTTTATCATCCCCGGTAAAAGCGCCTTCGCCTTTTAAATAGGTGACTCCTCTGCCAAGCCGGGCTATAATCGCTTCTCCTATAAATTGGTGATTCTCACTAATGATCCATGCCGATTTTGATTCATCTAAACCTTGAATCACAACATCAATTGTTTTAAAAGCAATAAAGTATGTAATAATCGAATACATCGCCCGATCCCAGCCAAAAACGAAACCAGCTGTCACAAAAATAAAGACATTAAAAAACATGATTATTTCGCCAACTGAAAACGGAAGATTTTTATTAAGTAATATCGCGAGAATTTCAGTGCCATCCAGTGATCCGCCATAACGAATGACAATACCAACGCCAATTCCTAAACTAATGCCGCCAAAAACGGTGGCTAATAAAAGATCACTCGTAAAGACAGGGACATTATGCAGCAGCAATGTGGTGAGAGAGAGAACACCAATGCCGAGCAGAGTAGAAAGAGCAAAGGTCTTTCCAATTTGTTTATATCCTATATAGAAGAAGGGGATGTTCAGGAGAAAGATAAAAATCCCGAGCTTTATATCTGTTAAGTGAGACAATATAATCGATATTCCAACAATCCCGCCATCCAGAATTTGATTAGGCACTAGAAACTCTTCAATGCCAATCCCCATAAAAATGGCTCCAATAATAATAAATATCATTCTCTTCAACACTTTGCCTTTCGATGTTGCTCTGTGCAAGTGCTGTGTGTTCAATTCTTCAGAAGTAAATCCCATCGGCAATCCTCCTTTGCTATGATATCTATTTTAGCATGACTGCAAAAAATAAAATGAAAATTCTGTCCAGCATCTGTATAAAATGACTTATTATAAATGATTATCTCTGTCCTTATATGGGAAAAGGAGACTATACTCTCAAATCTACTGTAAAGGATGTGAATATAAGTGAATCGTGCAATTACTTTTGGAAAAAAACTGTCTGCAGAATTAAAAGAAGATCGTGCAACAGGACTTGCAGCTGAGCAGGCTTACTATTATATGCTGGCTATTTTTCCGCTGTTGATCTTAATGATTTCTATTTTGCCATATTTATCAATTGATCCGCAAACGGTGCAATCTTATTTAAGCAGTATTTTGCCTGGTGATACGTTCAGCTTGATTGAGGAAAATGTCATTAATATCATTACTGTGCCAAATGGAGGGCTGCTGACCTTCGGGATCATCGGTACACTTTGGTCTGCGTCTAATGGAATGATGGCCTTTATTCGTGCAATGAACACGGCATTTGATGTAGAGGAATCCAGATCTTTTATCATTGTTAGGCTTATATCAATTGGGTTAACGCTCGGTTTAATTATTGCTATTGTAACCGCAATGCTGCTTCCAGTATTCGGGAATGTCATTGTCGATTTTATTGGACAATTCATCTATATCCCCAATAATATGGAAGTGCTGATTAATATTTTACGCTATGTCATTGCTATTGTTGTCATGGCAACTGTACTGGCTTGTCTTTATAAATTTGCGCCAGACAAGCATTATCCATTTAAGGAAGTATTGCCTGGAGCGTTTGCAGCGACAGTTATTTGGCAGATTATTTCATTTGGTTTATCCATTTATGTTAATAATTTTGCCAACTATTCAGCGACATACGGAAGCCTTGGCGGTGTTATTGTGCTAATGCTTTGGTTTTACTTAACAGGCTTGACCTTTGTTCTTGGGGGAGAAATTAACGCCTTGCTTCACAGAAAGAAAAAAGGACAAGCATTGAACAAAGCAAAAACAGCTGCAATGTAAATGACTTTGAAACATATACCGCTCCATTTTGCCAATTGAACACATAAAAAAAGCGAGGACTGTTCCTCGCTTTTTTCTATTTATAAACGTTTTATAGTTTATGGATAAAAGGAATTTTGATTTTCCACCACTTGGTGATCGATTTAGGTGTTTCCTTTACGGTAGAAATAAGCGATGTAAAAACACCTTTTTTAAATTCAAAATCCTTCTGCAGCTCTTGCTGCTGCATTTTAAGTGCATCAGTTTCATGCTTTAGTACATTCATTTTATGCTGCAATCGGCTATTTGTCTCATTCAGTCGTTCAATACTTGGCTGTGCCTGTTTCAAGGTCTTTAATGCCGAAATGATAAAATACACAATTGCAAGCACAATTACAGCAATACTTGCATACACAATAAACATTCTATCCCTCCCAAGGTTGTAGGATGTGCTGCCATCATTTAATGGATACATTAATTGTATTCTTTTTTTACCCTTTAAGCATGAAAAATAACAACTGATAAAAAATATAGTCAAGTTTGCATATGAAAACAGACAAATTTTATTATTCTTTCACAAAAAAGATTGAACAATCTGGTAATGTGGTACATAATATATATGAGCATATATTCATATATATAAAAGCGGAGGGAATTCGATGGGACATTCACACTCACACTCACACGGTCATTCACATCATCATCATTCAACTAACAATAAGAAAGCATTGCTTACTGCCTTTATACTAATTGCCGGCTTTATGGTCGTAGAGGTGATTGGAGGACTGGTTACAAATAGTCTCGCACTTTTGTCAGATGCAGGACATATGCTTAGTGACGCGGCGGCTTTAGGGCTGAGCTTTTTAGCCATCAAACTGGGAGAGAAAAAGGCTACCATAAGCAAATCATTTGGATATAAACGCTTTGAAATCATTGCCGCTTGGGTTAACGGTGTTACACTCTTAATTATCTCTCTTTATATTTTTTTTGAGGCATATCACAGGCTTCTTGACCCGCCAGAGGTTCAAAGTCTGGGCATGCTGACGATCTCTGTGATCGGACTTGTGGTAAATATTATTGCAGCGTTTATTTTGATGAGCGGTGATAAGGACCATAACTTAAATGTCCGCAGTGCATTCCTACATGTCATTGGTGATTTGCTTGGTTCAGTTGGTGCCATTACTGCTGCATTGCTTATGTATTTTTTTGGCTGGGGAATAGCTGATCCGATTGCAAGTATTATTGTTGCAATCTTAGTATTAATCAGTGGATGGCGAGTCATGAAGGATTCCTTTCATATTTTAATGGAGGGAACCCCAGAGGATTTGAATCCCGAAAAAATAAAAAGCGCACTATTAAAGATTGGCCAGGTGGCTGATGTGCATGATTTGCATATATGGACAATTACATCTGGTTTTCCCGCGTTAAGCTGTCATGTCGTCTTAACTGGTGATCAGGGGCATGATGCTGTGCTGAAAAAGGCTCAAGGCATATTACATGATGAATATGGCATTGAGCACAGCACAATTCAGGTTGAAGGGAAGACAGAGGGATGTCCAAGTCATCATGGCACATGTAATTAATGCTGTGCATGATCGATGGTTTGCTTTAAGATGCTTAAGACGTGTTCATCATCATGACTATAATAAAGGGTAGTTCCCTCTCGCCGGAACTTCACTAAGCGCAGGTTTTTAAGGAAGCGCAGCTGATGTGAGACCGTTGATTGCAGTAATGAAAGCTTTTCGGCGATATCATTAACAGAAAACTCCCCTTTCGAAAGCAAATGCAGGATTCGCAGGCGAGTAGGATCTGACAATGCTTTAAATGTCTGAGAAACAATAAATAAAGTTTCTTCATCAAAATCGTCTTCAAGTAAAGAGTATGGCTGTTCATTTGTCATTGCAGAACACACCTCCTAATTACTGCTATTATAATCCTGATTAGGCATTTACAGCAAAGAAAACCACCGGTTAAGGTGGTTTTTTTGATGGAGAAGAAATTATTCTTCTTTAATGCTATTTTTTATTTCGCCCATTAGCGTTTTCATTTCCTGGTGAAGCTTGTCATCTGTCAGATTAAGCTTTTCCTTCATTTCTTGAAAGCTTTTTCCGTCTTTTTTTAATTGAATGATGTCATTGAAATCCTTTCCTGAAGACTTAGACATTGCTGCAGCTGTAATGATGAAGTGCAGGCTCATATTCTCTTTTTTTATTAATGCTTCAAGATCAGCTTCACTTTTGCCTGTATAAACGGATAAAGTTTTAAGAACCTCCGTCTGATGCTTCTTGAGAAATCGTCCCTTTGCTTTATAATGCTGCTTCATTTTTTGTAAATCAACACCGAATTGCTGTGCTGTTTTATCCCAAGATGAACCGTTCTTTTTATATGAAGCTAATACATCTTCAACTTTTGCCTGTGAAAATTTTGCTATAAATGATGCTTTATAGATTTCTTCTTTGCTGAAGCCCTTATTCATTAAGGAATCAACTAATTCCTTATCCATAAAATGATGTCCATGATGATGTCCTTCTCCGCCTGACTGAGCAAATGCACTTCCTAGTGAAGGGCAAAGAAGAGTAAAAATGGACAGAAATACTATAAGAATTTTTTTCATATTTGTTCTCCTTTATCATTAATAAACTTCAAACCTTAGCTTGTCCAAAAAAAGGCAATTCATGAAGGTAAACATGAAAAAGAGAGAAAGTGAAGAAATGAGCGTATAAGAATTGAAAAAATACTATTATTTCGCTTTAATGTAACTATACCTAAACGTAATGACTGAATGTGCCATAGGATGGTGGATATGAAAATACTAGTCGTGGAAGATAATCAAAGTGTTTGCTCTATGCTCGAAATGTTTTTTATGAAAGAAGGATATGAAGGAACATTCATACATGACGGGCAATCTGGTTTTGAGCATTTTAATAAGGAACCATGGGATCTAATTATTTTGGATTGGATGCTGCCAGTAATGGATGGTGTGACGTTATGCCGTAAGATTCGAGAGCTCAGTAAAGTGCCCATTATTATGCTGACAGCAAAAGATAGCGAATCAGATCAGGTGCTGGGACTTGAAATGGGGGCTGATGATTATGTGACAAAACCGTTTAGCCCGCTGACCTTAATGGCGAGAATTAGAGCCGTCACCAGAAGATTTCATATGGACACGGAGGAAAAAGAGGAGGGCCAATACATCACTACGGCTCATTTTAAGATCAGCAAAGAAACAAGAGAAGCTTATTTTAATGATGATTTGCTTGGAAATCTTACACCAAAAGAGTTTGATCTTTTGTACTACTTTGTGAAAAATCCTAAGCAAGTATTTACAAGAGAGCAGCTGCTCGATAAGGTGTGGGGTTATCAATTTTACGGAGATGAACGGACAGTTGATGTTCATATTAAACGATTAAGGAAAAAGATCGGCACTGCACGCCAGCCATTTATACATACAATATGGGGTATAGGCTATAAGTTTGATGAAAGTGCGGAAGATCATGAAAGTTAAATATTTTTATCAGCTGCTGATCAGCCATATTATTATTCTGATTTTAGCTTTTTTGCTGCTTAGTCTGCTGTTTTCACAATTCCTGGAGAACTATATTTTTGAAAATAAGGTAGAAGAACTTGAAGCCTATGGAAAACAGATTCTGACTGATCTGACGGTTAGAATAGAAGGAACAGAAGAGTTTTTAAATGAATATACTGAGATTCTTGAAGCCCGTAATATTCAGTATATTTTATTTGATCGAAAGGGAAGAGTTCTTTATCCAGAACTGCAGGAGCCAGTTGTCCTTTTATCTGAGCAAGAATGGCTGGAGCTTTCTGCGGGAAATGGCATATCAGTCCTTCACGATATCAAACGCTTTGATCAGGAGGTAACACTTGTTGCCCTGCCTTATATGAATGGTGATCAGCTCATTGGCGGAGTTATTCTTCTTTCCCCGATCAGCGGGGCGATTCAAATGATCAGTCAGCTTAATAAATTTCTGCTTTATACGATCATTATTTCTTTAACGGCTACCATTCTGTTAAGCTGGTTTCTTGCGAAAAATTTAATTAAACGGATTCGTGATCTCAGAGATGCTACTTCTATGATTTCTTCTGGCAATTATGATGTCCATGTTCCTCATGTCCACATGGATGAGATTGGACAGCTGGCAAAGGATTTTAATGAAATGGCAGCAAAGTTAAAAAAATCGAATGAAGAAATCGATCGGCTGGAAAACAGAAGAAGAAAATTCATAGCAGATGTTTCACACGAAATGAGAACTCCGCTTACGACGATTAGCGGATTAGCTGAAGGAATTCAAAATAATCTCATTCCGGAGCAGGAAATGGAAAAGGGGATGAATTTAATTGATCGCGAGGCCAAAAGGCTGATTCGGCTGGTCAATGAGAATCTCGATTATGAAAAAATCCGATCCAACCAATTACAGCTTCATAAAATAAACGTGAATCTGCTGGAGACCTTTGAGGTTGTAGCTGATCAGCTTCTTCTTCAGGCCGAAGAAAAAAACAATACAATTATTATTGAGGCAGAGCCGCAAACAACAGTTGTGGCGGATTATGATCGATTAGTGCAAATCCTTGTAAATATATTAAAAAACAGCATTCAATTCACTGAAAACGGAGAGATTTACTTAAGGTCCGAGGAAAGCGATCATGCCACAAATATCATGATCGAAGACAATGGGATTGGAATTGATCCCGAAGAAGTAGAAATGATTTGGGAGAGATTTTATAAAGCGGATGTTTCGAGGACAAGCAATTCTTTCGGAGAATTTGGCATTGGATTATCAATTGTCAAACAGCTGGTGGAACTGCACAATGGGAAAATTGAAGTGAAAAGTGAAAAAGGGAAGGGTACAACATTTTTTATTCAGCTGCCAAATGTATCTTGAATACCTAAAATGAAAACAAAAAATCTCGGCCAATAGCCGAGATTTTCTGCTTCATTCGATTATGGCATAACTTCTGTCTCTGTTAATGCGACTGGTTTTGTCTGCTGCTGCGGCAATGTTTGAGGCGACTGTTCCAGTATTTCAGGAAGACGGCTTACTTCCAGGTATTTAATGTGATGGTCTTCCATTTCCATCACTGTAAATCGATATGAACCGTGCGTAATCACGTCACCTTCTTGTGCCTCGTAATTTTCCGTTAAAATCCAGCCGCCAATTGTATCAACATCTTCATCATTAATATCGATTCCAAGCATATCATTGATCTCGCTGACAAGCACTTTTGAATCAATGATAAAATGATCTTCCTTAACCGTTTGTATCATTGGGATTTCATCACTGTCAAATTCGTCGCGAATTTCTCCAACGATTTCTTCAATAATATCTTCCACGGTTACAAGACCTGATGTACCGCCGTATTCATCCATTAAAATAGCTAAATGAATCCGTTCTTTTTGCATTTTTAACAGCAGGTCATGAATTGGGGTACTGTCAATTACACGGATAATTGGACGAATATAAGGCTCAAGTGTTTTCACCGCTGTATTTTTTTTTGCAATTAAGTCGGTCATGACTTCCTTCATATTAATCATGCCTATAATATGATCTTTATCACCATCGATAATAGGATATCTTGTGAAGTTTTCTGTTTGAGCCGTCTGAAGGACGGTTTCTACATTGTCTTCCTTCGATAAGGAAATAATTTCTGTTCTCGGAACCATAATTTCTTTTGCAATTCGATTGTCAAACTCAAATATTTTATTTACATACTTGAACTCTGATTGGTTAATTTCCCCGCTCTCATAGCTTTCTGAAAGAATGATGCGAAGCTCTTCCTCGGAATGGGCAAGTTCATGTTCAGATGCAGGCTTTAAACCGAATAATCCAGTTAAAAAGCGTGCAGATCCATTTAAGAACCAAATAAATGGATACATGATGCGATAGAACCAAATAAGCGGATGTGCAATAATTAATGTCACTGCTTCAGCCTTTTGAATCGCCAGTGTTTTCGGTGCCAGCTCTCCAACTACAACATGAAGGAATGTAACAATTAAAAATGCACATGCAATAATGAGTACATGTGAAACATCATCGGATAAACCGAAAAATTGGATAATTGGACTAAGCAATACTTCAAAAGTAGGCTCTCCAAGCCATCCGAGTGCTAACGCAGTAATGGTTATCCCTAACTGACATGCTGATAAATACTCATCTAAATTGGTAATTAATTTTTTTGCGGCTATCGCTCTTGTACTGCCTTCTTCAATTAACTGATCGATTCGTGAGCTTCTAATCTTCACAATGGCAAATTCCGAAACTACAAAAAATGCCGTCAAAGCAATTAAAGTGGCGAAAATAACCAAATTAAATATGTCCAAATAAGTTCCCCTTCTCCCGTGTTAACGGGCAGGGTGTCACCTCCTGATTAATGGAAAAATAAGGTTAACTCGTTAGACTGACAAGTGATTGCAGCAATGCAGATCCTTCCAGTGAAAGCTTTTTAGAAAAACCGTTTTTGTTTTTCTCATCCAAATTCTTAATGAGCGGCATAAGGACGGATATTTCATTTTGAAGCTGTTTCATTTGCAATGTTACTGCATTGATTTGCATTTCAACTTCTACAGTGCGAATCTCCTGATTTGTCCTCATTTCTAGTTTTCTCTTAATCTCCTCTAAAGGAATATGCATTTTCTTGCATTCCTCAATAAAGCGTAAATCAACTAATACTTCTTCCGAATAAAATCGATAATTAGACTTTGAACGCGTCGCTTGGATTAAACCAATAGATGTATAGTAGTCTATTGTTCTTTTAGAAACATTTGCGATTTCTGCTAGTTCACCGATGCGATATAATGCCCCATCTTACCACCTCAGCTTATCATTAGTTGTAATTATTATACGTTACTAAAAACCATACAGTCAAACGTTCCAGTTGGAAAAAATGGATATATCAAAGTATATGACATTAAGAACGAGAAAATGATTACGAATATTCTGATTTTTTGGTTAACGTATGATTTGTTAAGTATATGGGGATACAGATTGATTTTCGAGTGAGGAGGGGATAAGTGGCAGATGAAAATATAAATAATTCCCATATGAAATATTTTACTTTTTCATATGGGAAGATCGCTTATTCTTATTATTACTTTAAACTTTCAAACCATTCACGATACAGCAAGCCATATATGGCAAGATCATGGAAATGATCGTAAAGAAATTCAGCATCGCGAACAATTCCCTCTTGTGTAAATCCAAGTCTTTCTGGAATAGCTCTGCTCTTCGTGTTGCCGATTCCGCAGCGGATTTCAATCCGGTTTAACTTGAGTTCAAAAAAGCTGTAATTAACTAATGCCTGTACACTTCTTGTCATAATTCCTTTGCCCTGGAAGCCCTCACCCAGAAAATATCCAATGCTTGTCTGTTTATTATGCCAATCGATTTGATGAAGGCCGATCGAGCCAGCTAGTTTTCCTTTATATCGAATGCCCGCATTAAAGCCATTATGATCAGCGAATTGTTTTAACCACATTGGGATAATCGAGTTGTATTGAACCGCAGATGTGGTGTTATCTACCCACGGAAGCCATACACGTAAATGCTGCCGGTTAAAATCAACTAAAGCAAATAATTCTTCGGCATGCTGAAGCTGAAATAATTGCAGCTCTAATTCTTCGTCAACTTTTAACGTAAACATGATGATTCCCCCTCCTGAATTAACATCATCATAACGAATATATGAAGAAAAATGTAGGTAATTTTTTGTATTTTTAAAAAAAACAAACAGTTATAGTTTGTATAGAATTGTAAAGTGTATTTTATTTTGTTGTAAGTATAGTTTCATATATAATATTAAAGGGTATAAATACGAAAATTAGAAGGATTTTCCTTAAATGGTTTTCAGCTCGAAAAATGAATGATGGAGGAAGACATACATGAAATTAACAACTAAAATAATCATTGGGTTGATTGCTGGAGCAATTGTTGGGATTATATTAAATTTATCTGCGCCAGATTTATTTTCCACCCTTGATACGTATTTATTTAATCCTTTAGGAACCATCTTTATTAACCTTATTAGTATGCTGGTAGTTCCTATTGTTCTTTTTTCTATAATTTTAGGTGTGACAGGTTTAGGTGAGCCTAAAAATCTTGGAAGAATTGGTATTAAAACGGTGGTGTATTTCTTATCAACTACCGCTTTAGCTATCATCATTGGAATAGGATTGGCCTTAATTTTCAAACCAGGTTTAATTGGGGAATTTAACACGGCTGATGCAGAGTATAGTACAGAGGAAGCACCGCCTGTTAGTGACACATTAATTAATATTATCCCGAGCAATCCTTTTGAAGCATTAACCTCTGGAAATATGCTGCAGATTATTGTATTTGCAGTCTTAGTAGGCTTTGCTTTAACGAGATTGGGTGAAAAAACTAAAGGTATCATAAGCCTGATTGAGCAAGGGAACGAAGTAATGATGTATCTAGTTGGTCTGGCGATGAAAGTTGCACCATATGGAACCTTTGGTTTAATAGCTTCTGCAATAGGCAGTCAGGGATTCTCTGCCATGAAGGCAATGGGTGTTTACATGATCGTAGTCTTAGGCGCATTATTTGTCCATGCTTTTGTAACATATGGCTCGTCCGTTTACTTTCTTGGCGGAATGAATCCTATTAAGTTTTTCAAAGGGTTCTCACCCGCAATGGGAGTGGGCTTTAGTACATCAAGCAGTAATGCAACATTGCCGCTATCAATGGAAACGGCTCAGAAAAAATTGGGTGTTCCTGAACCCATCAGCAGTTTTGTGCAGCCGCTTGGAGCTACCATTAATATGGATGGAACGGCAATCATGCAAGGTGTGGCAACTATTTTTATTGCCCAGGTGTATGGATCAGATTTGTCATTAACGCAATTGATGACCGTTGTATTAACAGCTGTATTAGCAAGTATTGGGACGGCTGGAGTTCCAGGAGTTGGTTTGATCATGCTGGCAATGGTTCTGCAATCAGTTGACCTCCCAGTTGAAGGAATTGCTTTAATAATAGGGATCGACCGTTTGCTTGATATGGTAAGAACCTCAGTAAACATTACAGGTGACGCTGCCTGTGCGGTGGTGGTAGCTAATACAGAGGAGAAAAGGTTACAGAAGAAAGCCTAAAGATTAAAAGACATGACATATCTTAAATATGATGATTTGAAAGTCAAAAAGCTTGCCGCTCGGCAAGCTTTTTTTATCTGTTAATCAGTTATGATTCTATTTAGCAATCGGAAGCAGAATGCTAAACACCGTTTTGCTTGTTTCTGATGTACATGTAAGGGTGCCGCGGTGCTTTTCAATAATTTCCCGGCAAACAAAGAGACCCAGCCCCGTTCCAAGTGTTTTGGTTGTAAAGAAGGGCTCGAATATAGTTGAAACAAGGTTATCTGGGATTTGCGGCCCGTTATTCTCAATATCTACCTTAACTTTGTCATCGACCTTAAAAGTTCTGATTTCAATAATGGGATTTATTCTGTCAGGGCTTAAAACATCAATTGCATTAAAAATAATATTAATAAATACTTGTCTTATTTCATCTTCATAGCCTTCAAGATATATATCTTCAGCAAGCTCCTGTATTGTTTTTACCTTGCCATCAAGTATACTCGGATAAAGAAAAATCAGTACTTCTTCTATTAAATCGTTTAAAGAAAAAACGATCTTTTCTTTTCCTATTAGTTCTTTTTTGGACAGCAGCAGGAATTGGGAAATGCGGAAATTCAGCTGCTCGATTTCATTTGAGATGATATCTAAATATTTCATATCAGAATGTTCTGCCTTTAGCAGCTGGATAAAGCCTTGAATTGAGGTAAGCGGGTTTCTGAATTCATGGATAAAGCTTGATGTCATTTGTCCAAGCAGTGTCAACCGATCTTTATGGGTAGAATCAATAAACTGTGTTTTTTCTTTAATTATGTTATTTTGAGTTTCACTATAATGGGATACGGAATAATATAAGAATTGGTCAAAGCAGGAATTTAATCGATCTACAAACAGCTGCAGCTCATCAAGTTCTAATTGTAATGTTAAGGCAAATTTTAATATGACTGCTCTTCCGCAATTCACATTGAAAACAAAATCACCAATGTTTATATTGGCTTCTACGCGCTGATTTGCAATTTTTAAAGCAAAAATGCTGATCTTTTCATTGAGAACATGTTCTTGATCTAAAAGTGACTCAATAAATAATTCAAACATATCGTTTCCGTTCATGAAGATCTGCTGTGCATGAGGGTCATCGGTTTTCGTTTTAAGTTGTTTCATCCAATCACTTAACAGTTCTTGTTTATTCGCTTGCAAACAACGCAGGACAGTTTCTTTTGTGACAGTTTGCATGAAGGCCTCCATAATTTAGTGATTTTCGTTTATTTACTTTAATAGATTCGCTTACAAATACTAAATTCCTTTTTAGGAGAAATAGAAAAATCATAAAATCGGTATTTCGAATCATATGAATAAAGATATTTAGAATTTGAAATAAAATAGGAATTCGTTTTATAATAGAGATATCACGTGTAAATTTACACGAAGCAAAAAGGACTGAATCGATATTGACTCGAGAAGAAATTATTATGAAAGTATCCGAAAAATTACGGCTCATTCGAACTGAGGCTGGCTACACCCAAGACAAAATGGCTGAGATCATCGGTGTTTCAAAGAAAACCCTCGTGCAAATTGAAAAAGGCAGGGCTGAAGCCGGATGGTCTACAGTTGTAGCTGTATGTGCACTTTTTCGCGAAACCGAAACAGTTAGATTCTTATTTGGAAACGAACCATTGGAAGTCCTTGAAACAATTGCAAGAGAAGGAATTGACTACAGAAAAGAAAAAACAATGGGCGGAAAAATATGGTGGCGTGAAATGGAGAAGAAAAATGGTCTAATTCTTCAGCAAAACATTATTAGTCAGCATTTCCGTATTATTGATCAAGACCACTTTCGAATTTATAGCAGTTTTGATGAACAATCTTCTAAAGAACGATTTCAGGAAGCAGTGAAAGAGTTCTTATAACCTTATAACTGATTCATTGCGGGTTGAGATGAATAGAAGAATTGTAGAGATGCTAAAAGATGATGAGAAAACAATGGATAAGCGGCTGCGGCTGCTTTTTTTTATTTTAAGAATTTATTGGTGCCTAAAGTTTTACATTACATGAAACCATAAAAAGAAAACACCTCAGTAGAGATGCTTTCTCCTTAATCAATCTATTTATTGTGCAACTAAAACGGAGCATGGTGCATTTTTTAAGATTTTTTCACTTGTGCTGCCAACAAATATTTTTTTTAGCCCGCTTTTTTGAGAGCTTCCAGTTAAAATGAGATCTGCATTTTTTTCAGCTGCAAATTCGCAAACGCTTTCTGCAGGGTCTCCGCTTAACACTTCAAAGTCTGTTTTGGCATGTAGACCAGCAGTGATTTGTTTCGCATTAAAGAGTGCCTGATCTGCACTATTGCTGACTTGGGCGTGTGTGTTAGGATAAATATCTTCATATCGATCTTCTGCAGGTGGAATAGGCATGCCTTCTAAACCAAATCCGTTTGCTCTGAGCGGCTGATAACCAGGCTGTGAATCTAAAGTTGTATTTGCAACCTTCTCTTCGAAAACATGAGCGATGTATAATGAACATTCAGGATTTCCTTTTGCAAGATTACCTGCCATTTTCAGGGCATTTTGGCTTGCAGTTGAATCGTCATAAGCGACTACAATACAGTTAAATTGTTCATTCATGGCCATCACCTTCCTTAGCAATTTTAATAAAAATTAAATCTGGATTGAGTTATAAGATGTATTGCGTTTAAGAGAATGTTTACTGTGGGACTGCTGACAGATTTCTGCAATGCTTTGCAGGTGTTTTTCTGAACTGCTGCCCTCCACAATAATTTTTACAATACTTCCAGGAGTAACAGTTAATAAGAAAGATACTAGTTTTGGCAGATTTTTGACCTGAGTCAGTTTATTTCCGCTATATAAGAATGCTGTGCCATTGAAGCTTTTGCTTTTTTGATAAAGATCTAAGATTGTCTTCATAGATAATTTGTTTTTTATGATCACTGATGCTGATTCGATTTTATTCATGATAAAAACTCCTTTTAATGATGTAATATCTGATCATTTTTCTTTGTTATCTGAAAAATACCCGTGAAAAAAACAAAGTAAACCGTTCACAGGAAAATGTGATAATAGAACTATGAGTGTTACATTAGTTTTGATTTGCACGATGGCACTGCCTGTTTTTTGTTATAAGGCTAGGTAGATTTCTACTTTAAGGCCATCACTTTCCTGATGGAGTTTCGCAGTATTTCATTTCAATCAACAGACAAAAGTGTAATGGGAAAAATCGTTTGTGGAAAAATTTCAAAATTAAAATGAACTTTTTTCCGACTTATACGTCATATACACAGAGTGAAGCAGAAGCGGGGGATCTGGATGGAAGATAAGGTATTAATAAAAAAAGCAAAAAATGGTGACCAGCACTCCCTGGCAGTCCTGCTGCATACACATTATCCTTTCCTTTTAAAATATTGCATCAAGCTTACGATGAACAAGCATACAGCTGAAGATCTAACACAAGAAACAATGGCAAAGTCGATCGAGAAGATTTCCTTATATAAAGGTGAAGCAAAGTTTTCTTCATGGCTGATTACCATTGCTACAAATGTATATGTAGACAATAAGCGGAAAAACAGCCGGCACCAGCTATGGAGACAGGAGCAGATGCATCATCGGCAAATGAGATGGCAGATGGAATATCATAATGAAGACTGGAATGATACGATGCAGGCACTTGGCACTCTTTCAGATAACATGAGAATACCGATCATATTAAAGCACTATTACGGCTATTCTTACGCTGATATTGCTGAGATGATGAATAAATCCGAAGGGACCATAAAGTCCAGGGTACACAATGGGATCGAAGCGATCAGAAAGGAGCTGAAGACAGATGGAGGAGAATCATAATAGGCAAGATGAGGAACTGAATAGAATAGAAGAAGAGCTTGTTCGGGGTTTGAGCGGATTAGATAACAGTGTTGAGGAAGAAAACAGGGGTTTAGATTGGTTTGAACGGTATACTGCGCATCAAATACAGCATATTAAGAAAAAGCAGCATCGGGACAACTGGCGCTTTGCCTTCATAGGATTATCAGTTCTTTTCTTCGTCTTATTCACGCTGTATAGCAGTCCAAAGATTTTTATTCTGATTCAAATAGCCGTATTCCTGCTCATCCTGATCTATGGCGCATTTTCCAGTTCCCTAAAAAGAGGTGGACAGTTATGAACACTCATGTTGAGCATCCTCTTGCCATAATGATCAGTGCGGCAGTCATATTGATTTGTCAAAGCATTTATCTATTTAGAGATGCAAGAAAAAACGGACATAATTATTGGTTTTGGGGAATTATCGGCATGATCCAAGCTCCAGTGCCCTTGCTGGTCTATTTATTTTTTATTAAAAAGCAATGGAGGAAGAACGATAACAGGTAAAGGAAATGATGCCTATGCAGAGAATGAAACAATGGCTTTTATGGTTAGCACTCTTAGGTCAATTGGTTTGTTTTGTCATGTTATTTATTAATATTTGGACTGCCATTATTTTTTATATCCTATACTTTGCTGCTGTCATTATATTAATAATCGTTTTAATTGCAGAACGTAAAAAAGAAAAAGAGGAGGACGATCAAAATGATTATCACAACTACTGAAACGGTACCCGGCAAGGTCATTAAAGAATGGAAAGGATTTGTCAGAGGAGGTACCATTCAGTCAAAGCATATTGGAAAAGATATTCTTGCGGGATTAAAAACGATTGTAGGCGGTGAGATTGCCGAGTACACTGAAATGATGGAAGAGGCTCGGCAAAAGGCGATTGGGCGAATGGTAGAAGATGCAAACAGCAAAGGCGCAAATGCGATTGTTGGTATGCGTCTGCAGACAGCAGCGGTTATGCAAAATGCTGCTGAAATCATCGCTTATGGAACTGCTGTATATGTGGAAGAATGATGATTGTTTAAAAAGTGTAAATATGGACTTCTGACTGTTGACAATTATCAGAAAAAAATGGTAATCTTCAAGAGCACTATTAATTTTACAAAAAAGGAGGAGAGAACAATGAAAATGAAAAGACTAGTATATAAATCCAACTTCATACATTGTTCATATCCGAATTTCGCGTAAACTTCTGGCAATTATACGTGAGGTATGAGCAAATCGCTATACCTCCTAAGATGAGATGCATGCTCTTTTTGGGTATGCATCTTTATTTTTGCCTATATTTAGTGACTCGAAATAAAAGGAGCTGGCGGATGATGATTTGGAACAGACAAACCCAACTGAACTTTAAAAAGGTGTTGCTGGATGGAGGGTAGCTTCGGCTTACTGGAAAAGAAAGCAGGTGTAAAATATGTTTGATGTATTAGGAAAGCTAGGCTGGTTTTTTAAGCAGTATTGGAAGCAATATACAGTAGCAATTGTATTGCTGATCATTGCAAGTGTCTTAGAAGTCATTCCTCCCTTTTTGCTGGGAGAAATTATTGATCAGATTACGTCTGGAGAATTTACCAGAGCAAATCTAATGCAGTATGTTTATATTTTTATTGGGATTATTATAGGCGGATATATTCTAAACTTTATTTGGCAATACCGTTTATTTCGCGGTGCTATTGATTTAGAAAAGATTATGCGCCGAAAGCTGATGCTTCAGTTTTTGAAGATGACACCTACATTTTATGAAAAAAACAGGACTGGTGACTTAATGGCCCGGGCAACGAATGATTTAAATGCTGTTTCTCTGACAGCAGGCTTCGGCATTATGACATTAATTGACTCGACCCTTTACATGGGAGCCATTATTTGTGCAATGGGTTTCTTAATTTCATGGAAGCTGACTTTTTTCGCGATGCTGCCTGTGCCGATTATGGCGGTTCTTATTCAGTATCTTGGAAAGCTTGTACATGAGAGGTATATGCTTGCTCAGGATTCGTTTGGTGTGCTAAATGACAATGTTCTTGAGTCTGTTGCAGGTGTCCGGGTTGTGCGTGCATATGTGCAGGAAAAGAAGGATGAAAAGAACTTCGCAGAAATGTCGGAGGATGTATACCAAAAGAATATGGATACTGTGAAAATCAATGCACTTTTTAACCCAATCACGAAAATCGGAACGGGTATCAGTTATGTTGTGGCGATTGGTTATGGAGCTGTTCTCGTATCAGCAGGAGAGCTTACTGTCGGCCAGCTTGTTACATTCAATGTCTATTTAGGAATCGTTGTTTGGCCAATATTTGCTATTGGAGAGCTCATTAATGTCATGCAGCAGGGAAATGCGTCGCTTGATCGAGTGCAAGAAACATTGAATTATCAGGCAGATGTTCGTGATAGCGTATCCCCAATTGCTGTGAAAAGCCCTGATTCAATTGGATTTACATCTTTAATGTTCCAGTATCCAACAAGTCAGGTGAAAAACCTGCAGGAAATCTCTTTAGCCTTGAAGAAGGGTGAAACACTAGGAATTGTTGGCAAAACAGGTGCTGGAAAAACAACGTTTTTAAGACAATTGCTCCGTGAATATCCAATTGGAGAAGGCAGACTAAATATCAATAATGTAGATATTGCTTCACAAACGAAAGAGCAAATACTGGATTGGATCGGCTATGTGCCGCAGGATCATGTTTTATTTTCAAGAACCATTAGAGAAAATATTCTTTTTGGAAAAGAAAATGCTACTGAAGAGGAAATTAATAAGGCGATTCACCTTGCTCATTTTACCAAAGATTTAGAAAATCTCCCTGATGGATTAAATACGCTTGTAGGAGAAAAAGGTGTTTCTTTATCTGGTGGTCAAAAGCAGCGTGTTTCCATCGCCCGCGCCTTAATAAAGGATCCAGAAATTCTGATCCTTGATGATTCGCTATCTGCAGTAGATGCTAAGACAGAGACGAGTATTATCAAAAATATACAGAGTGAACGAAGTGATAAAACAACGATTATCACCACACATCGTCTTTCCGGAATACAGCATGCAGATTTAATCATTGTTCTGGAAAACGGGCAAATTATTGAACAAGGTACACATGAAAAGCTCCTGCAGCAAAAAGGCTGGTACAAAGAGCAATATGACCGCCAGCAGCTAGAAGGAGGCGAGGCATAAAATGAATACAGGTAAACAATTATTTCAATATGCCATGTATTTTAAGAAACCGATATTTTTAGGCTTGTTTTTTTTATCGATCGCTGTTTTAACAGAGCTAGCAGGCCCTTTTATAGCTAAATATATTATTGATGAACATATGGTTGCAGGCGATCTGCACATTGAACCTATTGCCTGGCTGCTGTCCTTATATTTTGTATTAGCACTGGCAACAGCACTGCTCAGATATTTTATGTATATTTATTTGCAGATGGGCGCTAATAGGATTATTCAAAAATTGCGCAAAGACGTTTTTGGACACATCCAAAAGCTGCCGATTCAATATTTTGATCACCTTCCGGCTGGAAAGGTGGTTGCACGTGTTACAAATGATACGGAAGCGATTCGAAATTTATATGTTCAGGTGTTATCCAATTTTGCAACTAGTGCAATATCGATTGTAGGTGTGTATGCAGCGTTATTCATACTGAACTGGAAAATGGCTGCCATAGCTTTAGTTATGATCCCAATTGTTTATTTATGGATGATTCTTTATCGCAAATATGCGGCTGAATATAATGATATCATTCGGACAAAAATTGCTGATTTGAACGCCATGATTAATGAATCGATACAAGGAATGACCATCATTCAGGCATTTCGCCGCGAAAAACAAATGACGAAAGAATTTGATGAAATGAATGAATCTCATTATGAAAATCAGCGGAAGCTGCTGTTTTTGGATTCAGCTACTTCGTTTAATCTAGTGAATACGATCCGTCTGATTATGTTTATGATTTTCATTATCTACTTTGGCACACAGTCATTTACAGCTGGTGAGGTTGCATCGGCCGGAACCTTGTATGCCTTTGTTGACTATTTAACACGACTATTTAATCCTATAACAAATGTCGTTAACCAGTTTTCACAGCTTGAACGGTCATTAGTAGCAGGGAACCGTGTGTTTGAAGTTCTGCAGCTGACAGGAGAAAATGTGTCTGAAAAGAATATTCCTCGATACGACGGCCATGTCGTTTTCGAGCATGTTTCTTTTGCTTATAAAGCTGACAATTACGTTTTGAAGGATTTATCGTTTGAAGCGAAAAAAGGAGAAACAATAGCACTTGTTGGTCATACGGGATCCGGGAAAAGTTCGATAATGAACCTGCTATTCAGATTTTATGATCCATCAAAAGGGAAGATCATGATCGATGGGATAGATATTACGACCATGCCAAGACAATCCATCCGCAAACATATGGGGATTGTACTCCAAGATCCATACCTTTTTACAGGAACCATAGCTTCTAATGTCAATCTTAATGATCCGGCGATATCGAGAGAAAAAGTAGAATCATCATTAAAAGCAGTTGGTGCCGATCGTGTGCTGGGACACTTGGAAAAAGGCATTGATGAACCGGTTATTGAAAAAGGAAGCACGTTATCTTCCGGTCAGCGGCAGCTCATCTCATTTGCAAGAGCATTGGCCTTTGATCCAGCAATTCTTATTTTAGATGAAGCAACCTCCAATATTGATACAGAGACAGAAGAAATCATTCAGCATGCCATGGATGTCTTAAAGCAAGGGCGTACGACATTTATCATTGCACATCGACTTTCAACCATTAAAAATGCCGACCGAATTATAGTACTTGAAAAAGGTGTCATAAAAGAACAAGGCACTCATGACGAGCTTTTAGAGAGTGGAGGCATTTATCAGCAAATGTACGAAATGCAGGCAAAGTCACTGTATAAGGAATCGGCTCTCGGTATTCGTTCATAAAATGTTCAAATAAAGGACACAGAATCGTACTGACATGTATGAAAATCCCCTTCTAATGCGTGGTATGTTAAAAAGGAAGATTCCTTTTTAAAGGGGGATAACATAAATGGAAGACTTTTCAATAACATTAGCAATAGCTAGCATTATGGTACTTGGTTATTTTATTGGCTATGCTATTGCGAAAGCGTAACTGCCTGCGGGGTTTCCGTGAGGCAGTTTTTTTGTGGGTTATGGGGACAGGTTCCATGACCCAGTTGGGATATTAGGGAGATTTAAGGGACAGGTTTTAGGACTCATGGCTAATTTAACACCACCTTTTTTCATTTTAACTGGCAAATATGTTTATGAACGTTTAAATGTGGGGGAATTGAATATATTAGGGTAGTAGAAATTTAAGGAGGTAATAAGGAAATATGAGTGAATACAGAATTGAAAGAGATACACTTGGAGAAGTCAATGTTCCAGCGGATAAATATTGGGGTGCCCAAACGCAGAGGAGCAAGGAGAATTTTAAAATCGGCATTGAAAAAATGCCTTTGGAATTTATTTATGCTTTTGCTGTTTTAAAGAGATCAGCTGCGATTGTGAATGAAAGATTAAGCGGATTGTCAAAAGCAAAGAGCTCGGCCATTGTAAAAGCTTGTGATGAAATCCTGGAAGGAAAATGGGATACGCATTTCCCTTTATCGGTTTGGCAAACAGGAAGCGGAACCCAAACGAATATGAATATGAATGAAGTAATTGCGAAGAGGGGAAATGAAATTTTAGAATCTGAGAGCAGGGATGAGCGCATACATCCGAATGATGATGTTAATATGTCACAAAGCTCAAATGACACGTTTCCGACTGCGATGCATATTGCTGCATACAAAGGACTTTCTGAAAACCTTCTGCCGGCTCTGCACGAGCTTAAACAAACCATTAAATTAAAAGAAGAAGCATATCATTCGATTGTGAAGATTGGCCGGACACATTTACAGGATGCGACGCCACTGACATTGGGACAAGAAATCAGCGGATGGCGCTGCAGTCTTGAGAAAAATCAGCATATGATTTCAGATGCTTTAAAATACTTACAAGACCTTGCGATTGGCGGGACTGCAGTAGGAACTGGGATTAATGCACATAAGGAATTTGGAGAAGAAACAGCCAAAGAAATTTCCAGTTTTACAGGTTTTCCTTTTAAGTCCTCTGATAATAAATTCCAGGCTTTGACGAGTCATAGTGAAACAGTGCTGGCGCATGGATCACTTAAAGCATTGGCAGCTGATCTCATGAAGATCGCCAATGATGTCAGATGGCTGTCTAGCGGACCGCGCAGCGGAATTGGTGAATTATCCATTCCTGCCAATGAACCTGGCAGTTCTATTATGCCAGGGAAAGTCAACCCGACACAGAGCGAGGCATTGACCATGATCGCCAGCCAGATCTTTGGAAACGATGCAACCATTGGATTTGCTGCAAGTCAGGGGAATTTTGAATTAAATGTTTTTAAGCCGGTAATCATTTATAACTTTATGCAATCCGTCACTCTTTTAGCGGATGGAATGACCTCTTTTAACAAAAATTGCATGGTCGGTCTGGAAGCAAATGTCGAAATGATTCAAGAGCATGTCCAGAATTCACTTATGCTTGTCACAGCTCTAAATCCTCATATTGGGTATGAAAAAGCAGCGGAGATTGCGAAGCTGGCATTTAATGAAGGAACTACGCTTAGAGAAGCTGCACTAAAAACGGGTTATGTTAATACAGCAGAATTTAATCAGTGGGTAGATCCGCAAAAAATGGTATAGGCAAAAGAAATGGCCCCCTTTAACAGGGGGCCAAGCCATAATATTTAATTTTTACAAAATGTAAATGATATTAGTATGAACCGCCGCCAAGTTGCTGTTCAGCCATTTGTACAAGGCGTTTTGTGATTTCACCGCCGACAGATCCGTTAGCACGAGCAGTTGTTTCAGCACCTAAGCTTACTCCAAATTCTGTAGCGATTTCGTACTTCATTTGGTCAAGTGCTTGAGATACTCCTGGTACTAAAAGGTTGTTTGAGGAATTGCTTCTGCTTGATGTTTGGTTTGTCATTTTTGATTCATCTCCTCATGAATTTTTTTGTTTGATGGTTGGGTTAGCTGGATTTGCACCAGCGCAAGATTGCTTGCTCCATCTAGTGGGTTAACCCATCGGTATAAGTTGCTGCGGTGTGTGTGACCCGCTGTTTGTACTAACTATTATGTTTGATTCTTAGAAGTTTATGCGAATTAAATACAGTAATTTTTTCCATCTAAAAAAACATACTTTTTACATAACCTATCAATAGCTATATTTATAGAGAGGATGGGAACAATGGGAGTCTGTTCAATATGTAATGGTTTCAGAGAACTTCATGAATTATGTAATAACTGCGGCAGAGAGATGAATGATCATGGCAAAATTATGGATTATTATGATGACTATAGTGCGTACATGCCGACAGATCTTATGAAGATGGAGGATGGCTACCAAAATGATTATAGAGATCAATTGTGTCCGCATTTGCTGACATGTTCTCATTGCGGGAGTGAAAGCGTGAAGCTTTTGGAGGAATAAATAGAGAGAGCTTAGAGAGGGAATCCGGTGGGGCATACATTAATGTGCTGTGAATTTTTAGGGGGAAGGGAAATAGGCGTATGAATTTCTCATACCCCTCATTAGCTTTGTGTAGATTTTGATTTTGCGTTTTTCAGTTTTTAGTTCGCAACTATTTCCTTTATGATGATCTCGAGTCAGCATTTCCAGTCTAATCACATCTACATTTCCTACTTATTGGATAATGATGTCATGTTTCTGTAATTATCATGTCTTAGATTACCTTTAACTGGATAATGCAGTCGTGATTAAGCATTTTTCATGCCATCAATTACCTTTATTAGGATAAAGCTGTCGTGTTTATGCATATATCCTCCAACAATTCCCCTTATCTGGCTCCGCGATCGCATTCCAAATCACAACACATCCGTATTTATCGGATGATTAGATCCTATATAATGCATTTAACTATTTTCTTTCCTAATCATTTCGAGCCACTGCGGTGCCTCAACCTGCGGGTTATCTAATGGAAATTCGATCGCGGTATAAGCTGGATAAGGGAGTTTTAAAAGGTCATGATCCACCGGTTTATTAACCCAGCCATCAATCGTTTTTGCTGCTGTTTTTAAATGGAGATATTCGATCCAAGTGCTCAGCTCCAGATGGGCTGCACTCCAGTTTTCATTTTGCACAGTCCAGTTGCCAACGTCAAAAGTCATTGAGACAGACGTTTCTGTCTGCCATTGAAAAAAAGATAAAATCGAATCCAGCGTTCCTCCATAAGGAGTTTGATCATTTTCCACTAACATCTTGATCGAACTTGGCAGATTTGAAGCGATCCATTCTTTAAACTCTTTTGCATCAGCGTGTTTTGCGTCAAATTTCCCCAGTGAAAACTTTATATGAGTTGCATTTAAGAATTCAGCTTCTTTTAATGCACGTATCGCATCTGGATTTAGAGAGAAAGGGTCTTGCCATAGCTCTATCGGAACAGAATAAATGACAGCATCAAAAACTGCCATTTCAAGCTCCTGTTTAAATAGCCTCAAATCTTCAGAGATATTCTCAAGGCGCTCCCGGCGAATTTCAATGCCATCAGCACCAAGTTTCTTTATCGTAGCCACTTGTTCTTCTATTGAAAGTTGCTTATTAAAAATGAGTGTCGGCAAAATAACTTTTGTCACGATAGAACCTCCCAGGCAGTTTACAGCTAAATCGATTTAGTTGATTCATCATAACACGAATGTAAGCGCTTATCTAGAATTGTGTGACGGTTTCGAAAATAAAATACTTTTTTAAAATTATGGGTTGTAAAACGCTTACATTTATTTTATAATTTCACTAAACCGATTTAGTAAACCGATTTAATTCATATAACTAGGAGAAATTGGAATGAAGAAAGTTACAATTGCAGATGTTGCAAAGCATGCAGGTGTTTCAAAAAGCACGGTATCTCAATATTTAAATCAGCGTTTTGATTATATGAGAGAAGAAACAAAAATTCGTATTGAAGAAACGATTAATGAACTGGGCTATAAACCAAATATTTTGGCAAGAAGTTTAAAACAAAAATCGACTACCACGATTGGTGTGATCGTCGCGAACATCTTGCATGTTTTTTCAACTCAGGTAATACGGGCAATTGAAGATGTTTGCAATGAGAAGGATTTTCACGTAATTATCTGCAATGCAGATGATCAGCCAGAAAAAGAAAAGAAGTATATTGATATGTTAAGAGCCAAGCAAGTTGATGGCCTCATATTGTTTCCAACAGGGAAGAATGTTGAGCAATATCAAGAGTTAATCTCTGAGAACTACCCTGTCGTATTTATTGATCGCCTGATTAATGGATTGCAGACGGATACTGTATTGCTTGATAACGAGAAAGCCTCTTTCCTGGCAGTAGATTCATTCGTAAAGCACGGCTATTCAAAAATTGCGGTTTTATCTCCGCCAATTGAGCCAGACGTTACACCAAGGGTGGAGCGATTGAGCGGATATAAGAAAGCGTTAGAGCACCATCAGCTTTCTATTCGGGAAGAATTTATTGTGAGTGGAAAGACGACAGACATGCAGAGTCTAATACACCATTTATTCCAGCTCAGTGATCCGCCAAAAGCAATTTTGGCAACAAATGACCGCAGTTTAATGGAACTTCTGTCTTATGTGAAGAAAAATAAGCTCAGTATCCCTAAAGATATCGGACTGATTGGAATAGATGATGTTTCTTTCGCAGATATCTACAATCCAGGTCTGACGACTGTGGCTCAGCCTGCTTTTGAAATGGGTGAGAAGGCTGCAGAGCTTTTATTTAAAAGAATTCAGGAGAAAGAAGAGCCAAATCAAGCAGAAATTTATCGTTTTGAACCAACGTTAATACAAAGAGAATCATTATAAATATTAGAGGTGAACATGATGAAAAGAATCATTGATACGGTTGCTGGTGAAATTTCTGGCGTATTAGCACGGATTGACGAAAAGGAAGCAACGCAGTTAGCAGATGTTCTGCAAAACGCAAAGAGAATTTTTATTGCAGGCACAGGCCGTTCGGGGCTGGTCGGGAAAGTATTTGCCATGAGGCTCATGCATAGCGAATATCCTGTTTACGTAGTCGGTGAAACCATTACACCAAGTATTGAAACAGGCGATGTGCTGCTGACAATTTCCGGTTCCGGCAGCACAGGCACATTAGTGCAATATGCTAAAAAAGCAAAAGAAATTGATGCAAAAGTAGCGTTAGTGACGACGAACAAAAATTCCGTTATAGGAGAATTCAGCGAGTGTACAGTTGTGATCCCTGCTGCAACAAAAAAACGTCTTGCCACAGAGCCAGAGACGATTCAGCCGCTTGGAAGTCAATTCGATCAGGCAGCACATCTGCTTTTAGATGCGATTGTGGTTTATCTGCTTGAGCAGCAGCCTGAAGGAAAAAGCCATCATAGTTTAAATCAGAAACATGCAAATTTAGAATAGTTTGGATGAACGATGACGACAAGGGGGAAAGAAACATGCTGAAACACAAATTTACTTTACTATTACTTATTAGTATGACCATTGGTATTTTGGCTGCTTGCAGCAGCAATGAAGTTGATGGCGATGGAGACGGCAAAATAAAAATTATCGCAGCGCATAATCAAACCTCTCCAGATAACCCATATCAGGTTGGCATGCTAAAGTTCAAAGAAGTGGCCGAACGTGAATCAAACGGAAGTATAGAAGTTGAAGTCCATGCTGGGACAATTGGTACAGAAGAATCACAGCTGGTTGAGAAGCTTCAGTTAGGTGCAGCGGATGTAGTTCTTGTTTCTCCTGGATTTATGACTCAAACCGGAATTAGGGAAGTTGATTTATTCTCTGCTCCATATCTGTTTACCAGTTATGATCATTGGCTAAATGTCGTGGATGGTGAGATTGGGAAAGAGATGGGAGATATTATCAATGAAAAATCCAATAATTCTTTTAAACTGTTAGGCTATTGGTCTGCTGGTGTCCGCCATTATTATGGAAAGAAACCGCTTAACGCTGTTGAGGACCTGCAAGGTGTTTCATTAAGAACGCAAACGTCTGGTGTCGTTTCTGATTTTTGGGAAGCAACTGGAGCCATTCCATCAGGAATCTCATGGGGAGAACTATATCAAGGATTGCAGCAGGATGTTGTTGATTCATCTGAAAACGCTTACCCGTTTTTTGTTCAGCAATCTCACCATACGACACCAAATGGAAAGTATATCACGGAAACAGGTCATGACTATACAACTAGGTTTCTATTAATCAATGGGGAGAAATTTGATCAATATTCAAAAGAACAACAAGAAATTATTTTAAAAGCAGCGGAAGAATCGGTGAAAGCAGAGCGTGATGCTACGAATGCCCAAGATGTTGAGTATAAGGAAAAGGCTATCGCTGAAGGTGCGACTGTTAATGAAATAGATACACAGCCATTTATTAATATCGCTCGACCAATTCTAGAAGATTTTGCAAAGGAAATTGAAGTAGAAGAGCTGCTTCAGAAAATTGTTGACCTGGAATAATCCAAAGGGGGGATCGGGATGAAACGTTTTGTTCAGACACTTGAAAAAATCCAAATGACACTCGGAATCGTCTTCTTAACGGTGTTCTTTGCGGTTATCTTATTGCAAATTGTTACAAGGCATTTAGGCATATCGATTTTATGGACAGAAGAAGTCGCTAATTATTCGTTTATTTGGGCCATGTTTATGGGTGCGGCCGTTATGGTCAACCGTCGTGAACACTTTAATTTTGATTTTTTCCAGAGAAAATTAAAAGGAAAAAATAGAGCCTTTCTTAATATCTTTAATGATCTTGTCTTAATTGCTTTTAACGTTTGTATTTTCTTTTTGGGAATCATTGTCGTTAGGGAATTTTGGAATTACACATGGGCAACATTCCCTGAAATGCAAATGGGCTACATTTGGCTTGCCATCCCTGTTATGGCAGGTACCATGCTGATTTATTCTCTTTCACATTTGCTGAATCACATCCAATCTCTTAAAGAGAAGGAGGTAAGAGCGTAATGGGATTTTTACTGCTTGGCTTATTTATTATTTTAATGCTAATTGGTGTGCCAATTGCTTTTGTCATAGGGATCGTTGCTCTTCTCGGCATAACAGGAATCCCATACACTCCTGAAGCCACTGTACCAATGAAAATGGTCAATGGTCTCGATTCCTTTGTTTTGTTAGCGGTACCATTATTCATTCTGGCAGCCAACTTAATGAACTCAGGAAAAATTTCCGAAAAACTGATTAATCTGGCACTCGCGATTGTGGGACCGATCCGCGGAGGTCTCGCACA
Organism: Bacillus mesophilum; assembly: GCF_008923265.1. Lineage (NCBI taxonomy): Bacteria > Bacillati > Bacillota > Bacilli > Caryophanales > Bacillaceae > Bacillus > Bacillus mesophilum. The sequence continues at coordinate 144,817 of NZ_WBOT01000006.1, read as the reverse complement.
TGCTAATATTCTTGTTTCCATGATGTTTGCTGGTGTTTCAGGTGCGGCTCAGGCAGATACAGCAGGTGTTGGAAAAATTCTCATTCCAAGCATGCTTAAAAAAGGCTATGACAAAGAAACTGCTGTGGGTGTAACAGCTGCATCTTCTACGGTAGGAGTTGTTATACCGCCAAGTATTCCAATGATTATTTTTGCCGGATTAACAAACGCTAGTATTGGTGCGTTATTCTTAGGCGGTATTGTACCAGGAATTTTAATTGGTTTAGGCATGATGCTTTTTGTCTATATACTTGCTGTGAAAAGAAATTATCCACGTTCTAAAGCAGTAGAGTTTAAAAAATTCGCCAGGCTGTTCCTTGAAGCGATTCCGGCCCTGCTGACGCCAATTATTATTATTGGAGGAATCGTAACGGGCTTCTTTACAGCTACAGAGGCTGCTGCAGTAGCCTCACTGTATACTTTACTTGTTTGTATGTTTTATTATAAAACGCTAAAAGTAAAAGATTTGCCGAAGATTTTAATGGATACACTTGCATTAAGTTCATTGTCTTTATTTGCTTTAGCATGTGCGAGTGCACTTGGTGAATTGATGAGTTATTATCAGCTGGGAACAGCAGCGCAAGAATTTTTTACAAATAATGTTGGCTCAGAATGGCTGTTCATTATTATTCTGATCGTATTCTTCCTTTTCATTGGCACTTTTATGGATGCAATTCCAGCGATGATATTATTTGTGCCAGTCATTCTGCCGACAGCATTAGAATTTGGAATGGATCCAGTTCACTTAGGACTTATTGTTGTTATCACCTTAGCAATTGGGCTGATTACACCGCCATATGGGCTCTGTCTATTACTGGCAGCAAAAATTGGCGATATGTCAATCGAAAGATCATTTGTAGCTGTCATCCCGTATATTGCAATCGTTCTGATTGTCCTGCTGTTTATCGCGTTTTTCCCAGAGATTGCATTCTTTATTCCGAAAGCGATTAATCCGGGATTATTCTAAGTTAAATGTTTGAGGAGTGATTGATTAAGATGGACGATAAACGCTTAGCTGCAGAGGAAGCTGTGAAATATGTGAAAAATGGCATGACTGTTGGTTTAGGCTCAGGATCAACCGTTGATTTCATGCTTCATGCGCTTGGGAAACGGGTTCAAGAAGGGCTCCAAATACAAGGAATTCCTTCATCGAAAAAGACGGAGAAACTGGCTGCAGAATTGGGTATTCCGCTAGTAGATTTTTCAGTTACCACACATATCGATTTGGCAATTGACGGAGCTGATGAAATTGATCCCTCTTTGAATTTGATTAAAGGAGGCGGCGGGTCACTCGTCCGTGAAAAAGTGGTTGATGCTTGCGCAGATGAGCTGATTATTATTGCCGATTCATCAAAAGTGGTTTCCGCATTAGGCCGTTTTCCGCTCCCGATTGAGGTTCTGACATTTGGTTTTGAAGTCACTGCTCAATATATTAAAAATCTAGGCGGTGACCCAGTCTTAAGAAGAAAAGATGGGGAAATATTTATCAGTGATAATGGAAACTACATCCTTGATTGTTCTTTTGGCCAGATCGATGATGCTGCTGCATTACATGGAAAATTAGTTACATTGGTTGGAGTAGTAGAGACGGGGATTTTTGCAGATATGGCAGACAAAGTAATTGTTGCCAGGAGCGGAGAAATCGAATTGTTTCAAAAAAAGCAAGAGTAGTATTCTCTAAGAGAAAGAATCGGGAGAGAAAAGTCTGGAGGCTTCAACGATGGATATTATTACGATTGGGGAAGCGATGATCGCATTTAACCCAACAGCAACAGGTCCGATGAAGTTTGTAAACAGTTTTGAGAAAAGAATAGGCGGTGCAGAGCTTAACACAGCAATGGGCTGTGCCCGTCTTGGCTTAAAAGCTGGCTTCATTAGCAGACTGGGGAATGATGAATTTGGAAGGTACATTCTAAATTATGCCCGCGGAGAAGGCATCGATGTTTCAGAAGTAGAATTTGTAGACGGCTATCCGACTTCCGTTAATTTCAAAGAGATTATGGAGGATGGCAATGTACGTACCTTTTTCTACCGTGATAAGTCACCGACATTGACAATGACGGGGCAGGATTTAGATGAAACGTATATCAGCCAGGCAAAAATTCTTCATATTACAGGAATCTACCCTGCAATAGGCGAGAGAAATATTGAAGTGATTAAGAAGGCGATTGAATTGGCGAAAAGAAATGGCGTGAAAGTCTCATTTGATCCCAATATTCGCCTTCGTATGTGGAGTAAAGAAGAGGCACGCAAAGTGTTATTGGAAATCCTCCCACAAGTTGATATTTTGCTGGCTGGCGATGAAGAAATGGAGATTATTCTCGGCGAAAAGGATCCTGCCATTATTATCGAAAAAGTAAAGGCATTAGGTATTTCAGTGATTGCAATAAAGCGAGGCGATAAAGGCTCTGTGGGGTACATGGAGGGTAAAACAGTGAATGCAGCCCCAGTAAAAGCGGCAAAGGTTGTTGACACAGTTGGAGCAGGGGATGGATTCAATGCAGGTTTCATATATGGATTTTTATTTCAATGGCCTCTTGAGAAGATCCTTCATTTTGCAAATACGATTGGTTCCATGGTTGTTTCTGTTAAGGGTGATAATGAAGGGTTGCCGTATTTGCATGATGTTCAAGCTAGACTTGGAGAAGTGGAACGGATTGAAAGATAATAGATTTGCAGCAGTCTCGGGTACTGACAGTTGGGAACGGAAGCTAAACGAGGTGTTATATTGAAATTACAGCTGGCATTAGATCGATTAACAAAAGAAAAGTGTATCACCATTGCGAAAGAAACAGTGGAGAGCGTTGATATTATTGAGGTTGGAACAGGTGTTATTAAAGAGTATGGAATGTCCCTCATTCGTGAATTGCGCACTCTTTTCCCAGAAAAATTAATTCTTGCTGATATGAAGACATGTGATGCAGGTAAGCACGAAGCTCGTCAAGCCTTTGAAGCTGGTGCAGATATGACGACAGTGATGGCATTTTCATCAGATGTGACGATAAAAGACACCATGCAGGCTGCACATGAAATGGGTAAACAGGTCATGGTCGATTTACTGGAGGTTCATTCAAGAGCAAGAATAGAGGAGCTTAAGGAGCTTGGTGTTCAGCTTGTAAGCTTGCATGTTGGAAAAGATCAGCAGACGGTTGGAAAGTTTAACACAGAACTATTTTCACTTGTGTCAGGTTTTGATTTTAAAGTGGCAGTGGCAGGTGGAATTAATCTCGATAACGTACGTGAAATTGCCGGGCACAAGCCGGATATCATCATCGCTGGCAGCTCTCTGACAGGTGCAAAAGACCCTGCGGCGGCTGCACGCATGATGAAAGCAAATCTTCAATAGAACTAAATATAAAAAGTTTTAAATAAAAAATCCCCGGATGAATGAACCCGGGGATTTCTTTTACATTAATCTAAATTAGTGAATTCTCTGTTCAGTGCCAGCATCAAAGAAATGACCTTTGTTCATATTAAATGCAAGCTGCAGGGTCTGTCCTGGTTTAATATCGGAACGGGAATCAACACGCGCAATATAATCCTGACCTGCAAGGCTGGCGTAAATCATCGTTTCAGCTCCTGTTAATTCGGAAACATCAATTTTCGCTGAAATTGTAGTCTCTGGGAATGAATCAATCATGAGCTGCTCATCATGAATATCCTCAGGGCGAATGCCAAAAATAATGTCTTTTCCTTCATAACCTTGTTCACGGAGAACCTTTAATTTTCCTTCTGGAACAGCCAGGGCAACATCGCCAATATGGAATTTGCCTTCTTGTAACTTGCCGTTGAAAAAGTTCATAGCAGGTGAGCCAATAAAGCCGCCGACAAAAACATTTTCAGGCTTTTCGTATACTTCTTTTGGTGCTCCGACTTGCTGAATGATGCCATCCTTCATAACCACAAGGCGAGTCGCCATCGTCATTGCTTCTGTTTGGTCATGTGTAACATAAATTGTAGTTGTTTGCAGACGCTGGTGAAGCTTGGCAATTTCTGCTCTCATTTGTACACGAAGCTTGGCATCCAGGTTTGAAAGCGGCTCATCCATTAAGAATACCTTAGCATCCCGGACAATAGCACGCCCTAGTGCTACACGCTGGCGCTGACCGCCTGATAATGCCTTTGGCTTTCGTTCTAAATAGGCTTCAAGTCCAAGAATTTTTGCTGCATCCTGCACACGTCGATCAATTTCTTCCTTTGGAAACTTGCGCAGCTTTAATCCAAAAGCCATATTGTCATATACGCTCATATGCGGATACAATGCATAGTTCTGGAATACCATTGCGATATCACGGTCCTTAGGAGCAACATCGTTTACACGCTTATCATCTATATAAAAATCACCTTGAGAAATTTCTTCCAGCCCTGCAATCATTCTAAGTGTAGTGGACTTTCCGCATCCAGATGGTCCAACAAAGACAATAAATTCCTTATCTTTAATATGCAAGTTAAAGTCTTCTACAGCAGTTACCTTGTTATCATAAATTTTGTAAATATGGTCTAATTTCAATTCTGCCATGTAAATCAGCTCCCTGTCTTAGATACGTTTATTGTAAAACACTCGTTTCTAAAACCATATGGGAAACTTGCACAAAGAATATGAAAGCGTTTTATGCAATGTGCTGAAAAAACTTTTAAATGCTATACACAATTGCCAAAACCGAATAGTGAAGGTTATTCTGTGCTGCTTTGCTTTAAGTACAAACAGGCAAGATAAACGGTAGATGCCTGTTTAAAGTCTTTTAAATTTATGTCTGTTTTTTCACTGAACTTATCCAGTCTGTACTGCAATGTGTTGCGGTGAATAAATAATTTTTTCGCAGTCATGGAAGCATTGGATCCATTATTCAAAAAGACCATTATAGTAGTTAATAGTTCTTGGTCATCCAAAAGAAATGAAAATCTAGCCAGCAGACTGTTCCGTATGTATTCTGGCATTTCATTAATGAGCAGGACGGGAAGAAGAGTCTCAAATGTAAAGATCTTTTCAGCTTGGTTTCCTTTTTTGGCTGTTTCAAATATGTTTTGATCATGCTGAAAGTTTCTTGGTAAATCTTTTGTAACTGGCTGAGGTGTGCCAATGTATAATGCTAGATCTGTTAAGAAATCACTCTCAATCGCATGGCAGATTCCTTCAAATTCATCTGATTGAGGTGAGTGATGATTATATTCTTCAATAATGGCGCCTTCGAAGTCATTTTTCCAAAACATGATCATACTTTGGTGAAAAAACCCTTTAAAGGCTGTTTCAAAATCGTAGGGTGTCCAGTCGCCTTTTGTAACAGCAAAGTGAATAATTCGATAGTCTGCATCTTTCAAATGCTGTGGAAATGCCCCGTCCTCGGTTAAAAATTGTCGCCAAGACTCGGCAGCAGGTGAATGATTCAGATTGGGGATTTGGGGAGTAAAGAGGGTTTGCAGTAAATGAAGCTCATTTGCTGTCAGATCGGCAGAAGGAATGCCAAGCCATTGAGCGCCCTCTTGAAACCAGTGATAATGGCTATTATTTTGTATAGCATCAGCTAGGATTGAATTTGGATAATGACGATGTATTTTTAAGAGCATGATAAAACCTCGATTTTCCTTTTTAAAAAATTATAGCATAACCTTGGGTATGAAATCGTTTTAAGGTTAGTGTACCTTTTTAGCATACAAAAAAAGGACATTGAAGATTTTTCAAATGTCCTTTTTCGCTTATAGATTCAATTCAGAATTATGCGGCGGAGTTTCTTCCGGGAAATCAACAGCTTCCTCAATGTTGGCAAACTCATCTTTTCTATGAACGGATCCGCCTGATAAACCTTCATTGATCATACGATCAACGTCCATATAAACTTTGTCTTTTCCTTCATATTGCAGGTCTTGCGGCATATTTTTCTTTTTATGTTTGCTCATTAAAAAAACTCCTTTTTAGAAGGGCAAATTAGCATTGAGCAATCATCATATGCTCAGAAGTGCTTAAACATAGCCTTTGAAAAAAAGATAAAGCCTATTCGTATACATGAAAAAGCATTAATTCATGAATTTGCGATTTAATTTTATCGAGATCCTGTGCAGGAGGTTCGGAATGTGTCCATTCAATTGTGCCATCCTGATGATAAACACCATCATACCGTTGTTTTTCAAAATAAAAATGAATGGTCCATCCTGGAAGCTGTGAACTATTGTATAAAGGTTTAAATTGAAAATGCTGAAGCATAATTATTCCCCCTTTTATTTTATTGTAACTGCTTACAAATGAAATCCCAACCATTAAATACAAGGGAATAAACTTTTCTTTTTAAGCAGATTAAACGGCGGATTCTCAGGGAAACTTACAGATAGTCATGGCTTTTGGGTAACAAGTGTTTGTTTTTTAAAATAGAGGGAATATAAAGAACACGATATATACAGGAGGGATTCTTTTATGAAAAATAAATTAGCATTTACAACCGTAGCATTAGGAGCAGCTTACTTAATGAGAAATAAAGACGCTCGTCAAAAATTAAAACAGCAGTTTCAATCCTTTACAAACTCAAAGCGTTCCTAAAGATAAAGCTGCAAAAAAGCCAGGCGGAAGTTTCGCCTGGCTTTATTTCATTCTTTTTGAATTGATCTAAATCCAGTCTCTTTAAAGAACAGGGCGCAAAGCTGCTGAATTCTTTTTGATTCAATTTCTTCTTCATCAAAACTCATTGGTTTGGAATTGACCTCGTAAATATAATAATCTCCTGTGTCTGAAATGCCTGCATCTATAGAGAATTCCCCGAAAAAACCGTACGATTCAGACAGGAGGTATCCGAGCTTTGCAGCAATATCCTCAATGAATTGATCATGTTGCTTTGTTTGAATGAGAGTATAAGGAAGAATTTTTCCTCCATTCGGTATATGTGTGGTAATCTGCTGAGATTTAGAGGCCCTCAGCCCAATTCCTGTCACTTTATAGCTGTGATCAGCGTAGTGCACGAGTATACGAAAGTCATAGCGGGAGCCGTGTATTAAAGCAGGAGAAATGGCTTCCTGAGCGATATAATCTTTATATTTAAACTGGCTTTCTGTTTCTTTCCAAAATAGTTGAAATGAGGGATAGAGTGATTGCACAGTGTGTGATGTGAGCGCAATAGCATGGTCTTCACGCCATTCTGCAACATATATACCTTTTCCTTTTGCTCCGCGCGAAGGTTTTAAATAGACGCGCTTATACTGCTGAAGCAGTGATTCAAGCTGGGATGCAGTAGGGTTTGTTAAGGTGGCCGGCAAATATGGAGCTAAGTCCTCTGAGGAACTGATTAACTCATAGAGTTCTTTTTTTTCAATAAAACCTGGATTAAAGAAAGGGATATTCATTTTACGAATATTTGTAATAGCTTTATGAAAGCTTTGTGTATTTTCGTGCTTTCGAAATGGTGCTCGGTTATAAATTAAATGGGGGAATGGACATGACACGGGCATCCATTTATCTTCTGCAGGCAAATAAAGAAAGCCGTTTACACCGTTTTCTTGCAAATGATTTGCGGTGAACACAATAGAAACGCCCCCTTGGTGCAGGAGCTCTTTCTGCAGCCGCATAAACAAGGGTCCGTTGCCGGCAAGGTTTCCGTGTTTATCTTCACCTGTTAAAATGCCGACTAAGGGGCCAGCATTGTTGCCCTTTAAGGAGAGAGAGAAAGGAATCATCTCATGATTCCCTGTCTCCCTCCTTTGAACTGGCTTCCCGCTATTTCCAAATGACAGGACTTCATCGCTATACCAGCTTTTATCAGAAGGGCAATAGAATACATTCATTTTATAACTTCCCCAGGTGAAGTGATGGACTTTTCAGTCAAAAAGACAGCATAGGATAAGCTGAGCTTCCGGGTCAGCAAGTCAAACTCTCTCAGTTCAGGGTGTTTAAAAATAGAACGGCCAGGTTTGCTGTTAGCTTCGAACAGCCAAACATTTCCCTGACGGTCGAGTCCAAGATCAAAACCGATTTCACCGATTAGCCCTTCAACTGTTCCTTCTAGGGCTTTGCTGATCTCTAGAGCTGCTTTATTTAATGCATCTACAGCTTGTTTTTGCTCCACTTTGTTTGTAAAGATTTCTTCAGCAGTCATAATGACACCACCGCTTTTTACATGTGTCGTCACACTTCCCCGGCCGGCAACCTTAGCTGCCAGAGCAGAAATCTGCCACTCTCCATGTTCATTCTTGTTTGTATGCACACGAAAATCAATGGGCCGCTGTTCTTTGCGGATTAAATGAATACCTTGCTGAACAAGCATACTGTTAAGATTTCTGTTTTTAAAAATGTATTTACTTAAAGCCTCAAGGCTGCTGAACTTTTGCAGTTTATTTTCTTTATTTTTATCTCGATATCGGCAATAATATGCCTCATCCTGGCGATCATAAATAATCTGATGAATTCCCAGTCCCAGGCTGCCGTTTATTGGCTTCATATAAACATGACCATAGTCAGCCAGCATTCTTTCAACGATGGAAAAAGCAGTAAAAGGATGTGTTTCCGGCAAGTATTTTTCTACAGAAGTTTGCTGCAGCCGTTCACTGATATCCAGTTTGTTAAAAAATCCTGGGTTATACCAGGGAATGAAGTATTCTTCCTGCAGCCGTGCTTTAACGGCACGATATTGCTTTTGCCTTTCTGTTTTTCGGTTCGGCAAGCGATCATAAATGGCATTAGGGTAAGGGACTTCAATTGTAATCCAGCCTTCTTTAAAGTAAAAGTACCCATTAATCGTGCCTTGTTCCCAATTGATATGCTGTTCTCCAAAAACAAATGGAATCGCACCTATGTTGCTTTTCACAGACAGCAGCTTGGCAAAAAACATCGTCCGATCACCAATAGGTCTCATTGGAAAGGACGTAAATCCGGAAGTGAAAATGCCAATTAGCGGTCCGATGACCATTTCCTCTCCTTCAATAAATAAATGAAGAGGCACCTTTAAATCCGGAAGTAACAAACGTTCCGCAAGCTCAGAGCTAAGGATGACTCTTCCTTCATTTCCTGCTGATTTTACTTCTACGGTTTCTGCTGAATGGGTGCCAAATGTTATTTTCATCTGCTGTGGCAGCTTTAGGCTGCTTGGTACAATAATCGTATTATGCAAATCCTCAGATCTGCTAATTTGATATTGTTTTTTCATGGTGGTCCTCCTTAGATTGCGGATTCTTTTCAGCTAAATAGTTAGCGTATACAAGGGGAGCTTTATATAAATCATCAGAGCTTTCTGGATACAATGTAAGCATTACTTTTCTGCCGGGCTTTGAATTGATATCGAGGATCCAAATGGCTCCATTTGTATCAATCCCTATATCAATGCCCAATTCAAACAATGGCGGAAAATGTTTTTCCAGCAATACAGGGATGGTCTCTAAAATATATTGCAATTCCTCGATGATAAAGGCACTTTGTTTTGCTGGTATGGTTTTTAGCCAATCATCTGTCTTTGAAACCAATCCGCCTGCACTCATATTAGAAATGAGTCCATTTTTTCTGCCTGTTCGAATGCCGTTTCCAGCCTGATGCCACTTTCCACTTTTATCTTTTTGCAGAAGAAAACGAAGGTCAAAAGGCTCCTGATGCTGATTGACAAGTGCTAAGTATGGCTGATAAAAATAAGAATTATTTTCAGTGAGCTGTTCAAGCCATAATGCTGCTTTCGGGGCAGGAAAGGTTTTAGTCATAAGCTGATTTTGTTTATCTGTTTCAATTAAGATATGATCCTTCAGCTTTGTTACTTTATAGATGCCGCGTCCCTGAGAGCCGTTAGCAGGCTTTAATACGACAGGCACGGTATCTTGTAAATGTTTAATAAATGCATCTGGACTAATAAATGCTGTAGTTACAGGTAAATAAGGATTAAGCACAGTATGGTGCAGCTGTTCGTATAATGTCAGTTTATTCGGCAGGCCATACCCTATAAAAGTTAGATCTTCCCGCTTTTTCAGCCAGTTAACAATCGATGCATTATGCTTTGAATAAACACTATCTGAATAAAAACAGCGGTCGTAAAGTATGGGAGGAATATCAAATTGACAGCTTTCCCACCTGTCGTTCGCAGGATTATATCGTTCTCCATCTGCTTTCTCCGTCATGGGATTTATGCTGCTCGGAATAAACCGATAACATAATAGATTTAACGCCGATGCTCTCTTTGCCATTTCAGTGTGATAGGTTGTTTCACTCGTTTTACTAAGAGTCATAATTCCAATGGATCGCAATTTCTATTCCTCCCCTTTAGCAGTTTGGCGAAACGCCATGGATAAACAATATTCAATGACAGCGCGGGCAGAGGGCCGAACTTTGCTAGTCTGCTCCTCTGTATTTTTTGAGGGTTTCACATTTGCTTCAATAATCCACAGTTTTCCTTCTTCATCTAACCCAATATCAATGCCGAGTTCAGCAAAGAGCCCTTCAGATTTCTGGTCAATGATAGACGAAACCTCTACGGCAAGCTCCTTCATAAGTGAGAGCTGCTGTACAGCCTGTTTGTGTTCAGTAAAGATTGAAAGAATTTTTAATGGCTTTACCATTTCTCCTCCGCGCGCTAAATTGGAGACAAACTGATCTTCAGCTGAGATCCGGGCAACGGCAGAAGTGGCTTTCCAGATATTTTGATAGTTTTTATGGCAAAGGATCCGAAAATCGAGCTGACGATTTTCGAATGTTTTAAGAGATAAAGCTCTTTGAACAAGATAGCTTTGCTTTGTTAAATAGTGGGAAAAGAACCTGCTAAAATGTTCATAATCTTTAAACGCTCTAACCGTTCCCCGTTTCCCGGCAGTTGAGGCTTCACTATAAATAACTCCATCAGAATAATGCACGCGCAGTATACTGCGCCCTTGACTTCCTGTTACAGGTTTAAGATAAATGCATGTATACAAATCAAGAAAATGTTTAATCGTTTGCTTATCTGCCACAGCACTTTCTGGAATATAGGCCTGCATATGCTCCTCAGGATAAAGCAGCTCATGTACATCATCTTTTGCCAGGAATCGGTCATTGAAAAGGGGGATATTCAGTTCATTGATGGTCTCTCGAAATGTTTGAAAATGATGGCTGCCTTCAAGTTTTCTGGAGTGAAGGCGATTGTAAATAACACCTGGCAGCGGGAGACTTGTTTTGATCCATTGATCATCTTTAAAAATATAGCCGCTTACTTCTCCGTTTACGAAGTCTTGAAGCTTAAATACATACAGTATTCCGCCAATATCTGCTGCTGCCTGATGCAATTCTAAACAAAAGCTATGAATGGAGCGAAAGTTCGCTTCTCCATTTTTCTCTTTATAATCGGTTAAAATCCCGATCACAGGACCTAGCACAAGCGTGTTTTGATTCCGCAGAAAACGGGCAAGCAATTGAAAGGGAGCTGAATCCATTTTCCACTCCTGTAAAATATGACTGCTAAAGTGAATATGATTTGTCTCAATCGCTTCAATCCTCACATGTACAGGTAACACTGTACTGCCGATCTTTATGTTCAGCGGGAGATCAGTATTGATTTTCAAGTGTTTTGCCAGAGACTGGCTAATATGCATATATTTATGGTCATTTTGAAACGTTTTAAGTGCTGCAATCGTAATAGGGGTTAAAGAAACACTCATACACATTCCTCATTTGCTCGTCTTCGATTGTGTTAGTATAATGAAAAAATAGGCAAAAGCTGATAAAGCATCGTATGATTTACGTGGACTTTTTGTGCTTTTATGAAAGAAGGTAGAGGGAATGCAAATTACGATAACCATTTTACTTATGGCCGGAATTGGAGCTGCAATCGGCGGCTTTACAAATTATCTGGCGATCAAGATGCTTTTTAAGCCTTATAATCCTGTTTTTATTGGAAAATGGCAGCTGCCATTTACCCCAGGATTAATTCCGAAGCGCAGAGGAGAGCTCGCTGATCAAATGGGTAAGCTAGTTGTCAATCACTTGCTTACACCAGCAAGCATTAAACAAAAATTTATGAATGAAAAGTTTCGAACTGAATTGACTCTTCTCGTTCAGAAGCAGCTTGGCAGCTTTTTAACATCAGATCAAACACCAGAACAGCTTTTTGAAAAAATGGGCATTACAAATGCAGTGGAAAAGACAGAAACACAAATCGACTTACTCGTGGAAAATAAGTATGAGCAGTTTATGGGCAAATACCGCGATAAGCCGTTGCGTGACGCTTTGCCAGCTGAGATTATTGAAAAAGCAAACAGCAAAATACCGCTCATTACGTTAATGATTCTGCAAAAGGGGATTTCTTATTTTTCCAGCATGGATGGGTATACGCGCATTCAGCGCATGGTCGATGATTTCGTCCGCGAACGAAACGGCATGTTTGGCAATATGCTGCAAATGCTGGCAGGAAACATCAATCTTGCTGATAAAATTCAGCCAGAAATCATTAAGTTTCTAAAAAGTGAAGGAACGGCAGATCTAATTACGACTTTAATAAAAAATGAATGGGAAAAACTGCTTGAACGCGAAGCTGCTTTTTTTGAAGATCAATTTGAAAAGGAAAAGCTCGTTGGGATGGCCAAACGATATGTAAAGAAAGCTATTAACGCAGAAAGGCTATACAATACACCTGTTTCTGAGCTGACTGCTAAATACCATGACACTATTGTTGATGATATAGCGCCAAAAATGGTTGCGTTCGGTGTAAATGAGCTATCAGAAAAAATAGAAACACTGATGGAACGCCTGCGCATAGCAGAAATAGTAAAAGAACAGGTAAGCGGATTCTCTGTTGCAAGGCTCGAAGAAATGGTCTTCTCCATTATTAAGAGCGAGCTGAAAATGATTACGTATTTAGGCGCTCTTCTTGGAGGAATAATTGGAATAGTCCAAGGGATTATTGCACTATTAATGAATTAAAGGTATATGATTAGATTTCAAAGAACCAGTCTGTTATAGTGGTTTGGTATCCAGAAAAGCGGAAGGCGCTTGCCCAGGGACGACAAGCTTAAGGCGAGACGGCTGGAAGGTTGTCCTTTAACCTTCAAGACGGAATGACTTAAGACCTCGAGTCCCTAGCGCCTAAAGCTAGACAAAGAAAAGCGGAAGGCGCTTGCCCAGGGACGACAAGCTTAAGGCGAGACGGCTGGAAGGTTGTCCTTTAACCTTCAAGACGGAATGACTTAAGACCTCGAGTCCCTAGCGCCTGAAGCTAGACAAAGAAAAGCGGAAGGCGCCCGATTAGCGCCAGCTGCTAGAAAAAGGAGTGTCTATTATGGCAGTAAACGTATTTGATTCAGCATATGAACTTGAAAAAACAGTGCGTCAGAGCGAAGAATATGCATCATTAAAAAAAGCGTACGATGAAGTGAATGCAGACCCTTCTGCAAAATCAATGTTTGATAACTTCCGCAACATTCAATTAGAGCTTCAGCAAAAACAAATGTCCGGCCAGGAAATCAGTCAGGAAGAAGTAGAGCAGGCTCAAAAAGCGGTTGCGCTTGTACAGCAGCATGACAAAATTTCTGCTCTCATGGAAGCAGAACAGCGCATGAGCATGGTCATTGCTGAACTTAACAAAATCATTATGAAGCCGCTTGAAGATTTATACGGAGCTGCCGAGTAAGAGTGAAAATAAGCATTTAACACGAACATAGAGCCGAATGATTAGGAAGTGATCTCTAATCATTCGGTTTTTTGTTTGTAATTTTATACTATATCTATCAAACATAAGCGCAGGTGGAACTGGCTTATTTAAATTCACAAACCTTGTGCGATTGTGTATGAATTTAATGTAATTTGCCGTTACTATATAAGATAAAAGAAAGGAGCAGAGATGATATGAAGCAAGCAATTTTTCTGGATCGTGATGGTGTCTTAAATGAAGTTCTGACAGATCGGGTCAAATTTGTAAACAAACCTGAACAGCTTTTTTTACTGGAAGGTGCAGCTGAAGCTGTTGGAGAACTTACAAAAAGCGGCTATGACATTTTTGTCGTAACCAATCAAGGCGGAGTTGGTTTGGGGTTCATGAAGGAAAAACAGCTGGTCGAAATACATAGCAGGCTGGAAGAGTTAGTTGGCGAGTATGGCGGCAGCATTACAGAGGTTACCTATTGCCCTCATAAACCAAAAGAAGGCTGTGAATGCCGCAAGCCAAATGCTGGAATGCTTCTAAGGCTCGCTGAAAAATATGAAATTGATCTCGCAAACAGTGTCATGGTAGGCGACCATGAACGTGATATAGAAGCAGGGATTAAAGCGGGCTGCAAAACGGTGTTTATCGGCAATGAAGAAACGAAAGCAGATCGAAAAGCAGATTCACTTAAAGAAGCAGTGCCGTCGATACTAGAATTGCTTTAAATCACGAAAAGATAAATCAGCATTACTAGAAAAGCTCAGCTGCAGTGATTGTTCTATTTCTGCTTCCTCTCTCATACAAGTGTTATAGGGACAATTTACACCATGAATGGGGGCAAAAATATGATTTATCGACTGCTCGCTTTAAATATTGACGGTACACTGCTGCAGTCAAACGGCAGGCTGCACAAATCTACAAAAGAAGCAATCGAGTATGTGCAGGAAAAAGGCATTTATGTAACCTTAATTACATCCCGCAGTTTTCCATCTGCGAAAAAGGTTGCGAAGGCTTTGAAGCTGGACACACAGATTGTGACGCATAGAGGAGCATTTATCGGTAAGAACATCGATAAACCAGTTTATGTGAATAGAATTGCAGAAGAAGTCACATATGATATTATTCGATTTCTTGAAGGGTTTCCTTGTCAAATTAGAATCGTGCATGAAAAATTTGCATTAGCCAATAAATATAAGCTCAATCATAACTTAATGGCAAAGACGGTATTTTCCTCAGGGGACCCAGTTTTCTATTCACAGCAATTTGTTGAATCTGTGAGTGAGACCATTTTAGAAGAGCCTGTTTCACCGCCGAAGATCGAGGTGTACTTTGAGAACAGCGAGGATCTTGAAGACGCAAGAACTGCGATCAGAGGAATGTTTTCGGAGGTAGACATGCTTAAGCTCAATGACCTTCGCCTTGAAATTGTGAGTGCTGGCGTTTCAAAGCTTAATGGTCTCTTATACTTAGGCGAGCAGCTTGGCATCCGCAGTAACCAAATGGTTGTCATTGGAGATGGTATGGACGATCTTGAAATGATTGAAGCAGCCGGATTAGGAGTGGCGATGGGCAATGCGCCAGCTGAGGTTAAAAATGCTGCAGACTGGCTGACAAGAACCAACGACCAGCACGGCGTCACCTACATGGTCAAAGAACACTTCCGCAAACAGCAGCCAATCCAATTTTTGCGCAAAATGAACTTATTAAAATAATATTGCATTTCCTGGGCTAAAGAAGAAATTCTTTAGCCTTTTGAATATAAAGCTAAATGATAGAAAGGATCGTTTACACATAGAAGTTACTCTAATATTGACCTAATAAACTCTCTTTTGTAAACTTAAAGAAGTTTGTTTAAATACGATCCTATTTCTACAAGGAAATAGTTTTTATAAAAAGGTGATTCTAATGAAACTAATGATAAAAGGTTTAGAGGATGAGCGTTTTCATCGTCCGCTCCGTCTTATTGCCAATTTGTTTTTTGAAGAAAGTGACATTGTGATGGAAAATGAAGCAAAGGATGCCGAGGTGCACATCGCTTTTGAACTTTCTATGGATACATCGGTTCATGTTTCTGCAAAGCTGCAGGATCTGAATGGAGTAAACCATTCTGCTCAATACGAACGTACTCTTGGAGCGGATCTTACAGAAAAAGAAGAGTTTAAACAGTTGAAGCATGCTGTTTCATATGTATATCTGACAGTATTGCAGGATTGGACAGGTGTAAGACAAAAGTGGGGCATTTTAACCGGAATAAGGCCAACTAAACTGCTGCACCGCCACATGCAAAACGGGTACCCGCTTCCTGCGGCACATCAGCAGCTAAAAGAAGATTATCTAATTACAGATGAAAAGATAGAGTTAATGCAAAGGATTGTCGATCGCCAGCTTGCTGTTGTACCGGATCTATATGATCTCCAAAAGGAAGTCAGCATTTATATCGGGATTCCCTTTTGCCCGACGAAATGTGCGTACTGTACATTTCCCGCATATGCCATCAATGGCAGACAAGGTTCGGTGGATTCATTTTTAGGCGGCCTTCATTTTGAAATTAGAAAAATCGGGGAATGGCTAAAAGAAAATAACGTAAAAATTACGACCGTTTATTATGGCGGCGGTACACCGACGAGTATTTCGGCCGAAGAGATGGACATGCTTTATGAAGAAATGTACACCTCATTTCCGGATGTAGAAAACATCCGTGAAATTACGGTCGAGGCAGGACGCCCGGATACCATTACACCGGCAAAATTAGATATATTAAAAAAGTGGAATATTGACCGGATCAGCATTAATCCTCAATCCTATACGCAAGAAACACTTAAAGCGATCGGCAGACATCATACGGTCGAAGAAACGATTGAAAAATTTCATCTTGCCAGAAATATGGGTATGAATAACATAAACATGGACTTAATTATCGGTTTACCAGGTGAGGGCTTAAAAGAATTTGCTCATTCTCTTGATGAAACAGAAAAGTTAATGCCTGAATCTCTTACTGTTCATACACTTTCGTTTAAGCGTGCTTCTGAAATGACGAGAAATAAAGCGAAGTATAAAGTGGCGGAACGGGATGAAGTCGAGAAGATGATGGAAATGGCTGAAAAGTGGACAGTTGAAAAGGGGTATGAGCCGTATTATTTATACAGGCAAAAAAATATCCTTGGCAATCTAGAAAATGTAGGTTATGCTCTTCCAGATCAAGAGAGCATCTATAATATTATGATTATGGAAGAACTGCAGACCATCATTGGGATCGGCTGTGGAGCAGCAAGTAAATTTATTGATCCTCAATCAGGAAAGATTACCCACTTTGCCAATCCAAAAGATCCGAAAACATACAATGATAGCTTTGAAGCGTATACGCAAGAAAAAATTGATATATTGAACGATCTATTTTTACAAAAACAAGAATAAACCTTCAAGAAAAAGACTGTGACATAAGTATTTAACATCACATAGAACTGAATGGTTAGGAAGTTCATCTTTCTACTCATTCGGTTTTTTATTTGTTTTTAAAATTGTATCTTTTTAAACAAGCCTGTTCCATTGCGCTGCGGACCCCCGCTTTCCGCGGGGAGGAAGCTGAGCCTCCTCGGAGCTAAAAGCTCCTGCGGGGTCTCACCCTTTCCTCTACAGCCCGCAGGAGTCGAGGGCCCTCCGCTCCATTTCACTCAGGTTAATTACCACACCAATTACATTTATATCTCAGTCTTAGTAACATTATTTAGTTGTGTCAAAGCCATTTTTTCTTTTTGAATAAAATATTTTCATCAAAGCAGGATAATCGTCATGGGAGACGAATGATATAAAGACAATCAATCATATACTTCTAAGAGTAAAATGTAAGCGTTTACTATTAAAAGGGGGAATGTTTATGATGATGCAAACACCTTTGACGATGACGCAGATGATTAGAAGAGCTGAAAAGTTTTTTCCAAAAAAAGAGGTTGTCTCAAGAACAGGCAGCGGCATTCAGCGCTTTACGTACAAAACGATTGCAGAACGAACAAAAAGGCTGGCTGAAAGTCTGCAGAAGCTTGGCATTAAACGTGGAGATAAAGTTGGTACATTAGCATGGAATCATCATCGCCACTTGGAAGCCTATTTTGCGATTCCGTGCAGCGGTGCTGTTCTGCATACAATTAATATCCGACTTTCTCCACAGCATATTATATACATTATCAATCATGCAGAAGATCAGGCGCTGCTGATTGATCCTGACATTTTCCCGCTAATTGAAAAGGTAAAGGACCAGCTGACAACTGTGAAGGCATTTATTGTTATGTGTGCTGAAGGTGAAATGCCTGAAACAACAATAGAATCTGTTTATAATTATGAAAGATTGCTGCAGGAGGCAAGCGGAAACTATGAATATCCTGATGATTTAGATGAAAATGCACCTGCAGGGATGTGCTATACATCAGCAACAACAGGTAATCCAAAAGGAGTTGTCTATTCTCACCGCGGCATTGTTTTACACAGTATGGCGCTTGGAATGGCAGATAGCGCCGCTGTCAGTGAAAAGGATATTGCACTGCCAGTCGTGCCAATGTTTCATGTCAATGCCTGGGGACTGCCTTTTGCAGCGGTATGGTTTGGCACAAGTTTAGTATTGCCTGGTCCTTACTTTACACCAAAATTAATAGCGGAACTAATAGAGGCTGAAAAGGTGACCATTACTGCCGGCGTTCCTACCATTTGGCTTGGATTGTTAAAAGAACTAGATGAAAACAACTATGACATGAGTTCACTGCGAAGTGTCCTCTGCGGCGGATCAGCAGCACCGCGCGGGATGATTAAAGCATTTGAAGAAAAGCATGGCATTCCGTTTATGCATGCTTATGGAATGACAGAAACGAGTCCGCTTGTTGTTATTTCTTCATTAAAAAGCTATCAGGAAGAACTTTCTTCAGAAGAAAAGTTAAATATTAAAGCAATGCAAGGCATTCTCGTCCCTGGATTGGAAATGAAGGTTGTCGGAAAAGATGGAGAAGCATCATGGGACGGCAAGGAAATGGGCGAATTAGCGATACGGGGACCGTGGATTGCATCGGGGTATTACCGTGATGAACGATCGGATGAAGCGTTTCGGGATGGCTGGCTTTATACCGGTGATGTTGTGACTGTTGATGAAGAGGGCTTTATGAAAATTGTAGACCGTACAAAGGACTTAATAAAAAGCGGCGGTGAGTGGATCTCCTCGGTTGATCTTGAAAATGCACTGATGGCACATGAAGCCATATTTGAAGCGGCCGTTGTCTCTGTTCCGCATGAAGAATGGCAGGAACGACCGATTGCGTGTGTGGTTTTAAAGGAAGGATACAAAGGAACTGTAACGAAAGAAGAGTTATACACCTTCTTACAGCCGCAGTTTGCGAAATGGTGGCTGCCTGATGACATTCTTTTCATGGAGGAAATACCGAAAACGTCTGTCGGGAAGTTTCTGAAAATGAGATTAAGAGATCAGGTTCGAACAATGAGTTCGGAGCTGAAATAATATAAGTTGTGGACCTAAGCGCTTGGGATATTTTGTCCAAGCGCTTATTCAAATGTTCCCTTTTTCAAAGCCTGTTGCTTTGATCATTAACAAGGGATCCATGATGTCAAATATTATTTTGATGAATTATTCTGAAAATATTTCTCAAATGATGATGTTCTCTTTATAATGGAAGAGAGATGGAAAAGGAGGGAATAACAATGGGAAAAGTAAATCTGAGTGTAAACGACCGAGTTGCAACGGTCGAGCTAAACCGGCCTGATGCGTTAAATGCACTTGATGTTGAGATGTTGAGAGAATTATTGAGTGTATTAAAAGATGTGAGCAATTCGGATGGAATTGATATTGTTGTCCTGCTTGGTAAAGGCAGAGCGTTCTCATCTGGCGGGGATATAAAAACAATGATGTCGGCTAAAAATGAAAGCGATTTCTATCAGGTGATGGACTGTATTAACGAATTGGTTGTAACTCTTTACAGTATGCCTATGCTGACAATTAGTGCAGTGAGAGGGGCAGCTGCTGGTCTAGGGCTTAGTTTAGCTCTTGCAACCGATTATATTATCGCTGATTCTGCTAGCAAGCTGGCGATGAACTTTATTGGCATCGGCTTGATCCCTGATGGAGGGGCACATTTCTTCCTTGAAAATAGAATTGGTGAAGATAAAGCAAAACAGCTGATCTGGGAAGGGAAGATCTTAAGTGCAGAAGAGGCGTTTTCCAAAAACATCATTCATGAAATAGCTGCTGGAGAGCTGGAAGAGGCCCTTGATGCGAAGATTAATAAATGGCTGAGCAGTCCTGTACAAGCTATGATCAAAACGAAAAAAATACTATCCGATAAAAACCGGCCATTGCTTTTAAAGGTGCTTGAGCTGGAAAAGCTGGGACAGGCCAAAATGAGAGAAACACAGGATCATAAAGAAGGGATACAGGCTTTTATCGAAAAAAGAAAGCCAGTTTTTCAAGGGAAATAGTGCTAGTTAGGCGGGACTGTCCAATGTTGCTGTACGCAAAATGGATAGCCCGCCTTCCTTTTTGTAAACTGTTATTCTTTCATAAATCCATTTGTAAAAAGGATGTTTTACATTAAAAAGAAAATGCTATGAAATATGGCTGGACAGAGCCAGATGATCAATCCACATAATCAGCGGTGGAATAGAATGAGTTTGCCAGCAGGAGAGGTACAGCGATGCGTCTTTTCATGCATGGCTTTTTCGAGCAGCAGGTTCTCTCCTTTTGTTTTAGCTTCTTGGTCATTTTGTGCCTGAAAGGCTTCATCCAGAATTTTTTCACCGTCTTGTTCAAAGACTGTCAGTTTATATGTTTGCATGAGGATTCTCCTTTTCATAAAGAATTCTGACTGTTACCACTATTCAATCATACGAAGAGAATGAACGCAATTTTTTTAATGGAACTTTTTTCTTTCCTCATTCGTATATAAGATATGGCCGTTTAAAGGAGGAGATTATATGGTATTAAAGCTGGCCCAAGTCACAAAAAGATTTGGTTCATTTACAGCCGTTGATGATTTATCACTGGAAATCCCGGAAAAAGAGATGTTTGGCTTTCTTGGTGCAAACGGTGCAGGTAAAACAACTACCTTTCGCATGGTCCTTGGATTAATTGATCCTACCGATGGAACCATTACATGGAAAGGAAACAGGATTGATTATAAGACAAGTCATATTATCGGTTATCTGCCCGAAGAACGCGGCCTATACCCAAAGATGAAGGTAAAGGATCAGATTGTCTATTTAGCACGATTGCGGGGAATGCAAAAGCAGGATGTTTTGTCGGAGCTTGATTATTGGCTGAATCGATTTAAGGTGCCAGAATATGCTGACAAGAAAGTGGAAGAGCTTTCTAAAGGCAATCAGCAAAAAATTCAATTTATCACAGCTGTTATACATAAACCTGAGCTATTAATCTTAGATGAGCCGTTCAGCGGGCTAGACCCTGTTAATGTTGAATTATTAAAAGAAGCTGTAGTCGATCTAAAAGAAAAAGGAACAACTATTGTCTTTTCTTCACACCGAATGGAACATGTTGAAGAGCTTTGTGAGCACCTTTGCATTATGCAAAAGGGAAAGCCGATTGTGCATGGAGCGCTTAAAGAAATTAAACGTTCATTTGGCCGCAAAAATTTAATTGTTCATGGCGATTTTTCAATGGAGTTTTTCAAAACACATCCTCTTGTTCTAAAGGCGAAGCTAACCGCAGAGGGTGCACACCTGCAAATCTCAAAAGAAGAGGATGCGGAAGCAATTTTAAAAGAAATAGTCGGGAAAGGCTTTATCCGCAAATTTGAACTAGAAGAGCCTTCATTAAACGATATCTTTATTGAGAAAGCAGGTGCGGCATATGAATAGTTTTTGGATTATATTATCTCATACCTACTTTTCTAAGCTGAAAACGAAATCATTTATTATTACCACCATCATAACAGCTTTGCTTGTAGCAGGATTGGCAAATATGAACAATATCATCAGCTTCTTCGAAGGAGATGAAGCGGCAGATCAAGTGCTGGTAATGGGTCAGGAATCAGGATTATATGCTCCTTTGGCAGAACAACTAGAGCTTGCAGAAAGTGAACTGATTGTTGAGCAGTTCACTGGAACAGAAGAAGAGGCAGAGGAAGCAGTAACAAATGGCGAGTATAGCGGTTTGCTGCTTTTATCGATGAATAGTGATAATATGCCGGAAGGATTATATAAAGCAAGAAGTGTGGCAGATTCAACAATCTCCGGAGAATTACAGGGTGCACTTCAGCAATTGAAGACGGTCATGGCAGCCTCAGAAGTTAACTTAACACAAGAGCAATTAAATCAGCTTTATGATCCAGTTTCGTTTAATACAGCTGCACTTGAAGATAATGCAAAATCAGCAGAGGAATTGAATCAAGCACGAGGACTCGTATATGTTCTGCTCTTCGTTATTTATTTTGCGGTGATTATGTACGCAAATATGATTGCGATGGAGGTTGCAACAGAGAAATCCTCCCGAGTTATGGAAATTCTGATTTCAAGTGTGCCTCCGATCCGCCAGATGTTTGCCAAAATATTGGGTGTTGCGCTATTAAGCTTGACGCAAATGCTGGTAATCCTTGCTGTTGGATATTATTTTGTAAAACAGAATCTTGACTCAATGCAGGGAGGCTTTTTTGAATTCTTTGGCTTTGGCGATGTTCCGGCAATCACGATCACCTATGCTGTCGTATTCTTTATTTTAGGATATTTCCTGTATGCGACTCTTGCTGCATTTTTAGGATCACTTGTCAGCAAAATTGAAGATGTGCAACAGATGATTACACCAATGACAATGGTGATTGTTGCGGCCTTTTTAATTGCCATGTTTGGATTGACGGATCCTGAAGCATCATTTGTAACGATCACATCTTACATCCCATTTTTCACTCCAATGATTATGTTTATGAGGGTAGGAATGCTGACTCTTCCAGCATGGGAACCGATTTTAGGAATCGCAATCCTGCTGATTTCAATCATTGTACTTGCGATCTTTGGAGCAAAAGTATACAAAGGCGGCGTATTATTATACGGCAAGTCCTCTTCGTTTAAAGACATTAAGAAAGCATTGCAGCTGTCCAATAAAAAATAAAATGTCCACGGCTCCCTTCTGGGGGCCTTTTGTATGTTTTTTTACATTATACGATATATGCAGAACGTGCATTCGCTTTTGAATTCATGTACAATAAGTGCATAAAACCTAATTAAAGAGGGATCGGAATGAAGAAAGTAACATTTATTCATGCGGCGGATTTACATTTAGACAGCGGAATGGCTGGACTGCGCCATTTGCCTCAGCCTATTTTTTCAAAACTGAGAGAGAGTACATTTGAATCGCTCTCAAGCATAGTGGATGCAGCGATCGCACATAGTGTAGATTTTGTCGTGTTAGCTGGTGATTTATTTGATGCAGAAGACCGCAGTATTCGTGCCCAGATTATCTTTATAAAAGAAATGGAGCGGCTCGCCGAAAAGGGTATTTCTGTTTTCGCTGTACATGGGAATCATGATCACATGGAGGGCAGCTGGGTTCATCTGCCTCTCCCGAAGAATGTTCATCTCTTCTCAAACCAAGTTGAAACGGTGGAATTTATAACAGAGTCACAAACTTCTGTTCATTTATATGGATTTAGCTATCATAGCAGGCATGTATATGAGCGGATGATTCAGCATTATAAAAAAAGAGATGGAGCGGATTTTGACATCGGTATTCTGCATGGTCAGCTTGAAGGAGAAAGTGAGCATGGAGCCTATGCTCCTTTTACCATCTCTGAGCTGGCAGTTAAGAACTTTGATTATTGGGCACTCGGACATATACATAAAAGAAATGTGATCCAAAATGAACCGCCAATTGTTTATCCTGGCAATACCCAAGGCCGGCATGTGAAGGAAACAGGAGATAAAGGCTGTTATCTCGTTCAGCTTTCAGAAAAAGGTGCAGAAATGACCTTTATAAATACAGCTCCAGTTGTGTGGTCTGAAAGAGAATTAAATTGTGAGGAAGCTGATTCTTTTCAGGAAATCTATTCAAAGTGCCTGGATCTTATAGATGAAGAAAAAATGACCGGCCAAGCAAAAATTTTAATCCTGACTCTGCAAAATACAGATTTGCCTCCAAAAGATGCTGCTGCTATTCGCGAGGGGGAGCTGCTCGACTTGCTGAAGGAGCATGAAGCAGAAGGGGAAGATGGCTTTATATGGATTGCTGACCTTCTTGTAAATGAAAGAAAAAAATGGAACAAAGAGAAACTGATGTCCGAATCAGCTTTTTTTGCAGAAATGTTTCATGCGGCTGTTGATTTGGAAGGAATTGGTGGAAGCTTAGAACTTTTATATAAGCATCCGGAAGCGAGAAGGTTTTTACAAAAACAGAGTGAAGATGAGCTGGATTCCATTTCAAAAGAAGCGGAAAATCTATTAATGCAGTTACTATATCAAAGTTAAGGAGGTGCTCATCCTGAAAATTATAGAAATACAAATCTATGGCTACGGCAAGCTAGTGGATAAGACCTATTCACAAATTGGCGATTTTCAAGTTTTTTACGGTGAAAATGAAGCAGGGAAATCAACGATCATGGCCTTTATTCATGCTATCTTCTTTGGTTTCCCGCCCAAACAGCAAAACGAATCGAGGTATGAACCAAAAGAAGGAAGCAAGTATGGAGGCAAGCTGACCGTTTTATTTCCGGGCAGAGGCAAAGCAGTTATTGAGCGGGTGAAGGGAAAGTCAGCCGGGAATGTTTCGGTCAGAATGGAAGATGGAACTGCTGGTTCTGAAGCGCTCTTAAAAGAATTGTTGCATGACATGGATAAAAAAATGTTTCAATCAATCTTTTCTTTTAATGTTCATGGATTGCAGAATATCCACCAGATGAATGGCGAGGATCTTGGCAGGCTTCTCTTTTCTGCTGGGGCACTTGGCACAGATCAGCTCCTTCTGGCAGAGCAAACGCTTCAAAAAGAGCTGGAATCCCGTTTTAAACCGAATGGGAAGAAGCCAGCATTAAATCAAAAAATTTCTGAAGTAAAAGAACTGTACAAAAAGCTTCAAATGGCAGAGCAAAAAAACGAGGAATATTGGCATTTTATAAAAGAAATAGAAAAGCTTGAGGAACAGATTAAGAGAATGCAGAAAGACCTGGCTGAAAGCAAAGAGAATGTTCATACTCTTACTTCCTGGCAGCAGATAGAGCCAGTCTTTAAGGAAAATAAGCTTCTTGAGAAAGAATGGTATATGTATAAAGACCTCGTATTTCCAATCGATGGTTTAGCTCGCTACGAACGGCTTCTTGAGGGGCAGCGACCGCTCCTCGCAAAGCAATCTGCTTTAAAGAAGCAGATTACACAATTATCCGAGGAGATTCGAGCAAGCCAGGCAAATAAAGAAATATTATCAGCAGAAAAAGAAATAACAAGTATTTCAGAACAGCTTCCGCTTATGCAAAAACTTAGAGAAGAGGAAAAAACGCTTTCTTTAAAATGTGCAAACATAGAAAGTGATATTCAAGATTTAAACGAAAGGTTAAATATAACCTTATCTGATGACGAAATTGCCTCTATTGATACAAGCATTCATAAAAAGAAGCAAGTATCAGAAGCTGAAGATGAATATAAAAGATTAGTTGCCAAGAAAACGGATTTGGATGAGCAGTTTAATGAGAGTACAAGGGAATTGGATCTGCTCGAGAAAAAAGTGAACGAGCTCAAAGCTCTGCTGCTGTCTCCTAAAGAAGAGAATGAATTGCAGAAGAAACAGGATGAGATTGAGGAAAGAAACAAGCTGCAGCAAGAACTTGATGAAATGAGGAAAAAGCAAAAGGCAGAGAATTCGGGTCGAACGGGAAAGAGACAGCAAAGAAAACCGAAAAACGATACAATGCCAGCCATTTTATTAGCCTGTTTGTTCCTCGTTCTATGTGTTTGGTCGCTGCTTCAGCAAGAATGGCTCATAGGGATTATAGGTGCTGCAGGTCTCCTATTTGTTATATACCATTTCATATTAAAGTCTAAGGCAAAAATGGATGAAGGAGACACTGCCGGCTTAGAGCAGCGGCTGATAGACATAGAAAAGCGCCTTGAACAGCTTCCAGAGCACGATATAAATAATATGGCAGTTTTAAAAGCACAAAACGACGAACGAAAACAGAAACTTAAAGAGCTGGAGATCTATTTGCAGCAGGAGATTCTCTCAAATGAAAAGATCATTTCGGGATTTGAACGTTGGGAAGTTGCCTTTCAGCAATGCAAAAAGAAGCTGCAGGAGCATTGCGCTCATCTTCATCTTCCTTTGCATAATGAAGAGACGCTTGAGCAATTAGGTGAAGCCTATCGTTTGCTTGAACAATTGAAAACTGCTGTAAAAGGAAAAAGACATATTGTTCAAGAGCATGCTCAAACATCTGAAAGTCTAAAAATGCTGCAAGAGAAAATAGATAAACTGGCAGAAAGATTTAACCTTCATCATGAGTTAAGTTATGCAGAGAAGGTTTATGAATTAAGAAAAATGTTAAAAGATGAAATAGCTAAAAAAGGGGAGGAAGAGGAAGCTGCTCGCGAACTTAAGAAGCTGGAAGAGGAAGAGCACACCTATCTGCTTGAGATCAGTCAGTATCAAGAGGAGCTTTCAGAGCTAATGAAGCAAGGAAATGCTGCAGATCAAGAGCATTTTCGAGAGCTGGCAAAACAAGCAGAACGAAAAGAGCAGATAGAAGCGAGAAAAAATGCCTTACAGATGCAATTGCAAATGACAACGTTATCGGCCGAAGAAATGGAATATTTGGCAGGTAAAAAAAAAGAAGAACAAACGCTTGAAGATTTAAAAGGGCTTGTTGACTCACTGGAAAATTCAATTCCTGACTGCCAAAAAAAGTTGGCAGAGTTGAAATATGAAGCGAAACTGATTGAAGAAGGCGGTACACATGCAGATTTACTGCATCGGTATAAGCTAATCAAGGCAGAGTTGGATAGGGATGCAAAAGAATGGGCTAAATATGCAGCAGCACAGCATATCTTGAAAAAAACGATTGCTGCTTTTAAAGATGAACGCCTTCCAAAGATCATTGCAAAAGCAGAGGAACATTTGAGCATATTGACGGATGGAGAATATGTTCGAATTTGGCCAAAGCAGGAAGAAAGCGGCTTTTATATTCAAAATAAAAGAAAAACCTCTTTTGAAGTCTATGAGCTTAGCCAAGCTGCAAAGGAACAGGTATATGTTGCTCTTAGATTAGCCCTGGCGGAAACAGCATATGAAAAAGAGAACTATCCGCTAATCATCGATGATAGCTTTGTTAATTTTGATCATAACAGGACAGAGCGAATGATGAAGCTTCTTCGTTCACTGACAAACAGGCAAATACTATTCTTTACCTGTCATCAGCATTTGCTTTCCCAATTTTATGATAAGGAAATTATTGAATTGACAGCCCCATTGCTGACTAAAAGCTAATTGCTATTGGACGTATAAGGCTGTCAGTTCCTGCCTGAACTTCGAAACTATCGCTTTCTATGTTATACTATTTTCATAGAAGGGAGCGTCGGTGCACGTATGAGCAAAGGAATTGTATATTACGAAGTTGGAGAACAAATAGAAGTTTTTCTGCTGATCAAAAACGCAACAAAAGGGATTGCCAGCAACGGCAAGCCGTTTTTAACCTTAATTTTTCAGGATCAGAGCGGAGAGATCGAAGCGAAGCTCTGGGATGTATCAGATGAAGATGAAAAAAGCTACAGTCCTGAAACGATTGTAAAAGTAGCTGGTGATATTTTAAATTACCGTGGACGTAATCAGCTTCGTATTCGCCAAATTAGACCAGCGTCTCCTACAGATCCAGTAAAACTAGCAGATTTTCTTGAAACTGCGCCAGTAAGTACAGATGAAATGATGAGTAAAATCACTCAATATATATTTGAAATGAAAAACCCGAATGTGCAAAGAATAACCAGACATTTGCTGAAGAAACATCAAAAAGCGTTTCTGGAATTTCCGGCTGCAACAAAGAATCATCATGAATTTGTATCCGGCCTTGCCTATCATGTGGTATCTATGCTTGACTTGGCAAAATCGATCGCGGGACTCTACCCTAGTCTTGATAAAGATCTTTTATATGCAGGTGTGATTCTGCATGATTTAGGTAAGGTTACGGAGCTATCCGGTCCTATATCAACTGTGTATACCGTTGAAGGTAACTTGCTTGGACATATCACAATTATGGTGAATGAAATTGGCAAGGCAGCGGAGGAACTTTCTATTAGCGGTGAAGAAGTTATGGTTCTTCAGCATCTCGTTCTGTCCCATCATGGAAAGGCAGAGTGGGGGAGCCCGAAACCGCCAATGATTAAAGAAGCTGAAATTCTTCATTATATTGATAATTTAGACGCAAAAATGAATATGCTAGACCGTGCGCTTGATCGCACAAAGCCTGGTGAATTTACAGAACGAGTTTTTGCACTCGATAATCGATCCTTTTATAAGCCAACCTTTCATAAATAAAACAATGAAAAGACCAAGACTTTTGATATCTTGGTCTTTTTCTATTCAAAAAAATTGGAGTTCTACATTGTCACGAAGTCTACATAAAAATAGCATAAATCTATGAAAACTGCATAAAGTTTTAATAGGTAATAGGACAAACTAAGAAGAGATGGGGGATTAACTTGATTCCAGTATGGGTGTATTTTATTGCGGCAGGAATCGTTTTTTGTGCAATTATGGCGATTAAAACAGGCAGGGATGAAAGACGTGAGGAAAATGAAATGATTGAGCGTGAAGGCGAAGTATATATGCAGCGGCTAGAGGAGAAGAAAGACGAGAAGAAGGCAGGCGAACGCTCCTTTGGATGAGAATGGCTAAAGTATAAAAAAACGGGTCCCTTTCAGGAGCCCGTTTTTCTTTATTCTGTTTCAGTTTCTGATTCTTCAGTGCTTTCTTCTTCAGTGTTCTCTGTGCCAGCATCTTCACCTGCTGCAGAGCTGTCACTGATGATGCTTTTCAAATCTTCATCCTTAACATCTACATTTGCATCTTTCAGTTCTCTGTCCAATGCTGCTTGTATAATCGTTGGATCCTGCTGCAGCTTAGCTACTTTAAGATCATGTTCCATATCTTCTTTCATTTCATCAAAAGACTTTTTCTCTTCTTTTTCAGTCACTTGGATAACATGAAAGCCGTGCTGAGACTGAACAGGCTCACTGATTTCATCCACATCAAGTGCATATGCTGCTTCTTCGAATTCTGCAACCATTTGACCTTGTCCAAACCAGCCTAAGTCACCGCCATTTGCAGCAGAACCAGGGTCTTTGGAATATTCAGTAGCTAATTCTTCAAAGTTTCCGCCATCATCAAGCTTCTGTTTCACTTCGTTAGCTGTTTCTTCATCCTCTACAAGGATATGACGAGCCTTAATGCGAGGCTGATAATTATCATAGTATTCTTGAACTTCTTCTTCAGACACTTCTACATCTTTAACTGCAGCTTTTTCCTGCAATAAAGTTGCACGCAGTGTTTCTCTAAGCTGATCTTCATCTTCATAACCGTATTGCTGCAATGCTAGCTCAAAATTTGCACCAAGCTGCTGCTTTAATTCATCCATCTGTTCATTTAACTCTTCATCCGTAACTTCATAGTTTTCGGATAAAACTTTTTCGTATACAAGCTCTCGAAGTGTCTGCTCACCATATTTTTCCTTCATCGCTTCGTATAGCTCGTCCTTCGTTATATCGCCATTTCCTGTTTCAACAACAGCGTCAGAGCCTCCATTGCTACAAGCACTTAATCCTAAAACTCCGGCAGCAAGGGAGAAGGAAATAACCCATTTTTTCATGTTGAACACTCCTAATCGTTAATTTCAATTGGCTGCTTTCAAAACGCAGTTGTTCATAAGGTGACGGTTTCTTCCACACGAATCTAATGAATGGCCGACTTTACAGATGACAAAAGCTTATATTCTTTGCCTTGCATTCAACTTATTAAAAACAACAACATTTAGAAAAAGCCTATTTTTGTACACATCCATTACTATACCATAATGTATTTAATAAAAAAAATAAAACTACATAGTCAATTTAAAAAATTGGGTATTTGCCCATCCCGAAATTTGATTTGCTACATATGATACATAGAAACTGCGATAAGCGGTTTTGAAAAACAGCCAGGAAAGAAATTTCAGATTCCTGGTGAATATGCCTACTCGAAAACAGAAGGCTTTGAATAGTATATGGTAGCAACCTATGAGGGAGGTGTTATCATGGGCGGTGCATACGGCAGCGGATTCGCTTTAATCGTTGTGTTGTTCATCTTATTGATCATCGTTGGTGCAGCATGGCTTTAATTTAAAAAGACATTGGGTTCTCTGAACCCTTTGTCCCAACGAGAAAGGAGGAATTTGAATGTCTGGTGCAAACGGATATGGTTATGGTGGAGGTTTCGCGTTAATCGTAGTTCTTTTCATTCTGTTAATTATCATCGGAGCTTCTTGGCTGTAATTTAGAAGACCGTACCTTGTAAATGAAGGATACTTTCTTATATAAGGAATGCTGATGGTACTAAATCAGTATGAGTATCTCCCGGCTTTACCCGGGAAAATGTGAAGGACGCCATAAAGCGTCCTTTGCATATGCAATTCATATTTTTATATCATTTATAAAAAATGAAACAAAAATAACCAAGCTGTGAATTACAGCCTGGTTATTTGGCATTACGTAAATGAAATTTCTACAAAAGAAGAAATAAGAAGAATCGTGATCAGAACATTAATTGTCCTATAAACCTTTGGCTGGCGTTCTTCAGGTATTTCCTTTTGCAGACAAAGGGAATATGTCATTTTGTTAATATAGAATAAAATAAATATAGCAAACACAATAAAAATGGAGATCAACGAAGATTCCCTCCCCATCGGCGAAGTTTTCTTACTTAATTACAATAACAAAATTTAAATAAAAAAGATAGTATTTAAGATTGTAACAGGATTTTCTTTTCTAATTAAATTAGCTTATGAAAAAAAGACATCCATTATGAGATGTCTTTTAAAGAATAACTGAATGAAGCAGAATCTGTCAAAAATTTAGTTTGATAAAGGAGTACCATGTCCCCAGTATTAACCTTCTCTTTGCAATAATATTTCAAAACCATCTTCATTTTCTTCTATAAAGGACTGAGCAGGAGCTTTCATGACATCTTTCATGATAATCATGTCAAAAAAACAAATCCCTGTATGATAAGCTATTAAAATAACAAAATAGTGAACATAATGAGGGAAAAGAAAACATCCAGCAGCCAGCAGCGTATTAATCACAATAAAAGGTGTGCAAAGGGCAATTAAAAAGGTAAAACGCGTAATTGGTTCCGTTACAATAAAGTGCAGAATCGGCATAATGCCAAATCTTATTTCTGCAGTTTTTTTCACCTTTTTCCCACAAGGTATTAATGGAATAAAGTGAAGAATCTTATGAAGCGGATAAAGAATCCACATTCCTGCCACAAACCAAACAAAATAATTATCATAAAAGTAGTTCGGAACAAAAAGATAAGTAGCTGGTACATACACTATTATAAAAGTAAGTAGCATTGTTAAGGAAGACAATATAAAAAGCCGCTCGGGTCTATATTGTTTAGTGAAATTAATCGTCTTCCAGCAGTTCATCATGTTAGACCTCCAAAGGGAGAAAGTATTAGTTAAATCCAAAACTTACTAAGATACTTTACGATGAATAACATGAAAAATCAATAGGTATTTTTATGGTTAATATTAGAAAAAATGAGAAGTGTTTTTGTAGTCATCTTGATGAATTATTATGTAGATTATTCTGGGGATATGCAAAGGAATTTTTTAAAGTAAACAAATAACATGGAGATTAAGGAAGGAAGATTTAAATGGTCCAGCTGCTGTTTGATTATGCAACAGCTGGACAGAATAAAATTTTTACAGAAGTGAAGGGAAGTCAAAGCGTTGTTTGTATCAGACGAGTTCTTTTTCTGATTTATCCTTTTTTTCGATGATTCCGTTGTTATCTGTAAATTCATTTTCAATATTCTCAAATGATTTTTCAAAGATCTCCATAAAATCATCGCCATAAATATTTCGAACAATTGTCATTACCTCGATCACATCTGGGAACTTTCCATATAATTCTCTCAATGGGGAGGCTCCTGAAAACACGGAGTTCTCTTCAGGATTATAGGACTCCATCATACTTAGTAAAACATTTTCACCTTCCTGAGTAAGTTCAATATACGTATTTCTTTTATCATTTTCCTTTTTTGAAAATCGTAAATAGCCTCGTTCCTCTAACTTCTTTGAAAAGTTAAACGCGGTAGAAACATGCATGACGCCAAATTTTGCAACATCAGAGATAGAGGCTCCATTCAGATGGTAGGAAATCCATAAAATATGGTGCTCATTAATATTAAGATCATACGGTTTAATCCAATTCTGCCAATCTTTCTCAACGGCTTTCCATAAGGCTTTACTTAACTGAGCTATTCTCTGACTGAAAAGTAATGCCTCTTTCATTGTATATTCTTTATTCGACATACACTTATTCACCTGCTTTATAAGGAAATTAAGATTTCGATTTTTTGATTTTAAGGGCTGAGCAAGCCGTTTCCACATTTCAAGAAGTCCAGTTCCTGGCGCTAGGGGCTCGAGGTCTTAAGCCAATCCGTCCAGAAGGTTAAAATGCAACCTTCCAGCCGTCTTGTCTTAAGCTTGTCGCCCCTGAGCGAGCGCCTTCCACATTTCAAGAAGTCCAGTTCCAACGGCTAGCCCCTCGAGGTCATAAGTCAATTCATCCAGAAGGTTAAAGAACAACCTTCTAAATGACTTGCCTTATGCTTGTCGGGGATGAGCAAGCCGTTTCCACATTTCATATTATCATTATGCCAATAAAACAAAAATTAATAAAGGTATTAATTTGCGAAATTTTTAGAAATTATTTCTTAGGAAGTTGCTTGTTATGTGTTTTAATCGATTTACAGAACAAAAGAACGAAATTGTATACGCTTTACTATTTATAAAACCATTTTTATAATATATTAGTTTTCGTTCTGAAGGAGGCAAAATCCTTCTTTTCTAATGTATAAAACTTAAAAATATAATAAAGCAATAAAAAGCATCTTTCCAAAGAAATTTATTTCTTGGAAAGATGCTGATCTTACCTGGAATTTTTCCCTTGATTTAGTGTGGTCTCTAATTCTTGAATAGCTGTTTCAATCTCCTGGATTTCTCGTTTTAAGTTCTGTTCATGTGGACGAATTTCGTTTTTCCAGTCGTTAATCGAACCTTTCAGATCCTTTGACAGTTCAGCAAAAGCATTTTTTCCTTCTGTTGTAACTGTTGTGGTTGCCCGTTTTATATCAAGAAGCTGTTCTTTTAAATAATCTAATCGGTGTTTAACAATATTTCCGTTCGTATGAATAACGGTTCTAGTTTCTTTTCCGGAAGCAGGTGCTGTTAAAAGGGCAGAAATGCCAGCAGCTGTTCCTCCAGCAATCAAACCTAATAGAAATGATTTAGCCTTCATCATGATAACCTCCCCAGATAAAACGTTTTCATAGTTTTATCTTACACAAATTTTTACGATCAATAAACACCTTTTTATGTATTTAACACAATATTGCCTTCTATAAACGTTTTTGTGTTTCATAAGAGAGCGGAGGCAGGCATATATTGGTACAAGGCTAAGAAGGAGTGGTGGCAAAGATGACAGGTATTTTACTTATTTTAGGCTTTACCATGCTGGCTGGTGCAGGTTATTGTTTTCTTTTAATCAAAAAGCCAGGCATGTATCCCCCGAAATATTTGTTGAAAAAAAGAGCAGCCACCCTTGGAGCAGGGGGAGGCGTGCTCCTATTATTAGGGATCGTCACACTCTATTTTTAGGAACAGCATGGAATTTAAGCTAACTTCCTGCTGGCAGAAAGGTGAAGCTGCCAAAAATAATTTAATCGCTACATGAGCTCCTAGCTTATCCGCTAAAAGCTTTCACAGCAAGATAAATGGCAATTCCCCAGATGATAAAGGCTGATACTTGATTAAACCTTTTGACCAAGCTGCCGGTTGCATCAACCTTCCCCAAAATTCTTCCCGCTATGGCCAGACCGAAAAACCAAATCCAAGAGATGCCTATACAGGAAAATGTAAAAACAACTAGCTCATACCCTTTATAAGCTAATGAATTTGGACCGATTACTCCTATAATATCAATAATGGCATGAGGATTGAGTAACGAAACGGAAGCTGCGAATGTGATTTGCATTTTAGGTGTAAAATGAGCTTCTACATTTTGGTCGTCGGCTGCTGAATCACTTTTTAGTATTGTCCACCCCATATAAACTAGAAATATAAATCCTATAACATAAATGAGAGTGGTTAGCCATTCAAATTGGAAAATGATTAAAGATACTCCAGTGACTGCTAAAAGAATTAATAGAGTATCACAAAGTGCTGCTGTTACAATGGCAGGTATACTGCGGGCGAAATTTTTATGGATGGCTCCTTGGTTAAATATAAAGACGTTTTGAACGCCAAGCGGTAAAATTAGGCCGAATGCCAGTGCGGTTCCATGAATAAAAGCTTCAATCATTATGATGTCCTCCTAAATACTGATAGGATTATTCTAATGAAAGATCTATGAAATGTATCCATCCAATTGGTTGGGAATTGTACCAACCAATACGGTATAATAGAGAGAAAAAAAGGAGTATTTATCATATGCATCAACCGGATTGGAAGCCAAATCGTTCATCTCAAAATCCCTTGCATCTGCAAATATACGAATATTTAAAACAGAAAATTTTAAATGGAGAATGGACAGTTGGAGCTAAAATACCACCGCAAAGGATACTCGCACAACAACTCAATGTGAATCGCAGTACGGTGGTGACAGCACTGGAGGATTTAGCTGCAGATGGGTTTATCAGCTCAAAGGTTGGTTATGGGACATTTGTTGCGAACAATACCTGGAGCATTATATCTTCAGGTGCAGCACCAGATTGGAAAACATATGTTGAATCAGGTGTGCACGAATCAAATCAGTCTATTATTCAGGAAATTAATAGATCTGAGTTTAGACCGGATATCATTCGTCTCGGAACAGGTGAACTTTCTCCAAAATTTTTGCCAACAGAAAAAATGAAAGGCATTTTTCAGCAGAATACGGCTCAAGAGCTATCTCTCAGCTACACTGAGCCAAAAGGAAGTTATTCATTACGAACAGCTATATGTGATTACTTAAAAAGAAAAGGGATCGAAACAAGTCCTTCCTCTGTATTAATCGTTTCAGGAGGGCTGCAGGCACTTCAATTGATTTCTCTGGGCTTGTTACAAAAAGGATCGGTCGTTTTTCATGAATCTCCTTCCTACGTGACTTCTATTCATGTTTTTCAGTCTGCGGGAATGAATTTGTTTGGTGTGCCTATGGGGGAAGAGGGACTAAAAACTGAGCTATTACCGAAAATAAAACGACAGCATCATGCAGCCTTGCTTTATACCATTCCTTCGTTCCATAATCCTACCGGTCATACAATGCCAGAGCAAAGAAGGAAAGAACTGCTTCAGGTCTGCAGCCATGAAAGACTGCCTATCCTTGAAGATGATGTTTATGGAGATTTATGGTTTGAGGAACCGCCGCCTGAACCTTTAAAAGCAAATGATCGGCAAGGACTTGTTTTATATATGGGCAGCCTCTCAAAAACATTAGGTCCAGGCTTAAGAATAGGCTGGCTCGTTGGTCCGGAGCAAGTAATTGACCGTTTGGCGGACATTAAGATGCAAACGGACTATGGATCAAGTACACTGTCACAATTTGCTGCTGCACACTGGCTTCAAAGCGGTTTGTATGATGAGCATATCTTTCAGCTGAGGAAAAAATTAATGTTCCAGAGAGATACAGCACTTCAAATTCTTGAAAAGTATTATAGAGGAATTGCGACATGGAAAACGCCTGCAGGTGGATTTTATATTTGGCTGAAACTACAAGAAGCAATATCAATGGATAAATTATTTAAAAGAGCGTTAAAAGCAGGGATTCTCATTAATCCAGGCAATATATATGACCATAAAGATTCTTCACATATCCGAATATCGTATTCATATGCAGAGCCTGCACAGCTTGAGAAGGGCTTAATAAGACTGGCTGAAATCATCGGTGAAATGAGTAGTCGCTGAACTTGAATGAAAGAGGACACAGCTGCACTTATTTAAAAATATCCATATAAAAAGGTCCAAATCAGTTGATTTGGACCTGGAGTTTGTGGTTAGTTGCTTGCAGGTATTAACTTTGTCCGCTTCCCGATTGTTTGTGCAACCGGATAAAGCACGACCATCAGCACTGTGTTGATTGCTATTGCAGGCAGTACAGTCCCGGTAAACAAGATAGCAAATGCACCAGGCAAGCCGACTAGCAGATAGGCTGCTGTTAAGAAAATAACTCCTGAAATCAGCGTGCCAGCTGCTGTTAATATTGCAACAGATAAGGTAGGTTTATTGAATTTTTTAATGATTAAGTAGATACCGAAAAATAAAAAGGCTGTAATCGGTTTATCGATCATATTTGGGATCTGCCCTAATGGAAATGATGTAGTTAAAGCAGAAATTACCCCAGTGGCAATGCCTAATAATAAAACGCTTCTTACATCAGGGAATAATAAAATTCCAAGAAACATCATGGTTAACATCATATCAGGTTTCATGCCAAATACAAATCCAGGTACAACTGTGTGCAAAACGGCACCCATTCCAACGAGTAGCGCCAATGCTACAAGATTCTTACTATTCATTTCTAATCTCTCCTCTGCTCTGCTGTTCTCTTTTTTGTTCTTTGTCTCTCCTGCAGTGCACTCTTTGCCTGCAGCGAAAAACTTTCACTCATTATACCACAGAATGATTTTTGTCAGCATGTTTTTTTGCTTTTTAAGAATTTTGCTTAAAGCTTTTCATAAATTGAGCAAGCTTATATACATGATCTTCAGGTACTGCATTGTAAATAGAGGCGCGGCAGCCACCAATTGATCTATGGCCATTTAGCCCAATAAAACCTGCATCAGATGCCGATTGTAAAAATAAAGCTTCTTTCTCTTTATCAGCTAGATTAAAGGTAACATTCATCAATGAACGGCTGTTTTTTTCTGCATGTCCTAAATAGAAACCGTCACTTTCGTCTATGGCATCATATAAATATTTCGCTTTGTTTTCATTTGTTTTTTCAATGATTTGCAGTCCTCCTTTTTCCTCTGCCCATTCCAGAACAAGAGACAGCAGGTAGATCGCAAGAGTAGGTGGTGTATTATATAAAGAACTGTTATTAGCATAGGTTTTATATTGAAGCATAGTCGGCAAGTGATCATTATCCTGTAAAATGAGATCTTTATGAATAATCACAACTGTTACTCCAGATGGTCCAAGATTCTTTTGTGCGCCAGCATAGATCATCCCAAACTGACGAATGTCAATTTGCTTGCTTAAAATATCACTGGACATGTCAGCGATTAAGGGCATAGGCAGCTGTGTAGGAAAAGTATGCCATTGTGTGCCGTAAATAGTGTTATTGCTCGTAATATGCAAATAGGCTGCATTCTCAGTTGTGTTGATATCTGATAGTTGCGGGATTGAACGATAGGAGTTTTTTTTAGTGGAAGCTATTGGAGCGGTGATGCCGATTTTTTGAGCTTCCTTTAACGCTTTTTCAGACCATGATCCTGTTAAAACATAATTTCCTGAAGTGTTCTCATGTAAGAAGTTCATGGGGATCATTGAAAATTGGAGACTTGCACCGCCTTGAATAAATAAAACTTCATAGTCATTTGGAATGGAAAGCAGCTTTCTCAGTCCTTGTATGGCGTTCTCGTGAATTTGTTCATATTCTTTGCTTCTATGGCTTAATTCCATGACAGCCATGCCGGTATCAGCTATGTTAAGCCAATTCTTTTCGGCTTTTTGCAAGACTTCTGCTGGCATTGCAGCTGGGCCAGCATTAAAGTTTAGCGCTCGCTTCATTTCAATAACCTCCGTTATGCTGTAATACGATCTTACTGTAAAGAGCTAAAGATACATATATGTTAACAGACTTTGTGGATTTGTACAGAGGCTAAACGAGAATATTTAGAAAAATTAAAAAGAAAAAACGCCTCTCTAAATGAGAAGCATTTTTTCTTTATAATTGGTCTTTAATAGAAGAGGCAATCTCCTGCAAATCTGCTGGCGTGTAAGCTGATTGATTGGATTTCCATACGACACCCATTCCATCTCCTTGACCATAACGGGGGATGAGGTGCATATGATAATGGAATACAGATTGTCCAGCAGCTTCTCCGTTATTATTCAGCAGGTTTAATCCAATGGGATTATAGGCAGCTTTAATGGCACGGGTAATTTCTGGAATTGCCTTAAAGTAATTGGCGGCTGTTTCCTCATCTAATTCATAAACATTTTCGCTATGTACCTTTGGGATCACAAGTGTATGTCCCTTTGTTACCTGACTGATATCTAAAAATGCCAAACAATGCTCATTTTCAAACACCTTAGCAGCTGGAATATCTCCATTAACAATGCTGCAGAAAATACAATTACTCATTTAAACAGCTCCAATCAAATTTTTATGTTGTTTGAATTTTATCATATAATGGATGAAAATTCGATGCGATGGGAGTCAAATTCGGGGTGCTAGAAATTCGACACGTCACAGTGACGCCCCGAAACGACACGAAACGCCCCGAAACACCACGAAATTTGTCGATCATTAGAACACAGGAAAGGCAGGATCCCGCTTGGGAATCCTGCCTCGTGAAGGAGAAACTTCTGAATACTGTTCTAAAACGGGAAGTACTCTTTAACAAACACCTCATTTGTTAATGAATTGTGTTTACAATAGAGACATTCGATCTTTGTTCAAGCTAACCATCCCCTATTTGTCTTTATATGTTTCACAACTTATAAAGAAAGTGATGTTAGTCTTTGATAAACACCTCATTTTAAAGTAAATGATGGAAGGCAATATACGGTTGATACGGCCTTAGTGTTTAAGATCTGCGGTTTTCATTACTTTCGTGCAATGCAACCATCCCCTTATCTTAGGAACGTTTCAGGTTAAATCACGTTTATTGAAAGATTGCTGTCTGCGACAAGCACCTCATTTCAAATTTTGAATATCGGTTAGATGTTCAATTAATGATTTGTTTCCCCTTCAAGAATTAGAATGCCCGCATAAGTAGCTTATATACATTTTTTTTTGGAGAAAAAATTCTTTAAATAGAGAACTGTTTATATCAAGCAATGTTTGCGAAAAATGACGACACTGGACAATGCACTCACCCTTTTTTACAATGAAATCATGATATATAGAGAGGACGTTTTAAGATGGCTCTATTGGAGATAAAGAATGTCACAGGCGGCTACACAAGAAATCCTGTATTAAAAGATGTGAGTTTTGACGTAAAAGCAAATGAAATTGTTGGTTTAATTGGACTAAATGGGGCAGGTAAAAGTACTACCATCAAACATGTGATTGGTTTAATGGAGCCTCATAAGGGGGAAATTTCGATTGCTGGAAAATCTTTCCTTGAAAATAAGGAAGAGTATCGGAAACAATTCACGTTTGTTCCAGAAACTCCGATCTTATATGATGAATTGACCTTAGACGAGCACCTTCAGATGACAGCGATGGCATATGGAATCAGCAGTGAGGATTTTAAAGAAAGAAAAGGAAAGCTGTTAAAAGAATTCCGGATGGAAAAGCGCTTAAAATGGTTTCCTGCTCACTTTTCAAAAGGGATGAAGCAGAAGGTCATGATTATGTGTGCATTCTTGGTGCAGCCATCCCTTTATATTGTAGATGAACCTTTTGTTGGTTTAGATCCGCTTGGGATTCAATCTCTGCTTGATTTAATGAAAAAAATGAAGGAAGAGGGAGCAGGCATTTTAATGTCAACTCATATTCTTGCTACCGCTGAACGGTATTGCGATCGTTTTGTGATTTTACATGAAGGAAAGGTAAGGGCGAAGGGGACATTACAGGAGCTTCAGCAGCAATTTAATATGCCGGATGCGACTCTTGATGATCTATATATACAGCTCACAAAGGAAGAAGATTATGTTTAATGAGAATATACTATGGAAAGAAAGACTGGCGCGCACCAGCAAAGAGCTAAGTTCTTATCTGCGGTACATATTTAACGGCCATCTAGTGATCGTGCTCGTTTTTCTCCTTGGAACTGGAGCTTATTATTATCAAGGCTGGGTAAAAGAGATGCCGCTTGATTATCCTGTCCCAGCCATCATGGCTGTATTTTTGGGAATATTGCTTACATATAGCCCGATTTTTACGTTTTTAACGGAGGCTGATCGAATTTTTCTTTTGCCGCTTGAAACAAAATTACACGGGTATTTCCGAAAATCCTTAATGATCAGTTTTTTTCTTCAGGCATATTTACTTCTGATGCTGCTGGCATTGTTTATGCCGATGTATGCAAAGGTGAATGGAGGAAGCTTTCAGGGCTTCTTCCCCTTATTAGCCGTTTTGCTTTTAGTAAAATGGCTGAATCTGGAGATCCGCTGGAGAATTCAGTATTACACAGAGCAAAATGTGCTGAGATCTGATTCTGCCGTAAGGTTTGCTGTTAATGTCGGCTTTTTGTACTTGCTTTTTTCTAGTGCTTCTTATTTATATATCGTTCCTGTTGGCTTGCTCTTCGTTTTGCTGCTCATCTTTTTTAATGGCAAAATCAAAACGAAAGGTTTGAAATGGGAATATTTAATTGAACAAGAAGAACGAAGAATGACAGCATTCTATCGGATTGCCAATATGTTTACAGATGTTCCAAAATTAAAAAATGCAGTCAAAAGAAGAAAGTGGCTGGACCCTCTGTACTCAGGTGTTCCCTATTTACAGGAAAAAATATATGCTCATTTGTATATTCGGACATTTTCAAGATCAGGTGATTATTTAGGGCTATTTGTTCGTTTAACGCTTATTGGTGCAGCTGTTATTTATTTTATTTCATATGGGTATGGTCAAATTCTGCTGGCGATCCTATTCATGTATTTAACGGCCTTTCAGCTTCTTCCACTGTTCTATCACCATGAAAACAAATTATGGGTGAAACTATATCCAACTGGGGATGCAAATAAGGAAACATCTTTTAAACAATTGATGGGAAGTATTCTTTCATTGCAGGCGTTTCTATTGGCATTGACAGTCCTATTAAAAGGAGAGTTTACAACTGCTATCTTAACACTGACAGCTGGTCTCCTTTTTTCTTATCTTTATGTTTTTCTCTATATGCCGAAGCGATTGCAGACGAAGGATTAAAAAAAGGAAACATTTTTCGTTATTGTCTCGTATAAAATAGCAAGACGAAAGGAATGTTTTCTATGAATGAATATGAACTGCAGGTATATGAAGAGATTGTTGAGTGGAAAAGAGGTTTGCTAAAGCGCTCAAGTCTGATCAGCCGATTATCGAAAAAAGCTCAAACAAGAGTTAATTCGTTAATTCCTGAGAAAGCGCACGAAGTGATTACCAGCAGCATTAAGCAAATGGTCAAAGCAACATTAACTGGTTCTGACTTTACAACGAAACGTTCTCAGTCAACTGGTTTAAGTCTAAAGGAACGTGACGCCGTATTCGCAGAGAAAATGACCTTTTATAGAAGAACAGCAACAGTGGAGGGGGCAGGAACTGGTGCGGGAGGAATTCTTTTAGGACTTGCTGATTTTCCGCTTCTGCTCTCGATTAAAATGAAACTGTTGTTTGAGGCAGCATCTATTTATGGTTATGACACATCCAAGTATGAAGAACGGCTCTTTATTCTTCATATATTCCAGCTGGCTTTTTCAAGTGATGAAAAAAGAAGGCAGGTGCTGCCGATCATTGAAAATTGGGATCAGTATAAAGGCGAACTGCAGGATATGGATTGGCGGGATTTCCAGCAGGAGTACCGCGATCACATTGATTTTGTGAAAATGCTGCAGCTTGTCCCTGGAGTAGGTGCTGCAATAGGAGCCTATGCAAATTATAATCTGCTGGATGCGTTAGGAATTACCGCAAAAAATGCCTACAGGTTAAGGTTAATAAAAAGCGTTCCTCCCGTTCAATAACGAGAGGAACGCTTTTTTATTTTATTGATCTTATACTTGAGCACTTTCCGTTTCCAAAGCATTTTCCTGGTTATGAACATTTAGGGCTGCACAGCCTAATGTTTTGGCCGCAATCAGCATGGACTTCTCATCGATATCAAACATAGGGTGGTGATGGGGGTAGTTTTCATTGCCATCTGGTTTTGCTCCAGTGAAGAAGAAGCTTCCTTTCACATGCTGCAAATAGTAGGCAAAATCTTCTCCGCCCATTTGCGGTTCTGTTTCCTCAACGGCTGTTACTTCTGCGATATTGCGTGCGCAATTAACAAGGTAATCTGTTTCTTCCTCATGATTCACGACAGCAGGATAGCCTCTTTCAAATTCATAGCTGTACGAGCTGTCGGAAGTATAGCAAATGCCTTTAACAATTCTTTCTATTTCTTGTTCAATTGAACTTCTCACTTCTTCATTAAAAGTTCTAACTGTTCCAGTCAGCTTTGCTTTGTCTGCGATGACATTAAACGCATTTTCGGCAACAAATGAGCCAACTGTTACAACGGCCGAGTCAATAGGGTTCACTTTACGGCTGACAATTTGCTGAAGCTGCCCAACGAGAGAAGAAGCAGTAACTATAGCATCTTTTGTGCGATGAGGCTGTGCACCATGGCCGCCTTTCCCTTGAATTGTTATTTCAAAGCGGTCAGCAGCTGCCATAATTGGCCCGACTCTGTATTGAATCTTTCCAACTGGTTCAGATGCCCACAAATGTGTTCCGAAAATAACATCAACACCATCCAGACAGCCATCCTCGATCATGGAAATTGCACCGCCTGGGGCATATTCCTCTGCATGCTGATGAATCATGACATATGTACCGTGCAAATCATTTTTCATTTCATGAAGCGCCTTAGCTAATACAAGTAAAGTTGCAGTATGGCCATCATGACCGCAAGCATGCATCACACCTGGTACAAGAGATTTGTAAGGTACATCCTTTTCATCTTGAATGGGAAGTGCATCAAAATCGGCACGCAAAGCAACTGTTTTGCCAGGCTTTTGTCCTTTAATGGTTGCAACCACACCATTGCCGCCGACATTAGCGCGCACATCAATGCCAAGGTTTTCATAATAGTTTTTAATATATAATGCTGTTTTCTCTTCTTTAAATGATAGTTCTGGATGCTGATGAAGATACCTGCGAATGGAAACCATCTCATCATAATATTTTTCTAAAGAGCTAAAGAGCTGTTCTAGCAAAAAAATCTCCCCTAACTTCTTTTTTGTACTATATTATATAATATTATGAACATTTTTAAAATTATATAAGAGAATTTTTTTCTGTTTCCGAAATAAATTGCTGGATACACCTCCTCATACAAGAATTATTTAAGTGCACAATAGGGTTTACTCAGTAGAAAAATTTTTTAAGAGTACAAAAAAGAATATGAAAATGATGGTAAAATAAGTATCGGCATTTGTCATTGTGAAGAAGTTTTTAAATGAAGCCTTTATTTAGAGGGAGAAGAGGTTATGAGTCTACGAAAGTCTAAATTATCTTATGTTTTTTTAGCCACTGCCATTATTTTTACTATATTGCTTGTCATGGCTGTCCAAACAGGTGAGCGCTTGAGGTTCGACGTCCAGATTACATCAGTTTCAAGCGAGCTTTTTGGGGGCGAGCTGCTTCATCAGTTGTTTATTGGTCTGAATTGGCTGGGCAATACAATGGGAGTAGGCGTAGTTGCCATTATATTTATTCTCTGGCTTGGTTTCTTCAAAAAGGACTTTGTGGGAATTGCTGTTTTTGTATTTGCAGTGGCAGTAGGAAATGAAGTCAATAAGTGGCTGAAAAACACGATCGGCAGAGAACGCCCCGATGCTGAACATTTAGTAGAGGTCAACAGTTTGAGTTTTCCGAGCGGGCATGCGATGATCAGCATGATCTTATATTTTATGATGGCCTATTTAATCATTATGTCTCTTCAGAAAAGTGCAACTCGGTGGCTTGTTGGAGTATTGGCAGCAACGATGATCCTTCTCATGGGCATCAGCAGAATTGTATTAGGTGTCCACTACCCAACAGATGTTGCTGCAGGCTACACATTTGGTTTTATATGGGTGTTTCTGTGCATTATCTTGTATGAGCTTTTGCATGGCGTTTTAGGAGAGCGGAGGAAATTGAAAGGGTAAGCAGCAGGCGATAATAATCAAATCTTTGCTTCCTCAAGGTTACCGAAAAGGGAATTGAGGCTGGAACATAAGAATTTAACAAGACCATAGAACCGAATGATTAGGAAGTAAATCTTCTTAACCATTCGGTTCTTTTTTAACTGTTATTTTAAAATTCACATAGAAATGGAGAGGAGAACACTCGACGCCTGTGGAGAATAGTGAAAAGGGTGAGACCCAAAAGGTACAGAGCATCGAGGAGACTCAGCTAAGTAAATACCACGAAAAGACATTAACCTCACTGGATGAAATCAACAA
Organism: Bacillus mesophilum; assembly: GCF_008923265.1. Taxonomy (NCBI): domain Bacteria; kingdom Bacillati; phylum Bacillota; class Bacilli; order Caryophanales; family Bacillaceae; genus Bacillus; species Bacillus mesophilum. Next base: position 100,641 of record NZ_WBOT01000006.1, on the reverse strand, counting down.
ATCTCTATCTGGAAAACTACCTGATCCATTATTGCTTCAAATTAAAAACATTGCAACAATGGTTGTCACTGTAAGTCCTATTATTACTGGAATCAAGTTTCTGCGTGCCAATTCAAAAGGGTCGACATTACAAATGGCTGCAGCAGGAATGAGCGCCCAAGGGACAAGAGTTCCTCCGCCTACCCAAATGGCAGCTATTTGCCCAAGAGCTGTTAATACAGCTGCACCTGACCCGATGGCAGCTGCAAATAAGCTGGCAATTGATCCAGCGAGAGAAATACCTGAAAAGCCAGAACCATCTAAACCGGTGATGGCACCAACAACTGTTAAAGTAATGGCTCCAACCTCTGCGGATAATGGAACAATTGAGGCAAGTGCAAGCCCGAGGTCATTGACAATGCCAGATGAAGCCTCTGGTAAATATTCTCCGATAATGGCAGTGAATCCAGCATCGCCCAGATAGAAAAACGCAGCAATCGGGATGACAGCACCAAATACTTTAAACCCAAATTGAAAGCCTTCGATTAAATAGCTTGTTGTTTTTTCAAGCCCTTTGTTTTTATGAGCGACAATGGAAATGATCAGAAGGATAAAGATTGAGGTCCCGCCAACCAGTGCCGTAGCATCTCCGCCTTGAAGATTTAATGCAAACATCGCTGCCACGTCGGCAATAAGCAGGAGGGGAATGAACAAGGCGAAAAATCGCTTCTGGCCAAGTGTTAGCAGTGATTCTTGAACACGATCTTCTTTTTCTGAAACTTCTTCTTTTGACTTGCCGGTTTGTGCAGTTAATTTGCCGGTTTTCATGTCTCTTCTAATAAAGTAAAACGCAGTGATCGTTGTCACTGCACCCATGACAATGACAAGTGGTATGCTTGCGGAAACGACCTCAGAAACAGGCAGCCCTGCCGCATCGGCTGTAAGCTTTGGTGCAGCTTGAATAATAAAATCTCCTGAAAGTGCAATTCCATGGCCGAATAGGTTCATTGCCATAGCAACGCCTAATGCCGGTAAACCGACACGAATAGCTACTGGAAGCAGGACAGCTCCAAGCAGAGCAACAGCGGGAGATGGCCAGAAAAAGTAAGAAATAACCATCATTAATATTCCAATTGTCCAATAAGCTAATGCAGGTGTTTTAATAAATTTCGCAAAAGGAGAAATCATCACATCATTAATGCCTGTTTTTGTCAGTGTTTTACTCATGGCAACGATAATAGAAATAATGAGAATGGTTGGCAATAGCTCAGTGATGGCATAAATAAAACTGGAAAAAATACTGCTGACGGATGCACTTAAGGAACCAGAGGCTGCAATAGCAATTAGGAATATGCCAACGATACAAACTATGGTTGTATCTCTTCTCATCACCATAAATCCGATTATTGCTATGATAAACAGGACATAAATCCAATGAAGTAAAGTAAGTTCAACCCCCATAAGGAAATTCCCCTTTCATAAAACATTAGGCTATCGCCTGTTATACAGATTATGAAAAAGGAGAGCAGGTGTGAATGAAATTAAAATCGGGCTAATAGACTGGCGAAATTAAATGAATAAATGGAGTTACTAGATTCATAACACGAAGCAAGAGAAAGGTGGCATAGCTGTAAGAGGGTGCTGGAATAGCTGAATAATGAAAGGTCTGCAATGAGTGACGACTATTGAAAAATGTAAATAGAGAACAAAATAAAAAGCGGAATGACAAAGGAATAAAACCCCTCGTGATTCCGCTTTACATCATTTATTCATCTTCATTTGCACGATAGTATTTGGTAATGTAGGAAGCACCGGCAAAAATCTGAGGCGGTTTGCTCTGTTCTTCTTTTTGTCCGTCTGGTTTGCTGTGCGCCTGTTTAAAACTGTTTGAGTTTTGCCAGTTGTTGAACGATTTTTCATCTTTCCAAAAGGTTAAAACGATATATGTATGATCTTTTTGGGGACGCAAAACGCGCAGACCGATAAAACCTGGTTCATTTTCAATTTTGCCTTTCCGATTCTTAAACCGATATTCAAAAAGCGGTCTCCCTTCATCTGTAACAGGGATATTGTTTAATACGGCAAAGCCTGGTTCTGAGAACTCGCCAGCACTTTCAAAGATTTCATAGGATCTTGGTGCACTAAAAAAGGTGCTGCCAGAAGATTCATGGATTAGCAGTGCATTGTTTTCATTCTCCAGCAGGACGAGCTGTTCATTTGTATGTTTTTCTTTAATATTCTTTAAGAAATCATAGGTGCCGGAAGTAAAATACATAAACATTCTTCAACACTCCTTTCAAATTCAAATGTACAGTACTATTATACATGCTGAAAAATGAATCTCCTAATAATATAGAACGCTTTCATTTGTGTCGCTAAAAAAGAATATTTTTTGACATTTTGTCTGATTTTCTATACAAAATACGAGGAAAAACGATATATTGTAAGCAATCACAAAGAAGCTAACCTTCAAATTTCTATTTTTAAATTATATATATTACAATGTAAGGCAGACAGGTTTTGAAAGGTGGATATAATGTAAATGACAAAACTAATCAATGAAACATTTCTAAAAGCAGCAAAAGGGGAAAAGACAGACTATACGCCTGTTTGGTATATGCGCCAGGCTGGCAGATCTCAGCCGGAATACCGAGCGATTAAGGAGAAATACTCTTTATTTGAAATTACGCATCAGCCTGAGCTTTGTGCTTATGTAACAAAGCTGCCGGTGGATCAGTACAACAATGATGCAGCTATTTTATATAAAGACATCATGTCACCATTGCCGGCCATCGGTGTTGATGTTGAAATCAAATCTGGAATCGGCCCTGTGATTGATAACCCTATTCGATCCAAAGCAGATGTTGATAAATTGGGGGAAATCCATCCAGAAGAAGATGTGCCTTATGTGCTTGATACCATTAAGCTCCTGACACAAGAACAGCTGTCAGTTCCGCTAATCGGTTTTGCGGGGGCACCATTTACTCTTGCAAGCTATATGATTGAGGGCGGCCCTTCAAAAAATTACAACAAAACAAAAGCATTTATGTATTCTGAGCCAGCTGCTTGGTTTGCATTGATGGACAAGCTTGCTGACATGACCATTACATATGTGAAATCTCAGATTTCAGCTGGAGCAAGAGCTATTCAGATTTTTGATTCATGGGTTGGTGCATTAAATGTAGCGGATTACCGTCATTTTATTAAGCCAGTCATGACAAGAATCTTTACGGAATTAAAGGGAGAAAATGTGCCATTAATTATGTTTGGTGTCGGTGCGAGCCATCTTGCATTAGAATGGCATGATTTGCCGCTTGATGTAGTGGGTCTTGATTGGCGGCTTCCAATTAAAGAAGCGAGAGAGCTCGGAATCACAAAAGCGGTGCAAGGAAATCTGGATCCGGCCATCTTACTCGCTCCTTGGAGCGAAATCGAGAAAAGAACGATTGAAATTCTTGATCAGGGACTGCAAACTCCAGGTTATATCTTTAATTTAGGGCATGGTGTGTTTCCTGAAGTTAATCCGGAAACATTAAGAAAACTTACAGCATTTGTTCATGAATATTCTGCAGAAAAATTAAGCAAGTAAGATAAGAAACTTAGAGGTGAACATCATGGAAAGAAAGAAACTTGGATTATTAGTTATGGCATATGGAACACCGTATCGTGAGGAAGATATTGAAAGGTACTATACACATATTCGTCACGGACGAAAGCCTTCTGACGAAATGCTTGAGGATTTGCGCAGCAGATATGAGGCAATTGGCGGCATATCACCGCTTGCACAAATTACAAAAGAACAGGCTGAGGGATTAGAGCAGCATTTAAATGCCATCCAAGACGAATATGAATTTAAAATGTATATCGGATTAAAGCATATTGAACCTTTTGTTGAGGATGCTGTACAGCAGATGCATGCAGATGGCATTACAGAAGCTGTTAGCATTGTGCTTGCACCACATTTTTCGACTTTTAGCATAAAGTCTTACAATGGCAGAGCAAAAGAGGAAGCAGAGAAACTTGGCGGTTTAACGATAACATCCGTTGAAAGCTGGTATAAGGAGCCGAAATTTATTCAATATTGGTCAGACGCTCTAAAAACGGTTGTAGATTCAATGCCAGAGGATGAAAAGAATGACTTTGTGCTAGTTGTATCTGCACATAGCCTGCCAGAAAAAATTATACAAATGGGAGATCCATATCCAGATCAGCTCAAAGAAACGGCTGACTTAATTGCAGAAGCTGCGCAAATCAAGAGCTATGAAATTGGCTGGCAAAGTGCCGGCAATACGCCAGAGCCTTGGTTAGGACCTGATGTTCAAGATTTAACGAGAGATTTATACGAACAAAAAGGCTATAAAGCATTTGTATATGCTCCTGTTGGCTTCGTTGCTGAGCATCTTGAAGTATTATATGACAATGACTATGAGTGCAAGGTAGTCACGGATGAAGTTGGTGCGAGCTATTATCGTCCAGCAATGCCAAATGCGAAACCAGAATTTATTGATGCAATGGCAGCTGTTGTTTTAAATAAACTGAAAGAAAAATAATAGGAAAAGAAAAGAAGGCGAGAATCGTGCAAGGAGACAATTACAAGGTGGTAATTATTGGAGGCGGCATAACTGGTTTGGCAACTGCTTACTATTTGCAGAAGTCTGCAAAGGAATCAGGAAAGTCCCTTGATGTAAAGCTGATTGAAGCAACACATCGCCTTGGAGGGAAGGTACATACCGTAAAGAGAGATGGCTATGTAATTGAAAGAGGTCCGGATTCCTTCCTCGCCCGTAAGAGAAGCGCTTATCGGCTTGCAGAGGAAGTTGGAATGAAAAAAGAACTTGTTACAAGCACATCAGGCAAATCATTTGTTCTTGCACGGGAGCGCCTGCATCCTATGCCAGGCGGCTCTATTATGGGTATCCCTACTGAGATTGCTCCATTTATCACAACAGCCCTCTTTTCGCCAGGAGGCAAACTGCGGGCAGCAGCAGATTTTCTGCTGCCTCGGTCAGCTCCAGTTTCAGATCAGTCTCTCGGCGGATTTTTCCGCAGAAGGCTTGGGAATGAAGTTGTAGAAAATCTGATAGAGCCTTTATTATCAGGAATTTATGCTGGGGACATTGATCAATTAAGCTTAATGTCAACATTCCCTCAGTTTTACCAAGTAGAGCAGAAACATCGCAGCTTAATTCTCGGAATGAAAAAAGCAGCGCCAGCAGCTCCAAAAAAGGAGCAGCATAAAGAAGAGAAACAAGGTGCATTTTTAACATTTAAATCCGGGTTAGAATCTTTTATTCATGCTATAGAATCAAAGCTTGAAAGTGGTTCTGTCTATAAAGGTCTCCGAACAGAGAGCGTAACTAAACTCTCAAAAGGCTACAAAATATCAATGAATGGCGGAGTGGAGATTATCGCTGATAGCGTTGTCCTGGCTGTTCCGCATCACGCTGCTGCATCAATACTTAATGAAACAAAGATAATGGATGAGTTTAAAGAAATGCCTTCCACATCCGTTGCTACAGTTGCATTAGCATTTCCGGAAAAAGCCATTGTTAAAGATATAGATGGCAGCGGATTTGTCGTTTCAAGAAATAGTGATTACACCATAACAGCTTGTACATGGACACATAAAAAATGGCCGCATTCAGCTCCAAAAGGAAAAGTGCTGCTCAGGTGTTATGTTGGCCGCGCAAACGATGAGACAATCGTCGACTTATCAGATGATGCCATTATTGCAAGTGTTTTAGAAGACTTAAGAAAAACAATGGATATCACGATGGAACCTGAATTTTCGGTTGTTTCAAGATGGAAGGATTCAATGCCGCAATACACAGTTGGTCATAAAAAGCGAGTAAGCAGTACACAAGAACAGCTGTCAGCAAAAATGCCAGGTGTATTCTTTGCGGGAAGCTCTTATGATGGCTTGGGCATGCCTGATTGTATAGATCAGGGAGAAGAAGCGGTAGATAAGGTGTTAGAGTTTTTACAATATAGAGAGAAGCAGGCTGCCTTTTAATTAAGGCAGCTTTTCTTTGTTTTGGTGAGATTATGCAGGAAAATATTTGATGGTTGCAAACCGATAAGAATCATGCTAAATTATTTTTATGAAAATTGACCGATTTGTTCATTTGGTCAGTTATGAGGTGAAGGAATGTCTGTTGATCGTAAAAGATTAATCATTGAGGCAGCAACAAAGAGCTTTTCTTTATTTGGCTACAAAGCAACAACGATGGATCAGGTAGCAAAAATTGCAAATGTAGGTAAAGGAACAATTTATACTTTTTTTAAAAACAAAGAGGAGCTCTTTGATGAAATCATTTCAACATTAATTTCTGAAATGAAAAGGGAAGCCGACGAGGCGATTGATCCTGAGCTGCCTTTTCACGAAAATGTCCATCGGGCACTTTACAAAATCCTGGAATTCCGCAAACAGCATCAGCTGACAATCAAGCTCTTTCAGGAAGAAAAGGAAATGGGCACACCTGCTGTATTAGAGGTGATGACGAGGCTGGAGGCTGCCATTATCCATTATGTGAGGGAAAAGGTGATTGAGGCAATTAAAAAAGGTGAGATACAAGCATGTGATCCAGAATTGACCGCCTTTATTATGTTAAAACTGTATGTCTCACTCATATTTGATTGGGAGAAAGGGCACGAACCTCTCGAAAAGGAGAGGATAGCAAAAATATTTGAGCAATACGTATTTAAAGGATTATCTGTGTAGATAATCCTCCATTTTTTCATTAAAATGACCAATTGAACATTATGGTCAACAGTACTGGAGGAAGGACATCTATGAAGGGAAGTTTACTAAAAGCAGAACTTAAATCCATTTTCGGCAATAAAAAAGTGCTGATTCCAATTATGGCTATTTTATTTATCCCCATCTTATATGCGGGCATGTTTCTTTGGGCATTTTGGGATCCATATGGACATTTAGATCAATTGCCTGTTGCGATTGTAAACGACGACAAAGGTGCTGATTTTGAAGGTGAAGAACTGCAGCTGGGAAATGATCTGGTGGAAAACTTAAAGGAAAGCGCTGATTTTTCCTTTCATTTTCTAGCGAAAGACAAAGCTTATGAGGATCTTAAAAATGAACAATATTATTTGCTCGTTGAGATTCCTCAAAATTTTTCTGAAAACGCGACAACTTTGCTGAAAGATCACCCGGAAAAATTAGATTTAAAGTATGTTACGAACGAAGGCTACAACTTTTTATCCGGAAAAATAGGAGATTCAGCAATCGAAAAGATTAAATCATCTCTATCAGAAAAAATTACGGAAACTTACGCTGAAAAGATGTTTGATAAAATGACAGAGGTTGCTGACGGTCTTGGCGAGGCAAGTGATGGTGCTGCTGAGCTTGATGCAGCTGCCAAAGATTTAAAAACGGGGTCAGGAGAACTGCATAAGAATCTAGTCACATTAGCAGAAAAATCCATTGCATTTAATAATGGAGTAGGTGAAATCAATAGTGGTTCAAAAGAGATTGCAAATGGTGCCGGAAATTTGGCCAGCGGCATGCAGCAGCTGGAGGAAGGACATAAACAGCTTGAAGGAGCAGCAGGACAGCTAGCAGCCGGTCAAAGTGATTTAGCATCAGGCATTCAGCAGACTGAGGAAGGGATCCATGCTGTTGACGAAAAACTTCCTGCTTTAACAGGCGGCACAGAAGAATTAGAGTCTGGTGCAAAAACACTATCATCATCTTTAGTACAGTGGGAATCTAGTGCTGAAAAGGTAAGTAATGGTATTAAAGATTTAAAGGCTAATCTGCAGGCAATGATCTCCCAGCTTCCAGAAGATTCACCTGAAAGAGTTGCTTTAGAATCAAGTTTAGAAAGTCTTATAGCTGGAACAACACAGCTTGCAGACTCTGCTTCCGATTTGTCTGCTGGTGCGACCGAGCTTGCTGCTGGACTAACGGGCTTACATGAAGGTCAAACAGGATTACAGCAAGGAATACAAAAACTTGCAGAAGGGGCTTCCGCTTTAAAAAGCGGATCTGACTCACTTGTGCAAGGACATTCAGACTTTCAAGCAGGCATGGAGCAATTTGCTGCTAAATTTACAGAAGCAAAGACAGGAGCAGCTGAGCTTGCTAAAGGAGCAGGTGTATTATCTGGAGGTGTTGGTGAGCTTACGAATGGATCTGCTAGTTTTGCAGATGGTACCAAAAAATTATCGGACGGTTCAACAAAGCTTGCAGATGGAAACGCCAAAATGTCTGACGGTTCTGGCCAGCTTGCAGACAGTTTAGCTGAAGGTGCAGATCAAGCTAGTTCCGTTCACGCTACAGACCAAACAGTTAATATGATGGCGAGTCCAGTAGAACTCGACTCTGATGGCATCAGTGATGTACCAAATTACGGAACTGGCTTAACGCCTTACTTTTTATCACTGGGATTGTTTGTCGGTGCCTTATTGCTTACAATTGTTTTTCCGGTGAAAGAACCTGCTGCAGAGCCTAAAAATGCATTCAGTTGGTTTATCGGCAAATTTGGCGTGATTGCAGGTGTAGGTGTGATTCAAGCACTGATTGCTTCGTTTGTGATGCTGGCAGGATTAAACCTTGAGGTGCAAAATGTAGGCTTGTTTATTCTTTTTGCGATCATCACAAGCTTAACCTATATAGCAATCATCCAGTTCCTGGTTACAAGTTTAGGAGATCCTGGCCGTTTTATCGCCATAATCATCTTAATTCTGCAGCTCACAACTAGTGCAGGGACATTCCCGCTCGAGTTAATTCCAGATGTTTTACAGCCAATTCACGCCCTTCTGCCAATGACTTATTCTGTTGCTGGCTTTAGAGCAGTCATTTCTAGCGGAGACTTCAGCTTCATGTGGCATAATGCAAGCTTCTTAGCAGGATATATGATTGTTTTCATAATGGGAAGCATGCTGTATTTTCAATTATTATATAAACGATTGCACGGGGGTTCAGAATCCTTAACACATTGATTGTAATTAACATACTAAGAATTAGTGGGGAAGGTCATTGACGGATGACTTTACCCACTATTTTTTTTTGAGATATAGTGAGGCTGAATCAAAAATTGTAAGCCAAGGAAAGCCCAAGCAATTAGCAGATCCTTTCATTGATGCTCTGCAGGATTGTTTGGTTTTTTTGCTGCCTATAGCAGTGAGAATACACACTTCAAGTTGCTGAAAAAAATGTTTTAATAGAGAGAGGTGCCAATTTCCAGAACACTATAGTATTTATTTAATATGCCAATATCAAAACAGTGAATTTATGGACATGATAAAGTATATTGGAATTAAGAAATTTAATTTGGAGGTTATCGGATGAAACTAACGATTATTGGCTGCTGGGGCGGCTATCCAAAGATGAACGAAGCAAGTTCTGGCTATCTTTTAGAACATGAAGGTTTTCAAATGCTTGTAGATTGCGGCAGCGGTGTGCTTTCGAAAATGCAGGAGTATATTCAGCCGGAACAACTGGATGCTGTTATTCTTTCACATTATCATCCTGATCATAATGCAGATATCGGTGTTCTGCAGCATGCCAGATTAATTCAGGGATTCCTAGGAAAAGACATGCCGGAACTGCCTATATACGCTCATGATGGAGATGGAACTGAATTTAAAAAGTTAACTTATAAAAATATTACAAAAGGCATAAAGTATAATCCTAATCAGCCGTTAACAGTAGGACCATTTAAAATTACCTTTATGGAAACGGTTCATCCTGTGCTTTGTTATGCCATGCGTTTTGAAGCTGGCGGAAAAGTGCTGGTATACACGGCAGATACTGCCTACAAGGATGAATTGGCCGGCTTTAGTCAAGGTGCTGATTTGTTAGTAGCTGAGTGTAATTTTTATGGAGATCAGGATGGCAGAAATGCAGGGCACATGAATAGTTTTGATGGAGGGAAGCTCGCGAATAGTGCGAATGCTGGGCACTTAGTCTTAACTCATTTACCCCATTATGGTAAACTTGAGATGCTGATTGAAGAGGCTGGACAAGTGTTCGAAGGCCCTATATCGCTTGCAAAAACAGGTGAATGCTTACATATTTGAGGAGTGAATTGAAATGTTGTTTATAGATAACAAAGGCATTAACGATCCGCAAATTAACCTTGCGATTGAAGAATACGCATTAAAAAACTTGGACATCAATGAAACATATTTATTGTTTTACATTAATGCTCCTTCCATCATCATCGGTAAAAACCAAAATACGATTGAAGAAATCAGCACGGAGTATGTTGAAAAGAATGGGATTACAGTTGTGCGCAGACTCTCTGGCGGCGGAGCGGTTTACCATGATCTTGGAAATTTAAATTTTAGTTTTATTACAAAAGACGATGGTGAAAGCTTTCATAACTTCCGTAAATTTACCGAGCCTGTTGTTAACGCATTGAAAAAGCTTGGTGTTAATGCAGAGCTTAGCGGCCGCAATGACTTAACGGTTGAGCGCCGCAAGATTTCCGGCAACGCACAATTTTCGACTAGAGGCAGAATGTTTAGTCATGGCACGTTAATGTTTGATTCTGAGATTGATCATGTTGTATCTTCCTTAAGAGTTAAGAAGGATAAAATTGAATCTAAAGGAATTAAATCAATTCGAAGCAGAGTGGCAAATATCTCAGAATTCCTGCATGAAAAGGTAACAATTGAGGAATTCCGTACACTTCTATTAAAAAATATCTTTGGTGATATTGAGGATATCCCTGAATATGTCCTGACAGAGGAAGATTGGGAAAAAATTCATCAGCTTTCTAAAGAAAGATACCAGAACTGGGATTGGAATTATGGAAAATCTCCAAAATTTGATTTGCAGCATTCTCACCGCTTTCCAGTTGGTTCAATTGATATCAGACTAAATGTCAATAAAGGCATCATTGAAGAATGCAAAATATATGGTGACTTTTTTGGTGTAGGTGATGTTGGTGAAATTGAAGAAAAACTGACTGGTCAGCGCTATGAAAGAGCTGCGATTGAAGAAGCTTTAAAAGATACAGACATCAAGCATTATTTTGGAAATATTACGATGGAAGACTTTTTACAATTAATATATTGAGGGAAGACAGAGAGAAGTGCGTATTTTGCACTTCTTTTTTGCTTCATCTATTGCGGCAGGAAAGATCTTTTAATATAATAAATTTAGAAAATTTTTAATTATGAAATGAATGACTATTCATTCATTTCGTCATACAAAGGGGATGAAAGGATGAATCTGACAAAGCAATTGCATGAGACAGCTTTAAAAAATGGAAGCAGAACGGCGTATTATTTTATGGGAGAAAGCTGCACATATGGTGAATTAGATGGAGCTGTTACAAAGTTTGCGTCTGCACTGGCTGATTTAGGGGTAAAGCAAGGCGATCATATTGCTTTGCTGCTTGGGAACTCACCGCATTTTGTGATCTCCCTGCATGGTGCTCTTAGACTTGGGGCTACTGTAGTCCCCATTAATCCAATTTACACACCGGATGAAATTGCTTATATTGTGAATAATGGCGATGCGAAGGTTGTAATTATGCTTGATTTACTTGTGCCGCTTGCCGAAAAAATGCATCAGTCGCTGCCGACAGTTGAACATTTTATCGTATGTGAAACATTGAATGGACAGGCAGCCCAACAGGGTGATTCTTCCATATCACAGTCTAGTAAAATGAAATCGTTTACACGTTTGCTTTCTGAAGGAAGTCCTCACTATCAAGGTCCTGATACAGCAGATCATGATGCGGCTGTAATTCTGTATACGTCAGGAACAACTGGAAAACCTAAAGGTGCCATACTGACACATGGGAATTTATACAGCAATGCCAAAAGTGTCAGCGATTTTCTTCATATGAATGAAAATGATATTGTGATTACCACACTGCCGATGTTTCATGTGTTTTGTTTAACAGTTGCCTTAAATGCTCCCCTTTTGAATGGAGCAACCATTCTAATTGATCCGAAGTTTAGTCCAAAAGAAATCTTTAAGCTGGCTAAGGAATATAAGCCGACTGTTTTCGCAGGGGTACCAACGATGTATAATTTTCTTCTTCAATATGAAGAAGGTGAAGCTGCTGCACTAGAAAGCCTGCGTCTCTGTATTTCTGGCGGTGCATCTATGCCTGTAGCCCTTTTAACCAGCTTTGAAAAGAAGTTTAATGTTGTAATCTCGGAGGGTTACGGATTGTCTGAGGCTTCTCCAGTGACCTGTTTTAATCCGTTAGATTCCCCGAGAAAGCCCGGATCTATAGGAAAGTCCATCATTGATGTTGAGAATAAAATTGTGAATGAACTTGGTGAAGAAGTCAAGCTCGGTGAAGTCGGTGAATTAATTGTCCGCGGTCCGAATGTGATGAAGGGCTATTACAAAGCACCGGAGGATACAGCAGCAGCTCTGCGAGAAGGATGGCTGTATACGGGAGATTTAGCCAGACAGGATGATGAAGGGTATTTTTATATTGTGGATCGAAAGAAGGACATGATCATTGTCGGCGGCTACAATGTATATCCGCGGGAAGTAGAGGAAGTTTTATATGATCATCCAGATGTGATTGAAACAGCTGTGCTTGGAGTTCCAGATGCTAATTTAGGAGAAGCGGTGCACTGTTTTATTGTCAGCAGAAATCCGCAGCTGACGGAAACAGACTTGTTAAGTTATTGCAGTGCGCATCTGGCAAAATACAAAGTTCCAACTTCAATTGAATTTATTGATGAGCTCCCGAAAAATACAACTGGAAAAATATTGCGCAGAGCATTACGAAATAAACTGGCAGCAAAATAATATGCCGAGCAGACCGCTTGAAGGTTTATGTGATTCCTACATGAGCTGTATAGCGGTTTTTTTTTATTCAGAAGATTGAAAGGGTTTACAATGTTTGTTCTTGAATAGTATTTATATAGATAATAGAGGAGGGGCAGTCATGAGTTGTATCTTAGTAGAGAAGTTTGATTTTATCAGTGTGATCCGTCTAAATCGCCCAGATGCTTTAAATGCCTTTAATTATGAAATGCTAAATGAACTTCAAAGCGTAATAGAAGGAATCCGGATAGATAAGGATGTCAGAGCCGTTATTTTTACGGGAGTGGGTGAAAAGTCATTTAGTGTGGGTGCTGATCTTAAAGAACGCAAAACATTGTCTCAGGAGGAAGTACGCCGCAATATTTATAAAATTGGAGAGGTGTTTACAGCAATAGACACACTTCCCCAGCCTACCATTGCGGCGATTAATGGTTTTGCCTTTGGAGGCGGCATGGAAATGGCTTTATCATGTGATTTTCGATTTGCTGTGAGAGAGGCCAAAATGGGATTAACGGAGACAAGTCTCGGGATTATTCCAGGGGCCGGCGGGACACAAAGGCTTCCGCGGATTATTGGAGAACCAAAAGCACTAGAACTCATTTTAACGGCGAAGCGATTCTTAGCAGAAGAAGCACTGGAATGGGGACTAGTGACAGGGGTATCCGAAAAGCCGCAGCAGTTATTAGATGAATGCCATGCGTTTGCTGAGCTCTTACTCAAAAACGGCCCTATTGCCCTTCAGCAGGCGAAATTTGCGATTAAACAAGGCATGAATACAGACCTGCAAACAGGATTACAGATAGAGAGAAAAGCATATGAAGTAACAATTCCGACGAAAGACAGGATAGAAGCACTGGCTGCCTTTTCGGAAAAAAGAGCACCTGTTTTTATAGGGGAATAATACAGTCAATGACGTTAGAGGCTGGGACATAAGTATTTAACACACCTATTGAACCGAATGGTTAGGAAGATCGTCTTTCTAATCATTCGGTTTTTTATTTATAACTATAAAATATATTTATTTACATGAGTGAAATGGAGCGGAGGGCCCTCGACTCCTGCGAGCTGCAGAGCAAAGGGTGAGACCCCGCAGGACGAAGTGACGAGGAGGCTCAGCTTGCTCCCCGCGGAAACCGAGGGTGCGCAGCGCAATGGAACGGTCTTGATTAAATACCGAAACCAAGATATTGAATATTCGTGTTTTAGAAATATTAATTTCGTTTTGTCCCAGCTTCTTTCTGTTTAAAAGATAAAGATAGGAGAAGAGGAGAATATTCTGTCTAGCCAGTTCGGAAAGAGGGGGAGATAGTATTTGATAGGAAAATTTGCAGATTTGATAGGAAAAGCTTTTATTTTGATAGGAAAGCGCGGAAGTTTGATAGGAAAAGCAATAATTTTGATAGGAAACTTGAAAATTTTGATAGGATCTCCATAAATATGCTTTGAAAACTTCGATTAAAAGGGAATATACCTTATTTTTAGAATGGAAAAATGCAAATTCAATCATAAAGTAATAGAATTTCACCTGATAAACCACCAATTTAACTAAGCTTTAATCTTCAGTACTTCTCAGCCTCATTTTTAAATGTATAACTCATGACATAAAAATTTCAAAATTATCTCCCAATTTCAAAAAATCTCTTGTGTTTGTTTTGCTTCGGATTTATAATTTAGTGAATAAAAGCATAAAAGCGTTAAAGTGGAGGGGGAGCAAGAAATGAAAAAATTAATTTATGGTGCAGGGTTTTTAAGTATGCTGCTGCTCAGCGGCTGCGGAAGTTCTGCAAGCGGTGATAATGCAAACAGTAATAGCGGTGGTGAGGATGCTTATAAGATAGGTGTAACACAATTGGTTGAACATCCATCTTTAGATGCCGCGTTTGAAGGTTTTAAAAAGGCGCTTGAAGAGGAAGGTCTTGAAGTTGAATATGATGTGCAAATTGCACAGGGAGATCAAAATAATAACCAAACCATTGCAAACAATTTTGTTGGAGATGGTGTGGATCTGATTTTTGCTAATTCAACTCCAAGCGCATTAAGTGCTCTGAATGCGACAAAGGATATTCCGATTATCTTTACATCTGTAACAGATCCTGTCGGCGCTGAGCTGGTAAAGTCAGTGGATGAGCCAGGTGAAAATATTACTGGTACGATCGATAATCATCCAGATGCTATTCCTAACACGGTTAAGTTTATGGACGAAGAGATGGATGGTGACAGTGTTGGAGTGGTTTATAATGCTGGTGAACAAAATTCTGTTGCGCAAATCAATCTGGTAAAAGAGGCAATGAAGTCTACAGATTTATCACTTGTAGAAGCGACGGTTTCAAATTCATCAGAAGTAAAGCAGGCTGCCGAATCTCTAATTGGAAAAGCAGATATGTTCTATATTATTACAGATAATACCGTTGTTTCTGCGCTTGAGTCTGTTATTCAAGTTGCAAATGATGAGGACCTTCCGCTGTTTGTTGGGGAACTGGATTCTGTCAGCCGCGGGGGCTTTGCAGCATATGGATTTAATTATGATGATATTGGCTATGAAGCAGGCGTCATGGCAGCACAAGTATTGAAGGGAGAAAAACAGCCTTCAGAGCTTCCCGTTCAATATCCTCAAAATCTAAAGCTATTAATCAATAAAAACGCTGCAGCTGAAATGGGTGTAGAACTAAAAACAGAATGGGAAGAGATTGCGGAGTTTGAAGAATAATAGCGGCAATTAGAAAGGAAGAGCTTGTATGCCTATTGCAATTTTTAACTCTATAGAGGCAGGTGCGATATATGCTTTGATGGCATTGGGCGTGTATTTATCATTTAGAATCCTTGATTTTCCTGATTTAACGGTCGATGGCAGCTTTGTGACTGGTGCAGCTGTGGCTGCGGTGCTGATCGTCGAAGGAGTAAATCCATTTATCGCCACTGCCGCCGCAATGCTCAGCGGTTTTCTGGCAGGATGCTTAACAGGTCTGCTTCATACAAAAGGAAAAATTAATCCTTTATTATCAGGGATTCTTATGATGATTGCCTTATATTCAATTAACTTACGAATAATGGGGAAATCAAATATACCTTTACTATCTGAAGAAACGATGATGACAAAGCTTACTTCATTCTGGAAAAGCTTAGGGATAGATGAGTTTTTGGAGAGCATGATGCCAGGATTTATCCCAAAAACATGGGGAATTATTGTCCTGATGCTGCTGCTTGCCTTTTTGTTTAAATTCCTGATTGACTGGTTCTTAAAAACAGATATCGGGTTGGCCATTCGCGCGGCAGGAGATAATGAAACAATGATTCGAAGCTTCTCAGCCAATACTGATTTATTGAAGGTGCTTGGCCTTGGATTATCCAATGCACTCGTTGCTCTTTCAGGAGGATTAATCGCCCAATATAATGGTTTTAGTGATGTAGGCATGGGAATAGGAATGATTGTAATTGGGCTTGCTTCGGTTATTATAGGTGAAGCCGTCTTTGGGGCAAAAACAATTATCAGAGCAACACTTGCCATCATCGGCGGAGCAATTCTATATCGAATTATTGTAACACTGGCACTTCGTGTTGAGTTTCTTGATACAGGAGATATGAAGCTTATTACTGCTTTAATTGTCATTGGTGCCCTTGTCGTTCCGAAGCTGATTGAAAATCAGCGTGAAAGGAAGCGGCGAAAAAGAAGAATGGCAGAGGTAAGCAGAAACCTGATGGAAAAGAGTGGTGAACAGCTTGCTGCAGCTAAAACAGATTCATAAAGTGTTTAATGAGGGAACCGCGGACGAGAAGGCGGCTCTCAAAAATCTCAATCTTCATCTTGCACCTGGTGACTTTATGACCGTCATTGGCAGCAATGGTGCAGGCAAGTCTACATTGATGAATGTAATCTCTGGAAAAATGATACCCGATGTTGGGGAAGTCAGGATCGCTGAAAGTGATGTAACGTTTTGGAAAGAACATAAACGTTCAGAGCTTATCGGAAGAGTCTTTCAGGACCCTATGGCAGGTACGGCTCCTTCCATGACAATTGAAGAAAACCTGGCTATTGCATACAGTAGAACACGCCGGCGCGGATTGAAAATGGGAGTAGCAAAGAACAGACGCAGTTTCTTTCAGGAAAAGCTTGAAATGCTTCACTTAGGATTGGAGAACCGCCTTCAGGCAAAGGTTGGTCTTTTATCAGGAGGAGAACGTCAAGCATTGTCCTTATTAATGGCGACTTTTACTGAACCGAAAATTTTACTGCTGGATGAGCATACGGCTGCACTTGATCCTTCAAGAGCCGAGCTGATTACAGACCTGACGAAAACCATCGTAGCTAATTTTGGACTTACAACCTTAATGGTGACCCATAATATGCAGCAGGCACTTGATCTTGGGAATAAACTGATCATGATGGATAAAGGCCAAATTATCATGGAAGCAAATGAAGAGCAAAAGCAAGGGCTGACTGTCACAAGTCTTCTAGAAGAATTCCAGCGTATTCGCGGTGAACAGTTAACAAATGACCAAGCTATTTTAATTTAATGATATTTTCGTGCAAAGGCAGGATCAGCTACTTGAATGATCCTGCCTTTGCATGAATAAATAGTGCTTATGGATAATACATAATGGCTTGAAAGCGAGTAACTTTATGACCTGCACTTTTATATGCATGGTGCTGATCTCCAGCAAATTTAATAGAGTTTCCTGATTCTATGGTTAATATCTGCCCGTTTACTTCTAGTTCAAGCCTTCCGGACATGACGGTTATATACTCTTCCACACCTTTTGAATGTTCCTGGGAGCAATGTGTGTATCCAGGCTCTAGTTCAATTGTAAAGACTTCAAACTTCCTGCGTGGATCAAAAGGAAACACCGTATAAACCCGATACTTTCCATCTGCTTCCACCACTGGTTCGATTGTCTTTAATTCAATCAGCTGGATCTCAGATGGATCTTCTGTTATGAGAGAGGAAAAAGATACTTGCAGCCCTTTGGCAATTTTCCATAATGTTGTAACTGTCGGGTTCGATTCTCCACGCTCAATTTGTCCTAACATCGCTTTGCTGACTCCTGTGAGTGCTGAACAGCCATCTAATGAAAGTCCGCGTAATCTTCTGATATCCTTTAAATTACTGCCAATGTTTTTTTGAATATTTTCCATTTTTACCCCCAAGACAGTTGTATGGTATAACGCACATATGTATAATATAATAGAAATGTTAGAATATGTATATGTGTTATAGAAGATTCAGTGAAAAAAGCATTACGCTTTGTATACACTTTTAGTAAGGTGGTTACAGTATGACTGAAATTGCAATGAAAGAACAGACTTCTCCTTCTGATTTTAAAAAAGGGCTGCATTCAGGGCTGTCGATCGCAATCGGCTATGCACCGATCGCGTTAACGTTTGGTCTATTAGCTAAGTCGACAGGTTTAACGCTTGTGGAAACGGTTATGATGAGTTTGATTGTGTTTGCTGGTGCTTCTCAATATATGTCGCTGACCATGCTTACATTAGGAACGAGTATTTTTGAGATCATTACGACAACGTTTATTGTGAATATCAGACATTTTCTAATGTCAGCAGCTCTAAATGAAAAAGCAGAGGATGATTCAACCTTATTGAAAGCTGTTTATTCGTTTGGCATTACGGATGAAACTTTCTCTATAGCTGCTGTAAAGGAAGGAAAGATTACGGCAGGCTATATGCTGGGTGTTAATCTGATTGCCTATGCAAGCTGGGTTGTCTTCTCAGGAGTTGGCCATGTGATTGGTGCGAGCATCCCAGGTGTTTTACAAGACAGCATGTCTGTCGCTCTTTATGCCATGTTTATTGGACTGCTTGTGCCTTCTATGAAAAAAGGTGTGAAAGTGGTCATTCTTGCGGCAACCTCAGCCTGCTTGAATAGTATTTTCACAGTTACTGAGAGTTTATCTACAGGGTGGTCGATTGTTGCAGCTACACTTATCTCTGCAGTAGTGGTTGAGGCTGTACAATATATTAAAGAAGGAGGCAGGAAGTACAATGAGCAGTGAAATCATGTGGATGATCATTGGAATGGGTGTTGTTACATATCTTCCGCGCCTGCTTCCTTTTCTTCTTTTTAAAGGTGCAGAGCTGCCTTCCTTTGTTCAAGGTGTTCTGCAAAATGTTCCCTATGCAACCTTAGGCGCATTAATTTTTCCTGGCGTTTTATTTATCGGGGAAGACCTTTGGTTTGGTCTGCTTGGAGCCAGTGCAGCCTTTTTATTGGCGTATTTAGGGGTGAATGTCATTTTTGTGGTTCTTGGATCAATTGCTTGTTTAGCAGTCTATTCATATTTGATTTAGTCTTTTTTATTTTTTAAATGTAACCTCATCTTCAGATTGTCCAAATTAACAGTTCTAATTTTTGTGTTTTATACTACACTAATAATGACAAGTTTGTACAAGGGGGGATGAGATGGCAAGGAAAATTGGCTTATATGGAATTTTAGCCTATTGTTTATATGGGTTATTTTTTTATTGGTATTTATTTTATTTTGCGGATGCAAGTCTTCCGTTTGAATATGAAGGTTCGCGCGCAGACCCTGCCACGTTTTTAAATGGCAGAGAGCTGATGCTGAGTGAGGAATATTCGAAAATTAGAAATCTGCTTTTCTTTTTGTCAACGCCATTTGAATGGCTCCTTTACCTTTTTATCTTATTATTTGGCCTTTCAGGCGTTTTTAAAAAATGGGCAGAGCAATCTTCAACATATAAATTTGTGCAAACCATTATATATGTGGCATGGCTTTCATTTATCGCATTTGCAGCAACATTGCCTTTAAGCTATATCAGCTATTCCTTATCTAAAACCTATAATATTTCAACACAAAGCTTCAGCAGCTGGATGAAGGATGAGCTAATCGATTTTTGGATTAATTTTGGCACAATGGCTGTCATTGCAGCCGTCCTCTATTGGCTCATGAAAAAAAGTCTCAAACGATGGTGGCTGTACGCCTGGCTTCTATCTGTACCATTTTCACTATTTATTATGTTTTTGCAGCCAGTGATTATTGATCCACTGTACAATGACTTTTACCCGTTAAAAAATCAAGAACTTGAAGAGAAAATCTTACAGCTTGCTGATCAGGCGAATATTCCTGCTGAGCACGTTTTTGAAGTAAATATGGCTGAGAAAACAAATGCTCTGAATGCTTATGTGACGGGCATCGGTTCTAATTCAAGAATCGTGCTTTGGGATACGACGTTAAACAGACTGGATGATGAGCAAATTCTCTTCATCATGGCACATGAAATGGCTCATTATGTCGAAAAGCATATTTATATTGGCATTGCTGGTTATTTGCTGCTCACCTTAATTGGCTTGTTTTTAGCTGCGAAAATAATGGAAGCGGTTGTTGCCCGTTTTGGCAGAGCGCTGAGAATTCCAGCGGTTCATGATATTCGCTCTTTTCCATTATTTTTGATGATTATCTCAATGCTGCTATTTGCTGCAAGTCCTTTTGAAAATCTGGTGTCCCGATATCAGGAAACACGGGCAGATACTTATGCGATTGAGATGACTGAAAATACGGATGCAGCCATTGCCACTTTTCAAGAGCTGACTCGTGCAGGACGAAGTCAAGTGAACCCGCCGCTTCTAGTAAAGATCTTCCGATATGGACATCCATCCATGCTTGAGCGGATTTCCATGCTCGAGGAATTCGAAATCGAAAAAAGAAATCAAGAAAAAAACGAGCAGAGTCAATAAACCATGCCCGTTCCTCTGTAAAAGAAAAACCTCTCCGCTATCGTTAGCAGGAGAGGTTTTTCTTTTACGTTCCAAATTGTTTGGTGAGCCCTGCGTATTCCTTTGCCAGCGTCATAAACTGGGACTTGTCACGCTGATCGATGGCACGATCAATCTTTTTCACCAGTAATTCTTTTTTATGCAGCAATTCAGCTTCATACACGAGCATGTCAATATACAGCTCTAAAATAAAATCTTCTTTCAATCTTTTTCTCTTCATCGCGCGAGCCTTCATCAGTTCGGTGTTGGATTGATCTTTCAAGAAAATCACCTCAGCTGCTTTTTAATAGTGTATGTACGGAGAGCATGTGCTATCATTAGATTTTTGAATTTTTAGAAAATAAATATTATAAGGATGGAAATGTGAACATTTTAGGAATATTGGCACAATTCAGCCTCATGCCTTGTACAATTCGTTATACTTGAAGGGATATTATGTAAAAGGAGCTGAAAGGAATGGGTAAATCAATTATTGAGGAATATGAAATCAATCCTAACACCATGCTAATTCGCCCTATTCAATATGGCAGTAAAACATACTCCCAAATTTTTGAATTAGATGAGGAAGTGACTTCCCCGTTTAAACCATTGGATATTATAAAGGAAGGCTGCAGGTTCTTTGGATCAAGCTATGAAGGCCGTAAAGAAGGCACAAAGCAATTGACTGGAATTACTCATAAGGCACCAATCACCATTGACTCCACAAACTATATTTACTTTTTCCCTACCGCATCTGCCCATAATATTGATTGTACTTGGATTTCAGCTGAGCATATTTTTTCACATAAGCGTATTGAAGGCGGGGAAACAGAGATCACGTTCAGAAATAAGCTTAGTCTCAGGCTGCCTGTTTCATACAATACATTTACAAATCAGCTCCTGCGTACGGCACTATTAAAAACAACCTTAATGAGCAGAATTGAAGAATCAGAAAGAAAAACCATTTATTTTGTAAGTGAAAATAGACCAAGAATGTCGGCGGCTAAAAAAGGATGAGAACCAAAGGCAGCCAATAGTGTTACCTGAGCAGGTGAGGTCATGGAAAGACACCTGGAACTGCTAGTTTGCTGATGTGACAAATTCTATTTCCTCACTTTTTAAATGTTTATGCTTCAGAGCGTTTCCGTTCAGAAATTTTTAGCTGGATCATGTATCTCTTGAATAAATAATATTCAAGAAGCTCCTGAACTTTATTGCGGATCCGCGGATTAAAGTAATTATGATGCTCTTCATATCCTTTGTATAGAAACATAAACATGGTGAACGCATCATCACTCTTGATCTGCTGTACTTTCAGGCGATTTTTGTTCATATACTGTTTCACCTCAGCCAGTTCCCTCTGGATAACCTTCAGTGTTTCTTCCACTAAATTTAAATAAGGCTGCTTCAATTTAAAAGGGCTCTTTTGGATGACTTGAAGATCGCGGTTTAATATTGTTAAGACCATCGGCAAATAGATGGCTTGCTCCATGATGTCCCGATCTGCTTCTGGAATTCTCGTCATGATTTCCTGCTCCCTCACTTAAAATAGAACACTTGTTCTTGTTTTTATTCTACAATGGTTTTCTTAACATCGCAACTGTTTCCAAAAAATCATTTTTTCTTATTTAGTGATGATGCGCCAAATGCTCCTATTCTTAATATGTCTATCTCAATAAAAAAAATTGTAGAAATAAGAAGGGGATTTATTTCAGATGTCGAAATATTGGGGGTGGATATTAAATAAGGGGATGAAAAGATGGAAAAGAAGCAATTGCGCAATATAAAGGCTGAGGACTTATATAACTTAAAGTCGGTTGTGGATCCTCAGCTTGCTGCTAACGGCAGTGACCTAGTTTATACTCAAACGATTGCCAGCGAAGAGAAAAACGGGTATAGCTCCAATATTTATTATATGAATACAGAGCAAGGACAAGAAATACAATGGACATTCGGAAAGGCAAGAAACCATTCTCCGCGCTGGTCGCCTGATGGAAAGAGGATTGCTTTTGTGTCTGACCGTGATGAAAAATCACAAATATACATAATGAATAAAGATGGTGGTGAAGCTCGTCAGGTAACATCATGCCTTCATGGTGCGTCAAATCCAATTTGGTCACCAGACGGAACAAAAATTGCTTTTAACACCTCTTTAAAAGAGGGAGAGACGGTTTCAGATCAGCCTGAAAAAGATAAAAAGGAAAAGCCGGCTCCTTTAGAAATTGATAAGATGAAGCATAAGTCGGATGCTGCAGGCTTTTGGGATGGCAAATACAAGTATGCTGCTATTGTTTATGTGAATACAGGAGAAGTTGAAT
The DNA here is from genome assembly GCF_008923265.1 of Bacillus mesophilum. NCBI lineage: Bacteria > Bacillati > Bacillota > Bacilli > Caryophanales > Bacillaceae > Bacillus > Bacillus mesophilum. Next base: position 77,854 of record NZ_WBOT01000006.1, on the reverse strand, counting down.
TGGTCACGTCAGGGCAGCATGATTATCATGTACATTGCTGGTCGCCTGATGGAGAAAAACTAATTGTGACTGCAGATTTAGCAGAGGATCAAGATTTCTCTTTTCAGAATGATGTCTTTTTATTAGATGTATCTTCCAAAGAACTGAAAAATCTAACCAATGGTACAGGTTTTTTTGGAAACATATCTTATTCTCCAGATGGTAAATATTTAGGAATGACAGGACATACGCGTGAATATGAAAATGCCACATTAACAAAAGTCTGGCTCTATCAACTGGAAGAAGGATCCTTAACATGTCTGACTGAAGAATGGGATACTCTTGTTGGCGATTTTGCCATTGGTGATTTTCAGCAGGGGGCGGTTAATCCGGGCATTCTTTGGGGAGAAGACAGCCGCAGCTTTTATTTCATTACAACGGATCATGGCAGTACAGCTGTTTACTATGGTTCTGTTGATGGAGAAATGTATCCAGCCCTTCATGAACGTCAGCATGTATATGGACTGACAACCGGAGGAAGTCTTAACAAAGCCGTGGTTGCAATCAGTAAACCGTCAGAGCCTGGTGACCTATATCATTTAACAATCACAACAGGTGAATTAAAAAGACTTACAAGTGTCAATGCTGAGTTCTTACAGGAAGTTATTTTAGCTGACGCAGAGCCGCTGCAGTTCAAGTCTTCCGATCAGTGGGATATTCATGGCTGGCTCATGAAGCCGGCTGGATATCAAGAAGGAGATAAGCTCCCTCTAGTTGTGGAGATTCATGGCGGGCCACATGCAATGTACGCTAATTCTTATTTTCATGAGTTCCAATGCCTTACAGCAGAAGGAAATGCAGTTCTATTTATCAACCCGCGGGGAAGTCATGGATATGGACAGAAGTTTGTTGATGCAGTAAGAGGAGATTATGGCGGCAAGGACTACGAGGATATTATGGAAGCAGTCGACCATGTCCTGGCTAACTATGAGTTTATTGACGAAAATCGACTTGGTGTTACTGGGGGCAGCTATGGCGGATTTATGACAAACTGGATTGTTGGTCATACGAATCGCTTTAAAGCAGCTGTAACACAAAGATCCATATCCAATTGGATCAGCTTCTATGGTGTAAGTGATATCGGCTACTATTTCACTGACTGGCAAATTCAAGCCGACTTGAATGATATTGAGAAACTATGGAAGCATTCTCCGCTTGCTTATGTAAATAACATAGAAACACCTCTGCTTATTTTGCATGGCGAAAAGGATTATCGCTGCCCAATTGAGCAGGCTGAGCAATTATTTATTGCACTGAAGCACCGGAAAAAGGAGACTAAATTCGTAAGGTTCCCAGAAGCCAATCATGAACTATCAAGAAGCGGAAAGCCAAACTTGAGAATAGACAGATTAAACTATATTACAGGCTGGTTTAATGACCACTTATAAAAAAACTAAAAAAACACCGTGTTGCCTTAATAAACTGGCACTGCGGTGTTTTCTTTTTTTCTAATGGATAAGATAAACTAGCAGCAGGGTAAATGACTCAGGCGGCCAAAGTTTGAGATACAATAACGATTGAATGGGAGTACTAAACTGAATGGTGCCTTTCCAACCTCCATTTTTTCTACACTTGACCAAGCAAAATAACGGTACTTTTAAATCAATTTGTGTTTTTAAAACTTAGGAACTATTTATATTAATATAAATAAACTAAAATAATTAAAGTTAAGCCCAATAGAATTAGCAATATCTTCATAACATACCATGGGAGAAATCCAAACAAAAAAACTATGATACTTGATAAAATATCAACTATTATTGAGCCTGTTGAACTAAGTGATTGATCTGCATTATCAATATATCTATCATATTGATCTTTGGTAAATAAAATACCAAAGATCAGTATAAATGCACCTATAGAATAAGCAATTATGCTACCTATCAAATGACCCACCCTTTAAAATATAAATTTTTTATAAACCTTCTTAGTCCCGTAGTACCTTTCTTTTTATAAATCTTTATTAGTCTATCTAGAATATTTGTACCTTTTGAGAAACCACCAGTTAGCATAACTGTGACTAATGTCGTTACCGTAACCCGGTCTTCTTTTGCTACAGTGTGTGTAGTATAGATGATTTTGCATTATATGAAGTGGATGTTAATCTTTTATAATTCCAGAAAGCATAGTATTAAATGGTTAATGCCGATACTGTAGAAATTAAAGTCATTTTTGGTAAATGAATAAAAACGCTGGTACATAAGTATTTAACACACCAAGCGAATGTTTAGGAAGAATATTTTAATAAGTAATCGTTTTTTTATTTATAATTATAAAATTATTTTATTAACATGCGTGAAATGGAGCGGAGGGCCCTCAGGCTCCGGAAGGAAATAGAGGAAAAGGTGAGACCCCGCAGGCGTGCCGAGAAGGCTCAGCTTCCTCCCCACGGAAAGCGAGGGTCCGCAGCGCAGTGGAACGGACTTGTTTAAATACCAAGCTAAGATATATTCGTGTTTAGAAATATATCGTTTTGTCCCGGCCTCTTTAAAGGACAAGCAGAACCGGCTTTATAAAGGTAGGTCAACATTCCGATATTACTAATAAAGTTAATAAGCACATATATCATTATTAGAAGTATGTGAATTGCAAAAAAATGATAATAGAGGCAAAATAGAAGAGGAAGGCAGAAAATACCACATTTTTAAGGAAACTTTTTATATAAAAATGCAGTCTTACTATTCGAGAGAAATTGATTTCTCTTCTTATAGATTAATCAGATTGTTGTATTTTGTATTCAGAAAGGATTTTATATCATGAGATCTGAAAGACACCAAATGGTGAAGAAAAGAAAAAAGAGAAGATGGAAATCCATCGTTGCAATACTATTGCTGATTATTGCCGCTGTACTTATTTATTCCTATTATCAATTTAAGCAAGGTATGTCAGCAGCGCAAGAGCAATCAGAAGTGCAGGAAGAAGAATATGAATTTAATGGTGAAGAGGACCAATACGGCGGAACAAATATATTACTGCTTGGAAGTGATTCACGCGGGGAAGAAAATGCAAGAGCAGATACCATTATGGTGGCTCAATATCATCCTGACAACGGTACATATAAGCTGATGTCTTTTATGCGGGATATGTATGTAAATATTCCGGGTTATGGTGAAAGCAGAATTAATACAGCACTAGCTCAAGGCGGTCCCGAGTTATTAAGACAAACCATTAAAGAAAATTTCGATATCGATTTACAATACTATGCCATTATCGATTTTGATGGTTTTGTTCATGTTATTGATGAAGCTTTTCCGAACGGAGTGGAAATAGAAGTAGAAAAAGCGATGAGTGAAAAAATCGGTGTTACACTTGAGCCGGGCTTGCAGCGATTGGATGGAAAGCATTTACTTGGTTATGTTCGTTTCCGTCATGATGCCAGAGGTGATTTTAACCGTGTCGAACGCCAGCAAACGGTTCTTAAAGAGGTTGCGAATCAGTTTACGAGCCTGCAGACACTAACAAAGCTTCCAAAATTAGTTGGTGTGGTAACGCCTTATATTAATACGAATATGGGGACAGGCAATATGTTATACATGGGAAAAGATGTTTTGACAGGCGGTGCGCCTGATATCAAAACTATGCGGGTTCCTGTTGATGGGGCATTTGAAGAAACGACAATCAATGGGGCACAAGTTCTTACAGTGGATTTAGAGCAGAATAAAACAGCGATTCGCGAGTTTTTATCTCAAACAGAATAAGCAGAGTGTAGAAGGGCAGAAAATGAGGTAAAGAGAAAGAATAGAGAGTATTATGCTGTTTTTTTAGGAGAGAAAAGGTGATTTCATTTGGATCTAGAATTATTTAGAGATTGGTTTACAATGGAAAATGTTATGGATTTAATTGAAGAGTATCGGTCACTTGGTCCGCTTCCGGGCATTCTATTGCCATTACTGGAAGCCTTCCTTCCATTCCTGCCGCTTTTCTTATTTGTTATGGCAAATGCAAATGCATTTGGTTTATGGTTTGGTTTCCTTTTTTCATGGGTGGGAGCGACGGCAGGTGCACTGCTGGTGTTCTTACTTATACGGAAATTTGGGCAAAAAAGAGTGTTGGGATTTATTAATAGACACCAAAAAGTCCAAAAGCTTGTAAGCTGGGTAGAACGCCATGGATTTGGACCTTTATTTATTCTATTATGTTTTCCTTTTACGCCATCTGCTATTGTCAATATTGTTGCTGGATTGTCCAAAATCAGCGTTTATCAATATATGCTGGCAGTCGGTGCCGGAAAAATTGTTATGATTTTTACAATGAGTTTTGTAGGCTATGATATTCGCGCTCTCATAACACAGCCAATCAGGACAGCCATCGTGGCGGTGGTTATCTTTATTTTATGGTATGTTGGAAAAAGAATTGAGCTTAAGTTAAATACGAGAGTAGATAACCAGCAGCAGAAATAAAATGTCTGCTGGGGCTGTGGTTTCTCGGTTCATCCCCGTTTTCTTTTTAGCGAAATTACAGCTGCTGCAAATATACTTCAGCCTTTGGAGGGGACTGTCTTGAAAGAGGAACTTAAGAAAGAAAGTGCAGAATGGCTTAAAGCACTTCTGATTGGGGTTATTATTTTTGCATTCATACGGACATTCTTTTTATCCAATTACGTGGTTGAAGGGGAATCAATGATGCCAACCCTCAAAGACGGCAACAAATTAATTGTCAATAAAATCGGTTATCAGATTAGTGATTTTGATCGATTTGATGTAATTGTTTTTCATCATAATGACAAAGAAGATTTTGTTAAACGAGTAATTGGCCTTCCAGGTGATAAGATTGAATATCAGGATGATCTTCTTTATGTCAACGACCAAAAAATAGACGAGCCCTTTCTGGAAAGCTACAAGGAAGTCGATCCTTTTGGCCATTTAACAGGTGATTTCACATTAGAAGAAGTAACTGGCTCTAAAGTTGTGCCTGAAGGTAAATTGTTTGTGCTGGGAGACAACCGTGCCGGCAGCTGGGATGGCAGGCATTTTGGCTTTATTGCAATTGAGCAGGTGGTCGGGAAGGTTGATGTGAAATATTGGCCTTTAAATGAAATGGATGCATCACTATAAGATGAGTTATGAAGCACACTGCCGAAGTTTGGCAGTGTGCTTTTTTTCTGGGCAAAAGAGCTATGAGTGGAATAAAACCAGCTTTCGTAATTGATGGTCGCTTAAGGAAACAACAACTTATTTTTAAAAAAATCAGCAGAGGGAAAGACAGTATGAAAAAATGATGACTTCAAGAATTTTACAAGTTCTGAAGTGCTATGCTCTTGAATTTCTATGATAAAATAATAAAATATGCTAGTTTCGAATGAAAGGCGGTAGAATAAATGTCCGTACGTATGATAATGGGACGTTCAGGCAGCGGAAAAACAGAATTATGTCTGAGTGAAATCCGTCAAAAGTTGGAGAGTAATCCAGAAGGAAATCCGATCATTTATTTAGTGCCAGAACAAATGACATTTCAATCTGAATATAATATATTAGCAAACCCTAACATTAACGGAATGATCCGTACACAAGTGTATTCATTTACACGGCTGGCCTGGAGAATTCTGCAGGAGACCGGAGGAATCAGCCGTCAGCATTTAAACAGCACGGGCATAAGCATGCTGATTCGAAAGCTGATTGAAGATCATAAAGAGGAGCTTCATATTTTCCAAAAAGCTGCTGATAAAAATGGATTTATTAAACAAATGGAAACGATGATGACAGAGTTTAAACGCTATTGCATCAATGCTGAAGAATTATCCTCAAGAAGGCAGCATTTGCAGGAAAATAATGAAATTAACAAGGCTTTAAATGATAAACTTCACGATCTGGAAGTAATCTATAGAAGTTTTGAAGAATCATTGAGCGGAAAATACGTTGATTCAGAGGATTATTTTTCTTTGCTGTCAGAGAAGGCTGCACAATCAGACTATCTAAAAAATAGTGAAGTATATGTTGATGGTTTCTATCGTTTTACACCTCAGGAATATTTAGTGCTTGAACAGCTGATGAAGCATTGTAAAAAGGTAACAATCACAATGACAATGGACAATCATCAATCCCATTTTCGTTCGGAGCTTAGTTTATTCCGAATGAGCAATGAAACGTATGAAACCATTGAGGATATATCGAATCGTTTAGGGCTGGATGTTGAGAAAGTAGTGCTATCCCAGCAAAAACGCTGGATTTCACCAGCAATTCAGCATGTAGAAGCTCAATTTGAAACCCGGCCAAACATGCCCTTCTCGGGGTCTTCTGATGTGCACCTTGCTCAAGCTGTCAATAGGAGAGCAGAAATCGAAGGTGTTGCACGCCGCATGAAGCAGTTGGCAAGAAAAGGCCAGCGTTACAAAGATATGGCGGTTCTTGTCCGAAACGGAAATGATTATCACGATATCATGGAAACCGTTTTTACTGATTATGAAATTCCTTTTTTTATTGATCAAAAAAGAACGATGTTAAATCATCCTCTTATTGAGCTGATCCGCTCAAGCTTAGAGGTTCTGTATGGGAACTGGCGGTATGAACCCGTTTTTAGAGCCGTTAAAACAGAGCTGCTGTTCCCGGCTAAGTTGAACCAGCAAAAGCTGCGTGAACAAATGGACCGGCTAGAAAACTATGTGCTGGCATATGGAATTCAAGGCTCTAAATGGACAGGCAAATCAGACTGGACCTACCGCAGATTCCGCGGCCTTGAACTTGAAAATATTGCCCAGACAGACGCTGAAAAGCAAATAGAACGGGAATTGAATGAGCTGCGTGATTATATCGCACAGCCAATAGCTAGAATGGGAAAGAGAATGAAGAAGGCAGCAGATGGCCGCGGTTATTGTGAGGCAATCTATTTATATCTTGAAGAACTAGCTGTTCCAGAAAAGCTGGAAAAATGGGCAGCCATTGAAGAAGAAAAAGGGAATTTAATAAAAGCAAGAGAACATAATCAAGCATGGAGTGCGGTCATTGAACTGCTGGATCAATTTGTTGAGATGCTTGGTAATGAGGAAGTGGCGCTGCAAAAATTTGCTTCTATTTTAGAAGCAGGAATGGAATCACTCCAATTTTCACTTGTTCCGCCTGCTATTGATCAGGTAATAGTCGCAGATATGGAACGTTCGCGCTTATCCAATATAAAAACTTCTTTTGTGATTGGTCTAAATGAAGGAGTTCTTCCTGCCAAGTTTCCTGAAGATGGCGTTTTAGCTGATCAAGACCGTGAAGCACTGCTTGCAGCTGGCATGAAAATAGCTCCAAGCACAAGAACGAAGCTGCTGGATGAGGAATTTATTGCGTATAAAGCGTTTGTATCTTCTTCAGAAGAGCTCTATATCAGTTATCCATTAGCAACAGAAGAAGGAAAAGCACTGCTGCCATCTCCTTATATTAAAAAATTCAATGATACATTTCCGGAGATGCAGGAAGATTTTTACATGGCAGATCCGTTTGAATTGCCTGAAGAGAAGCAGGCTGAATATGCGGCAGGCTATCAAACCGCATTAACCTTTTTAACATCACAGCTTCAGCTGAAGAAAAGAAGCTACCATATCTATGATTTATGGTGGGATGTTTATAATCTCTATATGGAAAATGACCAATGGAGAGAAACAGCAGGACATGTATTAGAGAGTTTAACCTATGAAAATAGGACACAAAATTTAAATGAGGATATGACGAAAGAGCTTTATGGAGATCATATTCTCGCAAGTGTCTCACGAATGGAGCTGTATCATAGCTGTCCATTCTCTCATTTTGCGCAGCATGGTTTAAAGCTGAGAGAACGTCAGATCTTCCGTCTGGATGCGCCAGATATTGGGGAGCTATTTCATGCTGCACTTAAATATATTGCTGAAACCATCAGTGTGAAAAAGATGGCATGGGACAAGCTGACTCGGGATCAATTCGAAATTTTGGCCAAGGAAGCAGTCGAGCTCCTTGCTCCAAAACTTCAGAATGAAATTCTCTTAAGCTCCAACCGCCATTACTATATAAAAAGAAAGCTAGAACAGATTATTACTAGAGCTTCCTTTATCTTAGGAGAACATGCGAAGGTAAGCGGCTTTGCGCCTGTTGGATTGGAATTAGGATTTGGTCCAAAGGCTGAACTGCCATCCATGACCTTCCCGCTTAAAAACGGAGTGAAGATGGAGCTTGTCGGCCGAATTGACCGTGTTGATAAAGCAGAGGATGATCAGGGCCTCTTTTTAAGAGTTATAGACTATAAATCAAGCAGTAAAGATTTAAATGTCAATGAAGTGTATTATGGGCTTGCCATGCAAATGCTCACTTATTTAGATATCATCATTGCTCATTCTGAAACACTGGTCGGAAATAAGGCATTCCCTGCAGGGGTGTTATATTTCCATGTGCATAACCCAATGTTGGCAGTCAGTAAAATGCTCAAAGAAGAAGATCTGGAACAGGAATTCATGAAGAAGTTTAAAATGCAAGGTCTTATGCTCGGTGAAGAAAATGTAATTCGCCTGATGGACCAATCGCTTGAAAAAGGGGATTCTTCCATTGTATCCGCTGGCTTTAAGACAGATGGTTCTATTTCGAAAAGGTCCAAAATTGCCAGCAAGCAGGATTTTGATTCTTTAAGAACCTTCGTCCGGCAGAAGTATATTCACTCAGGCAATGAAATTATGAGCGGAAATGTCCATATTTCTCCTTATAAATTAAAAGAGCAAACACCATGTACCTTCTGTGAATATAAGTCGGTGTGCCAATTTGACGACTCAATTGAAAGTAATAGTTTCAGACTTTTAAACACACAGTCAAAAGAAGAAGTACTGAATCGTATTAAAAAGGAGGTGGAGGAGCATGAAAACAATGATACCGCCTAAACCAGCAGAAGCGACCTGGACGGATGATCAATGGAAAGCCATTATGGCAAAGGGCCAGGATATTCTCGTTGCAGCGGCTGCCGGGTCGGGGAAAACGGCTGTCCTGGTAGAACGAATTATCAATAAAATCCTTGATGAGAATGAACCGCTAAATGTGGATGAACTCCTGGTTGTGACGTTTACAAATGCATCAGCAGCAGAAATGAGACACCGAATCGGAGAAGCACTTGAAAAGGCAATTACGGCTGATCCTGCTTCTCTTCACTTAAGAAAACAGATTAGCACGCTAAATAAAGCATCCATTTCTACTTTGCATTCCTTTTGCTTGGATACGATTCGTAAGAACTATTACGAAATTAATATTGATCCTGGTTTTCGGATTGCAGATGAAACGGAGGCACAGCTGTTAAGAGATGAAGTGCTCGAAGAACTGTTCGAAGATGAATATGGCAAGGAAGGAAACGAGCAGTTTTTTGAGCTTGTCGATATTTACTCCAACGACCGGAGTGATACAGGACTGCAGGATATCATTCGTCATTTATACGATTTTGCTATGGCCAATCCTTCGCCAGAATCCTATCTGAATTCAATTGTTGACATGTATAGCATGGAAGAAGATGGAGTCATAGAGGATTTGCCTTTCACGCACTTTTTGCTGCAAGACATTGAACTGCAGCTGAATGGCGCGAAAAAAATGCTGGAACAGGCGCTGAAATTAGCCAAGGAGCCAGGAGGACCTGCTCCGCTGGCGGAAAACTTTATTGATGATATTCAAGTGGTTGATATGCTGATAGCCGCAAAAAATGATTCATGGGCAACTCTTTATGAGGCCATGAACTCCTGGAAATTTGGACGTGCCAAAACGGTTAAAGGCGATGAGTATGACACAGCATTAGTAGATCAGGCGAAAAAGCTCAGAGACAAAACTAAGAAAATTCTGCAGGATCTTCAGACTGAACTATTCTCCAGAAAACCAGAAAGCTTCTTAAAGGATATTCGTGAAATGAAGCATCATATGGAGCTTCTGACGTACCTCGTCAAACAGTTTGAAGAGCGCTTTACCTTAGTAAAAGCAGAAAAAGGAATCGTAGATTTTGCGGATCTTGAACATTACTGTCTTCAAATATTAGCTGTGAAGGATGAGGCAGGAAGATTGCAGCCCTCTAACGCTGCCTTAGCATACCGAAAGCAATTTAAAGAAGTATTAGTAGATGAATATCAGGACACAAACATGGTGCAGGAAGCAATCCTTCAGCTTGTCACAAAGGATTCTGAGCAAGAGGGCAACCTGTTTATGGTCGGAGATGTAAAACAATCAATCTATCGTTTTAGGCTGGCAGAACCAAACCTGTTTTTGACAAAATATAATCGGTTTCTGTCTGCTGGAGAAGGAAGCGGCTTAAGGATTGACTTAGCGCGGAATTTTAGAAGCAGAAAAGAAGTGCTGGATGGAACCAACTATATCTTCAAGCAGATTATGGGTGAAAAAGTCGGCGAAATTGAATATGATGAGGATGCAGAGCTTGTGAATGGTGCTCCTTACCCAACAGATGAGGAACATCCAATTGAGGTAGCTCTTATTGATATGGAATCTGGAGGTGATGAGCCGACTGAAACGGAAGAAGATGAATTTGATCAGGCTGAGCTCGCACAATCGCAAGTAGAAGCCAGATTTATGGCGGCAAAAATCAAAGACCTAATTGAAAATCGCAAAGAAGTGTACAATCCAAAGCTTAAGGCAAATCGTCCAGCGATGTACCGTGACATAGTAATTTTACTGCGTTCAATGACATGGGCTCCGCAAATTATGGAAGAGTTCAAGCAGCAGGGAATTCCAGTATATGCGAATTTATCATCAGGTTACTTTGAAGCAACAGAAGTATCGATTATGATGTCTCTTTTAAAAGTAATTGATAATCCATACCAGGATATTCCGCTTGCTGCTGTGCTGCGTTCTCCAATTGTCCGATTAACAGAAGGAGAGCTTGCGAAGATCAGGATACATCATAAAAAAGGGTCTTTTTATGAAGCGTTAACCGCAATCTGTCTTCAAAAACCTGCTGGTGAATTGGAAGAATTATATGAAAAAATCGCTCCTTTTCTAGAAAAATTAACAGGCTGGAGAACCATGGCCCGGCAAGGATCATTGTCCGACCTTGTCTGGCATTTGTACCGTGAAACAAGGTTTTACGACTTTGTAGGAGGGATGCCAGGCGGGAAGCAGCGCCAGGCAAATCTTCGCGCGCTCTATGATCGTGCCCGTCAATATGAAGCTACCTCTTTTAGAGGGCTTTTCCGTTTCTTGAGATTTATTGATAGAATGCGCGAAAGAGGCGATGATTTAGGTGCGGCCAGAGCGTTGGGAGAACAAGAGGATGTTGTCCGCATTATGACCATTCACAGCAGCAAAGGACTCGAATTTCCGTTTGTATTTATCGCTGGACTAGCGCGAAATTTTAATACAATGGATCTTAAGAAATCTTACCTTTTTGATAAGGATTATGGCTTTGCAGCAAAATATGTTCATGCGGAAAAACGCATTACCTACCCATCATTGCCGCAGCTCGCACTAAAGAGGAAAAAGAAGATGGAGATGCTTGCTGAAGAAATGCGTGTTTTATATGTGGCATTAACACGTGCTAAAGAAAAGCTTTATTTGATTGGATCTGTTAAAAATGCAGAGAAGAAAATAAAGGTTTGGCAGCAGGCTGCTTCAGACGGAGATTGGCTGTTACGTGAGTATGACCGTGCTGCAGCTTCTGGATATATGGACTGGATTGCTCCGGCAATGGTCAGGCATCGAGATAGCGGTCCGCTAAAACACGATGATACTGTTTCTGAAGAGCTGCTGAACCATCCTTCAAGCTGGAAGATCGATGTGATCAATCAGTCCGAGGTCGTTATTCTTGGAGAGAATGAAACTGACCAAGGAGAATCCTTCCTCGATGATGTATATGCCAAAAGACGGGTGCCGGTCCAATCGCCATATAAGCAGCAGCTTCAGGCACAGCTGGACTGGACTTATGAATACAAAGAAGCAGCACAGCATAGATCAAAGCAGTCTGTTTCAGAAATTAAACGTCAGAAGGAAATTTTTGCTGCTGAGGAAAGCGGAATCGAACTTGTCCGCAAGCTTAGCAAACCGATTTTTAACCGTCCAAAATTTATGCAGGAGAAAAAGCTCTCGCCTGCTGAACGAGGAACGGCCATGCATATGCTGATGCAGCATATAGATTTAAGGACAAAACCGACCATTCAAAGTATTCAAGTTTTAATAGATGATCTCGTGCAAAGAGAACTTTTGACAGCCGAACAGAGTGATGGAATTGATCCAGAGCAGATTTTGCCTTTTTTTGATAGTGATATTGCGCAAAGGATGCAGCAGGCTAGAAACATTTACAGGGAAGTTCCGTTTAGTCTTGCCCTTCCTGCTAGTGAGGTATATCCGAACTGGGATGCTAGTGACGAAAACGTTATCGTACAGGGAATTGTCGATTGTTTATTTGAGGATGAAGATGGTCTTGTGCTGGTAGATTATAAATCTGATGCTGTTGATGGGCGGTTCCCTGGGGGTCAGGAACAAGCAATCACCGAGCTTGCCAAACGTTATGAAACACAGCTCAATTTGTATACAGCTGCTATAGAACATATATGGAATCGGACGGTCAATGAGAGGTATTTATATTTATTTGATGGCCGGTTTACGATTAAACTATAAAGATGATATAGAAAAGAAGCCGGCTCGATAAACATTCGATTGCCGGCTTTTTTTATAGGTTTGTTTTAATTATTCCCGATCATTGGCTGGTCAACTAGGTTGGTATCAAGCACATTACTTGCACTTAAACCATTATTAGTGATAACAAAAGCGCCTGTATTAGCTGCGCCTGAACCCGAATTTGATTTACCTGTGCTTTTTGGAGAAATGATCAATGAGTCTCCAAATTGTACAATTCCATCAGAGTTATTAACAACCTGCACAGGACCTACGATGGCTGGCATGTGGCAACCTCCTGAATAAATGAATTTATTTTATTAACTGCTTACATCCGAATTTTGCGGATTACCGTTTGAGGTAACGTGGCGAATATGTTTAATTCTGGATTCCATGAATATTTTTTTTGTGTTCCCGAGCTGAACGATCGACGATGAGGATGCACCAAGGACATCAATATCATGAACTTTAATGCCAGGATTTAATTGTGTAACCTCCATTGTGACTGCTTCATCAATGGAAGGCAAAGGAATGGGTTCTCTAAAGATTGGATATCTTCTAAAACTGCCTTCATCACTTCGGAAAATCGGTTTTTGCCGCTGATCGGCAATTGCCCTTGAAAAACCTTGAATATATGAAACATCACCAATTTCAAAAATGGAAGAAAAGGATAGTGTATTTATACGGATATGATCTACTATGGATGTTCTATGCAGCATAAGCTTACTCCGGCGACAAAGGCACAAACGGCCCAATAATTAGTGATTCAGCCGGAGTATCAAAAGTAGATGCCAGCTGTATAGTTTCAGCGTCACCAACCAATAAAATGGAGGAGCTGGAAACACCAATTACTCTAATATTTCCAACGTTTAAATCGCGATTATAGACTTGAAAGATCATTCTCTTTTATCTCCTCTCATGTTTTCGGGCAAGTTATTGGCAAAAATGGAGACACCATTGCGTATTTCTTGTTTTAGCATACTGGTTACATGATCTTGCAGTTCTCCTTCAGCAATCGCTGCGTGTTCCTTTTTTAAGTAATAGTCAATCCGTTTCGGCAGCTGTTTTAAAATATCTTCCTTGATAAAATTGATATAAGATTCATCTAATGAAACATTTGTTTCGGCTTGAACGTCTTCGATCACTTCTGGAAGGTCTTGTTCTAAATAGCGGTACATTTCATTTTCCACGCCCATGCTATGATACATGAAATCTTTTGGAGAAGGTGGAGCGTAGGTGTCTTTAATATTAGGTGCGTAAACATCCTTGTTATCGATAGAAAATTCTTCAATCTCTTCCTGCAGGTCTGTTGGGTTTAATCCGATATTTAACGTTCCTTCCAATGTTTCCACCTTTAATTGGTCAAACTTATATTCAATTGTATCAATATGCACAGGTGGGCGTTTTTGCAGCTGACGTGTTTCATCTTCAAGCTCCGCAACTTTTTTCTCAAGTTTGGAGATCCGCTTTTCGAGCGTTTGAATATAGCCTTGCAAACCTTGCAGATAGGAATAAAGATCTTGGCTCAACGGCTCCACCTCATTTCTAAAAAATTTTAATGGAAGCTGCAGCATGTAATGTGGCCTTAAGCATTAGAAGGAGCGACAAGAGGAACAGCTGGTGAATTTATTAAAGGATCCGTGACTGGCATATTTTCATCTTCATCAATCACTTCTGGGGCAGGCTCTGTAAAGCCGCCTGTATTATACAAGTAGGAAGCGGGCTTAATAATCCCTGCACTGCCAATCTGCAGAACAGAAGAGTTTGAAACTCCTCCGATTTTTATCATATTAATGTGTATGGATTGTTGAATATAAAAATTCATTAACATCACCTATTACTTTATAAATTCATTATATTTGCCTGATCGATGCCATCGGAATCATAGGTGTTTGTTGTACTATAATGATTGGTGACCTTTAAACCGTCTCCGGTGTTAAAAGAGCCTGATCCAGAAAAAGTTTTAGCTGTAGAAATAGGCATCATTTTGTATACGTCCCCTATATTAAAGATAGAACTGCTTCCAACCGAAATGACCTGCACAACACCGACTATTGCTGGCATATAAGACACCCTTTAATCGTTTTTCTCCGCCTTAAGAAAGTAGGCGGGTAGTTAATAATATCATCCTATGTGACAGAGTATATTGTGTGATACATTCGCCTAAATTTATTAGTTTTTCAATAGACAAACATATCCAAAATCTTCTATGATGAAAGGAGATAAACATGAAGGGAGATAGGGATGAGTTCAGTTACAGAAAAAGAAAGAATTATATCATTGGATATTATGAGAGGTTTTGCGATATTAGGCATCTTCCTCGTCAATATGCTCTCTTTTCATTCGCCATTTCTCTATATTGATCCGCTCAGCTGGTGGACAGACAGCAGCGATCAAACCGTTTACAGTGTGATTGATGTTCTTGTGCAAGCAAGCTTTTATCCTTTATTTGCTCTCCTTTTTGGCTATAGTGTAATCATGCTGAGGGAGAGAGTATTAAAGAAGGAATTGTCCTTCAATGTTATTGCAGTAAGAAGGTTTTCGTTTTTATTGTTATTGGGTTTAGGACACGCCTTTTTTCTATGGTTTGGGGATATTTTGGCAATGTATGCTGTTTTGGCCTTTATCTTTCTTTTATTTGTCAAAATGAATGGAAAAAACATGCTTATTACAGGTTTGGTGATTTATATTATTCCGAATCTGCTTCTTTGTCTTTTATTATTTGCTGCTGAATTAATCTTTCCGCCGGATGATCTTACATTGTATGATAACAGCTTAGCCGAAGAAGCAGCGGCTGTGTATCATACAGGTACTTTCACAGAAATAACTTCTGAAAGAATAAAAGATTGGTATGCAAATAATGTAGGCGGATTTCCGGTTATGCTTATTTCCATTTTGCCATTATTTCTTATTGGCGGAGGTGCTGCAAAGCTGAAGCTGCTTGAGAATGCAGGTCAGCGGCGGTCATTATTTCGAAATATGGCCATCATTACTTTCGTTCTTGGTCTGGTTATAAAACTTCTTCCTTACATCATGAATAGATCATTGGCTCTTGATTATGTTCAGGATACGTTTGGCGGCCCATTGCTCGCGGTTGCATATGGAAGTTTTATTGCCTGGGCGGTGGGCAGCATGCATTTGCTTAAACTTTTAAAACCACTTGCTTATATAGGCAAAATGTCTTTAAGCAATTATTTATTTCAATCTTTGCTTTGCAGTATTCTTTTTTATGGTTATGGTTTTGGATTATTTGGCGAGATATCCGTAGTGACAGGTACTGTGCTCGTAATCATTATTTTTTTCATCCAGCTATTGTTTAGCAGGTTTTATGCTAAAAGGTTTTTGTATGGTCCTGTTGAATGGGTATGGAGATCGTTTACGTACTGGGAAATTCCAAAAATGAAAAAATAGGAGTGGCATTATGAAACTACTTACCTTTAAAAAAGAGAATCAAATCTTAGCCGGCGTTTTAATGGAAGACGAACATTTTGTATTAGATCTGGCTAAAGCTGCTGAATTAAGCGGACAAGACCCTTTTCCAAAGACACTTTTGGACTGTATTAAGACCGGAAATCAAATTATAGATGATATTGAGACATTAACAGAGTGGGCAGCAGCCAATGAGGAAAACGCAAGGGAAGCCATATATGAACTTAAAGAAGTTCAACTGCTTGCCCCGATCCCAAGACCGCTAAAAAATGTATTTTGTATCGGCAAAAATTATGCAGAGCATGCTATTGAAATGGGAAGCAAGGATGATATTCCAGAGCATATCATGGTGTTTACAAAAGCACCGACAACAGTCATTGGCCATGAGCAACCAATTGAAGCACACGAATCGATAACATCTGAACTGGATTATGAAGGAGAGTTTGCTATAGTAATTGGGAAAACAGGAAAAGCAATTCCCAGAGAAGAGGCAATGGATTATGTGTTTGGATACACCATTATCAATGATGTTACAGCAAGGGATCTTCAAAAGCAGCATAAACAGTTTTTCTTAGGCAAAAGTCTGGATAGCACATGTCCAGTCGGTCCTTGGATTGTTCCTGCATCTTATGTGGAAGACCCGTCTCAATTGAGGATTCAAACTCGTGTAAACGGAGATGTTAGGCAGGATTCCACAACAGATCAGCTGATTTTTCCGATAGATGAATTAATTTCGGTTCTTTCATCCGGGATGACACTAGAGCCAGGCGATTTGATCGCTACAGGAACGCCGGCTGGTGTCGGAAAAGGATTCAAACCGCCTCGTTTCTTAAAGAAGGGTGATACAGTTGAAATTGAGATTGAAGGAATTGGGACGTTAAAAAATACAGTAGGATAAAGTTATTCCTGCATGTTAAAAGGGATATGGGGTATTTAAAATCAAAAAGTTAAACAAACATTAACCATGTTCACTTTGCTGCGTCTATTATTTTATTAATTTGTCAAAAATTTGACACATATTGTATCGGCGAAATTCCAGCGGCTATCTTAACCTTAGGATTTTCAATGTCAATATGATATGATGTAAACGAACTTGAGTAGAGGGGGCAGTTAGGAATGACACATGTTCATATTACAACATGGGTAGTTGCATTAATCCTATTTTTTGTTGTGCTTAGTCTTCAAAAGAGCGGCAAAGCAAAAGGTGCAAAAATTGTACATATGGTATTAAGACTCTTTTATTTGCTGATCATTGGGACAGGCATTTGGATGTTAACATCAATAAGCAATATTGATATGATGTACATTTTGAAATCGTTAGTAGGCATTTGGGTAATTGCTGCGGTTGAGATGGTTCTTGTTCGCACTGCTAAAGGCAAGAAAACAGGTATTCTCTGGGCGCAGCTTGGTATTTCCTTGGTTCTTGTCATTTATTTAGGATTAAAGCTTCCACTAGGTTTTACTCCTTTTATGTAAATCGCTGTTAAAAAGCTGTCAAATCGACAGCTTTTTTATTTTTTTCATATCAATAGTCCTATAAATATGGTATTTTTAAAAAGATAAGGGAAAAGCTTATAATAACTTTTCCTGCTCTTATTAACTAGAATAATACTTTATTAGTGGTGGGTTATGATGGCTAAAACATATTCTTGCATGTATACAAACGATGACCAGCTGTATAGTTTTATAGAAGATCATGAATTAACTACATATCCAAATGTACTTGTTCAAGTCTTTTCAGGCACTACTGATAAGGAAAAACTGGAGCAGCTGCTGCCTGCTTTGCGTAAGTATGTTCCTCTTGCAATAGTTACAGGCTGCACTGCATCCGGTGAGATATTTCAAGGGGAACTATCGGAATATAACATTATTCTAACGTTCACCATTTTTGAAAAATCACAAATTAAATCCATCTATATAGAAACAGATCAAAATAATAATAGTATAGAAATCGGCCGAGCTCTAAGTGAGTTTGCAGAAGAAAGGACGAAAGCACTGATTTTATTCTTTGCAGGCTATGAAACGAGTGTACAGTCTGTATTGGAAGTGCTGCATGAAAAGCACCCTGAGATCATCACAGCAGGAGGGATGGCTGGTTGTTTAAAAACGGCAGATGATTCATTGGTTTTTAACCAAGATCGTATTATATCAAATGGCGTTACGGCTGTCGCCTTACAGGGCGAGTATTTAAATGTCCACTCTTACGTAAATTATCAGCTTGAGGAAATTGGCAGGCCATTTACTGTAACCAGGGCGGAAGAAACATCGATTTACGAAATTGATGGGAAAGATCCTCTGCAGCTAATAAAGCATTATCTTGGTGAAGAAAACGCTTCCCATTTAAGTGAAGCAAGCATGGAATTTCCTTTTCTGCACGAATATAAGGGAGAAAAATTGCCTGTCTTTATTACTTCGATTCAGAAGGATGGCAGCATTAAAGTTAGCCGGCCAGTAAAGGAAGGCGATCAGCTAAGTTTTGCTTATACAAATATCCAAAATATGATTCATCATACATCAGACTGTATGGAGAAACTGAGCCAGCAAAATCCTCAATCCATTTTTGTATACAATTGTATTGCAAAAAAGAATTACTCTCATGATTTTGCTGAGATAGAGCTTGCCATGCTGCAAAGTATTGCTCCTTCAAACGGGGTTTTCCTGCATGGTGAAATTGGGTATACAAATGGCCGGCAGCCTAAAATGCTTGGTCATTCCTTTTCCTGCTTAGCACTTTCAGAAGGAATTATTAAAAGGGCAGAAAAAAAATCGTTTGTTTATGAGATTCCTCACTACATTAAAACGATTGATTCTTTAACACATTTAATGCGCGCATCACTTAAGGATATTGAGGAGTTAAATAACAGTTTATCCCTGTCAGAACAGCATTATCGCTCGTTGTTCGATCATAATGCAGATATCGTTTATTCTACAGATTTAAACGGCGTTTTTACGAGTGTGAACACAGCATTTGAAAAAACCTTTGAATACAGTAAAGATGAGGTAGTAGGAACATCTGCTTTAAACTATATAACTCCTGCTGATATTCCAAGAATTCGAATACACTATGCACGTGCGCTAAAAGGTCAGCATCAGCATTATAATATTGAATTAACAACTAAATCTGGTGAAAATAACTTATATCAAATTAAGAATATACCGGTTAAAGTGAATGGTCAGACCGTTGGTGTATATGGAATCGGGAAAAATATCACAGAGTTAAAGAAAATTGAAGAAAAAGTGACTGAATTATCATACTTTGATACACTCACCGGTCTTCCGAACAGAGTGAAGTTTATTGAACAGCTGGAGGAATTTACGCGAAAAGCGGAAAATCAAAATCGAATGCTTGCAGTACTATCTGTTGATATTGACCGCTTCAAATTTATTAATGACGGATTTGGACATGATGCAGGAGATTTGATTTTAAAAGAACTATCAGAAAGAATTGAGAAAGTGTTAACTGCCGGCACTTATCTAAGCAGCTTTGGCGGGGATAAATTTACTCTTGTTTTCTCGCGGACAAAGGATATGGAAGATGTAATGAAAAAAGCGAAATACATCCTTCAAGAAATTGCAAAGCCAGCTTATTATAAGGGAAAAGAATTTTTCCTGACGGCAAGCATTGGTGTCAGCTTATATCCGAATGATGGGGAAGATCAAAATTCTTTAATAAAAAATGCCGACATTGCGATGAATCGTTCAAAAAAGCAAGGAGGCAATCGCATCACTTTTTTTTCGATGGAAATGGACAGTCATGCAATGGCAAGACTTGAACTGGAAAGTTATTTGCGGAAAGCATTGCAGAAGAATGAATTTCACTTATGCTATCAGCCTTTGATCAATCTTGAAACAGGGAATGTATATGGAAGTGAAGCACTGATCAGGTGGAATCACCCCATTTTAGGAGTAGTGTCACCAGCCGACTTTATTCCGCTTGCAGAAGAAACAGGTCTAATTGAAGAAATTGGAGCTTGGGTTTTACGAACGGCTTGTGTTCAAAATAAACAATGGCAGCGGCAAGGCTTAGGCATGCTCTCTATTTCTGTGAATGTATCAGCAAATCAATTTCAGCAGCCAAATTTTGTAGAACAAGTAAAACAGGCATTATTGAATTCTGAGCTCGAAGCCAAATACTTAACATTGGAATTGACAGAAAGCACCATGCTGAATGATGTAGACTATAGTATACAAGTCATGAAGTCATTGCAGGAACTTGGAGTAAAGGTGTCAATTGATGATTTTGGGACAGGCTATTCTTCTTTATCCTATTTAAGGAACCTGCCAATTAATACGCTGAAAATTGACCGCTCGTTTATTAATAATTTAAAGCTGGATACATCGGATGTCGCCATAGTCAAGGCGATTATTACAATGGGACAAGGCTTAGATGTTCAAGTAGTAGCTGAAGGTGTAGAAACGGAAGAGCAAATAGAACTGCTAAAGGAAATGAAATGTCACTATGCACAAGGATTTTTCTATCACAAACCCTTAAAGTCGGCAGATTTCGAAAAAGATATTAAAGGAGTTTCCATCTAAAATTACTAAGTTCCCAAAAGAGTATATTCATAAAAAGGATGCAGCTGGATGCTGCATCCTTTTTATGAAGAAATCTTCTCAATCACCATTCTTTTCCCCGTATTTAATGTGAATTCAAAGCGGTCACTTATACCCTCATAATAGCTAAAATGATGCTGGACACTGCATATATGCTCCTGATTGTCGAATATAATGAAATTAACACCGGATTTTCTGTCTTCATCATGTACAAAAGTTAATTGATTGTAACAGTAGATGCAATCATAAATCGAAAACTGCATGGAATTTAGGGTGGTTACAAATTGGTAAAAAGCATCATCATTTAATTCGTCCAGCAGTTTTTCTAATGCAAAAACGAGCGATTTTCGAATGCGGACAGTATCTTGATCCTTTAAAAACACTAGTTCATCAGAACAGGCAATCTTTCCTTCACCAGCCAATTTCCCTTTTTTCCACCTTTTATGGCGTGCTAACTCTATTTCCATATGGAGATAATCGTCTAACATAGCTGCCTCATCTGTTTCCCGGTCAAAGAAGATCCATTGATCATTTATATATTCTACATTGCCTTCTGTGAAAGCACGGGTTTGATATTCAATCAATTTTATTCGCTGCTGTTTTTTCATAAACTACCTCCACTTTCATGCTGATTTCATCATCGTGTTTTGCCATACGCTTATTAAAGAAAAATACGTCAACATTCTTTTTTGACATCTAATGTCGTTTTTATACCCTTTCTGATAATGTAATTTCAGTCAAAAAGAATATTTTCATTGTAGAATTCACACTCCCGCGGGCTGGTAGTATGCCTTTGCCGCAGGGGTTACACGCCTCTCATTACAAACAACTCACTCTAACATGGAAGAATGACGGTATCATTTTTTTAAAGGTGCTTAAATAAGCTTAATGTGGAAGATCAACATGGTTTGTAAATTCTGCCCATGATTCAGCATAGGACAATTAACCAAAGACCATTTCCTGCATACAATAAATCCATGTGAAGGTGCCCAATTATCCACTCGAAATAAATGGGTGAATTGGATAAAGAATGAAGTAAATATCATTGCCCTGCTAAAACGGCCACCCGAGAATGATACGGACAGAAAGGATGATTATTGCATGTGCGGTATAACAGGCTGGATTGATTTTAACAACAATATAAGTAATCAAACTGAAATCCTTGGGAAAATGACAGAGACACTCTCAAAAAGAGGGCCGGATGATACAAATGTATGGGCAGCTGAGCATGCTGGTTTTGGCCATAAGCGTCTTGTGGTTGTAGATCCAGAAGGCGGCATACAGCCGATGACAATTGAAAAAAGAAATAGCAGCTATACCATCTGCTATAATGGCGAATTATACAATACGGAAGACATCCGAAAAGAACTCCTTATAAAAGGATATTCTTTTAAAGGTCATTCTGATACAGAGGTTTTGCTGACTTCTTATATTGAATGGGGAGAAAATTGTGTTGATCACTTAAATGGGATCTTTGCATTTGCCATCTGGGATGCCAATAAAAATCAGCTCTTTATCGGGAGAGACCGTCTTGGAGTTAAGCCTTTGTTCTATAAAGAAACTTCAGCGGGGCTTTTATTTGGTTCGGAGCTAAAGGCCATTCTGGCTCATCCAGATGTGAAAACAGAAATTGATCGGGAAGGACTCTCCGAAGTATTTGGTCTTGGGCCATCAAGATCTCCAGGCTCTGGCGTGTTTAAAGGAATAAAGGAACTTCGTCCAGCACATGCCATGACGGTTACAAAGAAAGGCATAAACATAAAGCGCTATTGGAATGTCAAAAGCTCACAGCACACCGATTCGCTTGAAGATACCGCTGGAAAGGTTCGAGAGCTATTTACAGATGCAGTTAATAGACAGCTTGTATCAGATGTCCCGTTATGTACTTTTTTATCTGGGGGATTAGATTCAAGTGCCATTACGGCCATTGCTGCAAAGACATATGAGGCAGAAGGGAAAAAACTTCATACTTATTCAATTGATTATGAGGGCAATGATGTATTTTTCAAAGCAAATGACTTTCAGCCAAATTCAGATGCCGCATTTATCCAAAAAATGACGGAAACATTCAATACTGTGCATCATAGCTCGATCATTACGCAAGAAGAGCTTGCAGAACATTTAATCGAAGCTGTACATGTAAGAGATTTGCCTGGGATGGCGGATATTGACTCATCACTTCTTTGGTTTTGCCGTGAAATTAAGAAGGATTATACTGTCAGCTTATCTGGTGAATGTGCAGACGAAATTTTCGGCGGCTATCCTTGGTTCCATCGCCCAGACGATTTAAACCGCGAGGGATTTCCTTGGATGAGGTCGATTAATGAGCGTCAAGGATTATTAAAAGCAGACTTACAATCAAAATTAAATCTAAAAGACTATACAATTGAGAAATACAATCAAGCGGTTGCCGAGACTCCAAGATTAGAGGGAGAAAGCGGGATTGATGCGAAGCGCCGCGAGCTTTTCTATATCAATATGATTTACTTTATGACAACACTGCTTGACCGCAAGGATCGTATGAGTATGGGCGCAAGTCTTGAGGTGCGTGTACCGTTTGCAGATCACCGCCTTGTTGAATATGTCTGGAATATTCCATGGGATATGAAAATGCATGGCAACAGGGAAAAGGGGCTGTTGAGAAAAGCACTTGAGGGCATTCTTCCAGAAGAGGTTCTATATAGGAAGAAGAGTCCTTACCCGAAGACACATAATCCTACTTATACGAACGCCGTGCAAAATATGCTAAGCGAGATTTTAGAAGATCGTTCTTCGGTTTTATATGAGCTTTTTGACGAAAAAAAGCTCAAAAGCATTATTGAAACAAAAGGGGAAGCTTTTAAAGAGCCTTGGTTTGGTCAGCTGATGACAGGCCCGCAGCTGCTTGCTCATCTTGCACAAATACACTTCTGGGTAAAAGATTACAATATTAATATAGTTGATTAAGAATAGACAAAGAGCCAGCATATGAATGGTGGCTCTTTGTCTATCTTTTAATAAAAAAATCAAACTATGCACCCTGTTTTGCTGTCACAAAGCCTTTGCTTCTCCAGACACCTGATCTCCAGCGGAAAAGCATGAGAATGCCCCGCAGCCATTCATCAGCAATAAATGCAATCCAAATGCCAGTCAGCCCAAGTCCAAAATGGATTCCGAGCAGATAGGATAGGCTAACACTTACGCCCCACATGGATAAAATTCCGATATACACAGGGAATTTCACATCTCCAGCAGCACGCAAAGAGTTAATAACGACTAGATTAAATGAGCGGCCAGGCTCTAATATAATCGTCAGCAGGATCAGAAATGCACCAGTTTCAATGATTTCTGGGTTAGATGTGAAAATACCAAGCAGATTCTCGGAAAAGATCGAGAATAAAATGGCTGTACCTAAAGAAATGGCAATCGCTAAACGCAAGCTTTGCATACATCTTTTATAAGCTTCTTCAAATTTGCCTGCACCAATCATATGGCCAATTAAAATTTGTGTACCTTGGCTGATTGCGACACTGAAAAGAAAAATGAACATCATAATATTTTGTGTGTATACTCGAGCCGTTAATGCTTCTGTGCCTAGAGCAGCAATGAAGATCGTAATCACCATTTGGGAAGCATTATAAGACAGCTGTTCACCTGCAGAGGGAATTCCGATTTTCAGCAGATTTCGTATATGCTCCTTTGGTAGCTGAAACAGCTTTCTGAAAGGAAGTTCGCCATTCGTTCTTTTAACGAGAACCATAATAGATACGATTAGACCAATAAATCTGCTGACAGCAGTCGAAATGGCAACTCCTTCAACCCCTAATACGGGAAATCCGAAAGGACCAAAAATAAAGAGGTAGTTTCCAGCCACATTAAGGATGTTCATCCCGATCGTAATGTACATAATATCTCTTGTAAAACCGTAGCTTCTGACCGTTGCACCAATCGTCATAATGACTGCTTGAACAAAGGAAAAACCGCCAACAATAACTAAGTAAATATAGGCTTCATCCAGCAGCTCGCTTGGCAGATCCATTAAAAGCAATAAAGGTTTTCCAGTGAAAAACAGCAAAATACTTAATAGAATTCCAAAAACAAGATTGACAGCAAGTGAAACAACCGAAATTTCGCCTGCAGTCTGAAGTCTGTTTGCACCAATGTTTTGAGCAATTAATATGGCGGTTCCTGTCGCTATAAAACCAAACATGACAATGACCAATGAAAGGATTTGATTAGCCACTCCAACTGCAGCAACAGAATCATCAGAATACTGGGAGAGCATTAATGTATCTGCATTCCCCATAAGCATATGCAAGAGGACTTCAATAAAAATCGGCCATGTTAAGGCAAATAAGGTGAGCTTTTTCTGATTTTGACTCATTCAATTTTCTCCTGACTGTTGACTTAAACTAAATTCCAATTTTAAAGGATGGGATTTGCATGGTCAATAGACAAAATAGAAAAATCAAGTCCTTCAAGTTTAACTTGGAGAGTATCTGCTTCTCCTGCAAAATCTTCATTACTGTATAAATTACGGACAAGCTGCCCTTTTAATGAGTAAGGCAATGTGTAAAATACTTCATCATCCGATGCATTCACCAGCACGATCACGGATTTAGAAGGCGTGAATTTCCGAAACGCAACAAGATTCGGGAAGTCTGTTTTTAAAAACTCAAGCTCTCCTTCATTTGCAAGCAGCTTTTCCGATTTGCGCAGAGAAATAAGTTTCTGTACATGCGAAAACATATCTCGATCCTGTTTTTCCACATCCCAAATCATACATTTGCGGCAGCCAGGGTCCATTTCACCATTTAAACCAATTTCATCCCCGTAATAAAGGCAAGGGGAGCCGATAAACGTAAATAACAAAGTGAAAACTAATTTCAAGTGATCCTTACTGTCTCCGCACTCCGTTAAAATTCTTGGAGTATCATGGCTGCCTACTAAGTTAAAGGCAGCTGTATTTACGGTTGATGGATAACTATGAAGAACTGCTGTCATATTATCAGCAAATTGCTGGGCGGTAATGGTTTTTGCAGCCAAAAGGTTAAGGACATTGGTTGTGAAAGGATAATTCATAACAGCGTCGAATTGATCACCGCGCAGCCATGGCATTGAATTGTGCCATACTTCTCCTAAAATATATAAATCCGGTTTAACGGTTTTGACAGCCTGTCGAAATTCACGCCAGAATTGATGATCGATTTCATTGGCAACATCTAATCTCCAGCCATCAATATTGAATTCTTCAATCCAGTATTTCGCTACCTTAAATAAGTACTTTTTTACATCTGTATTTTTAGTGTTCAATTTTGGCATCGCACCAACAAAGGCAAAGGTTTCATAGTTTGGGCGTTCAGCCTTTGTATCCAGTGGAAAGCTGTGCGGGTGAAACCAGTCTTTATATTTTGATTGGTCCCCGTTTTTTAATACATCCTGAAAAGGAGGGAAGTAGTACCCACTATGATTAAATACAGCATCAAGCATGACACGTATGCCTCGTTTATGGCATTCAGTTACCAGTTTCTTTAATGTCTCCTTTGTGCCAAATTGAGGATCTAATTCTAGATAATCAATGGTATCGTATTTATGATTCGAGTATGCTTTAAAGACAGGCGTAAAGTAGATACCGTTAATGCCAAGCTCTACTAAATAATCAAGGTGCTCAATAACACCTTCAAAGTCGCCGCCAAAGAAATTAGCAGGAGTAGGTTCTTCACTTCCCCAAGGCAGTGTGCCTTCAGGATCTATTGCAGGATTTCCATTCGCAAATCTCTCAGGAAAGATTTGATACCATACGGTGTCTTTCACCCAAGCTGGGGCTTGAAAGACTTCAGATTCATGGAGATATGGAAAGTTGAAATAATAGCCTGAATCAGCCGGAGGTGTTTCGTAAAATCCCTTTTCAGTTAGTATCACTGTTTCCTTTTCATTTGTAAGTGCAAAGCCATATCTGCTGCGGCGGTATGGAGGCGTAATGGCTGCAAGCCAGTAATCATAGTGAAGATCACTGCCCGCTTTTTTCATTTCTGTTTGTTCGTAAACCCATTTGCCATCTTTCCATATATATTGATCTCCATGGAGCAGACTGACGGACAGAACATCATCCTTTTTTGTGAAAATTTTTATATGTAAGGTCTTATTGTCTGCAGCATACACAAATTGATCTGCAGGGAAATGGATAATCGAGGATTTTTCCATATCTATATCACTCCTTTTAGTGCAATCGGTTGCATTATAACATATTTTCAGAAAGATTCATTATCTATTTTTTTAGTTTTACAATAAACGAAATCCCATAATGAATTTTAGCTGCTTTAAAATATATAGAATGGCATGTAATCGTTGAATATATGCAGAAACAGAGCAGTAATATGCAAAAATATTTACAGAAGAAATTAGATTAAATCAGCATAATTCAATAAGAACATAAAAAAAATATTGTCAAAATAAAAAAAGCCTGTATAATAAAGATTGAAATTGTGCAATCGTTTTCACTGAGAATTAAACAGATATTAGAGTGAAAAGTAAGTGGATAAAAAGGTAAGCAATTATTTTTTACAAATACAATAATAACGCTTACATTTTTGTGCAAACGGTTGTACAATGACAATAGAAACATAACTATTAGGAGGGGGCAATACCATGAAAAAATCATTATCTATCTTTATGATGCTGGTTTTACTATTAGGATTGCTTGCAGCATGTGGTCCAGATCGAGAAGCAAGAGAACAAAGTACAGAAGACGAAAATAATAATACAGAAAATCAAGGTGAAGAGCCAAAACCAGAAAAGCTTGTTGTCTGGGAAGATGTAGATAAAGGCATTGCCTTAGAACCTGCAATTGAGTCATTTGAAGAAGAATATGGCATTGAAGTAGAATACGTAGAATTAAATATGGCCGACAAAATTCGTGATCAATTAAGATTAGATGGTCCGGCTGGAAATGCTCCTGACGTTGTTACTTTACCTCATGATCAAATCGGTCAGGTGGTAACAGAAGGTCTTCTGCAGGAAATCCAAGTAGAAGATGCGGTATTAGATACATTCAGCGAGTCATCCATTTCTGCTCAAATGTTTGACGGCAAATTATATGGACTTCCAAAGTCAACTGAAACACCCGTATTTATCTATAATAAAGCATTAATGGATCAAGCGCCTGAGACAATGGATGAGTTATACGAGCAGGCTAAAGAGCTTACGAGCGGTGATCAATATGGCTTTATCGCAGTATTAGATGATTTCTATATGGCTCATGGCTATCTTGCCGGAATGGGCGGATATGTATTTAAAGATAATGATGGCGCATTAGACCGTAATGATATTGGTTTAAATAATGAAGGTGCAATCGCTGGCGCTGAGTTCATTCAAAAGTGGTATGCTGACGGATTATTCCCAAGCGGAATCATCGGTGAGACAGGCGGAGCGGCTAGAGACGGATTATTTAACGAAGGAAATGCTGCTTCTGTCATGAATGGTCCTTGGGCACTTCAAGGTATGAAGGATGCTGGAATTGAAGTTGGGGTTGCTCCAATGCCGAAGCTTCCAAATGGAGAGCCTGTAAAAACATTTATGGGTGTTAAAGGCTGGCATGTAACACAATTTACGAAAAATCCTTACTGGTCCACAAAACTTATTGAGCATATCACAAACGAAGAAAATGCAAAAACTCGCTTTGAATTAACACAAGAGATTCCACCGGTGAAATCACTAATCGATGATCCGATTATAGCGGAAAATGAAGCTGCAAAAGCTGTTGCAGAACAATCTCAATATGCGATTCCAATGCCAAACATTCCTGAAATGGGAGAAGTTTGGGCACCAATGGCATCTGCACTGCAGACAATTGCTACTGGTAAATCTGATCCAAAAGCGGCTTTAGATGAAGCTGTTGAAACAATTAAAACAAATATTGAAACAAACCATCCAGGCAACTAATTAATAAAAAAATCAAGAGCACATAAAATAGCGGCAATGCTCTCAAATAGAGTATTGCCCTATGCTTTGATTAAACTGACAAGGCATGATGCGGCAAGACCCTTGCCGCTTTTAAATTATACTAAACTTTCTCTTTCATAGAGGAGGAGGGATGTAGCAATGACCGAACATACTATTAAAACTAACCATGGCAGAAATGCTGCTCTGCTGTCGATTTTACCAGGCATAGGGCAGTTTTATAATAAACAATACTTAAAGGGAATCATCTTTCTCATTTTAACGGCTTCCTTCTTTATTGCCTTTACAGATACATTATCGTGGGGGTTTTGGGGGCTGTTTACACTAGGTGAAATTCCGAATCTCGATCATTCCATATTCTTATTGATTGATGGAATTATAGCTCTCATTGTAACAGCTTTGGGTCTCGTTATTTATGCATTTAATATTTATGATGCCCTTAGCAATGGAAGAAAACGGGATGAAGGCAGAAAGTTAAATAGCGTAAAAGAACAGTATCATAATTTACTTGATAGCGGTTTTCCATATTTAATGATTTCTCCGGGATTTTTCCTTTTAGTATTTGTTGTTATTTTCCCAATTCTTTTCGTTATCTTACTTTCCTTTACAAATTATGATTTATATCATTCACCGCCTGCTAAGCTTGTTGATTGGATCGGTGTTCAAAACTTTATTGATATTTTCAAGCTGGATCTTTGGAGAGAAACATTCATTGGTGTATTTGGCTGGACGATTGTATGGACTTTTGGAGCAACTACATTGCAGGTTGCACTTGGTATCTTCCTGGCAATCTTAGTCAATCAAAAGGATTTAAAAGGAAAAGCCATTATTAGAACAGTATTAATTTTACCTTGGGCTGTACCATCCTTTATTTCCATTTTGATATTCTCAGGGATGTTTAATGAATCATTTGGTGTCATTAACCGAACCCTGCTTGATGCAATCGGCATTGGAGCAATCCCCTGGATGACAGAGGAAGGATGGACGAGGCTTGCTCTTATTTTTATTCAGTCATGGCTTGGATTCCCATTCATTTTTGCCATGACAACTGGTGTTCTTCAATCTATACCAGATGAACTCTACGAGGCAGCAACTGTAGATGGAGCATCCATGCTGCAGAAGTTCAGAAAAATTACCTTGCCGCTTGTGTTATTTGCGACAGCGCCAATCATTATTACACAGTACACGTTTAACTTTAACAACTTTAATGTTATCTTCCTCTTTAATGGCGGAGGACCTGCACTTCCAGGGCAAAATGCCGGGGGATCGGATATTTTAATTTCATGGATCTATAAATTGACCATGACATCTGCTCAATATGGGAAAGCAGCAGCTATTACGATGATTCTATCTTTAATTGTTATAAGTATCGCCTTATGGCAATTCAAACGAACAAAATCATTTAAAGAAGAGGATATGATGTAGCTATGAGTATGAAAAAAAATAAAATCGTCCGCTTAACTGTATCCTATTTAATTATTGCGTTTGTCGTATTAATTGTTATTTACCCGCTTCTTTGGGTAATTGGTTCATCATTTAATCCGGGGCAGAGTTTATCAGGAAGCAAAATGTTTCCGGAAAATCCAACTCTAGATCACTATCGATTTTTGTTTGATATGGAAGAATCGAATTATGTGAAATGGTATCTTAACTCTCTGAAAATTAGTGTTATGACCATGATCTTAACCGTCATCACTGTTTCATTGACAGCTTACTCTTTTTCAAGATACCGTTTTGTCGGCAGAAAAAATGGGTTGCTTACGTTTTTAATTCTGCAGATGATTCCTAACTTTGCAGCACTTATTGCTATTTTTGTTCTTGCAACAAGAACAGGTTTAATTGATACACATCTTGGATTAATTCTTGTATATGTTGGCGGTCAAATACCAATGAACACTTGGCTGATGAAAGGATATTTGGATACGATTCCGAAAGAGCTTGATGAATCAGCCCGCATGGATGGAGCAAGTCACTTTAGAGTCTTTTTCCAAATCATTATGCCGCTTGCTAAACCAATTGTGGCAGTTGTGGCGTTATTTTCATTCATTGCGCCATTTGGTGATTTCATTCTTGCGAGAATTATTCTTAGAACAGATGAAAAGTTCACGATGGCAGTTGGGTTATATGAGATGGTAGCAAAACAGTTCGGGAATGAATTCACAAAATTTGCAGCCGGTTCTGTGCTGATCGCGATCCCAATCGCAATTCTTTTCTTGTTTTTCCAAAAATATTTTGTATCTGGTTTGACGGCTGGGGGAACAAAAGGCTAATCTTAAAGGGCTGAACAATTTACAAGCAATATTTTGCTTGAAACTGAAGGAGGAGCGGCGATGAAATTCAGAGTATGGACTCTCATCTTAATCCCGTTTCTTCTTTTTTGCGCCCTACCGGTAGGAGCAGTTGAAAAAGAAGAGCGTAGCTGGCAAGATGAAACAATTTATTTTTTAATGATTGATCGCTTTAGCAATGGAGATAATTCCAATGACTTTAAAGTGGATGTAAAGGATCCTAAAGCCTATCACGGCGGTGATTTTCAAGGTGTGATGGATGAACTTGATTATATTCAAGAGATGGGATTTACAGCTATTTGGCTGACGCCTGTTTTTGATAATCAGGATATGGGCTATCACGGGTATTGGATTAATGACTTTTATAATACGGAAGAGCATTTTGGAACGATTGATGAGTTTAAAGAACTTGTAAAAGAAGCACACAAGCGTGATATAAAAGTGATTCTTGATTTTGTTGTCAATCATACCGGAACAGAGCATGAATTTGCTCAAGATCCAGAGAAAGCAGACTGGTTCCATGAAGAGAAGGAAATTACGAACTGGTCAGATCAAGAAGAGCTTGAAAATGGCTGGATTTACGGACTGCCTGACTTAAACCAGGAAAATCCTGAAGTGAGAGATTACTTAATTGATGCAGCAAAATGGTGGATTACTGAAACAGATATTGATGGCTATCGCCTAGATACGGTTAAGCATGTTCCGAAATCGTTTTGGACTGAATTTTCCAAAGAAGTGAAAAGTGTCAAGGACGATTTTTATTTGCTTGGAGAAGTTTGGGCTGAAGATCCTGAATATATAGCCGATTATGCTGAAACGGGAATTGATGGTTTTGTAGATTATCCCTTAAATGATCATTTAAGAACTGCATTTGCTGAGCCAGACCAATCTCTGCACTGGTTATTTCAGACTTGGGAAAATAATAAACAAATATATGAACAGCCATATCTATTAGGAACGTTTATGGACAACCATGATACCGTCCGGTTTACGAGAGATGCAATTCTTAAAAATCAGCATCCTGGGCCGAGATGGAGGATGGCTCTTTCCTATCTTTACACTGTGCCTGGAATACCGATTGTTTATTATGGAAGTGAAATTGCATTAGATGGAGGGGAAGATCCAGATAACCGCAAGCAAATGGACTTCCGCACGGACAAAGAGTTAATCGAGTATATAACGAAGCTAGGCGAGGTACGCAATGAACTGCCATCTTTAACTAGAGGTTCAATGGAGTTATTGAACGAAGACCAGGGAATGGCTCTGTATAAAAGAGTTTATGAAGATGAAACAAGTATTGTAGCATTAAATAATACATCTGAAACTCAAACTGTCGTATTAACAGAAGAGGATATTCCTGCTGACATGGAACTAAGGGGTCTTTTAAATGGTGACCTTGTCCGAAGTGATAATGATGGAAATTATACGATTGTAACAGATCGTGAAGAAGCTGAGGTTTATGTATTAGCTGAAAAAACGGGCATTAATTTTACACATATAGCCATTATGATTGGAATTATTGTGGCTTTTATTGCATTTTTATTCATTGTCAAAAAAAGATCAAAACAGAACGAACCCGAAACAAATTAAAACACGGTCTTTATATATGAGAGTATGAGATCAATGCTGTTGATCATAAGGCAAAACGTAGTAGGAGGTGATGGTCATGGCAGTTACGATTAAGGATGTTGCAAAACTCGCAAATGTAGCACCGTCGACCGTTTCCAGAGTAATTGCAAATAACCCGCGCATTAGTGAAAAAACAAAGAAAAAAGTAAAAGAGGCGATGAGACAGCTAGGATATCATCCTAACTTTATTGCCAGAAGTCTCGCAAGCCAGTCAACACAGGCAATTGGTCTTGTGATGCCAAGCTCAGCGGATATTGTTTTTCAGAATCCCTTCTTCTCCACAGTCTTAAGAGGACTTAGTGAAGGAGCCCATGTAAAGCATTATGCCCTTCATATGACAACAGGAAAGACAGATGAGGAAATTTTTGACGGGGTTATGCAAATGGTGCAAGGTGGCCGGGTAGATGGAGTAATCCTTTTATATTCCAAAGTCGAGGATAAGATTCAATCCTACTTGCGTGAACGGAATTTCCCTTTTGTTGTAATTGGAAAACCATTTAAAAATGTAGAAGAAATAACTCATGTGGATAATGATAATTTCCGTGCTGCAAAAGACGTAACAGAATACTTAATCAAGCTTGGCCATCAGCAAATTGCTTTTGTCGGCGGAAGCTTAAATATGGTTGTAACAGTTGAACGTCTTCTAGGTTACGAAAAAGCGATCAGAGAAGCAGGAATCAACCTTGTTAATGAATATATTGTCCATGAGCAATTTTTGCGGGAGGGCGGTCAGGAAGCAATACGAGGTTTGCTTTCTCTGGAGCGCCCGCCGACTGCCTTAGTGGTCTCGGATGACTTAATGGCATTAGGCGTGTTAAATACTCTAAACGAAATTGGACTGGCTGTACCTGAGGACATGTCTATTATAAGCTTTAACAATGTCATTATTGCAGAGATGTCGCGACCGCCGCTTACTTCGGTTGATATTAATATTTTCGATTTAGGTTTCGAGGCATCAAGGAGTCTTATTCAACTAATCGAGAATCCGAAAGAACCTGTAAAACGCATTATCATTCCGCATCAAATTGTTGAGAGATCAACTTGTGCAGCACCGAACTTGAGGTAAAGCAAAAAAACACAGAGATACTCTCTGTGTTTTTTTGTTTTATCTTTTATCCGTTAAGCACTTTCCCGCCATTTACATGAATCATTTGCCCGCTGACATAAGTAGAATCATCAGATGCTAAATAAACATAGCTTGGTGCGAGCTCAAATGGCTGTCCAGGACGGCCAAGCGGCGTATCTTGTCCAAAGGTCGAAACATTCTTCTCATCAAATGTAGATGGTATTAACGGTGTCCAAATTGGTCCTGGTGCTACTCCGTTTACGCGGATGCCTTGCCCTGCCAGTGAAGCGGATAATGAACGCGTGAACGATACTATCGCTCCTTTTGTGGATGAATAATCGATAAGAAGCTCATTGCCGGCATATGCCGTAACTGAAGCTGTGTTAATAATGGAACTGCCCTTTTGTAAGTGAGGAAGTACAGCTTTCGTTAAATAGAAAAATGAGAAAATATTGGTTCTGAATGTTTTTTCAAGCTGTTCGGACGTAATATCCAAAAGACTCTTTTGCGGATGCTGTTCTGCAGCATTGTTGACAAGAACATCAATTTTCGAGAACTGATCCAATGTCTTTTTCACTACTTCCTTACAGAAATCTTCTTTTCCAATATCCCCGGAAATCAAGAGACATTGCTGCCCTTCTGCTTCAATCGCATTTTTTGCGTCTTCTGCATCTTTATGCTCGTCCAAATAAACGATTGCTACATCTGCACCTTCTTTAGCAAAATAAATAGCAGCGGATTTACCGATTCCGCTGTCTCCTCCAGTAATAAGAGCGACTTTTCCTTTCAGCTTTCCAGAGCCTCGATAGTCTGGATCAACATAAATAGGTTCAGGCTTCATTTTATCTTCTACACCAGGCTGCTCGTTTTGATGCTGTGCCGGTACACTTGTTGGAATATTAAGCTTATCGTTTGTCATGTTAAATACCTCCAAATAATAACTGTGATATATAATACATTCCAACTTAGTATCAGAAAAAAACATGGAAATTATTAGCAGTAAATAAATCAGTCTAAAAAAAAGCAAAAAGACAAAAAATTGAGTCTATAATAAAAATAAGAAAAACCTTAGATATATATAAAGGTGGGGAAAAGAATTGATTACAATTAGAAAAGCTGTGTTAGAAGATGCTAAAGGCATTATTGAACATTGTAAAATAGTGTTTGAAGAAACAGACTTCTTGTTAACAGAGCCAGAGGAATATGACATGACCATTGAAAAGGAACAGAAATGGATACTGAATAATTCATATCCGAAGCACCTGCTGCTTGTAGCTGAAAATGAAGCAGGGGAAATAATCGGGATGCTGAACTTTTCACCAAAAGAAAGAATGAAGGTTCGTCATATCGGATATTTTGGCATATCCATTCAAGCAAAATACTGCAATGGCGGACTTGGATCTGCACTCATTGAGGAATTACTTCATTGGGCAAAAAAAGAGCCTGGTATTGAGAAGGTATGTTTAGAGGTCTTTTCCCATAATGATAGAGCTTATTATTTATATAAGAAGCTTGGTTTTAAGGAAGAAGGAAGAAAAATTAAACACATTAAAACGAGTGATGGTCATTATCATGACGAAATTATGATGTATCAATTTGTGAAGTGAAACGGATGGCAGGCAGTAGAGGGGGATGCACCCTCTACTGCCCCCAAAAAAAGCAGCCAATGGCTGCTCCAGGAAGTAAACCTTTTATCTGTAATTAACAAATTGTACATCTACTGTTAGATCTGCGTCCTTAACGGCTGAAATGATTTGCTGCAGGTCATCACGGTTTTTGCCCGTCACACGAACCTGGTCATCCTGAACCTGGCTTTTTACTTTTAGACCGCTGTTTTTTATCAGTGTGTTAATCTTTTTGGCATTATCTTTGTCAATGCCCTGAATCAGCTTTGCCCGCTGTCTGACCGTACCGCCAGAAGCTCCTTCGATTTTGCTGTAGTCGAGGTTGCGGATAGGAATGCCTCTTTTAATCAATTTACTGATTACAACATCCTTCAATTGCTCCAGCTTGTATTCATCATCTGAGACGAGCACTAATTCCTCTTTATCAAGCTTTACATCGCTTTTGCTGCCTTTAAAATCATATCGTGTTGAAATCTCTTTCATCGCAATATTAATGGCATTTGTTACTTCTGAAAAATCTACCTTTGATACAATATCAAATGAACTTTCCTTTGACATACTACTCCTCCTTGCTCTTAGAAAAAACCATAATTTCTACGGCTGCAGTTATAATAAATGATAACGCTTGATAGAAGACGTTTCACTTTCTATTCTTATTATAGTAAAATATAGCAAGCCAAACAACTTTAGGAGGAATATGATGGCTTTACATGATTTTATTGGACGTATTACGAATTTAACCGTTTCAAGAAAAGCGGATTTTGGATATTTTTTAACAGATGGAGAAGAAGATGTACTTGTACATAATAATGAATTGCAAGAAGAACTTGAGCTGGATCAAGAAGTAGATGTCTTTTTATATATAGACTCTCAAAATAGAATTGCAGCAACAACGATATTGCCGGAAATTACGGTTGGAACATATGGCTGGGCAAAGGTAAGCGATGTAAAACCAGGCATCGGTGTCTTTATTAACATTGGCATTCAAAAGGATATGCTGCTTGGTGAAGAGGATTTGCCAGTGCATGAAAGTGTTTGGCCGGAAGTGGATGATCTGCTGTACATTACACTTCGAGTCAACAAGAATTATCGGATCTATGTGAAAACAGCAACTGACCCAGTGATTACAGATATCTCTGTAAAAGCAGAGGCAAGTGATTTCAATAAAAACATTCATGGACATATTTACCGAACAGCAAAAGTGGGCAGCTGGATTTATACAGCCGAGGGCTTTAAAGGATTTATTCATGAATCACAGAGAAAAACAGAGCCGCGCTTAGGAGAAAAGGTAGAAGGAAGAGTCATTGATGTAAAAGACGATGGCACCATTAATGTTTCATTGATTCCGCGTAAACAAGAAGCACTGGACGATGATTCACAGGTTATACTATCTTATTTAGAGTCACGCGGCGGAGCGATGCCTTATTGGGATAAAAGTGCCCCAGAAGATATTAATGACCGTTTTAATCTTAGCAAAGCTTCATTTAAAAGAGCACTTGGCAGGTTAATGAAAGAGGGACGTGTCTATCAGGAAGAAGGATGGACATATGTTAAAAAGGAAAATAACGAGCCAAGCTGAGCTGGCTCGTTATTTCATTGCTGAATGATTACTTAAAACAATAAAAGCAGTCTTATTGCCGGTAACTTATAGATGATCCGTTTTCTTCGAATACTGGTGTTTGCCTGCTTTACGGTTTTTTTCACGCATCATGTTTTTTTCATGGCGAAGGGCATTGTTGTCTTTTGCTTTCTTGTCATTATCTGAAGTATGCGGCATAAATAAAATACCCCTTTCATTCTTATCATAAGGTTTGGGATCTGAGGAATCGTAACCTCAAAGTAGATCTTCATCTTATTGTTTGTCAGAATAAAAGGAGTATGTATAGATTGTATTGCCAATAATGGAACTAGGCCTTCTGATTAATGAGCAGCAGGAAGTTTGTTTAGGAAGAATATAGCGATTGTGCCTGAGCCGGTATGAGAACCAATAGCAGAGCCAATGGACGAAATATAAACATTGCTGACATTCAGTTCCTGTTTCATCATCTCTTTAATTTCAGAGACCATTTCTTCGTTATCTGCATGGCTAATCCCAATTACTTGCTGATGTAGTGAATCACCGCGCTCATTCATAACCTCGATGATACGGCGCATCAGTTTTTTCTTGCCGCGCAGTTTTTCAATTGGAACTAACTTTCCATCTTCTACATTTAGAAGAGGTTTAATATTCAGCAATCCGCCTAAAAAAGCAGAGGCTTTTGAAACTCTTCCGCCTTTTGCTAAATACTCTAAGTCATCAACAGAGAATAAATGCTCCATTTGTTCACAATGGAACTTCACCGTTTCTTCGATCTCGGAGAAGGATTTGCCTGTCTTAGAGAGCTTAACCGCTTCCATGACGACTAATCCGGCTCCTAATGATGCACATTTAGAATCGATAATTTTCAAGTTGAAATCAGGAAACTTTTCTTTTACTTGCTCGAGCATCATTACTGCGGTTTGATATGTACCAGATAATTCAGAAGAAAAAGCAATATAAATCCCATCTTCACCATTCTTAGCCATATTCGTGAAGACTTCTTCAAACAAAAGCGGAGATACTTGAGAAGTTTTTGGTACATTGCCTAAGCGGATGGCTTCATAAATTTTTGTAGAGTCGATGGTAAGCAAATCTTCGTATTCTTGACCATCTAAGTGGACTTTTAATGGGAAAAGTGTGACATCGTTTTCCTTAAAGAAACTTAAGGGCAAATCACACGCACTGTCAGCTAGTATTTTGACTGACATC
This sequence comes from Bacillus mesophilum, assembly GCF_008923265.1. Taxonomy (NCBI): domain Bacteria; kingdom Bacillati; phylum Bacillota; class Bacilli; order Caryophanales; family Bacillaceae; genus Bacillus; species Bacillus mesophilum. The sequence continues at coordinate 39,965 of NZ_WBOT01000006.1, read as the reverse complement.
TTCTTCACCTGCTTTCGAAACTATATGTATTCAGTTTAATGAATTTATCAGAAAAAGACAATGAATAGTATTCAAAACAGCATGGATGGGGAAACGTTTAAATATAACATTCTAGGAGGTAACTATGGTTTGGCTTGAAACAAAAAAAATTATCATCGTTTTAGCAGGAGCTTTGTTAAATGCCATTGCTATGAATTTCTTTTTAATACCGGCAAATGTTTATGCAAGCGGCTTTACAGGGGTAGCGCAGCTGTTATCTGGAATGCTTGGCAGCTTTGCTTCAACAGGTATCTTATTGTTTATACTGAATATCCCGGTAACGATCTTAGCGTGGAAAAAGGTAGGCAAATCGTTTACCCTGTATAGTTTTATCAGTGTTTTCTCAATGTCACTATTTCTTGAGCTGATTCCAATTATCCGTTTATCAGGAGATATCCTGTTAAATGCTGTATTTGGAGGTGTTATAGCAGCTGTAGGAGTGGGTATAACACTTAAGTGGGGTGCTTCAACAGGCGGGATGGACATTATCGCAATGGTCCTTTCCAGACTGAAAGATAAGCCAGTCGGTACATATTTCTTTACATTAAATGCCATCATTATTATTACAGCAGGAGTTTTATATGGCTGGGAAAAAGCATTGTACACACTTGTTACTTTATATGCGTCAACAAGAGTGATCGATGCGATCCACACTAGACATGAAAAATTAACAGCTATGATTATCACCCAAAAACAGGATGAAATGAAGAAAGCTATACATGATCGGCTTGTAAGGGGAATTACAATTATTCCTGCTAAAGGAGCATTTACAAACGAAACAAAAGAAATGCTTATGATTGTTATTACACGATATGAGCTTTTTGACTTGGAGCGGATCATTAAAGAAGTTGATCCGAATGCATTTACAAACGTTGTTCAAACAGCAGGTGTTTTTGGCTTTTTCCGTAAAGACTAAACCACTTAAAGGAGTGTTTAAATGTTAAATCTCTGGATTGGCGCGGCCATGATGTTAAGTTTGAATGCAGGAACTAGTGAGGATATACGGTTTGATGTAAATCCTTCCATAGATAATGGCGAAGTTGTTATAGATTTAAAGCTCGAAAATATTGGGGACGAAACGATTAATTTCGATTTTCATTCATCACAGAAATATGAAATAGAAATTTCTGATGAAACTGGCAATGAAATTTATACGTATTCAAAAGGAAAATCCTTTTTACAGGTTCTTCAGAATCTTGCTTTAACTCCCGGGGAAAGCAAACATTGGACTGAAAAGTGGAGCTTTCAAAAAGAGGGGAAAGAACTGAATCCCGGTACCTATAAAATTACGGCAGCACTCACAGGAAGACAGCTTAAAGAGGGTGCTGGACCACTAACAGCGCAATCCCAATTCACTATAATAGAAAAAAATGCTTTCAATGTTCAAACAGAAGGAGAAAATGGCATCTATAAGGTCACTGGGGAAGTGAAAGATTCGGCAGAGGACCTATATTATACGGTTGAAGATGGGCATCATATTTTCCAAAAGGAACAAAAGGTATCCATAAGGGATCACCAATTTGAAATCAACATAGAAATTGCTGAAAGTAAATTGCCTACTCATGCAACACTCATGCTAAATTTATATAAAAAAAGTAAGGACGGGGAAATTAATTCAATACAACCGGTCGTGCTGGAACGGTTTAATCATTAATCTCAAATGAAAAGTATTAAAGGATCGGGCAAGCATTTCGCCCGATCCTTCTGTTATTCAGCAGTGTATTGATCTAACTTTGCCTGTAATTCAGCAAGTTGTGCCTGCTCTGCTCTAGTACAGTTTGCATAAGCGGAGCTAAGTGCATTTTTAGCATGTGAAATCGCTTCTTGTTTACCAGCTGAATTCGCATTTTCTGCTATTTCAACATATCGCTGTGCTTCTTGAAATAATCTGTTGCCCATTTTATATTCCTCCGTAGGAAGATTCTTTCACATTGTTAACTTGTTCTGCTTCTGCCTCAGCTTCGGCATATGTCATGTGATAAGGGATACGTTCATCATGCTTGGATACAGTATCTACTCCTTGCTGTACAAAGCGTTTTGATTTATTACGTTTGCCCATTAGAATCCCCTCCGAAATCATTTTTAGAAGCTAACATCATGCTTCAAAAGATAGTATATGCTCTTTTCCTTATTTCAAAAGGGTACATGTTGGGCATAGATGAAATTTTGTACAATGCTGGAACGGTTGAATTATGAGGAAAACAGAAAAAACAGCCTTTGAACCATTTGTTCAAGGCTGTTTTTTCTGCATATTTTTAAAGTGCTTTTAAATTCAGTAAGTCATTTAAGTAGACAGCAACGCCGTCTTCTTCATTTGTTAAAGTGATATCCTTGGCAATCGACTTAACTGAAGCAATGCCATTTCCCATTGCTACCCCATAACGGGCATATTCAAGCATTTCGAGATCATTGTCTTCATCACCGAACGCAATGATTCGCTCTTGAGGAATTTGCAGATAATCAGCCGCTTTTTTGAGGCCGACTGCTTTATTGAGTCCATGTTTAATAATTTCAATAACATGAAACGGTGCTGCCCAGCTGCGATGATCAATAACTTCAGCATGTACATCGGATAAATGCTGGCGGATCGTGTCTACATGTTCCTCATCTGTGTGGATCAGCATACTTGTAGGAGAGTCTTTTAAGAAATTACGCAAATCTCCTGTTGTTACTTGCGGATTGCCCATATGAAAGATCTCAATAAGCTTTTCATCATGATAATGGAAATACACTTCGTCGATTACTTCGGCAATAATATTATGGAAAGTAAAATCGCTGCAAGCTTCAACAATATCCTTTGCTACATCCACAGAAAGAGGGGAGTGGAAAGCACCCCATTCTGATTTTTTCGGATGATGCACAAACGCGCCATTAAAGTTAACTATTGGTGTATTAAGGTTTAGTTCATGATAATACATTTCACTTGAACGATATGGTCTGCCAGTTGAAATCATGACTTCATGTCCAAGTTCACGGGCTTTTTGAAGAACCAATTTCGTCTTATCTGAAATCGTTTTGTCATCTTTTAATAATGTGCCGTCTAAGTCTAATGCGATTAAATGTTTTTCTGCCATAGTATCTCCTTTAAATATGTAAAAAATTTTTTAGGCTAAATGTTTTGGTGTAAATTTTAAACATGATAAACTACTTATCGTAGACTTTTTTAAGCAGCTATAGTAAGTAAAGAATAGAACATCTTAAACAATGTAAGCTTATAGTTGCTTTCCTTTCTTACTATGTTACCAATTTTATTATAGATTTGTAAAAGAAATTACTTTTTACATTATTTTTAGATAATCTTAACACTTCGGGGGAATGAAAATTGATTTGCGTCGAGCACAGAGTAATCAGCACGATCCCTGCATTACATGTAGCTAAGCAGGATCTTGCACAAAAAAAATTGCCGCTTGTATTTTTTATACATGGCTTTACAAGTGCAAAGGAACACAATTTACATTATGCATACTTGCTTGCTGAAGAAGGATACCGAGTTATTATGCCCGATGTTCTTTATCATGGTGAGCGGCACCAGGGGTATAATGAAGCAGAGCTAAGCTTGCGCTTTTGGGAAATTGTTTTACATACAATAGGTGAATTAAATATTCTAAAAGATGAATTAGAACATGAAGGACTAATTGATTTAAACAAAATTGGGCTTGCAGGCACATCTATGGGCGGCATTATAACACTTGGTGCTCTCAGTACTTATCAGTGGATTAAAGCTGCTGTCAGTTTAATGGGCATGCCATATTATGAAAAATTTGCTGAAATGCAAATTTCGCACCTTAAACAGAAAGGTGTAAAAATACCGCTCAGTGAAGCAGAGATTGCGCAGCTATTTTCTCAAATCAAAGAATTTGATTTAAGTGGACAGCCTGAAAAGCTGAATGGAAGACCGCTATTATTTTGGCATGGAGTAAAGGATCAGACAGTTCCATATGCACCAGCTCATCAATTTTTTGAATCCTTGCTGCCAATGTACGACAGTTTTCCAGAAAAACTTCAATTTATTACTGATCAAAGGGCAGGCCATAAGGTTAGCAGAGAAGGCTTGCTTGCAACCGTAGATTGGTTTAAAAAGTTCGTATAATTTTGTCTTCAAATTGTAAGATTGTCAATTTCTTTCGTGATTTGGTATGATGAAGGCAAAGATGTCCAAAGGAGTGTGTCATAAAGTGGATAATGAATTAAAAGAAAGTCTAATGGGTGCCCTTGAGCTTGTTGTGGATCCAGAACTTGGTATAGATATTGTCAATCTAGGTTTAGTATATGATGTGAATCTAGATGAAAGCGGAACAGCTACGGTTGATATGACTTTAACATCAATGGGCTGCCCATTGGCAGGAACCATTGTTGATCAAGTAAAAGCAGCACTGGCTGATATTCCTGAAGTAAAAGAAACGGAAGTGAATATCGTTTGGAATCCGCCTTGGACAAAGGATAAAATGTCCCGATATGCAAAGATTGCTTTAGGTGTTCGTGACTAATGATGAAGAATAAAGTCATTTTAGTTAGCTCAGATCAGCTTGGAAAAGGTGAGAAGGAACTTGGAGAAACGGTACTGGAGACTTTTTTCACACTGATTAAGCAGAGAGATGACCTTCCTAAAGCGGTGTTTTGTATGAACAGCGGTGTTTTAACCTTAACGGAAAGCTCTTATGTTTCAGTACATTTAAAGGAGATTGAAGCAAAAGGAGTAGACGTGCTGGCATGCAAGACATGTGTAGATTATTATGACCTCGAAAATCAGTTAATTGCCGGAAAGATTAGCGGCATGCCGCATTTCATTGAATTGGCTGCTGAGTATGAGGTTATAACGATATCTTAAAAGTAAAAAAACAGGGGCTGATGAAAGTCCCTGTTTTTTATACTTTGAGAGGTAAAGTGCAACTCTGCGTTTCAGCTTTATTCAATATTGCAATAAACAGCAGGACATTGTTCACATCCGATTTCTGTTTTCAAGAAATGCAGATTATGAACGGTAATTTTACCCTTCTTAATGGATATGATATGATCCTTTTTCAATTCATTTAATATACGGTTTGTGCTTTCTCTTGAAGTTGCACAAAATTTTGCTAATTCCTGGTTGGTTAATGGCAAGTCAATTAAAATACTGCCATCAGTATTTTTAATACCATAGCTATTTGTCATTCGGATAAGTGTTGAATATAAAGCTCCTTTTTTGCCATTTAAAACAAGATCTCTGAACTTTGTTTGTGTTCGGCGAAAATGATCACTCATCCACTTCATATACTCGAAAGCAAGGTCACTGTTGCGAAACAGTTCATTCTCAAGGGTATCACTGCTGACCACAGCAATCTCTCCTTCTTCTAAAACCAGTGCACTTAATAAATAGGTAGGAGAGTCAGTGAACAAGGTCAACTCACCGCACAGATCATTTTCTCCGCATATTCTAAGGGCCAGTTCTCTTCCATCTGTCGTAATCTTGCTAATCTGAATTCGCCCAGACTTAATGATGTATAGTTCTTTTGCAGGCATACCTTCTTGAAAAAGGAATTCCCCTTTTTTACTTTGAAATGTTCTATAAGCTAACTTTAAAAGTTCTTTAATTTCTATGGAATGAGTAGCTTTAACCGTTTGAGGCATAATAATATACCGCCTTTATTATAAAATATCAAATCGATCTGGCTCGTCTAATACTTTTTCTTAGCTGGGCAAGCACCCTCCGCTTTTCTAAATGTCCAGCTACAGGCGCTAGGGGCTCGAGGTGTCGCCCCTAGGCAAGCGCCCTCCGCTTTTCTTATTATAACGGTTGTTATTTTGTAAAGCTGTGAAAGCTTTATGAAATCATGAAAAATGGTGTGTTTGGATGATGATTTTGGATAAATTATGACAATTATAAGGTTTTTCACCTTTTCTAATAAATTTATGTTGTAATAACAATAGGATAACTATCAGGTAGAGCAGCATAGTTTGTGAAATCCGCTATTGTAATCAGCAATTGTGTGAATTATTCAGTGAATATAAGCCTGAATATATTATGCAATCATGGAGTTGACTAGAATGACAAAAACAATCATAAGAGATCAGTTAAAAAGACCTTTACGTGATTTAAGAATATCTGTAATAGATCGCTGTAATTTTCGCTGCACGTATTGTATGCCTGCAGATATATTTGGACCTGACTTTGCCTTCCTGCCTCGCAGTGAATTATTAACCTATGAAGAGATTGATCGTCTGGCAAGGATATTTGTGGATCTTGGAGTAGAAAAAATAAGATTAACTGGCGGGGAGCCGCTAATGAGGAAGGATCTTCCCGTTCTTGTGGGAATGCTTTCAAAAATTGAAGGGCTAAACGATATTGGGCTGACAACTAACGCCGTTTTGCTGCCGAAATATGCAAAGTCCTTAAAGCAAGCAGGACTTAAGAGAGTAAATATCAGTCTTGATAGCCTAAAGGACGAACTTTTTGGAGAAATCAATGGCCGGGGAGTAGGAATAAAACCCGTCTTAAAAGGCATAACTTCAGCAAAAGAAGCCGGATTAGGTGTAAAAATCAATATGGTTGTAAAAAAAGGCTTAAACGACGAAGAAATTGTACCTATGGCAAAGTTCTGTAAAGAAGAGGGACTTCAGCTTCGCTTTATTGAATATATGGATGTTGGAAGCACAAATGGATGGAAAATGGACGATGTTGTGACTAAACAAGAAATATTTAATCTTTTAAGTGAACATTTCTTGCTGGATCCAGTTGATCCTGATTATTTTGGAGAAGTAGCAAAGCGATATCGATATAAAGATAAAAATGTTGATGTAGGTTTTATTACTTCTGTATCTGAATCATTCTGTTCAAGCTGCACACGCTCAAGATTATCTGCGAATGGACAGATTTTTACTTGTTTATTTAATGGCAATGGCCACGACTTGAAGGAATTTATGAGAGCTGGTGCCAGTGATGAAGAGATACGCCAGCGCGTTATTTCCATTTGGGATGGGCGAAAAGACAGATATTCCGATGAAAGAACGGCAGAAACAGCAGCTAATCGCAAAAAAATAGAAATGTCCTATATCGGAGGATAGACGGCAATTAGACTGAAGATAATGCAATAAGAAAAGAGGGGATTCCATCAATGGAAATCCCCTCACTTTTTATTATGAATATCTTGGAAATAAAATATTGTTTTCAAGATGAATATGCATAAATGTCTGTTCTTCTAGCCTTTCAAGACGTTTGTAAACCAGCCGGTATGTTCCGCAAGCATCATGAGGAGGTGTGAAGTTGGATGTAACAGAGCGAAGCTCCGCTAAAATCTGACCAACCTCTCTATGCTCCTCCATTAAGGATTGCAATTGATCTGCAGGATTTGCTTGGTCTTGTTCCAGTTGAATGAGAATTGGAAAGACTTCTTGCTCTTCCTTTTCCGTGTGTTCAAGCAATTCTTTTTTTAATGCGTAAAAGAGTTCATTAACTCTTAGCAATTCAGGTTTACGCTCTCCATGAACACGGGAAACTTTTGTTACATAAGGGCTAAGTGCCGGAAGCTCTTCCTTTAGCTCAGCATGATAATATTCCTGAATATGCTGAATTAATTGTTCAGAGCTCGAGTTTGTCCAAATATCGGGCTGATCCAATTTGTTTTGCTCGTTTTGTACAGATTCGTGTAGTTCACTCATTAGCTGCTCCAGTGATATTGCTTTATTCTCAACTGCATGCAATAAGGAATTGTTGCCTCCGCAGCAAAAATCGATCTGATAGCGTTTAAAAATATCACTTGTCCTTGGGTATTCATTTACAATTTCTTTTACAATGCTTTCTTCATTTAATACAATCATTTGTGTATCCTCCTTGATATGGGGTATTTTTAGTTTACTAATCCTTTCAATTGCATTTAGTGATTTATATCACATAAAATGAAAAAGTTTATGATCCTTCCTAAAAAGAAGGAAAAAGTGTGAGTTAATTCATGATGTTCACTCAATAAGAGATTTATAATAGTAATTAGAATGGAAAAGCTACAGATGTTTACTACATAGGAGTTGATTGTTTTGCTGGACAAAAGAAACCCAATCAAAATTGCTGATGCTGTTTCGAGGGTAATGAAATATGAGAAAAAAGGTGAAGCAGAATATAGTTCTATTTATACAAGTAATGGCAGATATTTAGCTGCTGATATAAAGGCTACACACGATGTTCCGCACTTTGATCGTGCACCATATGATGGCTTTGCTGTCCGCTCAGTGGATACTGCTCAAGCATCACAGAGCAATGAAATAGAATTTGAAGTTATTGATCATATTGGTGCAGGTCATGTTACAAACAAGGTACCAGCAGCTTTTGAAGCGGTTCGAATTATGACAGGTGCCCAAATGCCCGAAGGCTGTGATGCAGTCTTAATGCTTGAACTATCCAAAACATTCGAAAAAGATGGTAAGACTTATATGTCCACCAAGCGTAAATTAAAACCAGGTGAAAATGTGTCCTTTAAAGGGGAAGATGCTAAAACGGGAAAAGTATTAATTCATAAAGGGACCTTAATCAATCCCGGTATACAAGCTGTGCTGGCTACTTTTGGATATGCACAAGTACCCGTTGCGAAAAAACCTGCAATTGCCTTATTTGCAACAGGCTCTGAGTTATTAGAGGTAGAAGATGACCTTGAACCTGGAAAAATCCGCAACAGCAATGCACTAATGATTACCGCTCAAATTGAAAGAGCAGGCGGGAATGCCTCGTATTTAGGCAAGCTGCCGGATGACTTTGATACATGTTTTACTGCTGTAGAGAATGCCTTGCACGAGAGTGATTTCCTTATTACAACAGGCGGAGTATCTGTCGGTGATTTTGATTACTTGCCCGCTATTTATGAGAAACTTGGAGCTGAGGTATTGTTCAATAAAGTCGCAATGAGACCTGGCAGTGTAACAACTGTCGCCCAACTGGATGGAAAACTTCTGTTTGGTCTTTCTGGCAATCCTTCCGCCTGCTATGTTGGGTTTGAATTATTTGTGCGTCCGATTATCCGTACATTTTTGTTTTCTAAAAAAGCTCATTTAAGACGTGAGAAGGCTATTTTAACAGCCGATTTCCCAAAAGCTAATCCATTCACCCGCTTTGTCAGGGCGATTTTAAGTGTGGAAGATGGCAAGCTTGTTGCTGCACCAAGCGGTATGGATAAATCTAATATTGTTATGAGCCTTGCTGGAGCAAATGCTTTAATGATTCTGCCTGGGGGCAGCAGGGGCTACTTGAACGGAGACGAAGTAGACGTCCTGCTGCTTGAGGAATTTACGGGCAGCGAGTGGCCATGGTAAAAAAAACCCCTTTTATTTTTCAGATCGTTGGATATCAAAATAGCGGAAAGACGACTCTCATAGAGCAAGTGATTCGCCGTCTTAAAGAGAATGGGAAAAGAACAGTCGTCATCAAACATCATGGCCATGGAGGAATGCCTTCCTTAGATGAAGATAAGGATTCATTCAGGCATGTAAAAGCTGGAGCAGCTGCTTCTCTAATAGAAGGAGACGGAAGGCTGATTCTTCATGCAGAACAGCAGGATTGGTCCCTGGATGAGAAAATTGCAATGGCCACTTGTCTCAATCCAGATCTCATATTGCTTGAAGGACATAAATATGAAGAGTTTCCGAAGGCAGTACTAATTCGCAAGGATGATGATCTCCAGCTGCTCCATGACTTGTCAAACATTAAGATTCAATTTTATTGGGATAAAAAATTGCAAATGAATGGTTTTTATATAAAAGATCAAGCTGGTATGGAATGTCTAGTATCGTATTTATTAAATGAAATAGAGGGAGGTAAAACGGGGCTTTGATTATTGAGCTCCGTTTTTCTATCTGATTGTAAAAGCATCTGACACTATTTACGGATTTAATTACATTCTGCTTTATCTGCCGGATTTGTGATATACAGCACTTATCTTCATTCCGTAATCGTTTATGATAACGAGACAGGGGGGAGATACGGATGAAATTATTTTTACCAAAACAGCATGGAGCATGGGCAATGCTCATCATTCCATTTTGGCTGGGTGCTGCAGCAGCCGGAGATTCTGATTGGAGAATGCTTCCGCTATTTGCAGGATGGTTTTTCTTATATTTAGGGACGTATCCATTTCTATTGCTGTTTAAAAGAAAAAAGAAAAAAGAGCATAAGCTTTGGACAGCTGTTTATTTTACTAGTGCATTTCTCTTGTTGATCGTACCTGTAGTTCATGAACCAAAGCTAGTTTGGCTAGGTATTTTCTTTATTCCGTTTATGCTATTAAATATGTATTTTTCATCCAAAAATCAAGACAGGAGGTTTTTAAATGATTTATGTGCCATCATGATTTTTTCTCTTTCCGGGCTGGCAGGTTCTATATTAATCAATGGGTATGTGAGAGATTTGAGTATATTAATCACAATTTGTACGCTGCTTTTCTTTACGGGCAGCACGTTATATGTGAAAACCATGATTCGCGAAAAATCAAATATTACATATAAGCGGCTATCTTGGGGCTATCACATCGCCATTCCCTTGGCGATATTCGTTTTGGGTGAGCCGCTCATTGCGATCGCTTACCTGCCGAGCTTATTTAGAGCCATCTATCTATATGGGAAAAAACGCTCAGTAATGAGAATTGGTATTTATGAAATCATCAATTCAGGTTTATTCTTTATCATTATGATTCTATATGTATTACAAAAGCATCCGGCTTATTGAACAAGCCGGATGCTTTTATTCGATGCTGCATATGGAAATCGGACAGTTTTCACAATCGATCTCATCTTTTAAAAATGAAAGGTTATGTATCGTTATATAGCCTTTATCGATCGAGATAATTTTATTTTTCCTCAAGTCACTGAGCATGCGATTAATGACTTCACGTGATGTGCCGCAGAAATTTGCCAAATCCTGATTCGTTAGACTTGTATCAAGACGAATATTTTCCCCACTCGCCACACCGTAGCTATTAGATAATCGTATTAACGTAGAGTATAGGGCACCTTTTTTTCCATGAAGAACCAGATCCCTAAGTTTTGTTTGATTTATTTGGTTTTGAAGGCTGATCCATTCTAAGAGCTCGAGAGTCAGTTGATGATCTTTTTTCAGTAATTGATTTAATTCAGCTTTAGGAATGACAGCCGCTTCGCCGTTCTCGATAATTTTGGCACTATGCGTATATTGAGATTGTGCACAAAAGATGGACATATCTCCAACGATTTCTCCGCTTCCGCTCATTCGAAGTGTAAGCTCTTTCCCGTTAGGAATTATTTTAGTAATCTGCACTTTCCCAGATAGAAGTAAGTATAGTCCCTTTGCTGTCTCTCCATCTTGAAAAAGATACTCTCCCTTATTCATTTTAACTTTATACGAAGCTGAAGCAGTAAGTTTTTGGAGTATAGGTGAAAGGTGTGTTGTAGACATCATTCTTTGCCTCCTCTTCTAAAATAACTGCGCTTTTGGCACATTTAGAAAGGCTAAAATTATTAGTTTAAAATATTGACTGTCGCAGCAGTTAGTATGGATTAATGTCTCTAAGTGCAAGTAATGCTTAGCTACTATTTATACTATCACTATATAAAAAAATAACAATACATTTGAGATATTGGTTGATTTTCAGAATTAATATTTTTATAATAAGCATACACCAATTAATAAATATACAATAAAATGAGTAAATATAAACGACAAAACGGTTAGGAAGGAGACTATATGAAGGCTTCAATTATTGGAACTACAGGATATGGCGGCGTGGAATTGCTGAGGATATTACATCAACATCCTGAATTCGACATACATTCTATTCATTCGACATCATCAGAAGATCCTATCTGGAAGGAGTATCCTCATCTGTTTCCTGTAATGAATGGAAAGCTGCAGCCAATTGATCTTGATGAAATCTCAGCAAAAGCAGATGTTGTATTTTTAGCAACACCTTCTGGCGCTTCAAGCATATTAGCTGAAAAGTTGATGGAGAAGGATATTAAGATTATTGATTTATCTGGAGATTTGAGACTAGAACCTGATTCCTATGAAAAGTGGTATAAAAAAAGAGCTGGAGATCCGTCTATTATAAAGCAGGCGGTTTATGGATTAAGTGAGTGGAATGAAAATGAAATACAAACGGCACGATTAATTGCAAATCCTGGGTGCTATCCGACAGCAACTCTTCTTGGATTAGGTCCTATTGTAAAAGAAGGCTTGGTTGATATGGGGAGTATTATTGTTGATGCCAAATCAGGGGTGTCAGGAGCAGGAAGAGGATTTGCCAGAACATCAAGCTATGCAGAAGCAAATGAGAATCTACGCGTGTACAAAATGAATGAGCATCAGCATATACCAGAAATTGAAAAGCAGCTGCAGATTTGGAATGAGGACACGAGGCCAATATCATTTACGACACATTTGCTGCCTATAACAAGAGGGATTATGGCAACTTGTTATGCCCAGCTTCAATCTGAATTGGAAACAAAAAATATTTTGGAACTTTACCATGATACATATAGCGGGAAACCATTCGTTCATATTCTTCCTGAAAATCATTTTCCTGCTGTTAAGGAGGTAGCAGCTTCTAACTATTGCAATATCGGTCTTCATGCAGATCAGCGCACAGGAAGGATTACGATTATTTCTGTAATCGATAATTTAATGAAGGGTGCTGCCGGTCAGGCTGTCCAAAATGCAAATATTATGTTTGGGATGAATGAAGATACAGGCCTGAATTTTGTGCCAATTTATCCATAAGGAGGATGTATTATGCAAGCTTTGTCACAATCAGCAGAAAAGATCAGTGAGGTCCAAGGCGGCAGTATTGTTTCACCTATTGGCTTTAAAACAGCGGGAGTCCATGCTGGCCTTAGATACTCTAAAAAAGATTTAGGCGTTATTTATAGTGAAAAACCTGCTCATGCAGCAGCCGTATATACAACAAGCATGGTGCAGGCAGCACCTCTGCATGTGACCAAAGACAGTATTGCAGCAGAAGGATTAATTCAAGCAGTTGTTGTCAATAGTGCTTGTGCAAATGCATGTACAGGAGAGAGAGGCTATCAGGATGCATTGCAGATGCGAGAGTACGGAGCAAAACATCTCGGGATACCTTCCCAGTATGTAGCCGTAGCCTCTACTGGTGTTATTGGAGAATTTCTGCAAATGGATAAAATTGAGCAGGGCATAAAACAATTAGCACCAGATTCATCCAGCAGAAGTGCAGAGGACTTTCAAACAGCGATATTAACGACAGATACAGTGCAGAAGTCCTGCTGTTATACTACTATGATTGACGGAAAAACGATATCAATGGGAGGCGCAGCGAAAGGCTCTGGCATGATTCATCCGAATATGGCTACCATGCTTGCATTTGTTACAACCGATGCTGAGGTGGACAGCGATTCACTACAAGAAGCGCTAAAGGAAATAACCAATCATAGCTTTAATCAGATAACCGTTGATGGAGACACCTCAACAAATGATATGGTTCTGGTAATGGCTAACGGGAACGCAGAGAATTCTCCTTTATCTCCTCAGCATCCAGAATGGCAAGCTTTTGTTCAGCTGCTTTCAATGACATGTAAAAATTTGGCGAAGCAAATTGCACGCGATGGTGAGGGTGCAACGAAGCTTATTGAAGTTGAAGTGACAGGTGCAGTTAATGATACGGATGCAAAAAAAGCGGCTAAACAAATAGTTGGTTCAAACCTTGTTAAGACTGCTATGTTTGGAGCTGATGCTAACTGGGGCAGAATCATTGGCGCTTTAGGTCAAAGTGGAGTATCTATTGATAACAGTATGGTTGATATTACAATTGGGGATATTCAAATGCTGCAAAAAAGTGAACCACAGCCTTTCTCTGAGGAAGAAGCCACTGGCTACTTGAAAAATAAAGAAGTGAAAATTACCGTCAATCTCCATCAGGGAACAGGTCAGGGAAAAGCATGGGGCTGTGATTTATCCTATGATTATGTGAAAATTAATGCCAGCTATCGGACGTAGGAGGTATGATCAGATGAGGAAAATTGTGATCAAGTGTGGTGGCAGTGTATTGGATTCGTTATCTCCGTCTTTTCTGCAAAATGTAAAATCACTAAAATCAGAAGGCTATCAGTTTATTTTTGTTCACGGAGGAGGTCCAGATATTAATAAAATGCTTGAACTTGTTCAAGTTCAAAGTGTATTTGTAAATGGACTGAGAAAAACGACAAAAGAAGTATTAGAAACTGCTGAAATGATCTTGTCAGGCAAGACAAACAGAATGTTGACAGCTCTTCTGCAAACAAGCGGCCTTAAAGCCTTAGGTATTAATGGAAGTGACGTTAGTCTGCTGCAGGGAACATTCTTAAATGAAAAAGAATTGGGGTATGTCGGCAGCATAGAGAATGTAAATACAGAATTTCTTCAGAACATATTAGCTCTTCAAATCATTCCGGTCATTACACCTATAGCTATGGGTGTAAATGGAGTGAAGTTTAATGTAAATGCCGATACAGCTGCTGCTGCGGTTGCGGTTGCAATTGGTGCTGAGCGCTGCATTTTTGTCACGGATGTGCCAGGAATAAAAATAGGCGGAGAGTACTGCTCAAGAATTGAGGTGGAACAAATCAATTCTTCAATATTAGACGGAGAAATAACTGGAGGAATGATTCCAAAAGTAAAATCCGCCATTTCAGCTCTAGAAGAAGGACTAAATACCATCAGTATTGTTTCGGGAAAATCAGGATTTTACGACGGTCAAAATTGGCTTGGTACAGAAATCAGCAATAGGAAGGAGCTGCAAATATGAGTTATCTTTTTCCAGTATATTCAAAATGGGAAGTGGAACCTATTTCAGCAGAAGGAAGCAGAATAGTCGATAAGAGCGGAAAGAACTATTTAGACTTCACTTCTGGAATTGGTGTCTGCAACTTAGGACATCGTCCTGCAAATGTGCAAAAGGCTGTAGAAAGCCAGCTTAATAGCTTTTGGCATGTATCCAATCTATTTATTCAGAGTAAACAGGATGAAGCTGCCAAACTGCTGGCTGAAGCAGCAGGTCTCGACCTTGTTTTCTTTTCCAACAGTGGTGCTGAAGCAAATGAAGCTGCCATTAAACTGGCAAGAAAAGCGACAGGACGCAATAAAATTATCACATTTTCAAACTCATTTCATGGGAGGACATTTGCAGCCATGTCTGCAACCGGTCAGAAAAAAATCCAAACTGGTTTTGGCCCGTTGCTTCAGACATTTAAACATCTTTCATTTAATGATCTAGCCGGAATAACGGAAGAAATGGATGAAGGTACAGCTGCTGTTATGCTTGAAATTGTTCAAGGAGAAGGAGGCATCCATATAGCAACAAAAGAGTTCTTGAACGAACTACAGCATCTATGTCAAAGCAATGGAGCATTACTGATTGTAGATGAAATTCAAACAGGAATGGGAAGAACAGGGAAACCTTTTGCCTATCAGCATTTTGATCTGAAGCCTGATATAGTGACGGTTGCTAAAGGACTTGGAAGCGGCTTTCCCATTGGTGCTGTAATCGGAAGCAAAAAACTTGATGAAGCTTTTGGACCTGGCAGTCATGGATCAACATTTGGCGGAAATCCAATTTCGGTTGCTGCGGCTACAGTGACCATGCAGACTATATTTGAACCTGGCTTTTTGAAAGAAGTAATGGAGAAGGCTGATTACTTAAAGAATTCATTAAAAAAATTACTGAGCAATCCTTTTGTAGCGGATGTTCGGCAGCTAGGTTTGATGGCAGGTTTAGAGCTAAGGAAAGAAGCTGCACCGATTTTAGCACAGTTGCGGGAGAAGGGTTTACTGCTGCTTCCAGCCGGTGAGAATGTGATTCGCATACTCCCCCCATTAACGGCTACTCATGAGCAAATTGATGAAGCAATGTACATTGTCAATGCAGTATTTAATGAAGTGCATGAAAAAGTTTAAAAAGAATTCAGCGTCTTATCTCTGCGGAAAACAGAGACCGATTTTTTGGTCTTTAATGCATAAAAATAAATATTTATTAATAAAAATACATCATTTGAGGTGTTCACATGGAAGGTTACCTGCACTTAGAAAA
The DNA here is from genome assembly GCF_008923265.1 of Bacillus mesophilum. Classification (NCBI taxonomy): domain Bacteria; kingdom Bacillati; phylum Bacillota; class Bacilli; order Caryophanales; family Bacillaceae; genus Bacillus; species Bacillus mesophilum. The sequence goes on along the minus strand of NZ_WBOT01000006.1, from coordinate 23,904 downwards.
CGGAGAAACCTATAAAGGGGAATGGCTGTCTCATTCATTGGATCATGAGGTAAAAGGGGAGATTGTCTTTTTTACTGGCATGACAGGCTATCAGGAAGTGATCAGCGATCCTTCGTACAAAGATCAAATCATCGTTTTTACGTATCCGCTAATCGGAAATTACGGAATCAATGAAGAACATTTTGAAAGCAAAAAACCGCATGCAGCGGGAGTTATTATTTATGAGGAGAGTGAGACGCCATCACATTACAAAGCCAAATATACATTTAAACAATATTTGGAGAAATGGAATGTGCCGGTATTAGGGCATATGGATACAAGGGCGATTGTCAAAAAAATAAGAGCTCAGGGCACAATGGGAGCTGTTATGACACAAGACTCTGACCTTGATAACAAGAAATGCTCGATAGAAAAGGATCAAAAGGTAAGGAAGGTAGTGTCCTCTGATATTGAACATTTTGGAGATGGAGAAAAGCATATTGTGGTCATTAACTATGGTGCAAAGAAATCAATAGTCGACTGTTTGCTGAAAAGAAATTGCCGGGTCTCAACCATTCCATACTCTGCATCCATTATTGACATTCATAATCTTAAACCAGATGGAATAGTTCTCTCAAATGGCCCAGGAGATCCAAAAGAATTAGAACAGAAGCTACTTGTTATTAAGGAAATGGTGCAAAACTATCCCACGCTGGGAATTTGTTTAGGACATCAGCTGGTTGCATTAGCTTTAGGAGCCAACACAAAAAAGCTGCGGTTTGGCCATCGCGGGGCAAACCACCCGGTTGCTGATCTGGAAAGAGGAAAGGTATTTATGTCCTCACAAAACCATAGTTATGTTGTGGATGAAGACAGTTTACAGGGGACTGGTCTTAAGAAAAGATTTATCAATTTACATGATCAGTCTGTTGAGGGGCTTGTACACGAAGAGTTGCCTATACAAACGGTTCAGTTTCACCCTGAAGCACATCCAGGGCCTTCTGATGCAGAATACGTTTTTGATGAGTTTTTGAAATTGACTACGCTTAAGAAGAGGAGTTATATAAATGCCTAAAAACAACAGTATCCAGTCGATCCTTGTGATTGGATCAGGCCCGATTGTGATTGGGCAGGCTGCAGAATTTGATTATGCAGGCACACAAGCATGTGCTGCATTAAAAGAAGAGGGATATAAGGTTATCCTCGTAAACAATAATCCGGCAACCATTATGTCTGATGAAAAGTTTGCGGATCGGATCTACGCAGAACCGCTAACCGCCCTAAGTTTAACGAAAATTATTGAAAAAGAACGTCCTGATGGCCTGCTTGCAACCTTAGGAGGGCAAACGGGGCTGAATCTTGCTTTTCAGCTGCATGAACACGGAGTACTAACCAAATTTAATGTTAAGCTATTGGGCACAAGCATCGACTCCATTAAACGTGGAGAAGATCGAGAAGCTTTTCGTGCAACAATGAAAAAATTAAATGAGCCTGTGCCAGATAGTGAAGTGGTAACAGATGTAGCTGCAGCAATGAAATTTGCTGAGGAGATCGGCTTCCCGATAATTGTTCGTCCAGCTTATACACTTGGCGGAACTGGAGGAGGCATTGCTGATAGTATGGAGGTGCTGAAATCCCTTGTTGCAGGAGGTTTGCAGGAAAGTACGATTGGTCAATGTCTTGTTGAAAAAAGCATTGCAGGATACAAGGAAATTGAATACGAAGTCATGCGTGACTCGGGTAATACGTGTATTACAATCTGCAATATGGAAAATATTGACCCGGTCGGTATTCACACTGGCGACTCAATTGTCGTTGCACCTTCTCAGACATTGACGGATGAAGAATATCAGATGCTGAGAACTGCCTCAATCAAAATCATTTCGGAATTAGGCATTATTGGTGGCTGCAATATCCAATTTGCACTAGACCCTAACAGTCAGTCATATTATCTTATTGAAGTAAATCCGCGTGTCAGCCGCTCTTCAGCCCTGGCTTCCAAAGCGACTGGGTACCCAATTGCAAGAATGGCTGCGAAGCTCGCAGTTGGTTATCAATTATCAGAATTGATTAATCCTGTAACAGGAGATACGTTTGCAAGCTTTGAACCTGCGCTGGACTATTGCATTGTCAAATTTCCGAAATGGGCCTTTGATAAATTTCCATATGTGGATCGAAAACTTGGCACACAAATGAAAGCGACAGGAGAGGTAATGGGAATAGATCGGAATTTTGAACGTGCTCTCCAAAAAGCAGTTCATTCATTAGAGCTGGACTGCATTGGATTATCTTTACCAGAGCTGCAGCAGTGCAAAACCTCTTTATTACTCCAATATTTAGAAGAACAGAATGATCAGCGCTTCTTTATCATGATGGAATTGCTTCGCAGAGGTATAAAAACAGAGGAATTACATCAAGCAACCAACATGGATTATTTCTTTTTAGCTGCATTTGAACGTTTAGTGAAGATCGAAGGACAAATTAACGGAACATCAGCTGAAACCGTAACAGAGAAAGACCTTGCATTCTTTAAAGAAAAAGGTTTCTCTGATACATTCTTAGCTTTTGCTTGGAACAAAAAAGAAGCAGACATTCGCCTTTTGCGCAAAGAACTCGGTGTTTTACCTGTTTATAAAATGGTTGATACATGTGCGGCTGAATTTGAAGCACAATCCAATTACTTTTATTCAAGCTATTATGGAGAAAATGAACAAACCTTTAGCGATAAACCTAAGGTGCTTATTATTGGGAGCGGTCCTATTCGGATCGGACAGGGAATCGAATTTGATTATTGCTCCGTTCAAGGTGTTTATGCGTTAAAAGATGCCGGAATTGAAACCATCATGATTAATAATAATCCGGAAACAGTGAGTACCGACTATACGACTGCTGATCGCTTATATTTTGAACCGCTTATTTTAGAAGATGTTCTTAATGTAATAGAAGCTGAACAGATTGAACAAGTTATTGTTCAGCTAGGAGGGCAGACTGCATTGAACTTGGCGGAACAGCTTGAAGACTATGGGGTGACATTACTAGGCACAAGCTCAAAAGAAATTGCAAAATTAGAAGACCGGGACTTATTTTACCAGCTGCTCGATGAATTACAGATCCCTCATATTGACGGAGATGTGGTCCATTCAAAAGCAGAGCTGGATACTGCTATAGATAAGATTGGTTTCCCTGTCCTGCTTCGTCCTTCATATGTAATCGGCGGAAAAGGGATGGAGTTAATCAGAGATGAGGTTAGCTATAAAAACTACTTGCATTCTAAACGGATTGTCTATCCAGTTTTAGTGGATCGTTTCCTTGAAGCAAAGGAAGCAGAGCTTGATCTAGCAGCTGATGGAGTACATATCCATGTACCAGCGATCATGGAGCATATTGAACATACAGGTGTTCATTCAGGCGATAGTATGTCTTTGCTGCCTCCGCAAACCTTGTCTTTAGCAGTACAGGAAAAGATGCTTACTTACGCAAAACAGATTGTCCAAAAACTGAATTACAAAGGCTTAATGAACATTCAGTATATTATAGACGGAGAACAGGTGTATCTGCTGGAGGTAAACCCGCGTGCAAGCCGGACAGTGCCAATTGTCAGCAAAGTAACAGGAGTTCCAATTGTACAAATTGCGACAAAAATATTGCTTGGGAAATATGTCATGAAACAAGATCAATTTCCTGCGCGCCAATTTCCCTTTGTATGTGTTAAATATCCTGTATTTTCTAATTATGCGTTAAAAGGATTGGATAGTTTTGTTGGCCCGGAAATGAAATCAACTGGTGAAGGGATTGCCTTAGCTTCTGACATCACAGAGGCATTAAGAAAGGCATTTGAATCCAGTTTAAAACCTGGATTTGAAAAAGTGATCATTTCTGCTGATGTTTCCGTAATACAAGAATTTGCGGATGAATGCAGTAGTTACGGTGTAAAAATAGTTCCTGCAAATGCTTTTGATTGGAGTCAGGATAAAGCTATAGCATTGTATAATCCCTACCAAGGCAATCATGCTGCGGCTGAGAGGGAGCTTGCTGTAAAGAACCGATTGATTACGTTCTCAAAGAAAGAATCACTGGAAGCTTTTTTACAGGCGTTAAAAAATACAGAGTGGGAAGTAACGAGTATGAATGAATGGCTGCTGAGAAGCGGATTAAAAGTAAGTGAAGGAGTGAATGTATCATGACAGGTCTTATAGCAGATGAAATCAATTTAAATATGAAAGGCAAAGATTTTTTAACACTGGCAGATTACAGCACAGAGGAAATTAAAGGTCTTCTATTGAAAGCAAAGCAATTAAAGCAAGGTATCTCTTCGGGGGAAGACCCCACGCCTTTAAAGGGTAAAATACTCGGAATGATTTTTGAGAAATCATCAACGCGCACGAGAGTATCTTTTGAAGCAGGGATGCTGCAATTAGGCGGGCATGCTCTCTATTTAAACAGCAGCGATCTACAGATAGGCAGAGGAGAGAGTGTTGCTGATACTGCAAAGGTGCTATCGAGCTACCTTGATGGTATTATGATCCGCACTTTCTCACATGAATTAATCCAAGAACTGGCAGAACATGCAACTATTCCTGTGATAAATGGGTTAACAGATCTTTACCATCCGTGCCAGGCACTTGCCGATATGTTAACAATCCTTGAAGAGAAGGGAAGTCTGAAAGGAATCAAGCTTGTTTATGTCGGTGATGGAAATAATGTTGCACATTCTTTATTAATCGCATCTGCTAAATTAGGGCTAAATATGACTATTGCTTGTCCTAAAGGCTACGAACCGCAACAGACTGTATTACAGCTGGCCAAGGAATTTGCACAGAAGAGTGGGGCAGAGATTGCTGTAAACTACGATGTTGAGGAGAGTGTGAAAAATGCAGATGTCATTTATACGGATGTCTGGACTAGTATGGGACAGGAAGCAGAAAACGAGAAGCGATTAATGATTTTTAAAGATTATCAGGTAAATGAAGAACTAATGGCATTAGCCAAGCAGGATTCATTATTCCTTCATTGTCTGCCGGCTCATAGAGGTGAAGAAGTCACAGCAGCAGTTATTGATGGTCCAAACTCTTCAGTATTTAATCAGGCAGCTAATCGTCTGCATGTTCAGAAAGCACTTTTATCAGAACTATTATAACCTTATTGATAAAAAATGCTCATTTCCATTATAGGGAAATGAGCATTTTTTGGTCTAATCAGGAAAATACTAATACGAGTGTTCCAGCGATAAAACAGTAAAAAGCAAAGATCTTCAGATTGCCTCGAGCCATAATGCCCATAAACCATTTTAAAGAGAAGTAAGAAGCGATTAATGAAGAAATAAACGCTATAGCATATGGAATGGCAAGGGTCGAAATATCCGGATCGTTCAGCATGTCACTAAAACCTAAAATTGCACTCCCAACACTAACAGGAATATACATTAAAAAGGAAAAACGCAAGGCAGTTTCCTGCTTCATGCCTAATCCCATTGCGGCTACAATTGTAGCTCCTGATCTGCTTATACCAGGAATTAATGCCACTGTTTGAGCAAGACCAACAATAATTGCGTCTTTTAAAGTAATCGTAGCATCATTTTTCTTACCACGAAGGTTTCTGATGATCCACAGAGCAACACCTGTAATCAGTAAGGTAATCCCCACGGTTTTAATATTGCCTGTTAAATAATCTCCAAAGAGAACTCCAATAACCCCAGCAGGGATCGTAGCTACAACTAAATAAATTATAAAACGAAAGTCCGCTTCTGCCTTTTGATCCTTTGTTCTTAAATAAAGGAGACCATTTTTGACAAGCCTATATATGTCTTCTCTGTAAATGATAAGGACAGCAATTAATGAGGCAGTATTAACAAGTATTGCAAAACTCATTCCTTTAATATCTAAATCAAAAAAATAAGCAGCTATTTCAACATGTCCGCTTGATGAAACAGGAATTGGCTCGGTTAAGCCCTGAAGTAATCCTAAGAACAAATATTTAAGCAAAGTAATAAAGTCAGTCACACTATTATCCTCCAGTATTAAGATGACACCATTTCATTAAACAATAAAAACAGTATATAAGTAAAGCAATAGCTTGAAGTTCAATGGAAATAATTTAACTAAATTGAATGAGATGTAAAGGCAATACTAATAAAGACTTATTTGAATAAGGGGGTTATTCTTTTGGGACAAAATCGACAATTTAAAGCAGGTCAGGCAGCACCTAACAATGGGATCTATATAGAAGTCGGCGAAACTGGAAGCAATGTCAACAATCCGCAAATGATCAAACTAAAAGCGGGTGATCATTTTCCTGAAAACTCAAATCATAACCGGATATGGACATACAAACGCAAACCTTAAAACACAGCAAAAGCCATTCAATGAAAAGTTGAATGGCTTTACATATGTAAAAAATGGGATATAATAAAATAAAGGTCAATAATGGTCAAAGGGGGATGTGCGAATGGATATGAATTCAATGACACAGCATGTTCGGGAAGGATTAATAAATGCGCAAAACTTAGCTGTTCGTAAAGAACATCAGGAAGTTGATGATTTGCATCTGCTTTATTCACTTATTGTAAAAACAGAAGGATTAACTTCATCAATCTTAAAAGCAGCATCCATTAATGCAGATCAGCTGATCCATAGTATTGAAAATCAGCTTCAAACAAAACCACAAGTTTCCGGCAGCGGAATTAAGGCAGGAACTTTATATATTACAAATACACTGCAACAAGTATTAGCAGAAGCAGAAAACCTTATGAGAACGTGGCAGGACGAGTATTTATCTGCTGAACATTTTTTGTTAGCACTATTAAAAGTGAAGAAATCGGAAGCAGGGAAACTGCTGAGAGAATCAATTAAAGAAGAAGGTAAATTAGAGGGGATCATTAAACAATTAAGGGGGAATCAGCGCGTGACCTCGGAAAATCCAGAAACAACATATGATGTGCTGAAAAAATATGGAAGAGACCTTGTCGAAGAGGTAAGAGCAGGTAAGGTGGATCCAGTCATTGGCCGTGATCAGGAAATACGCAATGTTATCCGGATATTATCACGCAAAACCAAAAACAACCCGGTACTAATTGGTGAACCGGGTGTCGGTAAAACAGCAGTTGTTGAAGGACTTGCACAGCGGATTGTCAGAAAAGATGTTCCAGAAGGTTTAAAAGATAAAACGATTTTTTCACTTGATATGAGCTCTTTAATTGCAGGAGCAAAGTTTAGAGGAGAGTTTGAAGAAAGGCTAAAAGCGGTATTAAATGAAGTGAAAAATAGCGATGGGAAAATACTGCTGTTTATCGATGAATTACACACCATCGTTGGTGCGGGAAAAACAGAAGGTGCTATGGATGCCGGAAACATGCTAAAGCCCATGCTTGCCCGAGGAGAACTGCATTGTATAGGGGCAACCACTTTGGATGAGCATCGCAAGTATATTGAGAAAGATCCAGCACTTGAACGGAGGTTTCAGCAAGTTTTAGTACAAGAGCCTAATGTGGAAGATACAATCTCCATTTTAAGAGGGCTAAAGGAACGGTTTGAAATTCATCATGGAGTAAATATTCATGACCGTTCTCTAATTGCTGCTGCCACCCTATCTGACCGCTATATTACAGATCGATTTTTGCCAGATAAGGCGATTGATTTAGTGGATGAAGCATGTGCGATGATCCGTACGGAAATGGATTCGATGCCAACTGAGCTAGATGAGGTAACAAGAAGAGTCATGCAGCTGGAAATTGAAGAAGCAGCACTCCAAAAGGAGAAAGATACTGTAAGTAAAGAACGGCTTGTTATCCTACAAGAAGAACTTTCTGCTTTAAAAGAAAAAGCAAAAAGCATGCAGACAAAATGGCTGCTCGAAAAAGAAGGAATTCAACGATTACAGGAGAAAAGAGAACAATTAGAAAAGCATCGCCGTGACCTGGAAGATGCGGAAAATAAATACGATTTAAACCGCGCTGCTGAATTAAGACATGGGAAAATACCAATGCTGGAAAAAGAATTGAAGATGCTTGAGAAGGAAGTTAATGAAGGACAATCAGATAAGCTGGTCCGGGAAGAAGTAACAGAGGAAGAAATTGCGGGGATCGTCGCCAGATGGACAGGCATCCCTGTTGCAAAGCTAGTAGAAGGTGAACGTGAGAAGCTGCTTCGGCTGGAGGAGATCTTACAAGAAAGAGTCATTGGCCAAAATGAGGCAGTTCAGCTTGTGTCTGATGCAGTAATTAGAGCACGTGCTGGTATTAAGGATCCACATCGTCCAATTGGTTCTTTCTTATTTCTGGGACCAACAGGAGTAGGCAAAACAGAGCTGGCCAAAGCACTGGCACAAGTGTTATTTGACAGTGAAGATCAAATGGTTCGTATTGATATGTCGGAATATATGGAAAAACATTCAGTGTCAAGATTAGTTGGTGCTCCTCCAGGGTATGTTGGCTATGAAGAAGGCGGACAGCTTACTGAAGCAGTGAGACGAAAACCATATTCGGTCATCTTATTAGATGAAATTGAAAAAGCACATCCTGAAGTTTTTAATATTTTACTTCAAGTGTTAGATGATGGACGAATTACTGATTCACAAGGAAGAATGGTTGACTTCAAAAATACAGTGATTATTATGACATCCAATATAGGTTCAAATTTCTTACTGGAACGCGATGAAGTGCGAGAGAGTGACTATATTATAGAAGAAACTAGAAATAAAGTACTTCATCAGCTTAGAAATCACTTTAAACCAGAGTTTATCAACCGCATAGATGAGATTATTCTATTTAAACCGTTATCACTTGCCGATTTACATGGAGTTGTAAGAAATATGCTAAATGAACTTCAAGAAAGATTGACCGATCAGCAAGTGAATTTACGAATAACGGATCATGCAGTTGAATATATTGCTGAAAATGGCTATGACCCTATTTATGGTGCTCGGCCGCTAAAGCGCTATATTCAAAAAAATGTAGAAACAGCACTGGCAAAGGAAATTATCTCTGGGACGATAAAAGAAGAAAGTGACGTTGTCATTGCTCTGGAGGGAAATAAACTGACAGTAGCCGTGAAATAAAAAATCTTATCAAATAAAATATCGTCAGCCTGAAAACAGGCTGACGATATTTTAACAATTAATGAATCGCTTTTTTCTCTGCAGGCTCGTCTGGAATGATGGCAGGAATAACATAAATTAATAGAGTTGCTGCAACTGCAAGGATCGCACTAGTTTGAAATTCATAAGAAGCGCCTAGCATATTACCTGCAACATACGATAGCATTTGAACAAGTAGGAATGTCCAAATGAAAGTCCACAAATACTTCATCAATAGTTCACCTCTTACATAATTGAATCCCTTTACATCTTACCATAACAACCCAAAATAATAAACTTGAATGTGAACAGAAAAGCGGAAGCGCCTTGCTCAGCCCCGACAAGCTTAAGACAAGACGGCAAGAAGGTTGCCCTTTAACCTTCTGGACGGATTGGCTTAAGACCTCGAGGGGCTAGGCGCTGGAGCTGGACAGAGAAAAGCGGAAGCGCCTTGCTCAGCCCCGACACCTCAAGTGTCTAGCTGCTGAGAGATTAATGATGTTTTGGTATTCTCCTAAAATAGGTAATATCCCATGCCAATTCAACTATCCAAGCATACATTGAATATGAACGAAAAATAAAAGGAGTTTTTGGAAATGAAACACCGAAACTTTAAGATGGATACTGAATGGAGCATGATTCATTACCCTGATAAGCCAAGTGGTTTCGGTATATTAATTATCGGGGATGAAAGGCACTTCGTAGATGAAAACAGCAGTTTTTGGACACAAAACGAAGGAAAAGCAGCATTAATTCATAAACTCGAAGAAGCAGGATATACGATCTTTTATTCCAATTTATTCGGAAGAAACTGGGGAAGCGATGATGCGGTTCAAATGGCGAAAACTTTGTATGGCTATGTGACACGGACTGAAATTCTTAATGATAAAGTTCATATAATTGCAGAAGGTATGGGTGCTTTGGCCGCATTGAAGTTAATGGACGTGATGGGGGATAAAATCCGTTCAGCGGTATTTATAAACCCTATATTATCTGTAAAAAACCACCTTAACCAAGAGAAAGAACATAAATTCTTTTATAAAAAATTGTTAAAAGAACTTGCGGCATCATATAAAACGGAAAGCAGTAAAGTCATTGAAATGGTTAATACCTATGATGAACAATATTTAATTGAAAACATAAAATCTCCAGTAAAAATCATTCATGTATTATCCGGGGGAAAAGCGTATAAGCAATCAAATATGCTCAAACAGCTTTCTGTAAAATGGAAGGATGAAGAAGCGCCGATATCTGTCTATTATATTGTTCCTGAGAAAATGCAGAGGATGGGGACACAAATAATCGGTTTTTTTAAAAAATATGAGAAAGTGCTGTGAAACTTGTGCATACGCTACAGTAAGGATGTACTTGGGAGGATCTATATGAATGATTCTGTAATCATATATGGCGGTTTTGATTTTATTGGGTTTCATCTCACTAAAGGGCTGCTTGATGAAGGTTATAGCATATCATCAGTAAGATCAAACTTAATCGCTGATGATATGCTTGAAAATAAGCGTCTTGAGCTAGGGAGAAATGCAAACTTTTTAGAATGGAATGACCTAAAAGAACCATTTGGCAGTGAGAAGACCAAACACATTTTTTTGGACTTTTATAGTTTGTACTTGCGCAATGACACGAAAGTAATTAAAGAGATGTTTGGCAAATGGATGGAACATGCAAAAATTATGGCAGGAGCAGATACAGTGATTACGCTATTATTGCCTATTCAGACGGAGATAAATCAAGATAGCTGCAGGTCAGAAATAAAAGAAGCTTTTAAGGACCATGAAAATAAAATATGTTTAATCTTTTTGCCGACTATTTATGGTGAATGGCAGCCTGAAGAATTTGCCTTTCAACAGGCATGTTTAAAAAAAGCGGATCAAGCTGGCACTTTAACGATCAGTGACCGTGAATGGCAAGAGGATGCGATTTATATTCAGTATACCATTAAGGCGATATTGGATATCTTGGAAAAAGGATCATTAGGAGATTGGTTCGTTCGAAATAAGATTGCTGGGCAATGGCAGCACTGTGCTGCACTCTTAGAGATTGAAAAAGAATACATTCGACTTACGGAGATAGAAGCAAAGCTTCCAGAACACCTGCACATTTATGAAATCGAATCCGATGAAGAAAAATGTGAGGGCATAAAAAAACAGCAGCAACATCTTTTATTCAACGGTATATAGCTGTGCATACTCTGCAGTGAAAAATCAAGTTTAAAGAAGCCTGTATGAGTGATATTGGAAAAAATTCTTTTCAAACAGCGTCATATCAAGGTAAAATAGGACTAGTGCAGGAAAATTTCACCTAGATTGAAAGTTTTGCAGCTTTCCAAATGAGAGGCGGAGAAAGAAGAGATGCATCTTTTATTCAAGAAATTCGGGTTCCTTCTTTTGTGCCTTATTTTTTTATCTTCATGCGGACAGGCTATGTCGCCAGGCACATTGCAGAAGGCTGGTTTATTAGTGCCTGACACTGTGAATGATCAAGTATGGGGAACAAAAGGCTATAAAGGAATGCTAAAGATTCAATCTCATTATAATATTGAGGTTTATTATAAAGAGGGGATGAACTCGGCAGCGATCGTCCAGCGCGCAGTAGAGGAATTTGATCAAAAAGGTGTCAACCTTATTTTTGGGCATGGAAATGAGTATGCAGAATATTTTAATGATTTTTCTGAAGACTATCCTCATATACAGTTTGTCAGCTTTAATGGAGATGCAAGAAACAAAAATACGACAAGCCTGGGATTTGAAGGATACGCAATGGGTTTTTTCGGGGGAATGGTTGCCGGTCATATGACAAAAACAAATACAATTGGTGTGTTGGCAGCTTTTGAATGGCAGCCTGAAATAAAGGGGTTTGTTGAAGGCGCAAAATTTCAAAATAAAGATGTTAATGTTAAAATAGAATACGTTGGAGGCTGGGACGATCATGAAACAGCCAATATCATGCTGGGAAAGCTAAATAATACTGGTGCTGATGTTATTTACCCTGCTGGAGATGGCTACAATGTCCCGATAATTGAAAAAATAAAAGAAAACGGGCAATACGCGATCGGTTATATCTCGGATCAGAGTGATCTTGGTGAATCGACGGTGTTAACAAGTACCATTCAGCATGTCGATGTCTTATATGAGCTTGTTGCTGATAAGTTTAACAAAGGAGAGCTGCCATCGGGGAATTTATCTTTTGATTTTCAAGATGATGTCATTTCATTAGGTAAGTTTAGTCCAGTGGTGGATCAAGTTTTTAAAGAAGAAATAAACCAAGCAATCGATCAGTATAAAAGCACAGGAAAGCTGCCAAATAATGAGCAGCAGTAAAACGGAGGATTAAACTATGCAAGCAAATGATAAAACGATGGAATTTATGTCAATCGCAATGAAGTACTTACCAGAAGCAAAACAGCAGCTTGAAGAGGCTGGAGTAGAGCTTTCTATGGAAATGATTCAGCCATTCATGTCGTTATTTACAAAAGTTATGAATGAGGCGTACGAGCTAGGAAAAGAAGATGCATTAAAAGAAGACTAAAACCGGCTGATGCCGGTTTTTTGCTGCTGGAGAATAACCGGCACTGGCCAATCTACAACGATGTATATTTGCTTTTAAGGTTTCTAATTTACTTTAGGAGAAATTTAATTTAATTAGTCTTTTTTATTTAATAATTTCTGCAGTAGCGGCCCGGCTTTTTTCATCAATGGCTTCAATTCACCAACAGATGACATCAATGTGCCAAGATTATTCATTAACCCATCCAAATCAACATTTTCAAGGATCTGTTCGATCTTTTGCTGTGCAGCGCTATTAACGTCCTTATCCTCTTTTTCCTCATCCACTATGTCTTCAACTTTTCTTCTGCCTAAAATCCAGTCCTGCTTTACAGAACGCTCTTGTATATTGCTCCCAAACATTAACTGAGAGAAAGGGTCCTGTCTAAATTCTTTGTCTTTATCACTCACTTGAGTCTCCCCCCGCCTATACTCATTGCTTTTTACTAGCCATAAGTCTGAAATAATCGAAAACAGCACACACTACAAATATATAAAGGTTTTAAAGAATTCTGCATACAGATATTCTTTTAGTCATAGTATATGTGTTTAATTCCAAAGTGTATGGACATTCATATCAATTAGTTGCAAAAGTGGTCCCATTTTTGATAAAATTAGTACCAAGTCATAATAATTGATAATAATAATAAATATTGAATTGCAATGACCATTATGTTGGGAGTGGAAAATATGAATGCAGGTGTACTAGGTCTCGGCAGAGCATTACCTGAAAAAATTTTAACAAATAGTGATCTTGAAAAGATGGTAGATACATCCGATGAGTGGATCCGAACACGCACAGGTATTCGTGAAAGAAGGATCGCTGATGACCAGACAGATACGTCTGATTTAGCTTACCAATCTGCAGTAGAAGCATTAAAAAATGCGAATATAACAGCAGAAGAAGTTGACTTGATTCTTGTAGCAACAGTAACACCAGATCAGCCTTTTCCGAGTGTAGCATGCATGCTGCAGGAACGTCTGGGTGCAAAAAAAGCTGCAGCTATGGATCTTAGTGCAGCATGTGCTGGGTTTATGTATGGCATGATCACAGCGCAGCAATTCATTAAGACTAACGCCTATAAATACGTCCTAGTTGTAGGTGTAGAGAAACTTTCAAAAATTACAGATTGGGATGACAGAAATACAGCTGTTTTATTTGGAGATGGAGCAGGTGCAGCAGTAATGGGACCTGTCTCAGAAGGAAGAGGAATTTTATCTTTTGAATTGGGAGCTGACGGTTCTGGCGGAAAGCATCTTTACCAAGATGAGAATATTGTTATGAATGGTCGTGAGGTGTTCAAATTTGCAGTAAGGCAAATGGGCGAAAGCTGTATTAATGTCTTAGAAAAAGCAGGATTATCAAAGGAAGATGTTGACTTTTTAATCCCTCATCAGGCTAATATAAGAATTATGGAAGCTGCTCGTCAGCGACTTGACCTGCCAGTTGAAAAAATGTCAATGACCGTTGAAAAATACGGAAACACTTCTGCTTCTTCTATTCCTATTGCAATGGTAGAAGAGCTGGAGGCCGGAAAAATTAAAGATGACGATCTGATTGTTATGGTCGGTTTTGGCGGCGGTCTAACATGGGGTGCAATTGCACTTCGCTGGGGAAGATAAATTTTAATCACAATAACATTTAAAGGGGCGGTATTATTTATGAACAAGAGGAGAGTTGTCGTTACGGGAATTGGTGCTGTAACACCACTCGGGAATAATGCACAGACATCTTGGGGCAATGTTAAAGAAGGTAAATCAGGTGTCGGACCATTAACAAGGTTAAATGCAGATGAATATCCCGCAAAGGTAGCAGCAGAAGTAAAAGATTTTAATGCTGAAGAATATATAGATCGTAAAGATGCACGTAAAATGGATAGGTTTACCCATTATGCGATTGCAGCTTCATTAATGGCAGTAGAGGATGCTAAGCTTGACATCAATGATCAGAATGCGGAACGAATTGGGGTATGGATTGGTTCAGGGATTGGCGGAATGGAAACATTTGAGAATCAATTTGAAACCTTTTTAAATCGCGGATACCGCAGAGTAAGCCCGTTCTTTGTACCAATGATGATTCCAGATATGGCAACAGGACAGGTTTCTATTACATTAGGTGCAAAAGGCTTTAACTCGTGTACCGTAACAGCATGTGCAACAGGTACAAATTCAATTGGAGATGCCTTTAAGGTTATACAGCGCGGAGATGCTGATGCCATGATTACTGGAGGTGCAGAAGCGCCGATTACTAGAATGTCTGTTGCGGGCTTCTGTGCAAATACGGCATTGTCCACTAATCCGGATCCGCAGACTGCGAGCAGACCTTTTGATAAAAATCGTGATGGTTTTGTTATCGGGGAAGGTGCAGGAATTATAGTTCTGGAGGAACTGGAGCATGCATTAGCACGCGGTGCGGAAATTTATGCAGAAATTGTTGGATATGGCGCAACTGGCGACGCATATCATATAACAGCACCAGCACCAGGCGGTGAAGGCGGAGCTCGCGCAATGAAAATGGCAATCAATGATGGTGGCTTAAGTCCGGAAGATATTGATTATATTAATGCACACGGAACAAGTACAGACTATAATGATAAGTTTGAAACATTGGCCATTAAGGAAGTGTTTGGAGAACATGCTTATAAATTGGCTGTAAGTTCCACCAAATCAATGACTGGTCACTTATTAGGGGCCGCTGGCGGTGTTGAAGCTATTTTTACATTGATGGCAATGAAGGAAAACATTCTTCCTCCAACCATTAATTACGAAACACCAGACCCAGAGTGTGATTTAGATTATGTGCCAAACCAGGCAAGAGAAAAAGAAATTAAAGCAGCTATGAGCAATTCACTAGGCTTTGGCGGCCATAACGCAACCATCGTCTTTAAGAAATTCAATTAAAAATACACGAAAGCTGACGCCATTGAAAATGGGTGTCAGCTTTTTTGCATAATTGGTACACATGAACTAAGACATTCTCTCTTTCATAACCTATTGAATAAGGAAAGAAAAGGAGACGATTGACTTGGGATTATAAACACCAACGAATGGCTGGAACAGCATTTTGATAAACCATTAGACATCATTAAAAAGGTTATGCCGCTTTTCCATGAAGATGAGCCTGAAAAGCTATATCAGTACTTAAAGAGCTTTGGCATGTATACCCCTAACCGCAAAACCCATGATTATTTTAAGAAATTGCAAAAACAGGATATATGGCTTCAGGTGAAAGAGCTTTTTAAAATATATAAAAGGAAATGGAATGGACCTGATATCCCCATTTATATTTTTCCAGTTGAAGCAAGGCAATCCCTATTTGTGAGACATCAGCTTGGAAAGTCAGGCGTTTCTTTTAAAGATAAAGTTTTTCTTTTTTTATCGCCTGCTGAAGACCCCAAAGAACTTGAAGCTTTATTCGTGCATGAATACCATCATGTCTGCAGAATGAATAAATTAAAAAAAGCAGTTTCCGAGTATACCCTGCTGGATTCAATTGTGTTGGAAGGTTTGGCAGAATACACAGTAAGGAACTGCTGCGGGGAAGATTATCTTTCTGCATGGTGTACTTATTATACGGAAAAAGAAATTGAAACATTCTGGAAACAGTTTATTAAACCATATTTAACGAAGAAGAAAACAGAAAGACTTCACGATCAAGTATTATTCGGTAAAAGAAACGTACCTGACATGCTTGGTTATGCAGCAGGTTATGTGATTATTTCCAAATATGCAGAAAATCATCAAATAACCTTGTCAGATTCTCTAACAAAACCTGCTGATGAATTTATAACTGCTTGGAATGCTGATACAGAAGCATTTGAGTAATATACAAAAAAGGAGAATGAAAAAGTTCTCCTTTTTTTCAATTAATTTGGAAAGCGTTGTCATTATTGGTCTATTCGCAATGTATTTAATAATAAATTTATTTTAAATTAATGAAAAAAGAAGAATTTTTAAAAAACTTCTTGAACTCGTAATGTTTTTGTAATAATATACAGATAATTAATCTGAAAATTTCCGAAATTAATATATTCGAAAAAATAGAAAAAAGCTATTTTAATATATTTATCGGAGTCTATTTTTTTAAGATGGACGGGGGATATTATGACAGCACTATTAGAACTCAAAAATTTAAAGACACACTTTATGAAAAAAAAGGCCAATATTCCAGCCGTTGATGGTGTTGATTTAACAATCCAAAAAGGAGAAACAGTAGCACTCGTTGGAGAATCCGGTTCAGGGAAAAGTATTACATCTCTTTCCATTATGCGGCTCATTCCTAGTCCTCCAGGTAAAATTGTTGATGGTCAAATTCTATTCAATGGTCAGGATTTAGTTACACTTACAGACGATCAGATGTGTAAAATCCGCGGAAATGACATTTCAATGATCTTTCAGGAGCCAATGACATCGTTAAATCCGGTTTTAACGATCGGGGAACAGATTATAGAAGTGCTAATGTATCACCAGAAATTAAATAAAAGCCAAGCAAGGACAAAAGCTGTGGAAATGCTGGAACTTGTAGGCTTTTCAAGAGCAAAAGCACTTGTCGACGAATATCCTCACAGACTGAGTGGAGGGATGAGGCAGAGGGTGATGATCGCAATTGCGATGAGCTGTAACCCGAAACTTCTAATTGCTGACGAACCTACGACTGCATTGGATGTAACAATTCAAGCGCAAATTTTAGACTTAATGAAGGATTTGAGCAAAAAATACGATACTTCCATTTTGCTGATCACACATGACCTTGGTGTCGTATCAGAGGTGGCTGATAAAGTAGTCGTTATGTATTGTGGACAGGTAGTAGAGGAAGCAATGGTAGAAGATCTTTTTGATGAACCTCTACACCCATATACAATAGGCTTAATGGGTTCCATCCCTTCATTAGATGATGATTTAGACAGACTGCAATCTATTGAAGGAAATGTGCCGCCACCCGAGCATTTTCCACAAGGCTGCCGATTTGCTCCACGCTGTCCGCATGCATTTGATAAATGCAGAAGCGCACTTCCAGCATTAATGGATGTTGAAGGCGGCTCACGGAAGGTACGTTGTTTCTTGCACGGAGAGAAGGAGGCTACTTCATGAGTACATTAACAAAAAAAGATTCTAATTCTAGCATTATTACAGATTCAGACTATATTTTAGAAGTGAATGATCTTAAAAAACACTTCCCTGTTAAAGCGGGAATTCTTCAGCGTAATGTGGGTTCTGTAAAAGCGGTTGATGGATTGTCATTCAAGGTTAAAAAAGGGGAAACCATTGGGATTGTAGGTGAATCTGGCTGTGGAAAATCTACTGCAGGCCGGACACTAATCAGACTATACGAGCCGACAGCTGGTGATATCTTTTTCAAAGGCAGAAACATCAGTAAAATGAGTGAATCTGAATTGCGCAGAACGGTCCGTAAAGATATTCAAATGGTCTTCCAGGATCCTTATGCATCATTAAATCCAAGGAAGACATTAAAATCAATTTTATTAGAACCAATGAAAACTCATAACATGTATAAGGGAAAAGAACGTGAGGATAAACTTGATGAACTATTAGACCGGGTTGGTTTTAATCCATTGTTCATTAACCGATACCCTCATGAGTTTTCCGGGGGACAAAGGCAAAGAATTGGGATTGCCAGGGCATTAACACTAAATCCAGACTTAATTATCGCTGATGAAGCTGTATCTGCTCTTGACGTGTCGATTCAAGCTCAAATTATTAACCTGATGAAAGATCTGCAGGAAGAAATGGGACTAACCTATGTATTTATCTCCCATGATTTAAGTGTCGTCCGTCATATTAGTGATCGTGTTGGAGTTATGTACTTAGGAAAGATAATGGAGTTTGCTCCGAAGAAGGATATTTATGAAGAGCCGCTTCACCCATACACTCAAGCTCTATTATCAGCAGTACCAACTCCGAGAAAGAAGGGCGCTGCACCGAGGGAGCGCATTATCTTAAAAGGTGATCTGCCTAGTCCGGCAAATCCTCCTACAGGCTGTGTATTCCATACACGCTGTCCTGCAGCAACAGCAATGTGCTCAGAGAAAGTACCTGAATTTAGAGAAGTGAAAAAAGATCATTTTGTTGCATGTCATTTGTATTAATTTACTTAGAACGCAATATCTATAGTTATTTTCCCGCTATTTAGGGAAATAAACATAAGTTTTCAAAAATATTTGAAAGGGGGCGTTGCTGCAATAGCATACTCCGTTTCGAAAGATTTGCAATATTCACAAATAATATTTAGGGGGAAGATGAATGAAAAAGCAAGCATGGTTACTTAGTTTTCTTTTAGTATTATCAATGTTTCTTGCGGCATGTTCTGGAGGAGGCAATGATGCAGCAGATGCTGAACCAGAAGAAGAGCCGGAAGCTCCGGCAGAACCAAGCGGTGAGCCTGTACAAGGCGGCGATTTAATCATTGGTTCATCTGGTGCACCAACAATGTTTAACGGATTATATTCAAGTGATGCATCAAGCTCTGATATTGAAGGTATGATCTTTGATTCTCTAGTTGGATCTGATCTAGAGTTCAATCCAGTAACTGACGGCGGTCTTGCTGAAGAAGTTGACGCTGCAGAAGACGGTTTAACTTATACAATCAAACTTAAAGAAGGCGCAACATTCCATGATGGTGAAGCATTAAATGCAGATGATGTTGTTTTCACATACAACATTCCATTAAGCGATGAATATGATGGCCCTCGTAAATCTTATTTTGAGGCAGTAGAATCTGTAGAGAAAATTGATGATTACACTGTTCAGTTCAACATGAGCAAAGTAGATGCTCAATTCCCAGTTGTTGGTCTTGGTTTCGGTATCCTTCCTGAGCACATCTTAGGTGATGTTCCAATTCCTGATCTTGGTGAGCATGAATTTAATACAAAGAACCCAATCGGTTCTGGTCCATTCAAGTTTGAAGAGTGGAGAGATGGAGAATACGTTAAAGTTGTAGCTAATGAAGATTATTGGGATGGACGTCCTTATTTAGATTCAGTAACATACAAAATTGTTCCAGATGCAAATGCTATTTTAGCACAGCTTCAAGCTGGTGATATTCATTATTATGCTGGTGTAGCACAGCCTGACGTACCAACTGTTGAAAGCTTTGCAGATGCTGCAGGTATCCGTTTAGAAAGCGGCCTTGCTCTTTCTTACACATTCTTAGGACTTAACCAGCGTATGGAAATGTTCCAAGATGTATCAGTTCGTCAAGCAATTACACATGCAATCGATCGTGAAGCAATTGTTGAATCAGTTATGGCTGGATATGGTGAAGTAGCACACGTACCTGAAAGTCCATTAAGCTGGGCTTACAATCCAGATGTACCGAAGTTTGAATATGATGTAGAAAAAGCGAAGCAAATGCTTGCAGATGCTGGCTGGACTCCTGGCGATGACGGTATCTTAGAAAAAGACGGCGAAAGATTCTCTTTTGAAGTAAAAACAAACCAAGGTAATAAAGTGCGTGAAGATATCGTTGTTATTCTTCAGCAGCAATTAAAAGAAGTAGGAATTGAAATCGTTCCTCAAATAGTTGAATTCAGCTCATTAATCGCTGATATCGACCCAGGCGTTTGGAACTTTGAAGGAATTGTATTAGGATGGAGCCTTGGAACTGATCCAGATCCAAGCGGAATCTTCCATACGAAAGAAATTGAAGCAGGATTAAACTTTACAGCATACTCTAATCCTGATCTAGATGTTCTTATGGACCAATCTCTACAAGAACTAGATAAAGAAAAGCGTAAAGAACAAATCGGTCAAGTTCAGCAAGGTCTTGCAGAAGATCAAGCATACACATTCTTATACTACCCTGAAGAATTCCGTGCATTGCCTGCAAACTTACAAGGTTATGAATTCCATGCGAAAAACCAACTTTACAAAATTAACAAATGGTGGTTAGAGCAAGAGTAATTCGTTTTACTGAAGAAAGGGAATGGAAATACCCTTCCCTTTCTTTATCTTTGAGTAAAGGAAAATAAAAAAATTTAGCTGCTAATTTAAACATGCGGACAAGCTTTTTAAATACTGAAAACCCTACAGGTTATATGTGATAACTGTATTTAGGATAAATAATAATTAATTAAGAGAAGGAGAATAGGCGATGGTCTCATATATTATTCGGCGAACAATAATGGCTATTCCCTTGCTATTTGGAATTACCATCCTATCATTTGCAATCATTCAAGCTGCACCAGGAGATCCAACATCATTAATGATGGATCCATCCATGAAACCTTCAGATAAAGAAGCGTTTCGAGAAAGATATGGACTAGATGAACCCATCCATATCCAATATATTACGTGGCTTGGAAATATGGCGCAGGGTGATTTTGGAGATTCAATCATTAAGCGGGGAACTCCTGTAAGTGAATTAATCATGAACAGGCTGCCAAACACTTTATTACTGATGCTGGTTTCAACTATTCTGGCAATTTTAATTGCTATACCTTTTGGAATATATTCGGCCATGAGGCCTTATACCAAGCTGGACTATACAGTCACTGTAACTTCTTTCTTAGGAGTTGCAACACCGAATTTCTGGCTCGGATTAATGTTAATCATGTTCTTATCCGTAACATTAGGCTGGTTTCCAACGGGTGGGGTAGCGACATTAAACGCCGACTTTAGTTTATGGGATCGAATTCATCACTTAATTCTTCCGGCTTTTGTGTTAGCAGTAGCAGATATGGCTGCACTAACTAGGTACACACGTTCTTCAATGATGGATGTATTGAAACAGGATTATATCCGAACTGCAATGTCAAAAGGTTTTAAAGAGAAAAAAGTAGTTTTAAAACATGGTCTTAGAAACGGGATGATCCCAATCATTACAATTTTTGGTCTGATGCTTCCTTCCTTTATTGGCGGAGCTGCGATTACGGAGAGAGTATTCGCATGGCCAGGGATTGGGCTTTTATTCATTGAATCAGCCTTCCAGAGGGATTATCCAGTCATTATGGCATTAACAGTTATTTCAGCAGTATTTGTTGTAATTGGGAACTTATTAGCAGACATATTATACGCGGTCTTTGATCCGCGAATAGAGTATTAAGGAGGGGTTACAGTGTCACAAGTTAATCCAGAAATATCACAAAAAGAGTTAGAACTGAACCCCAATTTAATGGAAAAACCTGATACATTAACAAAAATCTTTATTAGAAAGTTTATGAAAAATAGATTGGCGGTAATTGGAGCAATCTTTTTGCTCGCCATCGTTTTAATATCAATTCTGGCACCAATCATTTCTCCGCACCCATATGATCAGCAAAATTTGCTTGCTAAACTACAGCCTCCAAGTGCGGATTACTGGCTTGGAACTGACCGTTATGGAAGAGATATCTTTACAAGATTAATTTATGGAGGAAGAGTATCTCTTCTAGTAGCATTTGGTTCGGTATTAGGAGCCATTATTATTGGAATTACAGTGGGAGCGTTAGCGGGCTATTTTGGAGGAATTGTTGATGCCATTCTTATGCGCTTTGTAGATGTAATCATCTCTATCCCAAGTATCTTCCTACTAATTACAATTGTAACAATCTTCGGATCTAGCTTACAAAATCTTATCATTGTATTTGCATTAACCAGTTGGACAGGGACGGCAAGGCTTGTCCGAGGAGAGTTTTTATCTTTAAGATCAAGAGAGTTTGTTCTTGCATCTAAAACAATAGGAACTAAATCATATAAAATCATCTTTACACATATTCTTCCAAACGCAATGGGGCCAATCATAGTTGCAGCTACCTTGCTTGTTGGAGGGGTAATATTATCAGAAGCAGCTCTCAGTTATTTAGGATTGGGAATACAGCCTCCAACTGCAAGCTGGGGGAACATGCTTCAGGATGCTCAGAACTATACAGTAATGCTAACAGCTCCATGGTATCCATTCTTCCCGGGATTCTTGATTCTGTTAACAGTACTAAGTGTTAACTTTATCGGTGATGGATTGAGAGATGCACTCGATCCTAAAACATTAGAATAGGCAATCAAAACCACTGACAGTGTTATGTCAGTGGTTTTTTTGTTTGAAAAGGGCTTTTCGATTTTGCTTAGAATAATCATATGGAGGGATTTGGAAAGATTAACGTCCTATACATAGGATTAAAAGGATCTTAACTGAGGGATAAGGAGAATATGCAATGTTATGTCATAGAAGATAATTCAACAGAATATATTAAATTAAATTGAGTTAAATCTATAATGGCTATATTTATTGTAGGAATAAATTTACTATTACATGCCCATACTGAGTGACAAATAGTTAGTGAAGTGGGGGTAAGTATATGTTATATCTTCATGATGTTTGGGTGAATTGGTTTGAAGGAGAAGAGAACGGATATAATGTATGCCATTTTCATGAATGGCGTAAGGACGATGGTGTTGAGCTTCTGGATCAAGTTCCATTGCTGAAGGTTGACTCTGTATTATTCAATTATATTGAAAATGATCTCGCAGACATTCCACAGCAGCTTCTTGATGAAATTTATCAAAAAGCGTATTTGAGAAAGAATCATGAGCGCGTTCAATTGGAATATTGCTTTGTAGTCACAGATGGGACAGGCATTCTTGCCGTTGATACAATAGGATACAGTATACCAATCCGAAAAAGCCGTCTTATTCCAAGACAGGAACAGCTTGCATATGAAATGATTGCGGATCAAGATACAATTTCATACTCTTTTTCACCATCAGCTGGAAAGGGTTTTCACATCCTTTCACCATCACCTGAATTAATGGCGGGGCTAACAAGAAAAGAAAGACAGCTTAAGCAGCTATTGTTTATGGCGCTGGATCAGCTGCACTCCTCCAAAAACGAAGCAGAAATTCGATATTGGTATACCGAATGGAGACCGGAAATTTATTCTGACATTCAAGCCATGAATTTTGAACATGCATGGGATCATCTTTTTGAAGAGAGCAAATATGGCTGGTCAAAAAAGCATGAAAGATTCTGTGAAAATTTAATAAAAGGACAGCCATTCTTTGAAAAATTATGGGAGATTGAGCATGGATCAAGAGTGAATTAATAAAAAAACCTTCGATGAATTTTGAAGTGACCCCTAAAAGTTAGACACGGTTATTTCATTAGGCAGCTTGGGTAAAATGAGTTCGGTATTGTACCGGACTCATTTTTAATTTCGCCTTAATTCTTTTTGTATTGTAGTATTCAATGTATTTTTCTAATTCTATTTTAAAATGTTCTACACTCTCAAACTCCTTTAGATAGAGGAATTCTGATTTCATAATTCCGAAGAAATTCTCCATTACCGAGTTGTCATAACAGTTCCCT
>NZ_WBOT01000005.1:0-263635 GCF_008923265.1 Bacillus mesophilum | reverse complement strand
AGATTTCCCATAGCGTCAAGCTAGTAAGAACCCTGAAAGATGATCAGGTTGATAGGTCAGAGGTGGAAGCGTGGCGACACGTGCAGCTGACTGATACTAATCGTTCGAGGACTTAACCACACAATGGCATTACTGTTTTCTTCTTCTAACATTATCTAGTTTTGAAGGAACAATTTTTATAAAATGTTCTTGACTTTTCTTAAAAAGACGATATAATAATATTTGTCTTTAAAAAGTCCGGTGGCGATAGCGAGAAGGTCACACCCGTTCCCATCCCGAACACGGAAGTTAAGCTTCTCAGCGCCAATGGTAGTTAGGGGCTGTCCCCTTGTGAGAGTAGGACGCTGCCGGGCGAAACAAATTATCCTATTATTCCGCAGTAGCTCAGTGGTAGAGCACTCGGCTGTTAACCGAGCGGTCGTAGGTTCGAATCCTACCTGCGGAGCCATATGGAGAGCTGTCCGAGTGGCCGAAGGAGCACGATTGGAAATCGTGTAGGCGGTTTATAGCTGTCTCAAGGGTTCAAATCCCTTGCTCTCCGCCATTCTAAAATATATTATGGCCCCTTGGTCAAGCGGTTAAGACACCGCCCTTTCACGGCGGTAACACGGGTTCGAATCCCGTAGGGGTCACCATTCATTTCGGAGGATTAGCTCAGCTGGGAGAGCATCTGCCTTACAAGCAGAGGGTCGGCGGTTCGATCCCGTCATCCTCCACCATTATTATTATCGCGGGGTGGAGCAGTCCGGTAGCTCGTCGGGCTCATAACCCGAAGGTCGCAGGTTCAAATCCTGCCCCCGCAATTTGGTCCGGTAGTTCAGTTGGTTAGAATGCCTGCCTGTCACGCAGGAGGTCGCGGGTTCGAGTCCCGTCCGGACCGCCATTTTTAAAAAGAAATCCATACATATGGCTCAGTAGCTCAGTCGGTAGAGCAAAGGACTGAAAATCCTTGTGTCGGCGGTTCGATTCCGTCCTGAGCCACCACTACTGCCGGTTTAGCTCAATTGGTAGAGCAACTGACTTGTAATCAGTAGGTTGGGGGTTCAAGTCCTCTAGCCGGCACCAGCAGTGTTTATATAATCCGGAGGGGTAGCGAAGTGGCTAAACGCGGCGGACTGTAAATCCGCTCCTTAGGGTTCGGCGGTTCGAATCCGTCCCCCTCCACCATTTTTAGGGGTATAGTTTAATGGTAAAACGAAGGTCTCCAAAACCTTTGATGTGGGTTCGATTCCTACTACCCCTGTAATTTTTATGGCGATTGTGGCGAAGTGGTTAACGCATCGGATTGTGGTTCCGACATTCGTGGGTTCGATTCCCATCAGTCGCCCCATTTAATTTTCACAAGACAAACTAGATATTCATATTATACATTATGGCGATTGTGGCGAAGTGGTTAACGCATCGGATTGTGGTTCCGACATTCGTGGGTTCGATTCCCATCAGTCGCCCCATATATTTTATTGGGCTATAGCCAAGCGGTAAGGCAATGGACTTTGACTCCATCATGCGTAGGTTCGAATCCTGCTAGCCCAGCCATTCGCGGAAGTAGTTCAGTGGTAGAACACCACCTTGCCAAGGTGGGGGTCGCGGGTTCGAATCCCGTCTTCCGCTCCAATTATTTATGGCGGCATAGCCAAGTGGTAAGGCATGGGTCTGCAAAACCCTGATCACCGGTTCAAATCCGGTTGCCGCCTCCATAATTGTTCAGAAACGCCGGGGTGGCGGAACTGGCAGACGCACAGGACTTAAAATCCTGCGGTAGGTGACTACCGTACCGGTTCGATTCCGGTCCTCGGCACTTTTAGAAGTGCCATTTAATATTTTATATGCCGGTGTGGCGGAATTGGCAGACGCGCACGACTCAAAATCGTGTTCCTTCTGGAGTGTCGGTTCGACCCCGACCACCGGTATCATTTAGTTGATATTGAATCGTTAATATAAAATCAAGCTCATAATCCTAGAAACTACAAGGATCATGAGCTTTTTTTTTCTAACTATTCATAGTGATTGATATAAAATCATTTCATTCTCCACAATATTAAAACTCCCACCAAAAAACACATAGACAAAGCCATCTCTGACTCTGTCTACTTTACTATTCTCAATATACCCTCAGCTCTAAGAACAAGACTCAAACAACTCAATTCTCTCCCAATGCACATCAGTTAACTCTTTCTCCAGTTCATCTCTTTGCAATTTAATTTCCTTCAAAGTAGCTTTCACAAGGTCATACATTTCTTCTGTCTGTGACATGGCATCGTTAATTTTTCCATGGACCATCCAATCGACAACGATACCATCAAAGAAGTAATCGGCAACAGTAAGCATATTGCCGATATCGTAATCATGGTCAAAATGCTTTTTAAGATCCAGCAGCTCTTCTCGAAATTGTCGGAGGGTGTGCTGGGCATCATGGATGAGATCCTGGGCGCTATTGTAGCGGCTATGTTTTACAAAAGTAGAAATAGTGCCGCCGCCGAACATATCAAAGGTCGACCAATTATGTGCAGATTC
Organism: Bacillus mesophilum; assembly: GCF_008923265.1. Classification (NCBI taxonomy): domain Bacteria; kingdom Bacillati; phylum Bacillota; class Bacilli; order Caryophanales; family Bacillaceae; genus Bacillus; species Bacillus mesophilum. The sequence continues at coordinate 261,121 of NZ_WBOT01000005.1, read as the reverse complement.
TAATTCGTCCAGTGCCTCATCTAACTGATGTTTTGCTTTTTGTCCGACTTCAATTGCTTCATTGTACTCCTTTAAGCCTGCAAACAACTCTGCTTCTTTTTCTGAAAGGGTGTATAATTGGTCGTTCCAAAATGAATCAGTATCGCGGATTAACTGTTCTTTTTCTTTTATAATTGCTTCGTATTCCACATCAGCATTTGCTACAGATGTAAGCTCCATTTCAAACTTTCTTATCTCATCTTCCATGTCAGCGATGGTTTCCATCGCTTCCTTATACTTAAGCTTCATAGCTGCAATTAGCTGTTCTTCTTGATCAATCTTCTCAAGTTTTTTACCAATTAAAGAATAAAAAATATTGGCAAGGGTGAAGGATTCAAAACGGCTAACATCTTCCTTTTTCTCTTCTAACATATGCATATACATGTCCCGTTTTTGTATTTCTAACTGTAAATCGGCCTTTAAGCGTTCCAAATGATCCTCATACTTCTCTTTTTTCCTCAAATCATCCTTCACAATGAGTAACTTTTCATTTAGCTCAGTAAACATTTGCGCTCCCCCTATACAGCTCTTTATTGTATATACGGAACTGGCAGAATAAGGTTTCAAATTTGCAGGGAACTTTGCACTATTCGGATATAGTTACTAAAAGGCAATACTGAAAGCGTAGATGATATAGCGGTCATACGCTTTTCCGCCACTTTATGGTAAGTGCGGTGCTGTGAGAGAGGCGAAAAGTCTCTAATAGTATCATTTTAAAAAGAACAAAACTGTCAATTTAGTATTTTTAGATTTATATATAATTATTAGAACAATCAAAAAAACACTTGACCTCCATTTAATTTATCGCTAAACTAAGTCCATCGCATATATACTATTAACAACTTAATAATATTTCTTATCCAGAGAGGTGGAGGGACTGGCCCTATGATACCTCGGCAACAGACAATTTGTACTGTGCCAATTCCAGCAAGCAATGCTTGATAGATAAGAAGAGTAGGTTTTATTTATTTTAAAGTAAAGATCTCTTCTGATATCAGAAGGGATCTTTTTTTGGGGTTTGTATGAAGAGTAGAAAACCAGAAACATTTTTACTAAGAAAAATTCATTATGAAAAGGAGATACAATCATGAGTAATTCTTTTGATGCGGATTTCGCGGTTGTTGGTTTAGGTTCAATGGGGAGTTTTGCTTTTTGGCAGCTTGCAAAAAGAAATGAGAAGGTAATTGGGTTCGAACAATTTAAGCCAGGGCATGATCAAGGTGCTGGGCATGGGGAAACAAGAATTTTTCGGACGGCTTATGGAGAAGGTGTAGATTATGTTCCATTACTGCAGGAAGCACGTACGCTTTGGCGGGAATTAGAAGCTGAAACCAATGTGGAGCTATACACCGAAAATGGAGGAACGATGTTTGGCCCAGCAGGTGATGCTTTTATTGAAACGGTTGAAGAAAGTGTGCATACATATAATCTTCCGCATAAAGCGTTGAGTGTGGAAGAAGCTAGGAACGAATTTTCTCAGATACAGTTTAAGGACGATCAAAAGGTCATATATGAAGAATTTGCTGGATATGTTCGCCCGGAATTAGCGATTGAAACAGCGGTAAAGCGTGGAGAGGAACTGGGAGGCAAAGTCTATTCAGATACAGCAGTAACCTCAATTGAGCATGATAAGGATGGTGTAACTATTTCCACTGGAGAACAGGAATTTAGAGTGAAAAAGGTGATTGTATCTGCTGGCGGATGGACGAATAGTCTTTTACCTCAGCTTAATTTTCCTCTTAAGTTAGAGCGTCAGGTTTTGGTTTGGTATGATGCGAAAAATCCTGAGCAGTTTACTTCTGATGTATTCCCAATCTTTTCAAGAGTAGTGGATGGAGTAGGTTTTTATGGTTTTCCAAGTCTTGATGGAAAAACAGTGAAAGTGGCCATTCATCATGGTGGAGGAGATCTCATTGATCATCCAAGTGAAGTTGATCGGGAAATCCACGAAAAAGATGTGGAGCCTGTGACGAGACTTGTGAAGGAATACCTGCCGAATCTTATACCTGCACCTGTTAAAGTGAAGACGTGCTTCTATACAAATACACCGGATGAGCATTTTATTCTTGGAGAAGCACCAGGGTTATCAAATGTTATTCTGCTTGGACCAATGGCAGGACATGGGTTTAAATTCGCACCGGTTATCGGGAAAATAGGTGCAGAATTAGCTGTTGGTGAAACTCCCGAGTTAGCAATCGAAATTTTTAGTCCGAATCGATTTAAATAATCATACATCTTATGAGGAAAGAAGGAAAATATGGTGAAAAACAAACTTATGGTTTTAATACTTATTTTAACAGCAATACTTGCAGCATGTGCATCAGAAAGCAGCCCTGGTGATAATGTTGTAAAGGTTGGAACCACTTCTGCAGAAGCGCCAACGTGGGAGCTTGTAAAGGATCTGGCGGCTGAAGAAGATATTGAAATTGAAATCATTAATTTTAATGATTATGTACAGCCGAATCTCACATTAGATAGCGGTGAAATTGACCTAAATGCCTTTCAGACGATTGTTTATTTTGATAGCTTTGTCGAGGATAGAAACCTGGATTTAGCTGCAATTGGAACTACTTCTATATGGCCAATGGGAATTTACTCTAATAGAATTCAGGATGTCAGCGAATTGCAAGAAGGGGACCAGGTTATTATTCCCAAGGATCCTACAAACCTAGGAAGAGCACTTTCACTTCTGGAAAAAGCTGAATTGATCCAACTCAAAGAAGGTTTTGATGGTACCGGGGGAGTAGAAAATGTAGTAGAAAACCCTAAGAACTTAGAAATTATTCCTGTCGATGCAGGACAAACTCCACGCGGTTTAGATGACGCAGCTATTTCCATTATAAATTCGGATATGGCCATCAACTCAGGGCTAAATCCTACGAATGATCCTATCTTTAGAGAGGATTCAAGTAATAAAGCATACATCAATATTATAGCAGCTCAAACAGAGAACAAAGATGATGAGGTTCTAAATAGAATCGTAGAAATCTATCATACGGATGAAGTATCAAGTTTTATTGAAGAAGAATTTGGAGGGGCTGCACTTCCGGTTAAAGAACCTATTTCGTTTTTAGATGATTACGAACAAAATTGATTTAGACACTAGCCTGCTAAAGGTTGCAAAAGGCGTGGGAAAAGAAATAGGGTAATAAAAAAGTGGCGCATCAGATTGATGTGTCTATTTTTTTGACTTCAGAAAGAAATGAATGGCATAAAATATTCACACTTATCAATAATAACAAAGAGTATGCCACCATTTTGAAAGGAGGAGGTTTTATGAGAAAGTTATTAGTAATGAGTTTTATTTTTATCAGTTTATTAAGCATGCTGGCTGGTACATCCAGTGCTTATGCTAAACCCCAGGATCAGTGTATGAGTCAATCCCAGGTGAACTTCGAAAATGAATTCAGAAGACTTTGGATTGATCATGTACTGTGGACAAGTAATTATATTACAAGTGCTACAACAGCTGAAGCGGAGGATCAGCAGCAGGTGCTTACTAGACTTCTGAAGAATCAGGAGGACATTGGGAATGCAATAAAGCCAGTGTATGGAGAGGAAGCGGGGAACAAGCTTACAAGTTTGCTTAAGGAGCATATTGAAATTGCGGGAAAGATTGTAGATGCAGCTAAAAGCGGAAACACAAACTTGGTCAATCAGCTAAACAAAGAGTGGTATAGAAATGCAGATGATCTAGCCGTTTTTCTCAGCAGTGCTAATCCCAACTTGAAAAAAGAAGACCTTAAGAAAATGCTTGATATGCATCTGCAATTAGTAACCAACGATTTAACTGCTAGCTTAACAAAAGATTGGGATGCTAGAATCGCTTCAATTGATGAAGGCATTTCACATATTATTCTAATGGCAGATACTATTTCAGATGCAGTAGTAAAGCAATTCCCTGATCAATTTAAAAAATAAAGAATATTATCTAAAGAACTTGAACTGCATCACAATTATTAGACATCTAACAATTGAAGGAGCAGTTTTTCTATGATGAATTTTATTTGAGTGAGTTGCATTTAATTTGTATTCCGTACCTTTTTCAAATGGAATCGCTTAATGAATTGTATCATTGACCTTATTAAAAAGGGTGAGCTCCCTATTATGAAAAGCCAAAGGAGTGAATCCCATCCTCACAAGAAATATCGTAAGTGCTTCCATTTCTGGCACCATATATAGTATTGATCCATTCTTAAAGAGGCTTCATAAAACATTTAGATGGAAGAATGCCGTTATTAGTTTGGTGATCCCCGTTCTGACATTCCCTTTACTTTTTGGTTTAAGTAGTGTGATTGAAATGCTAAAATGGTAAAAGTGAGAAGTTGTTTAGTGGATGAAGAAGTGTAATCTAAGACTATATAAAAAGGGTGATGGTTTTGTCATAACTCATTGAGTCACTCTCAAATCAATAACCCATCAAATTGTAAAACCTGCGCTTCTCACACTCCGAGAAGCGTTTTTATACAGTTACTGAAAACAAAATCTAAAATACCCCCACAACCCGTTACATTCACATAAACATCCCCGAACTTTCTTTCATATTCTATAGTAATGAAAGGAGGACAAGCATGAACAACAAATATTTCACCCAAGAGAATAAAGGCAATCCTGCTGCAAACGCTCATGAATCAAAGCGTTTCAAGATACAAAGTAATAAGAGAAGTCATTCTTACAAAGAAGCCGGAATCATCCATAGAATCGGGATGGATTATGTAGATTTGCTGCAGAGTGATTATAGTGTTGTTAGGGTGTTAACGAGACGAATTAAGAAGATTCATTGGGTCGATCATCATTGCCGAAACAAATGCCTGGATCATGTGGATTTTGAGAAGGCATGCAGAGGCAGAGACCATGATCTGAACTGTTCTAATTGCAGCCGGCATCACCGAGATTGCCGCTGTGGTAAGAAACACAAAAATTATTCCGATTTCGATAAAATATCAAGGGAATATGATCGTCACGATGGGTACTGCGCTCATTGCGGCCGACATCAGCAAGATTGTCATTGTGGTATGGGCTCTAGGGAAAAGTTCATAGATTCCTATCTGGATTTACACTGTTCCCATTGCCGCAGAGACCATGATAACTGTCATTGCGGCAAGCAGTTCCATCGCATCAAGGATTCTGTTATTCCTTACTGTGATGACCGGATTCATTTGCGGTTAGCTGGATTGACGGATAGCTTTCAATACAAGCTATTCAAGCATAAAGGCTGTAAAGTTGTCCTGGAGCTGGATTTATCGGATACTTTTGATTAACTCAAAAAAGGAAGGTGCCATGTGAGGTTCCTTCCTTTTAAACGTCCCATTTCATTTACGGTTTACTCTACAATTATAAGCTTTGCCCTTCCGTCTTTATTTCTCCAGCTCAATCAAACAAATATTCTCAAAGTCGATCCATTGTTCTTCATCGTATTTTTTGAGAAGCAGGTCACTCTCCTCTACTTTTTCCAAGGTGCCATCCTGTTCAAATTTGTCTGTTTCAGTTTGAATGTAGGCGTAATAACCAACGTAGCTTTCAAGAAGCATGCTAAGTTTTAAGCCGAAAAATATGTTCAGCAAATAAGGGCTCCGTGTAACGATTTCACCGAAATGAAATGTCAGGTTTCTTCTCAGGCATGGGTTGATGCAGAGCAGTTCTTGTTCATCGTCATCATCCATTTTTTTGCTTCTGTCCATATTGTATATGGACAGAAGCCTCCACGTTGGAAGGATGGTGATATTGTTGGTATCTGCATTTTCAATAATAATAAAATCATTTCCTGCGTCCAGGAAGTATCCGCAGACTTCTTCCTTTTTTTCCTTGCAGCTATAATAGACGGTTACGAATTGGTTTCTGAAGGAACGAAGGCTTACTTGAAGTGCTCTGGCATTCGCTTCGTCGTCATCATCCTCAGCAGAAAGGGCAAGCAGGAGCTCATTCGCAAGTGTAATGCATCTTTCTATTTCCACAAGTTCTTTCTGTGGAAAGGAACTGAAGGGGGAAGTGAATTTTGGCTGTGGAAGCGTTTTTGGACAATCTTTAGGCACACAAAAATCATCATCCTTTACTCCCGCAGGCACCATCTCTGGACAGCGAAATGGTGTTTTTCCATGTATGAACTCTTCTTCTAAGCATTCAATCTCATCCCAAACCCTTACATTCCTCAGTTCTTTAACAGCAGTTTTTCTCTTTTTATAAGCTGAAATGGTCAACAACCTCCTTTTATCTGTACATATACCTAATGTATGGATCTTCACTGAATTATGGTTGGGCAAATGACTAAGGCAGGTGCATTTCTAAATGAAACTGTAAAAATATACATATTGGTTATAGTCCAAGCTTTTAGGAACATAACCATTACAAACAGGAAATTTGGAGGAGACTGGAGCCATGGGGCATTTAGGGTTTTTGTTATATGGAAACCTTGTACTGATCTTATTGCTGTATTTATATCTTTATAAAATTCGTAAACTCATCGGTTTTCAGCTGGGGATGAATATTTCCATGCTGGCAGGCGGTTTTGGTGCGATTGCCACAGGAGTGATCCTCATTTATCAGTTTCCATTAAAATTTGTCATGATAACGATGATTACAGCGATAATCGGCATGATGATTGGCGGCCTTTTTGGTGCACTTTTTGATTATCAGACTCTGTTGACTGGTTATATAAATGGTTTAATGATGGGCATTATGGCACCGATGGTAGGCGCAGCTGCCAACACTAGCATTCTCTTTCTATTTTTTATTGAAGCGGTCTTCCTGCTTTCTCTCCTGCTTGTTTTTCTTTCTGCTAAAAATACATAAGTAAGGAGTTTTGAATGTGGAATTATCCCCTCTATTTATTATGCTGTTTCTTGTAAATGGTCTTATGGGATTTTTCTTTTATTTTGTCATGTATAAAAAAAGAAAGCTATTTGCGGACCGCTTTGGAATGGTAATGGCCGCGGCAGGCAGCAGTATCTTCTGCATGAACTTGGCCATGCTTCTTCACTTCATTTTTCCTTTTGAAATTGGCGTGCTGGCGATCCTATCAACTGCGATCGGCGGCGGGATTGGATTACTTTACGGTGCACTCGTCCGCTTTCAGTCCTTATTGGCTGGCTTCTCCCATGGCAGCATTGGCTCCATCATGGGAACGATGGTTGGTGCGGTAGTGGAAAATCCAGCATTATGCGGATTGCCTGCTGCTTATTTTAACGACGTGGAGAACAATATGATTCTATTTGGTTTATTTGGCACTGGTTTGGTATTTTCCACATTTGGTTTGTTATTTTACTCCTTGCGAGTATAAATAATATAGATATTTGAAAGGAGAGGAGGCTAAATGGAGAACGGACAGGAGTCAAAAAAAAGAATTCATTTAAATGAATATATAGAAAGATTGCTAGAGCAAAGGAAGCATGAAGTCAGAAAGAAGGACCCTATTAATGAACTGAATGAACGAAAAGGAGAGGGGCTTACATCTCCTTCAACGATGACGACAACAGAAGAAACACGTTTATTGTTGGAATATATAGATCGAGCAAACATCTTTCATCTATTGGAGAACAATGAAAAACGCGGAAAGTCGTTAAAGCTAAGAAAATTTTTTAAGTCAAAGCGCAATCAGCAGGTAGAGATTTACTCTGCCATCGGAACTGAATCTCATTACAAGGAGGGAAAAGTCAGTACGGTTGGGCGTGATTTTGTCATGCTGACGAATTTAAAGGAACGAGTGTGGATTCCTTATTCTTCTATTCAGTCGGCTAATATTGTCTATGGAATTCCGAACTATTCTAATACGCATCAGCATTATCTCTATGACAATAATCTGCGTACAAAGCTTCTGCGCCAATTTGGAGAAACAGTTTCAAAACGTGATCTTCTAAAGCAGCAATTTATTGAAGAAACCTTAAAGACAAATTTAAACACCTGGAAGGACACATGGGTGAATGTCTGGATCGGCAGTGATGTCAAAAAGCTTGGTAAGATTATTGATTCTGAAGACAAATTAATCATTGCGTTTATGGGAAAAAAAGAAGAAATTCATTTTAATGAGATACGTTATATTGAGACCATTCGGTTGTTAAGCGTATTTACTTATGGCTTTAAAAATTATTATAAAAAGTAGGACAACGGGGGAGGAAGTCATATGACGAGTGAGAAGAATCCGCGCAGCAGCAGTGAAGAACTGGATGACCGTTTTTTCAGAGAGTTATTGGCCCTAAAAGGAACAAGCATCTTAGTTGTAACTGAATCTGATCAGCTCAATTTATTTGGGCAAACCTTTCGTCCAATTTTTTGCGGGGAAATCATTGATGTACAGCAAGGTCATCTGACTCTGTTTCCAGTCAATATTAAAATAATAAATGCCCCACAATTTATTTTTCCCACACCATTAAGCATTCCATTTGAGAAAATTGCTCACTTTACACCTGACTTTGACTGTGATGAAAGAATTCCACTAACGTAAGGAGGGACCTGATAGATGAGTCATGAAAATAGTATAGCAGGAATAAATTTTCCAACTGTCAATGTCATCCATGATCAGGCGCTGGTTGAGGCATTTGTGGAGGGAATTGGCAAAAATATCTTTATCTTAACGCCATCCTATCCATTTGTGTTTATCGGAAAACTTGTAGATGTGATTGAGGATCAGGCAGTGGTGGATGTGAAGGTTACCTCGATATCGGAGCTGGAGAATCGGCAATGGTTCATTCATATTCATCAGATTGAAGTTTACTATATTCAGCAAAAAGGCATGCCGCGAATTCCTGAGTTAAAGACTAACTACTGAGTCATCAAGGGGGAAGGGTATGAAACGTAAATTTCATGTTGTGGCGATTTCGATTCGGATTGTGCTCAACAACTTTGGTGACTACAACCGAAATGGCATCATGTACGTCTTAAAGGAAAATGAACAAAAGGTGAAGGATTTAGTTAAGAAAAATCCTTTTACACCAGTAGATCTGGTGCAGCCGCTTTGTATCCGGGCCAATGTGGGAGACGAAGTGGAAATTTTATTTGAAAATCAGATCCATTACGCAACAGGCATGCATTTTCAGGAAGCTGATTATGATCCGGAAAATTCGGATGGCGCCAATGCTGGCTTCAATCCAAGCTCCTTAGCAGAGCCTGGTGAAAGAATCACTTACACGCTGAATGTGAATCATGAAGGCGTATATATGTTCACTGATTTAGGAAACCCGGACAGCAGTGATCAGGGGACAAATATTAATGGGATGTTTGGCTGTCTGTTTGTGCAGCCGCGCGGATCATGGTGGACTGACCCAGTAACAGGAGGACCGATTAAGAGCGGTGTGTATGCCGATATCCATCATCCTTTCCTGCCCTCCTTTCGGGAATATGCATGGATTTTTCATGATGAAATGCCGACTCGTGATGTAACGGGAAATCGTCCGCTGGATCCGATGACCAATCAAGAGCGTGAATCGACTCATGCGGTGAATTATCGCTATGAACCGATGGAAAATCGAGTCCGATTATTAGAAGAAGGAGTCGTTAGCCCTGATGGTCATGGGGAAGAGGTTCATCATGATTCATGGGTCTTTGGGGATCCGGCAACGCCAATATTACGAGGATACCGTGGTGACCCCGTTAAACTCAGACTTGTTCATGGAGGTGTAAAAGAGACTCATGTTCTGCATTACCATGTGCACCAATGGTCAAAAGATGCCAAAAATACAGAGTCCGAAATATTAGATGCCCAGGCAATCAGTCCGCAGTCCTGGTACACAGTGCAGCCTCATTATGGATTAGGATCACTGCAGGGTGCGATTGGGGACGCGATCATTCACTGTCATCTTTATCCCCATTTTGGGGTTGGGATGTGGGGGATTAATCGCATTTTTGATACACTTCAGGATGGAACAGGGTGTTATCCAAACGGCGAGCCGATTCAGGCCCTGCAGCCGCTGCCTGACCGTCCATGTCCGCCGAAGCCAACCAAAGAAAGACCGGGATTTCCTAACTTTATTCCCGGAAAGCTTGGCTGTAAAGCACCGCGGCCGCCGCTTGGGATCGTGGGCGGACGCGATATGACCGAGCTGGAACGAAACGCGGCGGTGCCAAATGCCAGACCCGGTGCTGTATTTGTCGATTCTTGTGCCATTGCGGATAACCCTGTGGTGCAGGAGTTTAATGTTTCTCTGATTCAGCTTCCGATTGTGTATAATCGCCAAGGCTGGAACGATCCGATCGGAAGAATTTATGTTTTAGATGAAGATATAGAGGATGTGTTAAGCGGAAGAAGAGAGCCGGAACCATTAGTTTTGCATATGACAGCCAATACGTGCGTGCGCATTAATTTTACGAATCGTCTGCCGGAAGTGGTCGGCGGCAACGCATTTCAGCTTGTGACAAGAACATATGAAACGGGCGTTCATGTGCATTTCGTTAAATTTGATGTGCTTGTTTCAGATGGAGCAAATGTAGGCTGGAACTATGACTCAAGTGTTTTATCTGGAGAAACAATCCGCTATGAATATTTTGCCGATGTGGAGTTAAAAGCATGGTTTTTCCATGACCATTTATTTGCGAACTTTCATCAGCCGCATGGTGTCTTTGGCACAGGAGTCGTCCATCCGCGCTTCAGCAAGTTTTTAAATTCCAAAACAGGAGAAGAAGTGGATCATGGCGTGCAAATTACCGCGGTTCATCCGCTCATTCCTGATTACCGAGATTTGGTTCTGATGGTTCAGGATTTTGCTCTGCTATATGACAAAGATGGCTGCCCGCTTCAGCCGCCGGACTTTCCAGGTTCACAGGATGATCCAGGATTATTTGGAGTCAATTATAAAAATGAACCGCTGCAATTCCGGTTAGGAAAAGACAAAGACCCTGCCTATTCGTTTAGTTCATACGTTAATTGTGATCCAATTACGCCGATTCTGCACTGTTATGAAGGTGATCCGATTCGTATAAGGCTTCTACAAGGGGCGCATGAGGAGTCGCACAGTTTTAACATTCATGGCTTGCGCTGGAAGGCGGAGCATCCGGATCCTGAGACTAAATTTAAAGATCAGCAGCATGTTGGGATCTCCGAATCTTTTACACTGGAAATGGCTGTTCCCAGGTCTGGGGATTATTTATGGACGTTTGAAACAGAAGAAGACTTATGGAATGGATTATGGGGATTAATTAGAGCCTTTGAAGAAGAAGTGGATTTTCTCATTCCGCTCCCTGACCGTGAACCACCGCCAGAACGCACAAAAGCGCTGCCGGAGCCGACAGGAAAACCGCCGGAGAAAGCAAAAATCGTTCCATCCCCGGGACCTGTGGATGCTCCTGTTAAAACGTTCAACATCGTCGCCTTTCATAAGCCAATAACGTACAGCAAATGGGATGAACGTGATCCCTTTGGAATTGTCTTTGCTCTTGAGGAAGATGTAGATGATATATTAAAGGGGAAAAATCCAGAACCGCTGATTATACGAGCCAACCAGGGAGATATCGTGGAGATTAAACTGACGTCCCGGCTGCAGTTTGATCAGTTTCCGTTTCCAGATGGAATTTGGCCGTATCCTCCTGTAAAAGAGCAGGCCTTTTACCCGCCGTCTGTCAGGATATCTCTGCATGCGCAGCTTCTTGATTATGATGTGAAAACTTCCGCGGGAGAAACGGTTGGGTTTAACCCTGATCAGTCAGCAGCTCCCGGTGAAATCATCACCTACAAATGGTATGTAGACAATCCGGTAGGCGCCTGCGGATTATGGGATATGACCGATATACGCAACCACCGTTCCCTTGGTACTTTTGGCTGCTTTATCGCTGAGGCTAAAGGGACGAAGTATTTGGATCCTTCCACAGGAGAAGAAGTGAAAACGGGTGCGAATGTAGTCCTGCGCAATCCATATTTGCCGGATACCCGTGAGTTTGTTCTTGTTTTGTATGATGGAGCAAGGCTGGTGGATAAAAAAGGTGATTTAATTGTGGATCCCGTGGATGCCATTTTAAGCGGAGTAGATCCAGAAGATCGTGATGATTTGGTTGATACGTATGATAATGGCTCTAGAGGATTCAATTACCGGACGGAACGACTAATCAACCGGCTCCGAGAGCATCCAGTATTAAAAGATTTATTCAGTTCGAGGGAGTTTGGCGATCCGTCGACACCATTATTTGAAGCATATCCAGGTGATCCGATCACAATTCGGTTAGTTAATCCTTCAGAACGCCGGCGTTCTCATACCTTTCATCTTCATGGCCATTATTGGAATAACGATGACAAAGACATTACCTCTGAAGTGCGATCTGTGGAAGGTGAAATTGTGGCAGGTCATGCCGTTGACTTGCCGCTGCATTACGGAGCAGGCAGTTTATATCAATATCCAGGAGATTATATGTACCGCTCGGGCAACATCCGCTGGGATATCGAGGCAGGAATATGGGGTATTATTCGCGTTCACAAATCCAAGCAAAACCATCTTTTTGTCTTGAAAAAGAAAAAATAAAAATGAAAATAAAATCTAACGGTGATTCCTATGCTGGAGTGTGCTGAAGGATGAAAATCACAAACAAAGTTCTTATTCTGCTGGTCATCTTCGCTGGTTTTTTCCTAGTTTACTGGTTATGGCCAAGTAACGATGGCTTGCCAATCCTGGATGAAGTGGATGCCTTTGAGTTAGACGATGTTCATGGAGATCGTTATCAATCTGAGAATGGCAAAGTGAAATTGGTTGCGTTTTTCTATACAAACTGCCCTGATATTTGTCCGTTAACGATGATGGATTTTAAAATAATACAGTCTATGTTAAAGGATAAAGGTTTATTTGGGGATGAGGTTGAGCTTGTCAGCATTACGCTTGATCCTGCATATGATACCCAAGAGGTCATAAAGGAGTATGCACAAATCTTTGAGACGGATACAAAAGGGTGGAAGTGGCTAAGAGACACCCCGGAAAAAATAAAGGAAATTGCCGGCGAATTTCAGATGCAATATGAATTAGACTCTGAAACAGTACTCTATCATTCTACGACCATGTATTTAGTAGATGAAGAGAACAATATTCGGGCACTATATGACATGGCCTTTGCGAATGAACCTGTGAAGAAGGATGATATAGTGAGAGATATTGAATTATTGGCGGGGGAATGATTTCTTGGTATAGAGCAAGATTTTCCGATAGGGGATAATACGGAGCAGACCAAATCGAAGTTGATTTGGTCTTTTTTCATTTAATAGAGTATAATTTCTGTCTATTTTTATCCGAAAATGTATAGGAAGCTAGGAGAGGTTCACCTATAGATAACTGAGGTACACAGTGTAAGTGGCTTAGGTTTATTCTGCAGTGGTATTTTGATATAAAGTGAATTCCTCCTGCTGATCTAACCATTCGATAGAAAAGGATTGCTGATCTGAATGTTTATGCGGAAAGTCGTAATAATCGGTTGTTTTTATTATTTTTTTCTCTTGTAACGTTTGATCCCCTCCGCCAGTACCAAAACCATTTCCTTCTAGATACCAATTATTCACACTAGTTAAGCTGGTATCATTCCCAATGTATTCAATAATGACTCTACTTTGGCCATTCTTTTCGCCTTTACTCGTAAAAGTAGAAGTAACCTTCCAATTTTCACTGCTGCCTTCAAATACGTAATGTTCACTAATATGCCGCCCTTTAAAAAAGTCGTATGCTAAAAAAACAAACAAGATAAAAGCGAGGGTCAAAATGATTAAATGGATTCTTTTCACTACTCTCACTCCTTTTTACTAAATTATACAGTGTCAGGAGTAAATATTAATGCTTTTTACAAAAAATAGAAATATATTTATTTCAGAGACCAAAAAGTTAAACCAATAGCGTGAAGAGATCTAGCAAAAAGAAGCAAACCCTTTAATAGACAGGTTTGCTTCCTTAGGCAGTATGATTATTCAAGTCTTTGAGATATCCAGAAAACCTTCACCAAATACATCGCGCACATCATGAATCGTTAAAAATGCATTTTTATCCGTAGATTTAACAATTTTCTTCAGTTTGACGACTTCCTGCTTGCTGATGACGATGTATAGAATGTCTTTAGACGTTTTAGAGTAGTAGCCATGGCCGGAGAAAACGGTCACCCCGCGGTCCATTAAGCTGTTTACCTGCTGCGCAATAATGTCTGGTTTCTCCGAAATAACGGTAATAGCCTTTTTCGGGTTGACCCCTTCAATGATGTATTCCATTGCTTTCGTGCCTATATATAACATGACAATCGTAAACATGAGGCTTTCCATCCCAATGATAAAATAAGATGAAAATGCCACAATCAAGTCAAAAAATAATAACCCATAGCTGATGCTCCAGCCAAGATATTTATTTGTGATTCTTGCAAGAATCGTAGTTCCGGCTGTTGTTCCGCCGACTCTGATAATTAACCCGATCCCTACTCCGGCAAAAATGCCTCCAAAAATGGCGTTAATCATAATTTCTTCTGAGGAGATGCTCCAGGACATGGTCAGCTGCAGAAAAAGGGAGTGAAAAACAACCGCAATAATGGTATAAATGGTTGTGATTTTACTTAAAAATTTATATCCTGCAATAATTAAAATTCCGTTTAATATTAAACTGACCAACCCGGGCGACCATTCAAACAGGTAATATAAAATAATCGTAATTCCTGTTACTCCGCCTTCACCAAGATCATTCGGAATAATAAAAAGATTCACGGCTAAGGCAAAAATAAATGAACCTAGTAAAATGTAAATGATATCAATAACTCTTTTCTTCACGGTTAACCTTCTTTCTCAAGATGTATATCTCATATAGTCCCTACCTATCTTACTACAGAGCTTAGCAGGCGGAAACACCTCAAGCATTACTTTCAGAATAAAAAACATAAATGCAAACTTGGGGACATAGTATTGATTTGGGTATGGACCATGACCGTTTGTTGCATCCAGAAAAAATGCTCCCAATTATAATCAGTATCAATTTGATTATATATTCCTAATTTGATATTTTCACCATTTCAATCCCTGAAAAAGCTTGACAGATGATGTAATCAAGTGTTAGTTTTTAAAACGTAATAATTACGATTTGAATACATATAAGATGGGGAGAGGGAAAGATGAAGAAACTATTATTTAGTTTGCTGTTCCTGACTGTTTTCTTAGCAGCTTGCCAGGGAACGAATGATCAGGTTGATGGAACAGAGGAAACAGAAGCAGAGGTACATGAAGAAGAGGATCATCAACATGATGAAGAAACGAATCATCAAGATGCCCCTGAAAATGTAAAAATAGAGGGACTTGGTGATCATTACCATACTGGTGACGAAATTAAGTTAACAGCTGTCCTGGATGAAGAAACAGAATATGATCATTGGCATTGGTATAGCAGAGAATCAGCTGATGATGAATGGGTAAGCGTTGAAGGACAGGAATCAGAAGTATTTACGGCAGAAGCAGAGATTAATGGATTAGAAGTCAAAGCCGTTTTGCTAGATGATGACCACAATCCAAGCGCACAATCAGCTCCTGTAACAATCGTGATTGATGATCATCATGGAAACGATGAAGCAAGCAGACAAATTTATAATGGCTATTTTGAAGATGAGCAAGTAGAAGATCGCCCATTGTCTAACTGGGAAGGTGATTGGCAGTCTGTATATCCATATCTTGTATCAGGAGATTTAGATGTTGTATTTGAACATAAAGCAGAAAGCGGAGATATGACCGCAGAAGAATACAAAGAGTATTACACAACAGGTTATATAACAGATGTAGACCGCATTACGATTGAAGATAGCGTTGTTACTTTTTATGAGAATGGCCAAGAGAGTTCAGGAACATATGAGGCAGACGGCTATGAAATTCTTCAGTATGAAAAAGGGAACAGAGGAGTTCGTTATATCTTTAAATTAACAGATGGCGCAGAGAACATGCCACAATTCATTCAATTTAGCGACCATAGTATTTTCCCGGTTGAATCCTACCATTACCACTTGTATTGGGGAGATGACCGCGCAGAATTGTTAGAAGAAATGGATCACTGGCCAACCTACTATCCTTCCGATTTGGATACTGACGGTTTAGTGCGTGATATGTTAGCACATTAATTCTGTAGGTTTAAAAAACACCATATAATTTTGTTGAAATTAGGAGAATTCTAGATATTAAATCGTAATTATTACGTTTTTATGCAGTTGGAGGGAAAGAGAAATGAAAAAATGGTTTGGTTTAATGCTGGTCATGTCTACTATTCTATATGGCTGTCAAAGTTCCGACGAAAACAGTGAAGAAAATACAGAAGGTAAGCTATCTGTTGTTACATCCTTTTATCCTATGTATGAGTTTGCCCGCCAAGTGGCTGGAGAGCGAGCCGAAGTCTCATTAATGGTATCAGCAGGTGAAGATGCACATCATTATGAGCCAAGTGCTAAGGATGTTGCAAAGGTAAATGAAGCAGATGTGTTTGTCTATAGCAGTGAAGAGATGGAACATTGGGCTGAAAGCTTATTAGAGACGACTGAGAATGATAAATTAGTTGTTGCGCGTACAGCTGATGGCGTTGAATCAGCTCATAGCCATGAACATAGTGGTGGTGAAGAACAAGAACCTGTAAACATTGAAATCCAAGGTGCTGCTGAACATTACCATACTGGTGATATGATCAAATTAAGTGCAGTAACAGATAATGGTGCAGATTTTGAACATTGGCACTGGTATACGAGAAAAAGTGCTGATGAGGAGTGGGTAGCAATACCAAATGAATTCTCCTCCGAACTTGAATATTTAGCATCCATTGACAATTTCGAAGTTCGCGCTGTCTTATTTGATGATAATCATAGAGAGTTTGCAGAGTCCGAGCCTGTAAAGATTGTTATTGATAACCATGGCGAAACACCTGGCCACGGGGAGGAAGAAGCCCATGAGCACGGTGAGGAAGAGGAACACGAACATGGTGATGAAGCAGGGCATGAACATAGTGATGAGCATTCAGATGAAGAGGGACATGATCACAGTCATGGTGAAGGTGAGGAAACAAATCACGATCATGAACATGGAAGTGCAGAAGGTGCTGAGTCTGTAGAGATCATTGGATTAGCAGATCACTATCATACAGGTGATGTCGTTACCCTTGTGGCAGAACTGCAAGGTGAGACGGACTATCAGCATTGGCATTGGTATTCACGCTCAGGAGAAAATGAGGAATGGGAAGCTATTTCTGGTCAGGAAACCGATCATTTTGAATATAAAAATACAGGAGAGAGCTTTGACGTAAAAGCAGTCCTGCTTGATGATGATCATAATATGTATGCTGAATCAGAGCCGATTTCCGTTTTAATTGATGACCATGAAAATAAGGATCCCCATATATGGCTTGATCCTGTTTTAGCGCAAGAGCAAGTGAAAATCATCCGTGATGCTCTTATCAAAGCAGATCCAGATGGAAAAGAAGTCTACGAAAAAAATACAGAGGCTTTTAACAATGAATTGCAAGAATTGCATGAGGATTACGAAGCTGCTCTAGAAGATGCAGAAAAACGTGTATTTGTTGTACAGCATCAGGCTTTTGGCTACTTAGCAGATCGGTATGATTTAGAACAAATTGCCATTGGCGGCTTATCAACAGAAGTGGAACCAAGTCCTTCACGTATAGCTGAGATTGGAGACTTAGTAAAAGAACATAAAGTGCCGATCATCTACTATCAGCAGGGAGCCAACTCAAGCATTGCTGAAACAGTTGCAGCCGAAACAGGAACAAAGACAGCCACATTATTTGATTTAGAAGTACTCTCTAAAGAATTAGAAGAAAAAGATTTAGGATATATTGAAGCAATGCGGGAAAACCTGGAGTCTTTACAGCTGAGTGTACAATAATTGAGCAGGGTGGCGTGGCTGCTGGCTAATGCTTGAAGTCTGGTTGGATTTTTGGGAGTTGATCGGGCGTATTAACACCCAAAGTCCGCTTTCTTTCGCAAGATGGGCAGTTAACCGAGGATTTAAACGCCCGAAGTCGGGTGAAAGTCGTAAGATGGGTAGTTAACCGAGGATTTAAACGCCTGAAGTCGGGTGAAAGTCGCAAGATGGGCAGTTAACCGAGGATTTAAACGCCCGAAGTCGGGTGAAAGTCGCGAGATGGGTAGTTAACCAAGAATTTAAACGCCCGAAGTCGAGTGAAAGTCGTAAGATGGATAGTTAACCAAGGATTTAAACGCCCGAAGTCGGGTGAAGGTCGTAAGATAGGCAGTTAACCAAGAATTTAAACGCCCGAAGTCCGGAGAAAGTCGCAAGATGAGTAATTAATAACAGCCAAAGACAGTAACTCCCCAAAGTCGGGGAGTTACGCCACTAACCTAAATGGTCATATTCCCCCTCAGCTAAAATATAAATATACTAGAATCTCATAAAGAAAGGTCGCATGATTGTGCATTATATTGAAGTAGAAAACCTTGCCTTTCATTATAAAGAAGAGCCTGTTTTAGAGAATATCTCTTTTGTGGTGGGTCCCAAAGATTTTGTGATGCTGACAGGAGAAAACGGTGCAGCAAAGACGACGCTTTTGCGAAATATTTTGGGTCTTTTAAAACCATCAAAAGGAAGGGTTCAGCTTTCAAAGAAAAATCAATATGGTGAGAAGCTGGTAGTTGGTTATGTATCACAGCAGATTGCCTCTTTTAATGCTGGTTTTCCGAGCACGGTTCTGGAACTGGTTCAATCCGGCCGTTACCAAAGAGGCAAATGGTTTAAACGACTCGATCAAGCAGACAAAGAGCATGTCCGCCGCTCTTTAGAATCTGTAGGAATGTGGGACATGCGCCATAAAAAGATAGGGGAGCTGTCAGGCGGGCAAAAGCAGCGAATTTCTATTGCGCGTGTGTTTGCAACTGACCCTGACTTATTTATTCTGGATGAACCTACCACGGGTATGGATGTCCATTCCCGGGAAGAATTTTATCAATTACTAAGACACAATTGCCTAGAGCATGGCAAGGGAATTCTAATGGTTACGCATGACCATGAAGAAATTCGCCATTACGCTAATAAGCATATTGAGTTAGTGCGGAAGGAGGGCTCACCTTGGAGATGTTTCTCTATGGATTCATGCAAAGAGCTTTCCAAGCTTCCATCCTAATTTCTCTCATTGCCCCCATATTAGGATTGTTTTTGATTCTCCGCAGGCAATCTCTTATGGCGGACACTCTATCACATATTTCTTTAGCGGGAGTGGCACTAGGTCTGTTAATGGGTGTGAATCCTACATGGACCAATATTTTAGTAGTGGCTGTTATAGCTGTTTTATTAGAATTTTTACGGCAAATGTACCGAACCTATTCAGAAATTTCAGTTGCGATATTAATGTCTGCTGGAATGGCTCTGGCACTGGTATTAATGGGGTTAAACGACGGTGGAGCAACACTGAGCATGACGCAGTTTTTATTTGGCTCCATAGTGACCATTAGTGAACAGCAAATCTGGATGTTAATCGCCTTAACAGCTATTATTGGTGTCCTTTATTTTATTTTTCGAAAGCCTATGTACATTCTTACGTTTGACGAGGAAACAGCTTTTACTGCAGGTTTGCCGATTAAACTGATGTCCATATTGTTTAATGTGCTAACAGGAGTTACGATCGCGATCATCATGCCAATCGTCGGGGCTTTGCTTGTCTCGGCCATCATTATTTTGCCTGCGGCCATCTCACTGCGGCTAAGCAAAAGCTTCATGGGTGTCATTTTTCTAGGAATGTTTATCGCCCTTGCCGGTATGCTGAGCGGATTGGTAGCTTCCTATGAATTAGGTACCCCGCCTGGTGCTTCCATTACCTTAATTTTAATGGTGATCTTTGCTGCTGCCACCTTGTTGAAATTTTTATGGCGCCAGGTAAGGTTAGGCCGATTGAAAAGGATATAAAATCATACTCACCCTAGTGTGAAATGCCTTAGCCAGCTATATTCTTTATCTAAATAATGTTTCAGGAGCCGTTATAAAATGCCTTTCTGCCTTTGCAGGAAGGTTTTTTTTATGAAAATAATGATTTGAAGTTATTGACATCATTCAGTACTATGCGATACTATATAGTGGTAGTTAGTAATACTGAATACCGTTAATACAGAGTACTAAAATATAATGGAGGACAAAATTTTGGATAATATCACTGAAATGCTGAAAGGAGTGCTGGAGGGGTGTGTGCTCGAAATCATCAGCCGCGGCGAAACATATGGCTATGAGATCACACAGCAGCTGCGGGAACTCGGATTCACCGATGTCGTTGAAGGCACGGTCTATACGATTACAATGCGGCTTGAGAAAAATAATCTGGTGAACATCACGAAAAAAGCCTCCACTAAAGGACCGCCAAGAAAATTCTACACACTCAATGCAGCCGGCCAAGAGCATCTCCAGACGTTTTGGAGAAAATGGGAATTTGTTTCAAGTAAAATCACGGAGCTTAAAAACAAAGAAGAAGGAGAGATCTGATATGAGTATCTTTGAAAAATTAATTGGAAGTCTTGATGACAAGCGGGAATGGAAAGCGCTGGAGAGCCGTGCGAAGGCACTTCCAAGTGAATACCACAATGCGTACGAAGCCATAAAAAAATATATATGGACCGCAGATGGTCCTTCTGACTGGCAGGACACGAATCGGATTTTTACGGGGATTATTGATCTTTTTGAACAAGGAGCAGCAGATGGCAAAAAAGTAACGGAGCTGACCGGAACGGATGTAGCCGCATTTTGTGATGAGCTGTTGAAGGACACAAAAACGTGGAGAGACAAATACCGCGATAAGTTGAATGATACGATTGGCAAAGGGTAATCTCATGCAGCGAGAGTGAATGCTATAAGAAAATAGATTCGAAAGAAAGTAGTTTCCTGAAAAACTGCTGGGTTTTTCCTTATGCATAACAAGCTATTTTGAGAAGTAAATAAAGGGAGGAATTCCGCTTATTCCGGGAAATGACCTTAATTCCTGCAAAATAAGCGGAGTTTTTCCACCTATTTGAACCAAATCCTTATATTTCGTTACAAATTTAGCTGTTAACCGGAATTTTTCCGCTTATTTCCTCCATTTTAGCCTCTTTTTATAAATTAACCGGAATTTCTCCGCTTATGAAGAGGATTCTAGGATTGTTAGACGCCGTTTATCAAAAGCAAAGGAAAAATATACACCATTGTAGAATATGTGAATGGAACCCTGTTTGAGGAGGTGCCATTTATAAAAACAATCCCGAAGAAAATACATATCATTGGATCTGTGGGAAGCGGCAAAACTACTCTGGCTAAAGAGCTTTCGGCAAAGTTCACAATCCCATATTACGAGTTAGATAATGTGGTATGGATCAGGCATAATTCAGGTGATAAAAGAAGGACTGAAGAGGATAGAGAAGATTATTTAAATAGCATTATTCATTCAGAAAGCTGGATCATCGAAGGTGTGCATAATGAAGAATGGGTTTCCGAAAGCTTTCGGCACGCAGAGATTATCATTTTTCTTGATACAAACTATTCAATCCGCATCTATCGAATCATAAAGAGATTCTTGCGGCAGAAACTGCGTTTAGAACAGGCTCACTACAAGCCCACGGTAAAGATATTCTTTAGTATGTTTAAATGGAACCGCCATTTTGAAGACGTTGGGAAACCAAACTTTTTTAATAGATTTAAGAATTATCATGATAAAGTAATTGTTGTAAATAACAAAGATCACTTGTATTTATGAATGGAATCGTACAGATAAGAAAGTAATGATGGAAAGATAAAACCTATACCAAAGGCTGTTTATATGGAATTAATTAAAAAAAGAAGTAACCATCTTTTCAATACGCAATAGGTTTATTTCTCGTAATATTTATAGTTGCCTTTCTTGTATTATTTGTGTTTGGAGAATAAGGTAAGATTTCGAAATAGGAACCCGTTCAGCCGAAGGGTTCCTATTTTAATGTTAGATGGACAGGAATATTTAAAGGTTAAAAGAGCCATCAGCACTCTTGAACAGTAACCGCCCAAGATTGAACTATAGATCTGGGGCAATTTATTTCTTTTTACTATTAATAGTTATAGCAATGAAATTCCACAGAGTTAACTATAATGAGGACAATTCGCCTTCTATCACCCATTTATGATAGGTAACTGCTTCTTCCGTTTCAGTGTCAATATAATCAACCATGTATACTGTAGTTTGCTCAGCAGAATCAATAACCGCTGCTGCTCCATTCATCCCATCCATATGATCAGCCTCTAAAACCACTTCATCTCCAGGCTGAAAGGGTGCGGAGCCTTCATTTTCAAGCTCTTCATGTACTACCCATTTATGATCTTTCACTAATTCACCGTCTGTTGTTGAGGTATATGTTACAGTATAAACTGTTGTATCAAAGGCACCGGATATTTCTGCTTCAGCACCGTTCATTCCAGTCATGTGCTGAGCGTTGATAATAGCCTTGCTGCCAACAGGATAGGCTGGTTTTTCGCTTTCTGTCATACCTTCTGCCACTTCACTAGAACCAGAGTGATTCATTCCTTCATGATCAGAATGAGCATCTGACTCTTTATCTGTCACTGTATCCACCTCTTCATGTGAATGAGAGTCATTGCCGTTATTTTCGTCTGAGACATTTTCATCACTTCCACCGCAAGCTGATAAGCCGAACACTGTTAGTAAGGTCAGTATTCCTATTAATACATATTTGTTCATCTGAGTTCCTCCATTCAAACATATTTTAGTCAGCTAAGAAGTCTTTTAGTTATAATACCCCCATGAGGTATAATTGTCAAAAGACTTTATAACTACTTGTTATTGATTAATAAGAAGACTAACTGTCTCTCAAAAAATGAAAATGTATTAAGGACCTGACAGGGGCGATTATGTACTTCTTGAAAAAAATAGTGGTCTGAAATAGTCATGGATCGTACAATTAGAGAAGGAATTTGAATCATTTTAAGAGAAACATATAAACATCTATCATTAAATGACTATATTCAGAATTGATCAGTTGAAAAAGGTGCTTTCAAACATTCACTAAAAGAGAGGTGATGAAATGGAGTATCGAATAGAACATTTGGATATTCATTTAAAATTGATTGGCAGAGGAACGCAGGTTCAAACAAACAAAGCATTTCAAGCAATTCCGACGATTTGGAATACGGCAACAAAGGATGGATTTGTACAGAAATTGGTGAATCTGTCGTGGGAAAAACCTAAATGTAAGCTGGAAGGTCTATTGGGGGTTTGTGGAAAAGAGGCTGTCATTCTAGATGATGAGTTTTCATACTTTATAGGTGTAAGATACGATGGTGAAGTGCCAAGTGATATGGAATCCCTAGTAATTTCTCATCGAACTTGGGCAGTTTTTCCTGACATAACCACTGCATGGAAGGGATTATATACAGAATGGGCTCTAAGCTCTGGCTACGAACTGGCTAATGTGCCTTGCATTGAATGTTATTATCCCCCAGAGCGTCAACCCAGTAATGAGCTTTGGGTGCCTGTTATAGATAAATAATATACAAAGTGGAATTTTTTAGATATTAAAATCAGCGGAGCATTATTTAGAAAACTGTGAGTTCAGCAAGTGGTAGAAACTTTGTAAATTACTCTACAGTTTTATTCCGTAAAAATATGTTAAATTTTGATGGGAGGAAAGCTTATGAGCAAGTATGGCTTAGCGGCTGCAATAAAGATAATATGCATTAAGATGCCAAAAGAGGAAGATGCGGAAAAAGTCATGGAAGAATGGTTGAGTGGTTCTAGAATTAACAAATAAAAGCGCTTGGGCTATTCCAAGCGCTTTTATTCTATTTTACTTCAATAACAAATGCAAAAATTGAACTGCCTTTTTCCCAACTAGCAGAAACATCATACACATATATCCCTTTTTCTTTTGGCAGCAGAATATGATCATTTATTGAGATATCTTTAGTTTCTTCATTACTCAGCCACTGATTTACATTTAATGAATCTTCTAGAGGCTGCTCTTTAAAAGCTATTTTCAGTTTGGAAAGCGGAGATACAACGATCGGTTTTATGCCTTGGTCTTGAATGACATTGGGAGGAGAACTTGTAGTGGCACAAACTGAATGAAGTAAACCATCCCAACAATATGAACCTTGTACAGCGTCAACCTTTTTCCCTTCGACGGTTATTTTTGGTGATGGTGGCTTTGAACTGAATAATGAGATCGCGCTATAAATACCAATTGCTAATACTAGTAACAAGATTATTGTTATTAATCCCTTTTTCATTTTCTCCCCTTATTGAATAATAATTTGAGAAATTTCGCCGTAATTTATTTTAACATAAAATTCCAAATCTGTATGAGGATGCAGACAATCATAAAGAGCTGAATCATTTGAGATTCAGCTCTTACTAAGTCATTTTAAAATATGTTTATGCCTGCTTATCAAAAGCCAGCTTCAGCCCAAATCCAATTAAAACAAGCCCTGTTGCTTTATCCATCATCTTTTGTACTTTAGGCGCCATCAGCCAATTTCGTAAATAGTTAATGAAAAAGACATAGATGAAAAACCAAGAGATAGACAAGAGTGTGTAGATAACACCCATAAGAATCAGCTGCTGGGTTGTGTTTTCTCCTGCTTTCACAAATTGAGGCAAGAAGGTTAGGAAGAACATAGCAACCTTTGGATTAAGGACATTTGAAAGAAGTCCTTGTTTAAAGGCTGATTTTCTGGTGTCAAAATGTGTTTGTTTTTCAGCAGGAGCAGATCTCTGTTTTTTCCAAGTGATAAACGAAGACAGTCCAAGATAGATCAAGTATATCGCACCAATATATTTAACGATTTCAAAAGCTAGAGCAGACTGCATGAGAATAGCGGAAAGTCCAAAAGCTGCAGCGAAGGTATGAACTAACGATCCAGCGGTAATCCCTAAAGCCATTTGATAGCCATCTTTTCTTCCATCTGCAATCGTTCTTTTTGTGATCAGAGCAGTATCAATCCCCGGACTCATCACAACAAATAACGAAAGAACTAGAAACGTAAAGAACTCATTCATCACTCTCACTCCTTTACTGACTTGAAAAATACCATCAAGTACAATAAGATTTAATATATATTAAGTGTAGTTTAACAGATTGTATAAGTTTGTTAAATATAAATTAATAAAATTAAAATGTATTTATTTCTAAAAGGGGTTTCGAATGGAAAATATAGATATCGGAAAAAAAGTCGAGAAATATAGAAAAGCAAAAGGCTGGAGCAGCAGGCAATTAGCGAAAATCGCAGAAATTACTCCATCAATGTTAAGTCAAATTGAACGGGGTTTGGCGAATCCATCTATTCAGACACTGAAGGTGTTGGCGAAAGCACTTGATGTTCCCACCTTTAGTTTTTTATTAGAAGAATCTAATACAGAGGAGTTAATTGTTCGGCACAATGAGCGTAAGCATATGGTAGTTGAAAATCTTTCGTATGAATTGCTGTCTCCTGATTTTACAGGAACATTGGCAACAGCCATAATGAATGTTCCGCCCAACTCATCCTCGTCTGAAAAACTTCTCGAACATAAAGGAGAAGAAGTCGCATATGTCTTGCAGGGGAAAATTAAAGTGTACCTAAACGATCAGGAATATATTTTAAACACTGGAGATAGTGTCAAAATTCCAGCATATATGAAGCATAAATGGGAAAATTATTTTAATGAGCATGCCTCGATTCTTTTTTCAGTCACTCCGCCAGCGTTTTAAGTTATTCGAAACAGTAGAAAAAGTGGTTTGGTAATTAAATATTTAACATGACCATAGAACTGAATGATTAGGAAGTGTCGCTTTCTAATCATCCGGTTTTTTATTTTTTTATAAATTATCTTTTAATACATGAGTGAAATGGAGCGGAGGACACTCGACTCCTGTGGGCAATAGAGGAAAGGCTGAGACCCCGCAGAAGCTTTTTGCTTCGAGGAGGCTCAGCTTCCTCCCCACGGAAAGCGAGGGTCCGCAGCTCAGGTGGAACGGGCTTGGTTCAATAACCAAACCATGACACTGAAATTAGTATTTTAGTATTGTACTAGCTTTTTTAAATCCCTGTCTTAACACCAAATCCAACTAAAATAATGCCAGTTGATTTTTGGAATGCCTTTTGGAATTTAGAATTATTCAGCCATTTTTTAGCATAATCAATCACATAGACAAGGGTTAGAAACCATAAAACAGCAAGTAAGGTAAGAATGGAAGCTAACAGGATTAATTGCTGGTTAATGTGCCCGTTCAAATCAATAAATTGAGGCATAATTGTTATATAAACCAGTACGGTTTTAGGATTGAGGACATTACTCAGTAATGCTTGCATAAAGGACTCTTTATTGTGGGTGCTTGAAGAATGAACAGGTGAATTGGCTTGTTCTTTCATTTCCTCCAGGGAAAACACACTTTTAGCAAAAAAGCTTTTGATCCCTAAATAAATTAAGTAAGCAGCTCCCAAATACTTAATTGTATTAAAGAGAATAACAGACTGTGCAATGACAACAGATAATCCAAGAATCGCAATAAGCGTCCAAAAGGAGAGTCCAGTGACCATACCGAGGACCGTATAACGTCCGGCTTTTGTGCCGTAGCTTAGAGTGTTTTTTACCAAAAGCATCGTATCTGCACCAGGAATAATGACCATCATTGCAGCAATCGATATGTATGTAAGTAAACTATCCATTATCTTTTCCTCCTAATTATATAGTGACTACCAAGGTAACTACTTTTCTGAGTATAGCAGAAGGATTTGGAAATGATCAATACGTTTTGATAAAATATTAGTTACTATAGTAGCGACTAATACTGAGGGTGAACAAGTGATGAAAGAAGTTATTTATGAAACATTAAAAAATCTGCATTTTACGGAATATGAAGCGAAAGCATATCTAACCTTATTGGAGGAATCTCCATTAACAGGATATGCCGTAGCGAAAAACTCTGGTGTACCTCGGTCGAGAATTTATGAGGTTCTGGACAGTCTCACTTTACGCGGAGATATTTTAGTTAGTCCCGGCAGCACGCCGCAATATACCCCTGTTCCTGCTAAGGAGTTAATAAAAAATCGACGCAGGGAAGCGGAAGAGAATTTTGAACTGGCCGAAAAATCATTAGCAGAGTTTGAACGTTCTGCTAATGACCGGGAAAATATATGGAATATCACAGGAAGCAGTGAAATTCTTGATAAGGTCAAAGATTGTATATGCTCGGCCAAAAAGAGAATCCTTTTAGAGGTGTGGGATGAGGAGTACGCGGCGTTGGAGTCTGAACTAAGGCAGGCAGCCAAAAAGGGTGTGGATATAACCATCATCTCTTATGGTGAAATCACGTCTGATTTTGCTCAGGTGTACCATCACTATATGGGAGATGAGATTACTGATGAGTATGGCGGGCGATGGATTGTTATTAGCTCAGATGATACAGAAGTCGTAGCAGGAATTGTTTCTTTGGGAAAAGATAGCCGAGCAGCATGGACAAGACATGTCGGTTTAGTGATGCCAATTACAGAGTTTATCATTCATGATTTGTATCTCATGGAAATTATGGAGAAGCATACAGATCAATTAGAAGAAAGCTTTGGCAAAAACCTTATCCATTTACGGCACAAATTTTCGATTCATCCAGACTTTAAAAAACATTATGTTAAATAACTTAAAGAATGAATGAGTAAACGATTACTTTACTTCACATTTAACCTAAGCTGCCGCGTTTGGCAGCTTTTTAATTTTATAAGAGGGCAGGTTACTTCATAAGTCACATAGAATTTAAATATAAGGAAATGGAAAAGGTGGTTTAAATTTACATGATTGATGTGACACAATGCCCTCAGGTGCAATAATAATGTGAAGCACGGATATATTTTCTCATCTCGCCGAATTAGCTGGTCCGATTCTCCAGAGTCCATTTTTGCTGATTATGATCATGAAGCATTAAGTAAAGATGCTTATTTTAAGATAAAAAAAATCCCCGCTATTAGATGTGAAGAATGCAGGTTAGTACTGTTTAAACATGATTAAGTACAGTAAATAAATATAAAATATAGGTGAAGGGGGAAGTTGTAATGAATTTTTTTATCTTCTTCTTATTCCTTTCTTTAGTGTTTTTTGCACTTGAAAGAGGACTGGTTAAAGTATTCGGAATTAAGAGGAAAAGCCTTTCTGAAACGGCTGGTAAAAAGATTGATCAATGGGGACGTGGCATTCTTTTGGTTGCCTATCTGAGTGTGCTGCTGTTTGTGCTTGAAATAGATTTAGATATTAAATGGTATTTGATTTGCTTCTTTATGATCTCTTTCGTTTTTGAAATGGTCATGGAGTGGGTGTATTTAAAAGAGACTAAGCAATATATTATTACTCTTGTATTTCTAGTGATCTCTGTCCCTATTCTCTATAATAGTGAGATCATTATGGAACAGATTGATTTTTTCATAAATGGTTTCTAACTAAGAACGTTTAAAAAAGATATAAAGATGTAGAAGATTCACAAAAACTTATAAAATCCGAGGTGATGTAAGTTGAAAGAATGGACAAAGACCATTGAAATAGATGCGCCCATCGATTATGTATGGAGCTTTTTAGACGGATCAGTTGAGAACATGCAGAGAATTATGCCAGAGGTCCTTGAGAATAAACCCGTTAAAGTGACAGAAGAAAAGGTAGGAAGTATTTATCGCCAAAAATATAAAGAAGGCAAAAGAATAGAAGAATATGATGTTGAAACTTTAGAATACCTCAATACTCCCGACAAGAAAAACCTGAAAGTTGGTTTCACGTTAGCAAAAATGTTCGAAATTACCGCAAAGTATGAATTAAGAAAAATCAACGATCAGAAAACTGAGTTTACATACACTACCAGAAATGAGCCGCTAAAAGCGTTCCTCAAACTATTTTTATTTTTTGCAGGCGATCGAGTTGTAGTGAAGTTTTGTGAGAAGGTGAAAAAAGAGGCTGAGGCTGACTATCAAAATTCGTCTTCTTTAAGGTGAAGATGCAATTTGACAAGGAATTTTAATGAGTGTGTGCGAGATTATGTTAGTTGCATAATCTCTTTTTTTTATGCATGAAGACAAAGTCTGCCTATCAAACGGCTTATTATATTTGGTTTCTACGGTGCTCTTTGTTTGACAGTTAAATCAAAGCACTGTATTATTGACGTATCAATAATTGATGTATCAAACATTGACGTATCAATTATATAGAAAGGAGTTCTGCCTTTGAATGCTTGTTCTGTCCGATTGCAGATTTTCCTGCAGCTGCAGGCTGTCAATAAGGAGCTCTGTTCAAAGTTCGAGTCTTGCTTAGGAGCCAGTCCATCTCGCATAGAGATTCTTCATTATTTGCTGCAGCATGAGGAAGTGACTCAATCCGCGCTGCAAGGCGAAGTTAATATCGATGCTGCCGCTGTTACCCGCCACTTGAAGCAGCTTGAGGCTGCAGGTACGATTGTACGCTACAAAAAAGCAAATGATCAGCGAGCTACATGGGTAAAGCTGGAGGAAGAAGCGAAGAGACACATACAGCAATCTTTTCACGAAAAGAGTCATTTTGTAGACGAAACTCTTGCCGGTTTTTCAGATGCAGAGCTAGAACAATTTCTGCAGATGCTGAGTAAAGTGAGTGAAAATGTGTCCCGTGTTACAAAGAAACAACTTGGAGGAGAAAATCATGAGCCAAATGTCTAAATATAATAAAGAAGCTTTTCTGGAGATCATGCAGGATCGCCGTTCTATCCGAACATATGATGAAAATGTAAAAATCAGCAAAGAAGAGATGTCTGAAATTCTCGCAGCAGCTACGAAGGCGCCATCTTCAGTTAACCTGCAGCCTTGGCGTTTTGTTGTGATTGAAAGTCCTGAAGCAAAAGCAAAGCTTGCTCCACTTGCCAAATTTAATCAGCAGCAAGTGAAAACTTCTTCTGCTGTGATAGCTGTTTTTGCTGATTTGAATAATCTTGACTATCTGGAGGAAATTTACGGAAAGGCAGTCGAGCTTGGGTTAATGCCTCAAGATGTAAAGGATAAGCAAGTACCTTCCATCCGCGGGCTGCTTTCTGGGATTTCTCCGCAGGCGAATAAGGAAACCATCTTAATAGATAGTGGTTTAGTATCCATGGGAATCATGCTGACTGCAAAGGCATTTGGATATGACACATGTCCGATTGGCGGATATGAGAAGGATCAAATTGCAGAAGCATTTGATTTAGATAAAGACCGGTATGTTCCAGTCATGCTGCTTTCTATCGGAAAAGCAGCAGATGCAGGCTACCAATCCTACCGCATGCCGGTTGAACAAGTTACAGAATGGAAATAAGGAGGAAAAAACAATGATTATTATTCATGCTAGAATGACAGTGAAAGAAGAGAAAAGGGAAGAATTCCTTCAAGAAGTAGAAGCAGTTTTGGAAGGAAGCCGTGCCGAAGAGGGCAATGAATACTACGACCTATTTCAGGATCCAAAAGATGCTAACAGCTTTATCATGGTGGAAAACTGGAAAGACATGGAGGCTGTTCAAAGCCATAATACCAGCAGCCATTTCCAAAAATTCAGCACAGCTGCTAAAGAATTACTGGCTGCTCCACTTGCAGTAAATGTTTATCAAGGCGAGAAATTAAATTAATTGTTGGTGCCTGTCCCTAAGTGCGTTAATGCGATGAGGGTCAGGCTCCGTTTATATAACGATACTATATAGAACTAAACTTGCAAGAAAATAAAGGATATAAATACCAATTGAAGTGAAAATTCCACCTGAGCTTGCTCCGCCTTTTTTACTAATTTCATTCAATTCATCATCTTCGCTATAATTTAACCTAGAAATATGAGTTATTGTCTTTTCGGCTTTATTTTTATACATTTTATTACCAAGAAATCCATAGATAAAACTTACAATCAGACCTATAATAGCGCCAATTAAATCAATGGTATCTTCATCAGCAGTTAAGTAAAATATAGAATCAGTTACTAGATATAGTGCAACTATGGCAAAAATCTGACCGAACATTTTTCTGTATCCCAGCCAAGGAACTGTAAAGAAAAAGGCTACCCAATTCCATGAATATTCCTTCTGCCATTTATCTTTATAATAATCTTCATATCGATCATGCCCAACAAACGCTTTCAGTTTTTCATTCATAAGAAATTCTCCCTTTTTGCTCATAATAATTTTATGTATTTTATATAGAGTAAAGAAATATAAGTCATTTAATTCGTTCATTATATTTTATCATACAATACAAAACATTCAGATACACTACAAAAGCAGCAATGGAAATTGGTAAAGGTTTGAATATTGAGCTTGTAGGCGCCTGTGAATTGGTTGAAGTAAGGTAATCAGGTTTAGGAAATACAGAACAGGAAATAAAGCACATGATTCCTGGGTATACGTAAAGAAAGGGCCGTCCTAGTGTAGGAAGGCCGCTTTTTTATGTGCAACTTCTGCTCTTACAATCGTGCTCTCATTCTTAACAACATCTGTGCCACAACGGCCAAAACAGGCAATTCAATTAATGGACCGATAATAAGTGCAAGAGCAATTAAAGGCTGGTCTGGAAAAGCCGTCAAGACAATCGCGAGTGCAACAGGTGAATTGCGGGCAATGATCGTCATGCTTAAGCTCACCGTATCTTCATAACTATATCGAAAGACTTTTCCAGCTGTCTGCGCTGCAATAAAATTAATGATATAAAAGAGAGCAAGCGGGATGAGCATAATCCAGATGACTTCTATATTTTTTAAGAGGTAAGATCCTTGTGATGCAAACATGGCTACAATTGCTAGACATAAAAATAAAATTTGGGTGGAGGCAAAGAATGGGATGATTTTTTTCTCTAATCTTTCTTTTTGCTTCCGAAAGAAATAGCGGGTAAGGCTTGCCAGGAAAAAAGGAATCAGTAAGACCAATACGACACTTTCCAGCATGGCCGCCATTTCAACAGTTTCCGTTGTTCCAGCGAAGATGAATAAATAGATTGGCAGCAATACAACCTGTAAAATTAAATTAACAGGAAGGACAGAGGTTGAAAGTGAGATGTTGCCTCTGGCAATGGAAGTGAAAATCAAATACCAATCTGTACAAGGAGTCACTAATAATAGGATAAAACCGAGCCAAAGAGCTGGGTGCTCCCATAAGAAAATTGCTCCTAATCCCCATGCTAAAAAGGGAGTCCAGACAAAATTTAAAATAACATCTGTACTCAGAAACTTTATATTCCTAAAAGCCTTCTTTAGCCCTTTTAATGGAATCGTTAAAAAGAGCCCAAATAACATAAACAGCAGAAAGGGCAGAATGAACGATTCTGCGTGATTTTCAAAGACAGATAACTGCCCTAATAAAAGGCCAGATCCTACAGCAATTAAAATGATAAATGTTTGAAACTTTTCGATGAAATTCATTTTATAATTCCCCTTTAAAGAATGAGGGTAGATGTGCACAACGTACCGCTCTGTATTAATTTACAACAATTAAATTTTAAATGCATTATGAATATTGAGTTTGAATGTTTAAGAATCTGCTTTCAGCTAAAAAGCATTCAATAACAGATATTGCACTGGAAGTGGGGTAAAATGAAAGCACTAAATTTCCGGTGAAATTTATGGAATATACTGGGGTTTCTCTATCAAAATATAAACAGCTGCAATGAAACAGTTTAGTTATTAATAAATAGGAAAAGGGATGATCTTGCTTATTACTTTATAGGCAAAATCATCCTTTTTTGGTTTTAAACTAAAAATGTGAGGTATTGATGATTATAAAGAACTATAATTGCTCAGTTTAAAATCTTTATTTTACAAGTTATATCCATATAAATGCTGTCAGTTGAACCTGCTATAAACACCAAATCATAATTGAAAACAGGAGGTAAAAGAATGGAGAAGACAAGGAGAAAGTCACCTAAGAAGTTTTTCGCAATTGCAGGTATACTCGGTGCCATAATCCTTACTTTATACGCAGTTGAACAAGTCTTTCATGTAGATGCAGGACTTACAGCTTTTCTTGATCTGCTGGATTCCCTTTCATGGAGAACATAGCGGAGTTTCTATTTGCCTCATTCCAAATAAAGGAGGACCATTCGTGAAGGAGGAAAAGTATAAAACCCCAAAGCACTTATCACTGTCTTTTTAATATTGGGTGCTGTTCTCCTTACTGCATATGTGATTGAACAATTGTTTCATGTAGATGCTGGACTTACTTTTTTTCTGGATTTCTTAGATAAAGAAAAAACAATTTTTGATTTTCCTTCCATTTTTTCTTTTGTTGTCTGGGGTATTATCATATAGTTAATTTGAATGTATATTTACTTGCTTAGATGGCTTTTATATTCGTCTGCAAATTAGTTCAAATGAGAGAGGAAATAAATATAGAATGACAGTTAGGATGAAGAAAAGTGAAATTCCGAAGTGGGGCAATTATTTACGGAGAATATGGCGTGAACGCTTCGCAAATTCTCTTTCTAAAGAGGAACAAGACGAAATTTGGGTTGATGATTTTCTTTGGCATATATGCAGCTGGGAGAAAGTTAGTTGCCTGAAGAAAGAGAAGGCAATAACTGCATTTTTACAACAGAAGAAGCCTAAATGCACGATCTTTTATCAATTTAACGACGATGCTTTTCTACTTGAACATGCAGACACCCTTTCAATCAATGATCTGCCATACATCCAAGATAACATGGACTATAACGACCTTTATGTGATGGATTGGAAAGGAAAATGGACCTTTGTGATGACACATGAACCAGAGTGCGGTCCATATTTTATTCAGATTAATTAAATTACATATGCAAAAAAACTCGCTCTCTTGTGAAAAGGATAGCGAGTTTTTTTTATGCTGATGCTTATGTAAAGGTTTTTAATTTAACATGCTATGTACAGTAACTTACCTGGTATTGGAATTAATTCGAAATAGCGTTTTTAAGAAGTATAACTTACTTGAAGTAGTTGGAGAATAACCTTAAGGGCGTGGGTTACGAATGTGGTTCTTATGGCTAAGTAGTATTGTATTTAACTTATTATTTTTGCTGATGCCCAAAAAGTTGACCTTCATTGAAATTTTCTCTAGGGAATGATGTAATGTATATTTTGAGTAATATTTTATATATTGCGGCGGCTTTTAAATGGGGAGATTGGAAAAATTGGAAACAATATTATCCAACCATCCTTTTTTTTATCATTGGAGATTTTTTATATAACTTTCTCCTCTATGAAAAATCAATGTGGCTATTTCATGACATCATCCTGCCTAATCATACCCTTATTACAATTTTCACAATGGTTTTGTCTTATACAGCAACAGTATTAATATACATAGGAAGGCGGCCGGCAGGGATTATAAAACGTTTATTATGGTTCTTATTATGGGTTGGAGTTTACTTACTTGTAGAATATATTAACAGCGTTTTGGGGTTTATTACATATCATAATGGCTGGAACTTCTGGTGGTCTGCCGTGTTTACTCTCATGATCTTTTTTATCCTGCCTATACACCACAAGCGCCCTTTGCTGGCTTGGCTTATTTCAATAGTATTTATTGTAACGTTGTTAAGTATCTTCGATGTGAAGCTTAGTGAATTAAAATAGAAACAGAAGTAATAACAAAAATGAGACAGATCCCATTTAGGCAGCTTTTTTATGCTTAAGAGAAAGCATAATTAAAAAACAACGAATATTCAAACTGGGTTGCGGGTTATTCTAAGAAAAAAAGGATTGCTTAATATGATTGGACTAATAGCTGCAGTTATTACATTTAACCTCATAGCTTTTAAACTAAATAAAAGGCTTACACGTAATCAAATTGTTCACATATGGACATTTACCATTGCGTTTCAACAGGCCTTTGACATTATGATCGAATTTAAATATCATGGCTATTGGTATTTTGATAAGGATATTGAATGGATTGGCCTTATTCCTCATACAATGCTTATTCCTCCAGTTAATATGATGTTTCTTAATTGGTATCCTTTTCGGAAAAAAAGAAGTAAACAAATCTTATATATAGTTATGTGGAGTATAGGGATATTGATTTATGAGTCAATTACATTACTTCCTGAACCATGGGGATATTTCAATTACGGCTGGTGGACAATATGGCATGCTGCTGTAATTGATCCCATTCTTTTCTTAATATTGCTGCAATACTACAAGTGGATAACGAAACTGGAAGGTCGGCTGCAGCCTTAACCATTTATTAAAAAATGAAATGGAAACCTATGCAGAATTCTCTTTATTAAGTTACAAAATCAACACCCATATTAACTGATTAACATCTTCATCCCATTTTATTGAAAATAAAGGAGATGTAATATAAAAAATAGTCTCTCTTTTATGAATCTTTGTTGCTTATAAATCGTATTAGAAAGTAGAGATAATAAACAATAGAAGAGGGATGCAGAGATGGAGAACAGAGAATGTCTAAAATGCGGCAGCACTGAATTTGCAGAGGGTACAGATTATATGCCTATCAAAATCAGCAAAATGTCTATGAGCGGCGGTAATAAAATCTATACATTTTGTTTAGAATGCGGCGAGGTTGATTCGATTCGTATTGAAAATACAGAGATTTTTAGAAAGAAATAGAAAATGTACATATTGAGCTCCTCCAAACGGAAGGGCTCTTTTTTTAGAGGGAAAGCCTAATAATAACTGACCAACGGAATATTAAGTTAATTTGTAAAAGAAGATAATTATTCATTCCATCTAATTTTTTATATAAATGAATGCTGTAAAGCAAAAAATGAAACCCTTTCAAAGTTCAAACGTAATTAATTATATGCCATTATAAACTGATATAATTAAGTTTTTGATTGGGGGGGTATCAGAATGTTAAATTCGGGGAAAAGGCCAAAAATCAAATTACCAAAAACAAAGAGTGAATGGGTTTGGGATATTATTGGATATACTGTCTTCTTAGGTTCAATTATCTTTTTAATTTATCATTGGAGTGAGCTTCCAGACAGGGTCCCGGCGCATTATAACGCGGTTGGGGAAGTGGATCGCTGGGGTTCAAAAATGGAACTGTTGATTTTACCGGCAATTGGTGTGTTTATGGGTGTTATGATGCAAGTGCTGGAAAAGTTTCCAGAGGTTCATAATTATCCTGAAAGATTGAACGAGAACAATGCAAAAGCATTCTATCTGGTAAGCCGGAAACTTTTAAATCAAATTAAAAATATCTGTTTTATGATTTTTGCTTTTATTTTATTTGAATCCGCATCTATTGCACTAGAGAAAAGCGATGGATTTGGAGTTTGGTTTTTGCCGATCGTACTAGTGAGTACAATGATTCCGATTGTGATCGGGTTTATAAAACAGAGTAAAATTGAATAGAACTGCATCTTATTTCCACTTCCTAAAAACAGTAGATTATGTTATTTATAGGATAATGTTATTTATAGGATAATGTTATTTATACTATTATGATTAGGAGTAAGAACGTGAGAGAAATTGAGTGTTATACATTCGAAAATGAAATTGAAGCGGACATACAGTTAGTTTTTGAATGTTTAAATGATGATGAGCATGTTTTAAAGTGGAATTCACTTATCATTGAAAATATTTCAGAAGTTCCAAAAGATGAGATCAAAGTAGGCTCTACTTATATTTCAAGACAAAAATTTGAAAAAAAGGTATTTGAAGCAAAAGCCACCTATACAAAATACACCCCCCCATATAAGGTAGCTGTTGAAACGGATACGAAAGAAGGAATCAGCAGGACTGAATATACATTGAAGGAGTTTGATGAAGGAACCATTCTTCAGGTGAGAGTTACCCTTCTTCCTTCAAATTGGTACTATAAAATATTAACAAACCTAATGAAATGGTCTTTTAAGTTTATTTATGATGACCAATTTAAGAGCTTCATTGATTATGTTTACGACGTTCAATATGAAAGAGACGTAAGAGGTTAACCCCTATTAAAGGCAAAAAGACGAGCGATCTATTCAATGATCGTTCGTCTTTTTGCCTTTATTCTTATAGATGCCGTTTTTTGCTTTCCATTAATTTATCGTAATCCTCGAAGTACACTTTCTCTGCATTGGAAGCACGATCAGCTGTGTTCATCACGCGATGCCAGAGCGGGTATAGCGGTTCAGGTGCTGTTAAGTCATTAATTTGTCTGAAATCAACATCTGTTAGCTTAACATTATACGATGCAATGTTTTCATGCAGCTGTTCTTTGTTTCTGGCAGCAATTACAACAGAATCGACATTTGGGCGATCGCGGAGCCATGCCAAAACAACTTGCGGAACGGTTGCATTGTGTTTGGAAGCTACATCCTGCAGGGCATCGACCAGATCGTAAAATAAATCGAGATCTTTAATATATGGTTCCTGCCAGCCTTCACCTTGCCGTGTTCCTGGTTCGGCTCTCTTAGTTCTCGTAATTTTTCCGGTGAGAAGCCCTGAGCCAAGCGGAGACCAAATGCTGTTTGCCATGCCGAGTTCTTTGCCTGCCGGCAGAAGTTCATACTCTGCTTCTCGTGCCTCCGGCGTATAATAGATTTGCTGGGAAATTGGCGGGATCAGCTTGTTTTCCACTGCCATTGTATGTGTTTTCGCAAGAGCCCAGCCGCTGTAATTGGACACTCCCCAATAGCGGATTTTTCCTTTTTTAATCAGATCATTCATCACTTGGATTGTTTCGGAAACGGGTACTTGTCCATCCCAGAAATGAACATAGTATAAATCAATGAAGTCTGTACCGAGCCTTTTTAAGGATGCATCAATGGACGCTTCAATCTGGCTTCTGGTTGCACCAATATCATTTGGCTGATCGTTTATCTGAAAACCTGTTTTACTGCTGATGACTAACTTATGGCGCTTATCCTTAATGGCTTTTCCTAAGACAATCTCTGAATCGCCTTTTGCATAAAGGTTTGCGGTGTCAAAATGATTTATGCCTTGATCTAGCGCGTAATCTACCATATAATTGGCTGTTTCCTGATCCATATCAGCCGCTTTTTCAAATCCGTTTGTCCCGCTGAAGGGGATCGTTCCTAAAGCATATTTTGAAACTCTTAAACCTGAATGACCGAATAGATTATAATCCATCACCATTCCTCCTCATTTATAATGGATTGCGGTGTCATTGGGACTATACCCTGGAAAAAGAGCGTATAAAACGGCAAATTCTGTTTCGGTGTTTGGATTTCTGAAAATTATCCGAATTGTGAGCAAAAGAAAAGACTATCAAAGCTTCACTCTGATAGTCCTAATTTAAGCATGTATCTAAATGTTATGATGATATTACCAAGGTTGGCTTGTTGGTCCAATGGTAAATTCATTAATGTTTGTATCTTCTGGCTGATCTATTGCAAATGCTACTACATTGGCAACTCGGTCGGCAGTAATTCCATATTGTTCATATAAAGCGGTCATTCCATCCGAAGTTGTTTTATCAGTAATCGTTTCTAACAGTTCTGTGTTGATTGCTGCAGGATAGATCGTAGCTGTTCTGATATTCGTGCCTTCCTGAGCAGATTCCATGCGCAAGACCTCCATTAGATTCCTAACCGCCCACTTTGTTGCTCCATATACTGCACCGCCTGGATAAGCTTTTAGGCCAGCGACGGATGACGTCGTAATGATGTGCCCAGACTTTTGTGATGTAAAGGCGGGCAATATGGCAGCAATCCCATTCAATACACCTTTTATATTAACATCAATCATTTTGTTCCACTCATCTGTCTTTAATTCAGAAAGCGGTGAATTAGGCATGATTCCAGCGTTTAAGAAGATAACATCGACTCCGCCAAATGTGTCTAGTGCTAATTGAATAAGCTGCTGATTATCTTCTGGATTCACAACATCTGTAACACGATAAACGGCTTGACCGCCTTTTGATTTAATTTCTTCTACTAGTTTTGCTAACTGATCTTCTCGTCTTGCCCCAAGTACAACTTTTGCACCTTTCTCAGCCAGCAGCTTAGCAGAGGCTTCTCCAATACCTGAACTTGCGCCTGTAATAATAACAACTTTGTTTTCAATTGCCATGTTTCTTTCACCCTTTCAAATAAAATATTTTAATTACAAATGATGTTTTTACGACACCTGTCAATAATTTATAATATAAGGATATAGATAACAATACTTATAAATCGTTAATTTTCTTTAATCTGTCGTATACACAACAGATGAGTTAAAATTGTCGTTTTTTAATTAATGGGGGGCATCTTTAAACATGGCAAAAGTAGATAGAAGAATTGCTAGAACACAAGAAGCAATCAAAAAGGCATTTCTTGAATTAATGGCAGAAAAAAAGTTCGATTACATTACGATTCAGGATATAGCTGATAAGGCGGACATTAACCGTGCAACAGTATATCTTCATTATCTGGATAAATATGATCTGCTGGATAAAATCATAGAAGGGCATATTAATCATATGTCTAATCTCTGTGAACTGGAAGCTGATCTCGATTGGATTGAATCAACAGTGCACTGCATGGAATATCTTGAAAGCAATTATTTATTCTTTTCGACCATGCTGGCAAGTGAAGGGGCACCCTATTTTCGAAGCCGCTTTGTTCAGCATAATATCAAAGAGTTCAAAAAAGAGTTGGATGTATTATCAGGGAAAAACATTGGCCAAAATGAAGAAATCGTTGCCGAATTTGCTGCCAATGCATATGTAGGAGTTGTTGAGTGGTGGCTGAAAAATCAAATGCCATATACACCGAAGGAAATGGCAGAAAAGTTAGGAGACCTGTTAGATCGGATTATATAGATACCTAAAGGTGGGACACTTCATTCAATAATTATGTATTCCCTTATTAAAAGAAAGAATATTATCCAAAAGTCATATAGATAGTTAAAGCTTTAATATAGGATTTAAACGGTATAGAAGTGTTCACTTTATGATTAAAAACAACACTAAGCAAGAAAAAAATGACCATAAAATGATCATCTCTGCCTAATGATTTTTAATTGAAGAGGCAATAAGAAAGCAAAAGTAATCAGATAAAAAATCAGTGTTGCATATTTAAACCAGTTATTAGTATCCATATAACCAGCGGACTCCATTCCTACTTCAATAACAAAGGAGATAGCAGTGAACAAAACCATTAAAATCCATTTGTTTCTGCTGTCTAAAAAGCATAAAAATATGCATGCCAAGGATGGCGGAATGAATGTATAAGATAAAATGTCTCCTAAACCGGGTTTATCAGGGGCACCTAAATCAATTAAGTCGAAAACTCTTAAAACGATTCCATCTGAAAGCCATGTAAAAAACGCAACGATACAAAAAATGATATATATTTCTACAATGTTCATTTTCTGTTTGGGAATGAAGCAAAGAGTTAAAAATAGAGCTATGCTTATAATAATCGGAAACCATAACCCTTTTGCCCCAAGATCGAGATTTTCCAAAGCTGTAGAAAACATGCTGATTTCTCCTTTAATTCGTCCTAGCAATAGTTTAGACAATCTGTAGAAAAAAATGCAAAGATGAATATGGTGTCAATTTTTACGCTACCTCAAGTTTAGTTTCCGTGATCGTGACAAAGAATAAGATTTTACTGAAAATACTCTTGATAAAAGTTTACACCTTGCAGAAAACTACTGAGTGTTTTGCTTTAAAAGGGAACTTTTTAGAGTTCCATCTTGAATTTAATGTTAAGATAGAAAGATCAAGTCTTAAAATGCGAGTAGGTGAACAACATGATTGAAATTAAAACATCTCCACTGAGTAATGGGGAATTCAATAGAGGGGTATTTGCTACACGTGACATTCAAAAAGGTGAGCTTTTACATGAAGCACCTGTTATTGCTTAT
This sequence comes from Bacillus mesophilum, assembly GCF_008923265.1. Lineage (NCBI taxonomy): Bacteria > Bacillati > Bacillota > Bacilli > Caryophanales > Bacillaceae > Bacillus > Bacillus mesophilum. The sequence goes on along the minus strand of NZ_WBOT01000005.1, from coordinate 220,421 downwards.
CCGAACGACCAGCACCAGCATATCGAGAAAACATTACTCGCTGATTACGCTTTTGAGTATGGGAAAAACCATTCAGCTATCCTTTTAGGTTATGGAATGTTATTTAACCATTCTTATGAACCTAATACCTTTTATGAAATTAATTTTGAAGGTCATACATTTGATTTCTATGCTTACACAGATATTAAAAAAGGCGACGAAATTCTAATCAATTATAATGGCGATGTGGATGACAAAGATCCACTTTGGTTTAATCAGGATTAAAAGAATAGGTAAGTGAATAATCATTGCTCTTAAAACAATAATCGTGCTTAGGCTGATTTAAAGATAATAAGGGAAATGCAATCGGATGAGGTTCTCGAATGATTGAGTAAGTAGATAAAGAGAAGTCATAAATATGTAACAACTTGCTGCATATTTTCCAAAAATATCGTGGATAAACGAGGTCACTGTCAGACGAAAACAGAGTCAGCACTACTGCTGACTCTGTTTTGTTTTCATTTGTTAAATCTCAATAATGATAGGAAGAAGCATTCACTTCCTCTTTGTTTCAGTATATGCATAGTCAGGTAGTAAGACGTTTTAATCATGAGGTGAGAAAATGAGATTTACTTGTCCCTGTTGTGGGTATAAAACATTAAATGAAGAACCGCCAGGAACATTTACTATATGTGAAATTTGCTATTGGGAAGATGATAACATTCAATTTGAAGATCCAGACTATGAAGGAGGAGCGAACGTAGTATCCTTAAGACAAGGTCAACGAAATTATATAAAATTTGGAGCGAGTGACTGTAGCTACTTAAAGTCAGTTAGGATCCCAAATAGTTCAGATCTAAAAGACCCTGCTTGGAAAAAACAATAATGTATAAAAAGTGGTGCGTCTATTTCCCAATAGCATTTGTAAATCACTTTTTATATTGGAAGGAATGTAGATAGTTAAGCTGATTTTTGGCTTCTTATGATGTAACCATGATATCCTAAAAAATATCATAATGATAGATTAGTACATCCCCTTTAATGGCATTTTAAACGGGACAATCTTCAGTTGACATAAGGGAGGTTAAATGAAATGCAAAGGTTCTTATTTGAGTACGAAATAATCTCAAGCGGTATTTCCAGGGAGCATAGCATAGTAGCAAAGGATGAAGCTGATGCAAAAAATGTAGCAGTGGAGCGAATAGCGGATATGGAATTTACCGATGTTGAGGATATTAAATTAGGAAGATTAGTAAAAGCGATTGAACTAAAAGACACCTATTATGAGTGTGAAGGCTGTACTTGATCGATAGACATTGAATTTATTGTAGCAGTTAAGGCAAAAGCAGTGAATGATACACAAAAAGAGGAGGATGGCGTTATCAAAACGTATTCTCCTCTTTTTTTTGCGAACTACTTAATATATTCAAATTTAAAACAATGACTTATTGGTGGCATTTTACAATAGACCTTAAATGCAATCAAATTGCACATAAATCAACCTTCCATCATTTATTCAAATTCACTTTTCCGGTCTCTGAAAAAGTCATAGAAATACCTTACATTTTCAAGTTCCGTCCATCTATAGGTTCTTAAAAACGGAGCGTCAAGGTTATAAATTTTAGTATCTAGCGTTCCCAGCATAAAAGGCGAATGTGTCGCTATAATAAACTGGCAGTTAAAAAATCTAGCCAGTTTATTGATTTCTTCAGCTAACAGAATTTGATTGGTCGGCGAAAGAGATGTTTCAGGTTCATCGAGCAGATATAATCCATCAGGAGTAAGATACTCATCAAATATTTGCATGGATGTCTCTCCGTTAGAATACTTCTCATTGGCAAACTTCATAATCTCGATTTCTTTGTACATTTTTGAAGAGTCTTTCAGCTTTTCCAAGTTTTCCTTCGTATACCCCAATTTAGAGTGCTGGTACAGGTAGCCTTCCTTAAGAACTGCTTCCTGCTGAATCTTCTTAATCTCATATAAAATATCTTCACTTTTGATGTACTGGCTATTACGCGGAATTTGATCTGATTCTCCGTCACTCATCACTTCGCCAAGGCTGTACGAACATTCCATCAAATAATCTGTCGGGTATGTATTGTAACCATTATTCGTAAGATCTTCCGCTCCAGCAATATTTAGCTTGTTTGCCATTAAATTTAAGAGTGTAGACTTACCAGAACCGTTGCTGCCATACAATACTGTAATATTATGAAAGACAAACACTTCTCCAGTAATTTTTTTAAACACATTGTACGGATAGGCATTTGGATTCCTGGCTGTATGAGGGGAAAGTTTAAAGCTTTTTAAATAGATCATTTTGGTAAACCTTCCTTTGGGAAAATGAATAGCTATCATCATTTTACCACATTTGCCCAAATATAAAGTGGAGTGTAAATGTTTGCTTGTTCTTCAAGTTCAGGATTAATTAGTTTATAAGGTATAATAAGTATGAAAAAAATTCACATCTATCATTATATACATCAAGAAAAAGAGGCTGATATAAATGACATGGTATGTAATGGCTATCATACTTGCCGGTATCCTTAAATTCGCAACAAATCCTCCGAGTGCTTTTGTTGCATGGATCTTAAGCAAATTCGAGCTCCAGCCAAAGTTAAGTGCGAACGATGTTCATGTCACATATAACGGTAAGTTATTAGCAGAAAGAGAGAAATTGGAGTTTATAGATGGTTTTAATAAAGCTACGTTTTTAAACAAGTATTTTATGATTACGGGTAGCGAAGAGGCATTTTTAAATCCAAAGACTCATATTATTCCGTTTATTATTCAAACAAAGAGCGGAAAAAATGATATAAAATTTACTGTTTATTGTTACAAGGAACATATTGATGTAGTGAAGTTATACAAAAAGAAAGTGACTCCATACCGTGTTAGTTCTAGTACCTTACAAATATATTCTATACAGAATAGTGACTATTAACATACAATACTTGTATTTCGTCGCATAGTGCTGCAAAATGGGTCAATGAAAACTAGAATGAATTGAATGGGGAATAGGCATGAAGTGGCTAAATAGTATATGGTTCAGCAAGTTTTTTTGACATTGTGCTGGCTGTTTTTAATCTGGTTGATTATAGGGTTTGCATTTGTAGGTGGCTACATTTTTCTATTATTTACTGGTGAACTTCTAAACTTATAGTAATGTAAAGCACGTAAAAGCGCCATGCTGCAATAATCGCAGCATGGCGTTTATCTTTTATTTATCGTGTTTGATCCCGCACGCGCAGGTGCAGCAAACATAATTGCATTAAAATCAATTAAGGCTTCAGCACCACTTTAATACACTCATCTTCATGATCATTAAATGTTTTATATGCTTCACTGGCCATGTGTAATGGAAGATTGTGCGTAATGATTTCAGTCGGGTCAATCTTGCCTTCCTTTATCATGTCAAATAGCATTGGCATGTAGTGAATGACAGGAGCCTGTCCCATTTTAAGGGTAATATTTCTTTCAAACAGATTGCCGAGCGGGAAATGATTATACATGGAACCATATACACCCGTAACCTGTAGGGTGCCAAACTTTTTGATGGCCTTCATTCCGATTCGAATCGCACTTGTTGTACCGCCTGAAAGTTTTAATTTTTGCTCAACGACTTCCAGTGGATTCTTTTTCCCGTCCATTCCTACGCAATCAATAACAACATCTGCTCCGCCCTTTGTGACTTCCGCAATATATGCACCAGTATCCTCATGATCATCAAAGTTGATGACTTCGACTTGGTTCATTTTCTTGGCATGATTTAAGCGATACGCTACGTTATCCACAGCAATGACACGTTTGGCGCCTTTCATCCAGGCAAATTTTTGCGTCATTAAACCGATTGGACCGCAGCCTAAAACAACGACTGTATCTCCTTTTTTGACTCCGCCGCTTTCAACACTCCAATAAGCTGTCGGTAATACATCCGACATAAAGAGCAGGGACTCATCTTCAAGTTCAACCGATTCAGGAATCACAAACGGCACAAAGTTACCGAATGGCACACGGAGCAATTCGGCTTGTCCGCCTTGATAGCCTCCGTATCGTTCTGTAAATCCAAAGTAACCGCCAGTATCCACATGTGGATTTGTGTTGGAGTTGTCACACTGACTTTCCATATCATTGGCACAATAATGGCAGTGACCACAGGAGATATTAAAAGGAAGTACGACACGATCGCCTTTTTTCACTTTCTCCACACTCGGTCCTACTTCTTCAACAATTCCCATCGGCTCATGACCAATCACATAATCTTTGGATGCCGGAAGAGCTCCTTGATAAATATGAAGATCTGATCCACAAATAGCCGTAGACGTTACTCGAATAATGAGATCGTCACTTTTTTCAATCTTTGGATTCGCTACCTCTTTAACCTGAATATCTTTTGCACCTTGGAAAGTAACAGCTTTCATATTAAAAATTCCTCCTGATGTAAGTGATTTTTAATAAAATAGAAACTTATAACTTTTACTTCCCTTATTTGCGCAAGGTAATCAGGTTAATGTTTATTTCTTTTGTGTGTTTTAAATAATTGGGATTTGTTAGCAGTATGATTTTTTGATGGAGTTAGGGGGAGCGTATTGTCTTTCCAGCCATTTTCAATGTGATGAATAAGCGAAGAAATTTCTTTTATTTTGGAAATAGCTCAAAAAATAGCTGAAACAGAGGGAGCAATTCCGGCTATTTGATCAAAAAACGAGAAAAAAGCCGGTTTTACTGAAGTAACCGGAAAACCTCCTCTTATTTCCTCCAGAAACAGCCCCAAAATGCAAATAAGCGGAAAAGCTCCGATTATTAACCTTAACCAGATTCTAAATGAATGGAATCGAGGAACCTGTATCTGAAACCCAAAAATGGGTCGAGGAACCTGTCCCCAAAACCCAAAACCCAAAACCCCAATCATAGTTGAATCTATTAAAATAATTCAGCCTAAGCAAGAAATTTTGACCTCAACCAACTTAGTTACCTCCTCCTATCTTTTATAAAAAAGGTCAAAAAGGTTTCTCTAGACCCACACGATCATGGCTTGTTACTATATAGTTCGATGGTTGACAGGGAGTTGATTGAATGGAAGAACAAAAATATAAAGATTTGAAATTAGGGGAAAGAGGAGCAATTATTAGTATAGTTGCTTATATTGTCCTTTCTATATTCAAGCTTCTGGTAGGATACATGAGTGATTCCGCTGCTTTAAGAGCAGATGGATTGAATAATACAACAGATATCATTGCTTCGATTGCAGTGTTAATTGGGTTAAGAGTTGCACAAAGACCGCCAGATGGGAATCATACATATGGCCATTGGAAAAGTGAAGGCATTGCTAGCATGGTTGCATCGTTTATTATGATGGCTGTTGGAATTCAGGTCCTGATCGATGCGGGAACTTCTGTGTTTGAAGGGGAAAGCGAATCACCCGATATCATAGCAGCATATGTAGGTTTAGTATCCGCGGTTGTCATGTATTTTGTGTACCGCTACAATAAAAAGCTGGCCGAAAAAATAAACAGTTCCGCTGTTATGTCAGCCGCGAAAGACAATATTTCAGATGCATGGGTAAGTATCGGAACCGCAATAGGCATATTTGGCTCCCAATTAAACATGCCCTGGTTAGATCCCATTACGGCATTTATTGTGGGACTTCTTATATGCAAAACAGCTTGGGACATATTCAAGCATGCGACACATGAATTGTCTGATGGATTTGATGAAGAAAAATTGAATGTATATAAAACAGAAATTTTAAATGTAGATGGTGTCAAAGGCATTAAGGAAATAAGAGGACGAAGCTATGGAAACAATGAAGTTGTAGACGTTGAAATCCTTGTAAACTCCACATTAGACATAAAAAAGGCGCATGACATCGCAGATATTATCGAACATACCCTAATGGATAAGCATGGTGTATATAATGTGCACATTCATATAGAGCCGAATAGCTAAAGAAAATAATTCTATAGATAAAAAAAGAAGCCGTTGCAGGAATACTCAATGTATTGTTCAACGGCTTTTTCGTTTTTGTACCTGGAATCTATTGAATCTGTTCTTTACGGTCAATGTCCCTAACAACATCTTCAATCGTCACATTTTTTAATACCTTTTCCATTGCCAGCTGTGCTGCTGTGAACAATGGTTCAATCGTATTTTGAATGTTTTTGCCGACAGGACAATCAGGAAGAGGACTTTCATGCATGCTGAACAATTCATTCTCCTGTACCACATCAACTGCTTTATAAATGTCAAAAAGAGTAATATCAGATAAGCTTTTTGCAAGTTTAGCCCCAGCAATACCTGGATGGACCTCAATCAGACCAGCTTTTTTGAGCATTCCCATGATTTTTCTGATCACAGCTGGGTTCGTGTTAACACTTGCGGCTATAAATTCAGAAGAGGTTACACCTTCTTCTCTTGTCATTTCAATTAAAGTTAATATATGAATACCAACAGCAAATCTGCTACTGATGGGCATCCTCAGTCACCGCCTTCATTATCATTCATCCATTTTTATCATGTAATAAACTTAATTACAAGTTTATTATACTAAATTATTTTTAAGATCAAAATCATACCTGTTGACAATACGGTTACATGTAACTAAAATGAATACATGTAATCAAGGTTGTTACAAAGTAAATTCTATTGGAGGCAATGAACATGAAAATTTTAGTTACTGGAGCAACAGGAAAATTAGGTTCAAAGATTGTAGAATCTTTATTAAATACAGTACCTGCAAGCAATTTGGCAGTCAGTGTCCGTGATCCTGAAAAAGCAGAAGGATTCCGCACCCGTGGAGTGGAAGTTCGTCATGGAAATTTTGATCACCCTGAAACCCTCGATGAAGCCTTTAAAGGCATTGACAGATTGCTGATTATTTCAGCTGATGGTGATAATGACACAAGAATCCAGCAGCATGCAAATGCGGTTGCAGCGGCTGAACGCGCAGGAGTAAAGTTTATTGCATACACTAGTTTAGCTAATGCAACCGAAAGCAAAAATTTAATGGCACCACCACATATTGCAACAGAAGCAGCCATTGTAAAAACAGGCATTCCTTATTCATTCTTACGCAACAACTGGTATTTGGAAAACGAAATGGGAAGTATTCAAGGTGCAATGGCAGGAGCTCCATGGGTAACATCTGCTGGAGAAGGGAAGGTAGGATGGGCACTGCAGCAGGATTACGCAGAAGCTGCAGCAGCAGTACTTACTGGGAACGGTCATGAAAATACAGTATACGAACTTTCTGGTCCTCTTTTAACGCAAGAAGAATTGGTATCTGCTCTTGGGAATGTCCTAGGAAAAGAAATCCCTGTGCAGCATGTTAGTGACGAACAATATGCAGAAGCAATGAAAGGAGCAGGTGTACCTGACTTTGCTATTCCGATTGTAGTAGGAATACAGGAAAGCATTCGCAGCGGTTCATTGGCTGTGGAAAGTCATGATTTTGAAAAAGTACTTGGCCGTCCAATTACTCCAATAAATGAAGCACTGAAACAGCTTGTTAAAGCAGGTTCATAAAAAATAATTGGTCTCCATATAAAAAAGTGAAATCATTTTCGATTTCACTTTTTATATGGAAAGGGCGGAGGAGAACCTGGTCATCATGCCTATTCGCAGGATAGACCCTTTAAAGAAGTCAGACGAAACTCCTTCTTTCGGATACCTTTAGAATAATTGCCCTTAGCGTAAATCCGATCACTAAACCAGGGATTACAAAGAGCATGGGGATAAATACAGGACCAATTAAAGTGCCGAATAATTTAAATTTCGTGCAATAAAAAACTCCCACTGTTACAAAATAGGCAGAGAAAACGAATGGGAGAAAAGATAACTTTTCTTCAGCAGGCATCGCCGTTCTGTAGCCATCCCACATCGCAAAAAAGTATAAACAGGCATAAAATAAAAGCCATTGAAAATCTGTAACAGAATATGCCCGATCAAATTCTCCAATAAAGCTAAACATAATAGCAAGGTTGAAATGGCTGTTCATATTTATAATGACTTCTGAAAGAACAAAAAAGATCCCTTTAATATAATGGCCAGTTAATAATTGACTAAATCCAGGAAAGGCAATACTCCACATAATTGACTCAAATTTTCCAATATGCAACCGTACTCAACTCCACCTTTTAGATATAAGGTTAGTTTGTTTAAGGAAAAGGAAATTCATTCATAGATTATTTACTGTCAAAGGTAATCCGAGCTGAGCTTGAAGCACATAATTAAATGTTGATTATATTTAGTGCAGATTCGGATTCGTAAAATTTTGGATATATAAGGTAAGAAAGAGAATGGATAAGATCCTTCCATCTGTTTTATTGTATGACAGTACATGATATAATGAGGAGCTTAAGAAGATTAAGACTTTTCCTTATACGGATCCCATTAAAAGCTTCCGCATAACGATCAACTATAGAGGTGTAAGAAAATGAATAAACGATGGACTATTAGTAAAATTAAAGAATTTGTTGAGAAAAATTCTGAAAGTAAGCTGCTGACGACGGAATATCATGGTTTTTCGCAAAAGCTTCAATTCCAATGTGCCTGTGGGAGCCAATTTGAAAAAACATTTACGAAATTTAAAAATAACCACCAGCGCAAGTGTGATACGTGTCAGCCTCCGAAAGTGTCACGTTAGATATGTGAAATCAAAGTGCCAGTTTCTTTTTTGAGAAGTTGGTGCTTTTTTTGTTTATAAATATATTTGATGGCACAAGGAAGCCTATCTCCATTTAATAACAGAGAATGTGTGATATAGTAATGAAAATCGAGGATAAAATGGGAGGCTAGCTGATGAGCAAAAGTTGGATATTATATGAGAACTTTAACAGTGAACAACTTAGTAAAGAGCTTGAGTGGCGCTGTGAACCAAAGAATTGGTTTTTGGACAGGGATTCTTCTCAACTTGTATTAAAAACAGATTTGGAAACGGATTTTTGGCAAAAAACGCATTACGGGTTTGAGGCTGATAATGGGCATTTTCTCTTTACGAAAACCAGCAAGAATTTCAGAATGACCACAAGAGTTAAGACACTGCCAAAATCAAAGTATGACCAAGCTGGACTAATGATACGATTCTCTGAAGATATATGGGTGAAAACTTCAATAGAGTACATACCAGATGATAGAAGCAAGTTAGGAGCAGTTGTTACAAATAGAGGCTATTCTGATTGGTCTACCCAATATGTAGACGTTAAGAATACCCAAATATATTATCGCATTTCTATTATTGGTCAAAATGTCTATGTCGATTTCTCTTGGGACGGAGAAGCATGGAACCAAATTAGAATTGCACATCTAGAGATACCAGAAAACTCAACCATATTAGCAGGGGTCTATGCCTGCAGTCCTCAAGGGAAAGATCAAGAAGTACGTTTTGATTTTTTAACCATTGAAGAGCTCAATCATGAACCATCAACTGCATACCTATAAATCATTAACAAGCGCAAACACAATAAGCAGCTCCATTTAATCCTTTATAAATAGAACTGCTTATTTGTGAGTTTGCATTAAAGGCAATTTTAAATAGTGACTTCTCTAATTTGCTTTCATCAGCATCCCATCCAGCGGCCGCTCCATATGATTCTCAAGCCATTTTGCCGTATCGATTAATTGGTCCAGCTCTGTGCCTGTGCTGATCCCCATTCCATGGAACATATTGACCATGTCTTCAGTACAGGCATTGCCAACAGCTTTTGGCGCGAAAGGGCAGCCGCCAAGACCAGCGATGGAAGAGTCGAAACGGCGGACGCCCGATTGGTAGCCAGCTAAAATATTGGCGAGTCCGAGACCACGAGTGTTGTGGAAGTGAAGTCCTAGTGATAAATCTTGGCCAAACTGATTATAAAATGCAGTAACCACACTTTGGACTTGAATAGGATTGGCCATTCCAGTTGTATCCGCCAATGTAATTTCGGAGCATCCGGCGCTCAAGAACTTTTCTGCAACCGTTAACACTTTTGCTAAGGGAACTTCTCCTTCAAATGGGCAGCCGAATGCAGTTCCAAGTACACCTGAAACACCTTTTGTCGTTTCAGCGCCTTCTTGAATAACCTTTGAAAGCTCATTAACCGCTTGATCGACCGTTCTTTTAGCATTGCGAAGATTAAAAGAATCACTGGTAGTTAGGGCAACATGCAGGAAATCTACGTCTGTTTGTATCGCTCGTTCCAGTCCAGATCGGCTAAGAACGAGCCCGCCATAGCGGACATCCTCACGTTTAGGAAGAAGCTTCAGCAGTTCTTCAGCATCAGCCATTTGCGGAACAACTTTTGGATTCACGAAAGAAACGGCTTCGATATTTCGTATGCCGGCATCAATTAATCTTGTAATTAATTCTGCCTTTACTTCAGTAGACAGAAGTTTTTTTTCATTTTGCAAACCATCACGGGGACCTACTTCACAAATGTCAATCATTTTACTGCCTCCTTGATCTCATCAAAATGTTTTAATACATTGTCTCGGCCGCTAAAAATATGCTCATGCATGGCTATGCGTGCGCGTTCTGGCTCTTTATTTTGAATGGCTCGAAAGATCGTTTTATGGACCTCCAGTGATTGCCTCAGCTGAAAGTCTGTATACCAATAGAACGAACGAAAGACCATCGGAACAACAACAACTTTTGAGATATGAAAATATAAGTGTTTGTTTTTAGCTGCAGTAACAACTCCATCATGAAATTTTGTATTCATATTGACGATATTGCTTATGCTCTGTAAATCGTCTTCGATATGGCGGTGAATCGCAGCCTCATACAACTGGTTGGCTGATAGCAGAAGCTCCAGATCTTCTTCTGTCCGATTGATCGCTGCCTGGCTGGCTGCATAGCTTTCCAGCAAACTTCTTAGATCATAGATTTCCTTAATATCTTCTTTTGTAAAATTGCGGACGCCAACGCCTCTTTTAAATGGGACAACCAGTCCTTCTGCTTCTAATTGTTTAATAGCCTCCCTTATAGGAGTTCTGCTCAAATTTAATTCTCTTGCTAAGGTTTCTTCTCCTAATCGCATCCCTGGTTCATATCTGCCAAGAATAATCGATTCTTTAATTGATTTGTATGCATCCATCGTAACACCTCACAGTTATTGTATACAAAAATAAATTTAACTACAATGAATTTTCTGAATAATACTATGTAAGCGGTTAAAATTAGGTAAAAAGTAACAAATACTTCTTTTGTTGAAAAAGGTGGTTGACACTTTGTATACAAACACATAGATTTGTATATATAATTTAAAAAATTCAAAATATATTAAAAGGTGGATGAACATGGCAGACCATAAACTACCATTAGAAGATTTACGAGTGATTGAATTGGGGACACTATTGGCTGGGCCGTTTACAGGCAGATTATTAGGAGATTTTGGTGCTGAAGTGATCAAAGTCGAGCCACCCGGAAAATCAGATCCGATGCGTTATTGGGGAAAATCAAAGGATGGCGTGGGATTATGGTGGCCGATTCAATCTCGAAACAAAAAGTCGATTACGCTGAACTTGCGTGAAGAAGAGGGTCAGAAAATCCTAAAAGAATTAGTGAAGGAAGCAGACATCGTCATTGAAAATTTTCGGCCAGGAACAATGGAAAAGTGGAATCTCTCCTATGAAGCGCTCGCAGAAATCAATCCCAAGTTAGTGATGGTTCGGACGTCTGGATTCGGCCAGACAGGTCCATATAAAAATCGGGCAGGATTTGGAAGTGTTGGGGAGGCCATGGGCGGGCTTAGAAATGTAACCGGTTTCAAAGATCGTCCGCCTTCCAGAATAGGTGTCTCGGTTGGTGATACGCTTGCGGCACTTTTTGCAGCCATTGGCTGTCTAGTTGCCATTCATGAACGGAAACAATCCGGCAAAGGGCAGGTTGTCGATACTGCTTTATATGAATCCGTTTTCTCCATAATGGAGAGTATCATTCCGGACTATCTATTATCAGGCTATATCCGTGAGCGGATGGGCAATATTCTTCCAGGTGTCGCACCATCCAATATTTATTTTACAGAAGATAAAACGTATATTGTCATTGGTGCCAATGCCGATGGGGTATTCCGCCGTCTTTGTAAGGCAATGGAACAGCCGGAGCTGGCAGATGATCCGCGCTTTGCAACACATGATGCAAGAGGGGAAAATATGAAACTTTTGGATTCAATGATTGAAGAGTGGACGAAAACACTGCCTGCAAAAGAAGCGCTTGCGATACTAGAGGAAAAGGGTGTTCCATCCGGATTGATCTATACGGCCAAAGATATCATGGAAGACCCGCATTATAAAGAGAGAGAAATGATTATTTACAAGGACCATCCGGACCTTGGTGAATTCCCTATGCCAGGAATTGTACCGAAATTAAGCAGAACACCAGGTGAGGTTAAGCATGTCGGTCCTGAAGTCATGGGCAAGCATAATGTAGAAATCTATCATGAGCTGCTGGGATATAATCTGGAGCAATTAAAAGCATTGGAGGAGAAGAAGATTATTTAAGGGGGGATTTACTGTGGGAAAAACCTTATACGAAAAAATCTGGAGGAAGCATGTGGTAATCGAAGATGATGATCAGCCTTCTCTTATCTATATTGATCTCCATCTAGTACATGAAGTCACTTCACCGCAAGCATTCGAAGGATTGCGAATGCAATACCGCAAAGTACGGCGGCCGGACTTAACGTTAGCTACAATGGATCACAGCATCCCAACAAGAAATCGTTCCCTTCCGATCCAAGATGAAATTGCCAGAAAACAGGTCAAAACCCTTGTGGACAATTGCAAGGATTTCGGGATAACACTATTTGATTTAAACAGCATCTATCAGGGGATTGTACATGTGATTGCGCCAGAACAGGGTATCACGCAGCCAGGACAGACGATTGTCTGCGGAGATAGTCATACATCCACACACGGCGCATTCGGTGCTCTTGCTTTTGGAATCGGCACAAGTGAAGTTGAGCATGTTCTTGCCACACAAACATTAAAGCAATATAAAGCAAATACGCTGGCACTCCATGTGAAAGGTGAATTGCCGACAGGAACAACCGCGAAGGATTTGATTCTTTCAATCATCGGGAAATACGGTCATGATTTTGCAACTGGCTACGTCGTCGAATACCGCGGGGAAGCCATCACCAGGCTCTCAATGGAAGAGCGCATGACCGTTTGCAATATGAGCATTGAGATGGGAGCACGTGCAGGCTTGATAGCACCAGATCAAACAACTTTTACGTACTTAAAAGGAAAAAAATATGCGCCGGCTGGAGCTGAGTGGGAAGCTGCTCTGACAGAATGGAAAAAGCTATCTACTGATGAAGATGCGGTATTTGATTTAGAGATTGAATTTGATGCAGGAGAGGTAGCGCCACAGGTCACATGGGGTACGAATCCTGGTCAGGTGGCAGCCATCAGCGAAAGAGTGCCAGATCCGGAGGAACTGCCACACGAGCAGAAGCGTTCAGCAGAAAAAGCCCTGCAATATATGGACCTCCCCCCTAAAACCTTAATGACAGAGATTGAAATTGACACCGTCTTTATCGGATCCTGCACTAATAGCCGAATCGAGGATTTACGTAAGGCGGCTAAGATTGTGAACGGATATCAGGTGGCAGACGGCGTCGAAGCTCTTGTTGTGCCTGGATCACAGCTTGTCAAAAAGCAGGCAGAAGAAGAAGGACTTCATACAATTTTTTTAAAGGCAGGGTTTCAGTGGCGTGAAGCAGGCTGCAGCATGTGTCTGGGTATGAATGATGACCTTGTTTTGCCTGAACAGCGCTGTGCCTCGACATCCAACCGAAACTTTGAGGGACGTCAGGGCAGAGGAGCCAGAACCCATTTGGTCAGTCCAGAAATGGCTGCAGCTGCAGCGATCAAAGGGCACTTTGTTGATGTCCGGGATTGGCATCTGAAAACGTTGAAAGGAGCGAGTCTATAATGAAATCCTTTACAATGGTCACTGGAGTGGCTGCCCCATTAGATGCAGCCAATGTGGATACTGACGCAATTATTCCGAAGCAATTTTTAAAAAGGGTTGAGCGCACTGGTTTCGGTCAATTCCTTTTTTACGAATGGCGTTATAAAAATGGCCAAGAAAACCCTGATTTTGTATTGAATAAAGAAGCATATCGGAAAGCTCCGATTCTTCTTTCGAGAAAGAATTTTGGATGCGGTTCCTCCAGGGAACATGCTCCGTGGGCATTAGCAGAGTTTGGAATCTCTGTCATTGTAGCTCCTTCATTTGCAGATATTTTTCATAATAATTGCTATAAAAATGGCATTCTGCCGATCACCTTATCAGAAGAAATCATTCAGTCATTGTTTGAAAAAACCGAAACGCAGCTTCATTATGAACTTTCAGTGGATTTAGAGACTCAGAGAATAACAGATCATGTAGGTTTTGAGGAATCTTTCGAAATTGCTCCGTACCGCAAGCAGCTTCTTTTAGAAGGCTTGGATGAAATCGGTGCTACCTTAAAGGAAGAAAACCACATTACAATGTTTGAAAAGCAGCATAAAGTGTTTTTTAGTATAAGTTGACTGAATATTTCTAAAAAGGAGATGTTGGAATGAAAAAAGAAATCAAAGAGCCGATTCGCAAAAAATGGATTTGGATTATTCTGGTTTTGATTACGCTTGGAAATGTTCCTTGGTATTTTTCTGATTCCATGGTGGAGCCGTATGTTTTTGGATTTCCGTTCTGGGGCTTTATTATTCTTATATTTTCGGTGATTCTAAGTGCTTATTTAAGCTGGTTATGCATGACACAGTGGAACATTGTTGAAAACGAGGAAGAAGCAGAAAGGGAGGAGGCCTAGATATGGAAGAGTTAGTGTTCGCCGGGAGTGATGGCATCATTATCTTAAGTGTTTTTGCATTGATCATGCTTGTAATTGGGTATTACTCGGGCAAGGGAGAAAAGAATATTCACAGCAGTTTGTCAGGCTATTACTTAGCTGGGAAAAATCTGGGGATTATTGCATTGTTCTTTACCCTATTCGCAACTCAATATAGCGGTAACACAATCGTAGGCTATGCTCCTACAGCCTATCGAACGGGGTTCTCCTGGCTGCAGTCGATTTCGTTTATGACGATTATTATTGGAGTATATCTGCTATTTGCACCAAGATTATATGTGATTGCAAAAAAGCGAAACTTTGTTACACCGACAGATTGGCTTCAGCACCGCTTTAACTCAAAAGGGGTCACTCTCTTGGCAATATTCTTAATGCTTTGGGGATTAGGAAATTACCTGCTCGAACAATTGGTTGCAATCGGTCAGGCAGTATCAGGCATGACAGGTGGAACCATCCCATATCAATATGCAGTGCTGGCATTCGTATTCGTTATGCTCGCTTATGAGTGGATGGGTGGAATGAAAGCGGTTGCTTTTACCGATGTCATGCAAGGAATTGTCCTTTTGATCGGAATCATTGCTTTTGTGATTGGTGGAATTTATTTAGCGGGCGGCAGCTTTGGAGAGATCACTCAGTATATCGCTGCAAATGAGCCAGCTAAAATCGCTGTGCCGGCAGCAGAAGTGAATATTAACTGGTTCAGTATGCTCATCCTTGTCGGGCTCGGTGCCAGTATTTATCCTCATGCAGTCCAAAGGATTTATGCAGCAAAAAGTGAAAAAACGTTAAAGAAGTCGTTTGCACGTATGGCATGGATGCCTTTGCTGACAACAGGGTTAGTCTTTATTGTTGGAATCATTGGAATTAGTCTTTATCCGGGATTATCTGGCGATAACTCCGAGCAGCTTGTCGGGTTAATGGCAAATGACATTGCTGCAATCAATCCGTTTTTCTATTGGATTATGATTATCTTTTTTGGAGGAATTGTCGCTGCGATTGTCTCAACGGCCGATTCTGTTTTATTGAGCTTTTCTTCTTTGATTTCCAATGATGTGTATGGCAAATTTATTAGACCTGATGCAAGTGAGCATCGGAAAGTAATGGTCGGAAAGGTCGTCGGTATTATTGCCATTTTTGGATTGCTGTGGATTGCCTGGAATCCGCCAGGGACACTATATGAAATCTTTGTGCTGAAGTTTGAGCTTCTTGTACAGGTTTTCCCTGCCTTTGTGCTTGGACTTTATTGGAAGCGCTTAAATGGGAAGGCTGTTTTCTGGGGAATGATTCTTGGAGCCATCCTTGCTGGGCTCCTCACCTTTACTGGCAATAAAACCATCTTTGGCATTCATGGAGGAGTTATCGGCCTTGCCCTGAATTTTGTCATTTGTATTGCAGGCTCGTACTTAACAGCTCCGTCGATAAAAAAGAATCCGATGCTTGAGGAAGATATGAATACAGCGAATTTACCTCAGTAAGGTGTGCGGGGAATACTGGAAAACACGGCTATATTAGAAGAGGCATGCAAATAAAAGAGGCGAAAAAACATGTCTAAACTGAAAGTGAAACAGGGAGCATCGATTCTTTCTGAGCAGTGGCGAATGCTTGTATATCTGCTGATGGCTCAGCTTCTAATTGCTTTTGTCGGACGCAGTATCGGACCGCTTGGAGCACTCATTGGCGAGGATCTTTCGTTAACAAAATCGCAAATTGGGATGCTGCCGGCGGCTCTTTTCTTCGGCCAGGCAATCATCTCCGTCCCAGCAGGATTTTTAACCGACCGTTATGGCTCAAGAAACTTATTGGTATTAGCAGCCATCTTTCTGGGAGCGGGATTCTTAGTAATGACGTTCACAGTCCATTTTTTGCTTATCCTTTTTCTTGTCATGATTGGCGGAATGGGGTACGGGGCAATGCATCCAATTACCAACAGAGGCATCATCGACTGGTTTTCCTTAAATCAGCGTGGAACAGCAATGGGCATTAAGCAAACAGGGGTAACGGCAGGGTCTGCTCTGGCGGGGTTTATCTTGCTTCCATTAAGTGTGGAATATGGCTGGAGGATTGTATTGATGTCAGGCTGTTTACTTTTGGTCTTCAGCGGATTTGTTTCTTATTGGTTATATCGGGATTCTCCTAAGCAAAGTCAACCTGCAGCAAATCAAGGTCTGACAGATTTTTATAAATCTATGTTTGGGCTGATGAGAAATAAATCTCTTATGCTGGTCAGCTTT
The DNA here is from genome assembly GCF_008923265.1 of Bacillus mesophilum. Taxonomy (NCBI): domain Bacteria; kingdom Bacillati; phylum Bacillota; class Bacilli; order Caryophanales; family Bacillaceae; genus Bacillus; species Bacillus mesophilum. The sequence goes on along the minus strand of NZ_WBOT01000005.1, from coordinate 203,374 downwards.
AGTGCGATTGGTTTAAATGGTTCGCAAATGTGCTTAAACACCTATCTGGTCCTTTTTGTTTATGAAAAATTCAGCATTTCACTTGTGCTTGCCGGAGGTCTATTTGTTATCTCAGAGCTCAGCGGCACACTTGGACGAATAACTTGGGGAATAATTAGTGATATTGTATTTAAAGGTAATCGGATTATCATTTTACTCATCATTTCAGTCTTAACAGCTGTTTCAAGTACAATTGTGGCGCTGCTTCCGAGTGCAAGTTTTGCTTTGTTAGTTCCAATTATCATGCTGTTTGGTTTTTCTGTTTCAGGTTTTAATGGCATATGGATGAACCTGGCCAGTGAGATTGTTCCTCCACAGCAGGCCGGAATCGCAAGCGGTGTTAGCTTAATGTTTGGTTCTATGGGTGTGATGATTGTTCCCCCTCTATTTGGGTTTATGGTAGATGAGACAGGGAATTTTATGTTTGGCTGGCTGTTGATCACCGGATTGATGTTTGTCGTATTTTTTATGCTCTTTTACTTGTCTATACTAAATAAGAGGAATAGGGCCGAAGTGTTTTAATAGAAAGGAAGATGCGCAGATGGAGATAAACCCTTCAGAACTTGGAGAAAAAGAAGTCTATAAATTGTTGAGCGGATCAGTCGTTCCCAGGCCGATTGCCTGGGTTTCGACTATTTCAGAGTCCGGCATTCTAAACTTAGCTCCTTATAGTTTTTTTACAGTGGCGTCACGCAACCCGCCGATGCTTTGTATTTCCGTGGGTCCTGGTGTTGGTGAAAGGGAAGGCACTGAAAAGGATACACTGGCCAATATCCGTTCACAAAAAGAGTTTGTCATCAACGTGGTTAAAGCTGAGCTTGGAAACGGCATGCAAAAGAGCGCCGAGAATGTCCAGCCTGAAATAAACGAATTCGAAGCAGCCGGCTTAACACCGGTTGATAGCATTGCAGTAAAACCTAAAAGGGTAAAAGAAGCCCCCATACAAATGGAATGCAAACTCGATCAGATCATACCGCTTGGCACAGACCATCTCATTATTGGGCAAATGATTCATTATCATATTCAAGATGAATATTACCTAGGAAATTACAAAGTGAATCTTGAGAAGCTCAATCCGCTGGGAAGACTCGCTGGAACCTATAGTGAGATGAAGGGATTGTTTACGCTGCCGAGGTAGAAGAAAGCCACCTATTGATTAGGGGCTTTTTTTCGTTGAAAAATATAGCCAAAGAGTGAAACCTAATAAGGAAAGGAGGATTTATGGTTTAGGGGATGAGTTAATTAAGAAGAAGGGACAAACTTCATTTGCTTATCCCATTGATTTCTCTATCCACCACAGCAGGCAATTCAACAATCGATTTCAAATTAGGACCTTCTGCATATGGCAGAAAATCTATACTGCCAAGTTTCGTTGCAACATCATATTCTCCGACAATAAGATCTAATAAAATAAATGAAGCGGGTATCCAATCTTCCGAGTCTGCGTCATAACCTTGAATATACAAAACAATATCTAATGTATCCCCATTTTTTCTGTAAGTAAAAAAGACATGGTCAGGCGCTAAAGTAATGTCCTCAAATTCGATGGACGGTAAATCCTGTATATCCCCTTTTTGCCGGAAAGCAATGATTTTAAACCCATCAAGTGGAGGAGCCTGTTCAACAAGATTAATGACATCTTGAAAAGCCGATAGAATTCCATCTGCACTTATAATAAATTCTCTCTTTCCTTCCACAAGTTCAGCGCTAAATTCAAATGATAAATCCTCATTTATCTTAGAGATCTGCCTATTTAATTTTTGAAAAAGAGATTCTAAACGATCTTCCTCTAATTGAAAATAATCATCTGAATGTTTGCTGAACCAATTCCAAAAGTCTGCAGCGGTATAATGTTTACCAAAGAGTTTTCTTAACATAACTATCTCATCCTTAATATGTGATTGAGATTATTATACATAACAGAAAGATATGAAGATAACGTAAATTTTGGGAAAATATGAATAAGTGCATTTTGTAAAGTAGCGAAATGTCTTTCCAATTGCTTTTTCTAATATTAACATTTATAGAGCAGTCAAAATAAATAGGGATAGTTGAGGAAGAAGGGTTTTATAATTAAACAAGATTTTTGGATTATAAATAAATTGAACTTTACATTAGAGGCTGCTGAGCATAAAGATGAATTTTAATTATGCTTTTTGCTCCGTCACTTAATTATCGGCCAAATGTAAATCTGAAAGTAACATCCCATATACAACGCTATCGGTCCACTCATTCTTATTCCAAAAATCCTGAATAAAATGAGCTTCTTTTCTCATGCCAATTCGCTCACACAGTTTTTGCGATGCTATATTTCTTGCATCAAGGTTAGCTTGTATACGATGCACATCAAAGCGATCAAATAACTCCTTTACTAAACTACTTACTGCTTCTGTAGCATAACCTTTTCCTGAAGCTTCGTTAGAAAAGCTATAACCAATTTCAATGGTATCTTTCATATCTGTAAACCATACAGATAAATCACCAATGACTTTCGCGTTCTCTACAACTGCCAAACTTAAAGTTCTTTCCTTTGTAAGTTTCCTATTTTCTAGTTTTTTATTAAACTTTGCCTGCCTATCTTCATGTGCCCACTTATCATGCAATAGATATCTACAGGTATCATCATTGTTATAGATAGTAAAAACATCATCTAAGTCACTATTCTTAAATGGTCTAATGGTTAATCGTTTCGTTTTAAATTCCAAAAAAATGGTCCCCTTTTGAGTCCTAAAGTGAATGGCTGATATCTATTCCAAAATAGCGACAGGATCTATCACTCTGCTTGGAAAGGTATATATGTTAGGTGTTCAAATTACTAAAAATTTCTGTTCATTCTTATTTTTAGGCTCCTTTGTATAAAATTATGAGTCGATTCCTTTGTCGAGTTTTTTTATATAAAATTGTTTTGGCGTAATACCAGTTATTTTTTTGAAAACTTTTGAAAAATGGCTTTGGTCATGGAAGTTAAGTATTGTTGCAATTTCTGATATAGAATGATTTGTAAATCTCATAAGATTTTTAGCTTCTTCAACTTTTTCACGATGTATAAATTCACTAATCGAAATCCCAACCTCTTTTTTAAACAAAACAGATAAATAACTTGCATTCAATCCTGCCGTGTTCGCTAATTCGGAAAGGGAAATTTCTCTATATAGATGGCTGTTAATATAACTCTGGCATGCACTCACAGGTTTTGAGTATTTATTTTTTTTCTTATTTTCAACTAATTCTGCAAACTTAAGGAGGCACTTTTGTATAAACTCTCCAACACTTTTGTGGTCATTAAGATCCTCAAGCTGCTGTATTAAAGAATCACTAAGATTATAGGCAGTAATTTCGTTAAGCCCGCCATCCACTGCAGCTCTTGTTGCCAAAGTGATCGCTGCAATACCAGAATTTTTTAAACTCCTGAGATAACTCTTTTTGGAGAGTAGTCCTATTTCCATATCACTTTGTGTATGTAGTGCATGTAAAACTTGGTTTGTCTTCCCTGCTTTAATTAAGCTGAACAACTTTTTTTCGTCTAAAGTATTTACACTTGCCTGATCATTTTGTCGCTTTTCTGCTATTTGTGCAATGGGCTCTTCAATTTTACCCTGTTTGTTTTCCTCTAAATACTTCTTTTCATATATGTCTGAAACATCCAATTTCTTTTGATAAATCATATAATAAAGCGCACAACTAATATGAATAAAATCTATTTCTTTGATAACTGGAAGGGAGTGATAATACGTTAGGAATTCTTCCTTCTTTGTTTTCGGGTAATAGTCATTTCTTATAATCGTAATGGCTTCTTCGGATAATTTTTTATTTAGAACTGGTCCAACAAGTAAGAACCCAATATATACACCATTGGAATGAAGAGAAACTGAGAAATAATTTTCAAGGTATGGACTTTGGAAGAACATTGGCATACTTGGCTGATCATTGTTTCTGTAGACTTCTAATAGCTGGTGTTTTATAGGTACATAAAATGGACTTTCAATATTGTGATTTGGAACTTGATATAATAATGTTCCTTGAGGATCGAAAATAAGTAAGGGAACTTTAAATAAATCATAATAAAGATTAGTGATGTATTCTAAATCATCCAATAATAATGTTTTCAACTTTTTTCTCCTATATAAAAAGTTCCAAAAATCATACAATTTTTCTATAAAATATACCATAAAAAAGTAAATACAAACAATATAATGGCAGTAGTAAGCGTTTTCTAGAAAGGGGAATAAAAGTGAGCAGGAATATTAAAGCAATTATATCTCAAATGTCATTAGAGGAAAAAGCAAGTCTGTGTTCGGGATTAGATTTTTGGCATACAAGAGGGATTGAGCGGTTAGGAATTCCTTCAATTATGGTTACCGATGGACCGCACGGATTACGTAAACAAAAGGAAGGATCTGATCATTTAGGGATTTTTGACAGTGTTCCTGCAACATGTTTTCCGTCAGCTGTTGGATTAGCAAGTACTTGGAATAAAGAATTAATTAATCAGGTTGGGGTTGCATTAGGCGAAGAAAGCCAGGCAGAAGAGGTTGCAGTTCTGCTTGGACCAGGGGCAAATATCAAGCGTTCTCCACTTTGCGGCAGAAATTTTGAATATTTTTCAGAAGATCCCTACCTTTCCTCTGAAATGGCAGCAAGCCATATCAATGGTGTGCAAAGCCAAGGAGTTGGAACTTCCTTAAAGCACTTTGCAGCAAATAATCAAGAGCACCGGAGAATGTCTACCGATGCAATCATTGATGAAAGAACATTACGTGAGATTTATTTGGCGAGTTTTGAAGGTGCAGTTAAGAAGGCACAGCCTTGGACAGTAATGTCAGCTTACAATAAAGTTAATGGTGAATACGCTTCAGAAAATCATCATTTGCTAAATGATATTTTAAAAGATGAATGGGGATTTGAAGGGTTTGTGGTTTCTGACTGGGGAGGAGTTAATGAACGTGCAGATGCACTTTCCGCTGGGTTAGAACTAGAAATGCCAGCAAGCAATGGGATTGGTGAACAAAAGATTATAGAGGCTGTTAAAAACGGAAAGCTGTCTGAAGAAAAGCTGGATCGAGCTGTAGAAAGGTTTTTAAATATTATTTTTAAAGCTGTGGATAACAAAAAATCAAACGCTGTGTATGACATAGAAGCTCATCATCGCCTAGCTAGAGAAGTGGCAAGAGAAAGTATGGTTCTACTTAAAAATGAAGACAGTATCCTTCCTATGAAAAAAGAAGGCAAAATTGCTGTTATCGGTGAATTTGCAAAGATACCTAGATATCAAGGCGGCGGAAGTTCTCATATAAAACCTACAAAATTAGATAATATATTAGAAGAAATTGAGAAATCTGCAGGTAAGAATACGAATGTGTTATTTGCCAAGGGGTATGAGCTGGAAAGTGATGAAGTTAATAGCCACCTAATTAGTGAAGCAAAAGTGACAGCAGCTGGCGCAGATACAGTAATCCTTTTTGTTGGACTGCCAGATCGTTATGAATCAGAAGGGTATGACCGTCAGCATTTACACCTTCCGGAAAACCATGTCCAATTAATTGAAGACATTGCAGAGGTCAATAGCAATATTATCGTTGTATTAAGTAATGGTGCGCCAATTGAAATGCCTTGGATCTCAAAAGTACAAGGACTGTTAGAAGGATACCTAGGCGGACAAGCACTGGGAGGAGCCATTGCGGATTTATTATTCGGAGATGCGAACCCAAGTGGGAAATTAGCGGAAACATTTCCAATGCAGTTAAGTGATAATCCTTCTTTCTTAAACTTCCCTGGGGAAGAGGATCTAGTGGAGTATAAGGAAGGCATTTTCGTAGGGTATCGCTATTATGATAAGAAAAGGATTGAACCATTATTCCCATTTGGTTTTGGTTTAAGTTATACGCACTTTGAGTACAGCAAACTTTCCTTAAGCAAGAAGCAAATAGAAGAGAGCGAACATGTTACTGTGACGCTAAACGTAAAAAATGCTGGAAATGAAGCTGGGAAAGAAACGGTGCAACTTTATGTTCGTGATGTGGAGAGCAGTGTGATCAGACCGGAAAAAGAACTAAAAGGTTTTGAAAAAGTTGAATTGCAGCCTGGTGAGGAGAAAGTTGTGACTTTCCTCTTAGATAAACAAGCATTTGCTTATTACAGCGTGAAGCTGAAGGATTGGCATGTTGAAACAGGAGAATTCGAAATTTTAATTGGGAAATCATCCAAGGAGATTGTTCTAAAGGACAATGTTTTTGTTCAGTCAAGCGTAAGTATAAAAAAACCTGTTCATCGCAATACAACCATTGGTGATTTAATGACTGACCCAATACTGGCTCCATTTGCAAAGGAACTTCTGGAGAAGATGAACAATCCAGTTGGGGATGCGGCTCCAAGTGATGGTCTAGGTACAGAATTAATGGAAGCCATGATGAAATATATGCCGTTGCGAGCATTGGTTAATTTCAGTCAGGGGGCAATGACAGAAGAAATGCTATCAGGGATTATCCAACAATTAAATGAACAGCTGGATAAGGAAATGGAATAAACTTTTAAAATGCAATGATTCTTTCATCGGTTCGGCAGCTGAATCGATGGAAGGAAAAAAGTACGTTGACTAGTGTTTTAGAAGTTTAGGTTAATCTCTGCTAACAGGTGAATATGTATTAGTTCAGCCGCCAACTCAGGCGGCTTTTGTCTTTTTACTAAGGCGCAGGTTAGTGAGGCAGTACAGAAATAACACCGTTTTATGGGGGTTATTAATGATAGGAAGTATAGTCAAATCATTATTCATAGTCACTAAATTACGAAGAATTTAATGAGATTGGATTCATAAGACAACATCTAAATCTTTATTAAACTTGTTTTACAAATTCATAAAGCAGAAATGTTAGAATTAGTTTATCAAATGTTTGAAATCGTTGTTGTGGTTGTGTACATCGCTATATTTTTGCCTTTTTGTATTTTTTCATCCTTTAAAAAACATATTTTACTATAGAAGATATAAGGTTTAAAATCTATAGAAAAAAGTCTATCAAAAAAACAGGTGATCAAATGAATGCAGGCAAAAGAATTTTAATAATCGAAGACGATCAAGAGATCAGCAGGCTGCTCAGTGTGATTTTAACAAAATCACAGATGGCGCCGGTTGCAGCTTTTTCTGGAACAGAAGGACTGCTGCAGCTGCAGAATAATTCCTTCGATTTAATATTGCTCGATTTGATGCTTCCAGGCAAAAGCGGTGAGGAGCTGTTAACAGAAATCAGAGGGAAAAGTTCCATTCCAATTATCATTATTTCTGCAAAAGTTGATGTTGAGGATAAAGTGAAAGTTTTGAAAATGGGTGCAGATGATTACATAACGAAGCCATTTAATCAGGAAGAAGTGATGGCTCGAATTGAGGTTCAATTAAGAAAGGCTGGATTTTATCAGCAGAAATCAGTGGAAATGGACTGGCGCGAACTTAAAATTCATACAGAAAAAAGATTGGTAACATTAAATGAAAAGGAAATACAGCTTACGAATGCTGAATTTGATCTTTTAACATTTTTCATGAATAACCCAGAGCGTGCTCTTTCCAAAAAGGAAATTTACGAAAGCATCTGGAAAGGGACCTACTATGGCGACGATAATACTGTCAGCGTTCACGTTTCAAACCTGCGCAAGAAAATAGCGGAAGTGACGGATACAGAGTATATTAAAACCGTTTGGGGAGTTGGATTCATGTTCGTATGACCTGAAAGACTGAAAAAATCACTTCCGCTTTTCTTTATGCCAGCTAGTCTTAAGCTTGTCGTCCCTGGGCGAGCACCTTCCGCATTTCTTTATGTCTAGCTCCAGGCGCTAGGGACTCGAGGTCTTAAGCCAATCTGTCCTAAAGGTTAAAGAACAACCTTTAAGCCAGCTAGTCTTAAGCTTGTCGTCCCTGGGCGAGCGCCTTCCGCTTTTCTTTATGATTTCTTTATGTTTTGCTTAAAGGTTTTTAAAGATTTCTACGCTAAACTGAAAGTAGAACATTTAGCAAAGGAGTCAAAAAGATGGATGCTGTTATACAGACGTATCAATTAATGAAAAAATTTAAAAATGAAACCGTCCTTAAGCCTCTGGATTTCACATTAAAAAAAGGTGAAATTTGTGCACTGATCGGAAAAAACGGGGCAGGAAAATCGACGTTTTTTAAAATTCTGGCTGGTCAGCAAATGCCGTCATCCGGTGAGATTCATTTGTTTGGAAAATCGGGCAGAGAGCTGGAAAAAGCAAAAAGAAGAATTGCATTTATGGTAGAAACACCAGCATTCTTCCCGGACTTTACGGCAGTTCAAAACCTGGAGTATTTTCGGATTCAACGAGGAATCGTGGACAAAAGGCGCGTTTATGAAGTTTTAGAGATTGTTGGTTTAAAGCAAGAAAAGAAAAAAAGATTTAGAGACTATTCTATGGGCATGAAGCAGCGCCTAGGCATAGCTCTTTGTCTATTAGGCAATCCAGATTGTTTAGTGCTTGATGAACCGATCAATGGTTTGGATGTTGAAGGGATCATGGAAATCCGCCAATTATTGAAAAAGCTAAATCAGGAAAATCAAATAACAATCCTTATTTCCAGTCATATTTTAACCGAATTGAATTTGCTGGCAAACCGTTTTGTTTTTATCAAAAATGGCGTCATTGTTGAAGATTTAAGCAAAGTACTGCTTGAGGAGAAGAGTAAAAAGCAAATTCTGATCACAGTAGATGATTCAGCTAAAGCAGTCCAATTACTGGAGCGGGCCAATGCTGACATTCAATTGAAAGTCCTTCCTGATCACGAAATTGCGATTCAAAATCATGTGGAGAACAGTGGAAAACTTAATCGCTTGTTAGTCGAAAATGGTGTGATGGTGAAGCAGTTCAGCATCAAAACACTGGATCTCGAGGAATACTTCTTAGGGTTAGTGGGAGGCGATCAGCATGATTAATTATATGAAAAGTGAATATTACCGTTTGCTGCGCAAAAAAAGTCTGCATTTAACAGCAATACTTTGTTATATGCTGATTGCCTTTGCTGCTGCTGTCCTTTATTATTTCGGGGAATATGAAACCAACTTTCCATATGCAACAGATCAATTCTTCTATTCAAATGTTACGGCAGCAGGACTAGTAATTATCATTATTGGTCTGCTTTACAATATGGCTCTAACGGGGAAAGATCGATCCTTGATCAAGCAATCCATTTCTTTTGGGATCTCCCGCAGTATCATTTTTTGGTCAAAGCTGATTCTTACTCTAGGGTATTTTCTTTTGGTATGTGTGATTGGTATGTGTTTAATGCTTCTTCTAGGTGACTCCCTATTGACTCATGAACCTGAAGCACTGAGAAACTTTCTAATAGTGAGTGTGAATATGATTCCAATCGTGCTGAGTGGTTTTTTTCTGGGGCATACGCTGAAAATGCTAAAAGTTGGAGATGTTTATATCATTATCGTAATGTTATTGATTTTTGCTATATTAGGAGATTTGCTGCGCTTTCTGCTTCGTCCGTTTGCAGCCTTAGACGAGGTATATAAATACGCGCCAGATACACTGCTGAATGATAATTTAATGAGCTTCGTGAATGGTACACCTCAATTAGGCATCCAGTATTGGATTGTTGGCTTGATCCTATCAATGGCTGCATTACTGATTGGAGCAAGAATGTTTGCAAAACAAAACATCGATTGATGATGAAGGGATGAATGAAAGTGAGCAGCTGGCTGATTATAAGCATCTTGGTATTCCTTTTGATTGCTGCGGTCGTCATGCTTCTGCTTTTCCATTGGGATATCAGAAGGATGACGAGGCAATTAGAGGATATCAACGAACATTTTGGGACAAATGAGTTAGTCCGGACTAATACCCATAATAAAAACCTGGCGACATTTGCTGCGAAAATCAACCAGCTTATTCATCTATACAAACAGAACCAGCAGTCAGTCGAAAGAAGAGAATTGGAACTAAGACAAGAAATCACTAACATCTCTCATGATCTGCGAACCCCGATCACTTCAATCAAGGGGTTTTCAGAGTTATTAACAGACCCGTCTTTATCTGAAGAGGAGAGAAAGGAATTCTTAACCATTATTCAGAAAAAAATTGATAATCTCACCTTGATTGTGGATTTATTCTATGAACTTTCACAGCTGCATTCATCAGATAAAAAGCTGCACATGGAAAAGCAATTGCTGGACCAAACCCTCGTGGAAACCATGCTTTTATTCTATGATGATTTTGAAAAGAAAGAATTAAAGGTAGATATAAAGGAAGCCAGTGTCTCTCCAATTCTGGCTGACCAAAAAGCGACCGTCCGTATGATCACCAACATCATTCATAATGCATTAACCTATGCCAAAAGCCATTTTACCATTACATTAGCAGAAGACGAAGATTACGTGGTGTTAAAGGCTGTAAATGACGTTGACAAAATGAATAGTGCTGAGCTTGAAATGATCTTTAAACGAACATTCCGCTTAGACCAAAGCAGAACTGGCACTCATCTTGGATTGGGATTGCATATTGTTCAGGAACTTGCTGAACAGCAAGGCGGGAAAGTGGCAGCTGAAGTTCAGGAAAATGAATTTATTCTTTCAGTGTACTTTAAGAAATGGGATTTGGGTTAAGGGGACAGGTTCCTAGACCCAGTATTCATAAAAGATTGGACAAATGCGAGGCTGAGACATAAGTAACTAACATACCTATTGAACCGAATGGTAAGGAAGGCATCTTTCTAATCATTCGTTTTTTTATTTATAATTATAAAATATATTTTATTTACATGAGTGAAATGGAGCGGAGGGCCCTCGACTCCTGCGGGCTGCAGAGCAAAGGGTGAGACCCCGCAGGAACGAAGTGACGAGGAGGCTCAGCTTGCTCCCCGCGGAAAGCGAGGGTCCGCAGCGCAATGGAACGGTCTTGATTAAATACCGAAACTAAGATATTGAATATTCTTGTTTTAGAAATATTAATTTCGTTTTGTCCCAGCCTAATTTTAATTTTGGCAGGTTAAAATTGAAAACTGCTGCTTCCTCTTATGGGTATAAGCCCAATATGGCTTTGTGAATCCCTCCAAAAGCAGTCATAGCAAGCTTTGGCGCTGAATAAAAACCAGCAAATAACAAAACCATTAACTCGCAGCAGCTTATTTGAAGTATGCACATGATCTCTGTTGTAAACATTTTTTAATTTCATTTGGCACGATCTTGAACTTGATATCCTCACCAAGGAAAAGCAGCCAATTTGTTATATCTGACAATTCTTCGGGCATACTCACATTGATATGAGTTTTTAATATAGCTGTGGTTTGGTAGGGATTTGTATAAGCAAGTGAGAATTTTAGAGGGTGATATTTTCTAAACTGAGCAATTGCCTTTGGACCTAATTCAATGACAAGATTGTTTACTTCTTCCTGCTTCCTTAATTTTTCTAATACCTTTTTTTTATTTACTCTCTTTTTCATGGGACTTAATTCTACATTGGTGAGGTGGTCTACAAGAAAAATCTTCTTTCTCTCTTCTTTTAAGTCAAATCCCTCAATCTGCCAAAAATTCTTCTCACGATAGAGGTGCAAGAGATAAATCGGATACGAGCTTATTAAATTCCCTTCTTTGACGGTAACCAATAAATGCCGATCCAATAGCAGGATTTGGATGAGCTTTTCTAACATCGGATGAGGAAGGTCAGACAGGTCAAGCAGATCAGGATTATTTGGATTGGTGCCTTCAAAAAGCAAGATTTGATTTAAAAGGACAAGGTTCTCTTGTTGTGTCTCTGGAATGAGACCAAGTAATTTTTCAGCTAAAGACTGCCGGCTTTTTAGATAAGGAAGCTGTTGATTCCTTGATGCCATAAACGCAATAAAAAGAGCTTTAACCTCGTTATCAGTAAAACGAATAGAAGGAAGGACAAAATTGTTCATGACTGAATACCCTCCATCTCTTCCAACTTCAGCTTCAAGCGGCATTCCCATCTCTTCAATTTCTCTGATATCCCTAATTGCAGTCGAACGAGAAATGTTAAATTCCTGCATAATTTCAGAGATTGTAAAATAGGAGCGGTTATTGATATATCGCATGATGGTATTAATCCGTTCAACTTTCTTCATCGTGTCCTCCTAAACAGTATCATTTTTTGACATGATTTAACGCTATTATAAACGTAGCAAGACCAAATACAAATGGTTTATTTTAAAAGGAGGAATTATAATGGCAAATTATATTTTAGAAGAAAAGGACAGTTTTACCGTTTTAGGCATTGGTACAGAACTTAAGAGTGATTACACCGATTATGTAGGGATTAATAACGAAAAGGCAGAATTCTGGCAGTCAATCAATCAAGATGGAACGCTAGATAAACTAAAAAAGATCGCGGCAAATGATTACCTATTTGTCGTTAACGAAGCAGTGAATAACAAAATGATGCATTATGCTGGCGTGATGACAGAGGCGTCATTGCCAGAGGCATCCAGACTCATTGAATTTCCTAAAGGTGAGTACATTGTTGTTAAAGGCGAAGCAAATACAGACCAAGAGTTGAGTAATCTGCTCACTGGTATAGCGTTTGGGGAAGTTTTGATGGAAGTAACAGATGTATCCTATGTTGGTGGCCCGAATGCAGCGGTTGTGATGGGACAGAAAGATGGAGTAGTATTTGGTGAAATGTGGATTCCGGTTGTTAGGAAGTAGGATCTAGGGGACAGGTTCCTTGATCCAAATATTTTTTAAGGGACAGCTCCCTTGGCTCTCTCTGTTAAGATAGAATGAAATGCTAACCTGTTTTTTTACCATAAATAAATATAATCTAAATGAAGGTTTTCCTATTAATAGGGAGCCTTTTTTTTGCCGCTAAATTGGCAGGTTAAGGAAACAAGAAGGAATCATTTCCTGCATAACGAATTAAACTATTATGGCTAAGTTTCTAGGTGATCGTCCGAACCTAATAATAAATCTTATTGGTAGGGCGGTTTGTAAATGGTAATCTACCATATGAAGTCATCTAATTATAAGAATTTTTCCATTGAAAAAGCTTTAGGGAGTGATTTTAAATGACGATAGATATTAAACAAGTGATTGAAGTAACGAAAAAGCATCATCTTTTATTAAAGGAAGAAACGATGAAGGTTAATGAATCAGGGTTAGATTTTCAAGTGGTTTTTGCGCAAGATGAGAATGGGACGGAATGGGTCCTAAGATTGCCGAGGCGGGAAGATGTAATGCCTAGAACAAAGGCAGAAAAACAAGCATTAGATTTGGTGAATCAGTATGCTGATTCTTTCCAATCACCTAACTGGATTATTTACACAAATGAGCTAATTGCTTACAGGAAGCTGGAAGGGGTGCCAGCAGGAACGATTGATCATAATATCGGCAATTATGTTTGGGAGATTGATGTTAACAATGTTCCAGAATCCTTCCATCAATCTCTTGGCAGAGTATTAGCTGAGCTCCATAGCATACCGAGTGATAAAGCCAGAGAGCTTGACCTAATCGTGCACACACCCGAAGAAGCAAGAATGTCAATGAAGCAGCGAATGTTGAAGGTGAAAGAAACGTTTGGTGTGGGGGACGACTTATGGCACAGATGGCAGGCATGGTTGAATGATGACGATATGTGGCCGAAGAAGACTGGTCTAATCCATGGGGATGTGCATGCCGGCCATATGATGATTGATAAAGATGCGAATGTGACCGGATTGATCGATTGGACTGAAGCTAAAGTGACAGATATTTCAAATGACTTTGTTTTCAATTATAAAGCTTTTGGAGAAGAAGGGTTAGATGCACTAATTCTTGCCTATAAGGAAGCAGGCGGTTATTACTGGCCGAAGATGAAAGAGCATGTTATTGAACTTGACGCAGCTTATTCAGTTTCACTCGCTGAGTTTGCATTAGTTTCAGGCTTAGAGGAATATGAACAGATGGCAAAGGAAGCGCTAGGAGTGAAAAAAGACAGAGGCTGACACTTAAGTATTTAACACGATCGCAGAAGCAATGGTTTGGAAGTGAAACTAATCATTCGTTGTTTGATTTGTTAATTTAAAAACTTTTTGAAAAGGAGTATTTGCAGCGCAATGAAACGGGCTAGTATCCATGTAGTATTCACATAAAATGAAAAGAAGCCAATCTACCTAATTAGGAAGATTGGCTTCTTTTGCATTGACCAATGTTTGCAGTTTTATATTCATTAAATAGTTTTTGTATTGGTTTCTATGTTTAAGCGTTTATTCCCTTTATAAATAAAATACAGGGAAATCAACATAAATAATAGAGCAAAGGCACGTTTCAGATCAAATTCTATAACTAAACTATTGAACCATCCAAAATGATCGATAATAATTCCAATGATCAGCTGCCCAGCAATACCAGCAATATTGGCTGCAATTACGCCAATTTTAGGTACTGCCATTATAGTGAGAAGCAAATACATGGTGCCCAAGAAAGCTGCACTTAATTGCCATTTTGGCGCATCTAAAAGGGCCAAAATATTTCCGCTGCCAAAAAATAAAATGAGAATTGTAAGAAACATTGTACCTGTGAGGAATGTTAAGAATGTTGTTTCAATTGTTCCAGCTTTTTGACTAAGTGTTCCATTGATTGATGATTGAGCGCTTAAAGTAATACCGCCAATCAGGGTAAATAAAATCATAAAAAAGCCCATAATTGCAGACCTCCTAGTTTATTAATATAAGTGCGATAATCATTGAAATAACGGCGAAAACTTTTTCCTTATTTATCCTGTTTTTCTTGCTGCCAAGCCAGCCAAAATGCTCAATAATCATACTCATGGCTAATTGTCCGATAATAACAGCAACCATTGTGATCCCCACACCAACAAATGGAACACTCACAACAATGGAGGTTAAATATACGACACCTAAGGCACCTCCAAGTAATGACCATTTTGGTGCTTCAAGTGTGTAAGTAAGTCTTCCCTTACCAAAAAAAAGCCAGATCAGCCCCATGATAATTGAACCCATAAAGAAGTTATAAAAACTTGTTTCCAGTTTCCCAATGGTCTTGCCCAGTTCAGCATAAATGCCTCCTTCAAAGCTAAGTGCTGCTCCAGCTAATAGGGCCAGGAAGTAGAATATAATACGCATAAATAAATCTCCTTTTCTAAATAATTATATATCTAGAAATATAGATATATTACTTCAAAAAAAGAAATCCAACCTAAATTAGATCTCTGTTTTAAAATATTTAGCTAACTCTTGAATAAATTCTTCATTACGTCTGTAGTATGTCCATTGCCCATGTCGAATCGATTCAAGTAAACCAGCTTTTTGCATCATGTTTAGGTAACTGGATACTGTTGATTGAGATATTTGAGCTTTTTCTTGAATATCCCCAACACAAACTCCGCCTTTATAACTTACATCCTTTGGCAGATGAGCACCTTGTTTGGGAAAATTCTTCTCTGGTTCCTTTAACCATTCTAAGATCTTGAGCCTAGTTTCATTTGATAACGCCTTGAATACATTAATCGGTTCCATGTGTGTAATTATATATCTGGATTTTTCGATATGTCAAGTGAAGTCAAATCAAGTTAAAGGAAATGCTATCATGAGAAATCCATGCTGCCCCACGATGAGCTTACTCATTAGAAAATACAAAAAATACCGATTTTTGAGGTACAGCCGTTTTAATCCAGTTATTATTACGCAACTTTTTAGTTGCCTCTACTTGACGAGCAACTATAAGGTTGCATATAATACATCTATGAATTGGGATAAAGACGCTATATTTAAAGCACTAAGTGATCCGACTAGGCGAGTTATACTAGACGAGCTTTCTGAACGTGACGAATTAACTTTATATGACCTTACCACACGGCTTATTATGAAGCACAACCTTACCATTACACGACAGGCGATAGCAAAACACCTTTCTGCATTGGAAGCAGCTGGGCTTGTTATGTCAAAGCGAAATGGTAAATTTCGAGTGCTTATTTTTAACAGGGAACCACTCAAAGATTTGCTGAAAGGCTGGGTAGAATAAGTTTTAATTAATGATTATTGTTTAAGACTTTACTGTGGAAATACTAAGGGAGGATTCAAAATGTTAAACATCATTATTACCAGTATATTTGTAGAAGACCAGGACAAAGCATTAAAATTTTATACAGAAACTTTAGGATTTATGAAAAAGCATGATGTTCCTTCAGGAGCACATAGGTGGATCACTCTTGTTTCTTCAGATAAAGAAGAAGCAACTGAGCTTTTACTTGAACCGAATGTACACCCTGCCGCAAAAGAATATCAGCAGAAATTGATGGACGATGGCATACCAGTAACCATGTTCGGGGTTGCAGATATTCAAAAAGAGTATAACCGATTAGTGGAAAAAGGCGTGCGGTTTACGATGGCGCCAACAAAAATGGGCGAAATCCAAATAGCTGTCTTCAACGATACTTGCGGCAACCTTATTCAGATCATACAGCAAGTTTAGGCGGTGTGAAAATGGATAGTCAAATGAAGCTGGAGTTTGAAAAATCTAAATTAGGCGATAAAGATGAGCGTTATGAAGCTTATCACAACATTTTAAAGGCAACTGATCAAGTAGTGGATTGGGCGTATGATGTATGGAATCAACTAATAGAGGATCTGACGCATAAAGATCCTCATCAGCGCTCGCGTGCAGCACAATATCTAGCCAATCTGGCTAAAAGCGATCCAGAGATGAGAATATTGAAAGATCTCCCTAAGCTGTGGGAAGTAACAAAAGATGAAAAGTTCGTAACAGCTAGACATAGCCTCCAGTCGATCTGGAAGGTAGGGATTGCAGGTTCTCCCCAAAAAGAAATGGTTATGACATTTATGGTCGACCGTTTTAAAAATGGAACTGACGAAAAGAATTACACTTTAATTCGTAATGATATTCTTCAAAATATGAGATACCTATATGAACATTTTAATGACGAACAGATCAAACAAACCGCTATGGATTTAATTGATACAGTAGACGACAAAAAGTACAATAAAAAGTACAAGGATATATGGAAATAGAGTTGCGAATTTAGCTGAAGACGTGAATGTCTTCAGCTTTTTTATTTTTCACTTAAAACTATTATACTTTTTAAAACCAACAGGATGCATTTGATGCCCAGTATAAAGATAGGAGGATTTGACCCATAAAAAGGAGAATGTATATGGAAAATAAATGAAATAACACTTTGGTTTATTTTGTGTTTAAGGAATGTATTTTGAGATTGAAGAGTTTAAAGGAACTGAATTGACCCGTTCCTTTAAACTAAACTCAGATGTGTTTCGTATATAGTAATTCAATAAGAGGTGATCAATATGTACTGGGAGACACTGCCAAGTTGGATATGGGTTATTTACTACCTATTTTTACTTCTAACTTTAGGAACAGGCATTTTAAATGTAATTCGAAAAAGAATGATAAGTGTATCGATTTTGGCCATTTGCCTTGTTATTACTGTTCCGGTGATTAGTTTGGTGAATAGTATAGGCAGAGCGAAAGGAGTTAATGAACTTGAACACTTAGTTGCTCAACTTCAACAAGGTGCCATCTGGTCTATCTACACTGTTACAGGTACTCTATTCCTATTTGTATTTTGGATTTTGCTGTTCATTAAAAATAAAGAACGTAACCCCCGCAAAGGATCTAATTACAAATATAGCTAAAAGGAAATGACATAAATATAAGACGGAGAAATATTGTATGGAGGAGTTAAAATGTTTAATAAAAAGTATGATACTAAAGATAATGCTTATGCAGAAATTCTAATGGCCGGTCAATCTCTTTCATTTAAACTAGACAAAACAGAAACCATTAGACTGCTGAAAAACTTAGAAGAAGCCGCATACGATTTTAAGAAATTGGATTCTATAAAAATATTTCATGTTGATGGCAGATTAAAGTCGGTCATTAACCCATTACAAATCTCTCGGATTTGGTTTTCCTAGTTTTTTGCTTATCGTTCAAAAAGAATCCTCTCTGAGCAGAATTAAATAACAAAGGTTATCTCTGATTCATTCAGCTAAACTAGTTTGTATTTTCCATAAGTAGGGCCAATTAATTAAATAAATATGAAGGGTGTCTTAGAATTGGATTTTGTTATCCTGTCATTTTCTTTTATCGTTTCGACTATTGTGTCTGTTCTAATATTAAAAAATACAAAGAGTAAATGGAAAAGCAGGTTATCAGCATTTATTATAAATACATTCATCTTAGCGACATCAACATGGTTGTTATATATTACAGATGAGGAAGCAAAAATGTTTGGATACGTGCATGTTGTCTTGGTAGTTGCGATTCCAATCATATCCTGGATTAACTTTATAATCCTAGAGGTTAGTAAATATAAAAAATGGATTGCATGAAGATATGTCTATACTAAAGATATTCGCTATAATTCAGGCAAAATTGCAGCAAAGGAAACCTTTTCTTGAAAATTGAAACAAGATTAGAAAAATTAACGTCTAATATAATAATACCAATAATAGGATGAAGCAAATTGGTATGATCACAGGACATGAATAAAAATATATGGAGGTTACCTATGTGGATAATATTAGGCGTTATAGCTATAACAGCAACTTTTATAAACCTTTATCTATATAAAGCAGGAAAGGATTATAAACTTGCGATGGCTATGGGATTATCATTCACTGCATTAACGCTCTGTGCAGAATACAGTCTTGTATCTCGGTGGGTAAAAGTGGAAGATTGGGCAGCTTTAGCGGATGTTGTACCTGGTATGGAAAGGGCATTATGGTTTTTGACAGTTGTTTCTATTTTACTTAATATAGCACCTATATTTTTAGAATTAAGAAGGAAGAAATAAAATAATTAGAGTAAGCTGGCTAGTAGTTTTGGCTATATATGGAGATGGAAAAGCATTTAGATAGTCCTTATGGAGATTGGTCAAAGGATAAAATTTTGGCTTGTCTTCTAAAATCAGGACAGTTATCGAAAGTAAAATCTTTAAATCGTCAATAAGTAAGAGAGTTGAACCTATTCCTCTAGTAAAATAGTATTTTCTTCTAAATCAATATTTTCTACAAATGCTGATAAACTCCCGTATAAGGGATGAGTAATAATACACTAAAATAGTCTAATCTAATAGAGAAATGTCGAATGACTAGGGAGAAAAGCGCCAAATTGAAAAAGTAAAAACTGCTCATTCAGGTTTTGTTTTTTTCCTTTAATATAAATGATAGAAAGCAACTGCATCCTTTGATAGAAACCACCTACTTAAAATCTTATTAAAGGAGATTGATAGTGATGGTTAAGATGATGAAGAGGACGTTAGGGACATTAAGTTTGGCATTTGTATTATCATTGGCATTTTTAGTCGTTACTGAAACAGATGCACAGGCGTATTCATGGACAAGGACTTTAAGTGAAGGAACGAGTGGAGCAGATGTACGTGAATTGCAAATAAGAGTTGCAGGCTGGGCCGCTGATTCTGCCAGTCAAACGTATGTTGCAGTCGACGGTCAATTTGGTCCGGCAACAACTGCAGCAGTAAAAAGGTTTCAGCGAGCTTATGGATTGGGGGCAGATGGAATTGTTGGCCCGGCAACCCAAGCGAAACTGAATGATTTAGAAAGCTCAAATGGCACAAAGCATTTCAGCTACAGTGAATTTCATTCAAAAGACGGCAGCGGCTTTAAAGGCGGAAAGGTTTCAGAAGCAACGGTGAGGGAGAATGTCCGCCGCCTTATGTATAAGCTGGAAGCAATCCGAGTAAAAGCGGGTAATAAACCTATAACGATTAATTCAGGTTTCCGCAGCGTTTCTCATAACAGCAATGTTGGTGGAGCCTCAAATAGTCAGCATATGTACGGTATAGCAGCAGACATTAATATTTCAGGAGTATCTACAAATACAGCGAAAAATTATGCAAAAACGTCGGGTTTCAGCGGAATGTATAATGAAAGCAGCTTTGCCCATTTAGACAGCAGAGTTGAGTATTCATATGGATCTCAACAATGGTGGTGGAATTAATATGTATATCCGATCCGCATCTTTTAGGATGCGGGTCTTTTTGTGCGATGTGCAGTCGCATCGAATGCGGACTCAGCAGCACCCTTCATTTTCGGTATAGTATGTATGGGTAAGCCAAATGCCATAAAAATGTGCGTATGGTTTCATAAGGGGGAAACTAAAAGGCACCCATTACTGGTGCTGAATTGAACCTACTCGTATAGGAATGGTAAAACCTTCATAATGCATTATCTAAACTCTAATCACGTATTTATTTAACAAGTGGGCAAATGCCGCCCGCGTTTTCTTGATGTTAGAATTAGGGAAATACTGATGAAAAGGTGTTGATTGAAATTAAAATAAGGAATTTACATGCAGGATATGGACTAGATCCTAATGGATTTATTGTAAGCGATGTGAGCAAGGACAAAATTGATGAAGTCTATATGACTTGCATTCAAGAAGCTATCGTGAGTCTGAAGAGTTTTTTTCTTCAACAATTGCATAGTGTTTATGTGTACGGCAGTGTAGCAAGAGGAGAAGCGATATTAAAAAAATCAGATTTAGATCTTATTGCTATGTTTGACGGCAATCTGAGCTCCGCTAAGTTGGATGAATTAAAGAAAATCAATAATGAACTTTCTCAGAAGTATCGTTCCCTATTTCGTGATGTTGGTATAGCTGCAGCATATTACCACTATACGCTTGACCCTTCTAATTATTACGAAAATGCATTTCTTAAGGAAATCTGTGTTTGTGTGTATGGAGAGGATTTAGGAGAACGATTTGGTCCGTATAAGCTTACATCAGAGATAGCAATCCGTTTTAATGGTGATATTAATGAAGCTCTAAATCGGACGTTAAAAAGGTTAGAAACAGCTTCCAAAGATGAATTTAAAACTTATACACAAGGCTTCGCTCGTAAACTTATTCGAACATACTATTCAATGGTAATGGTACGTTCTCAGATTTGGACGACACGTCTTCACGAACAGTGTGAGGTCTTTATTCACCACTTCCCAGGAAAAGAATCAATTATTCGTACACTGCTAAATTGGATAGATGAACCTCCCACGGACCGAGAGGCTGTGTATGAGTTGTTTAAAAGTGAGGGGGAATGGGCTAGTGCAAACTTTTCTAATGAAGCGAAAATTCCTTATTAAAGAAACTGAGGCTTTCCTTAAATAATGGAAGTCTCTTTGTAAAGCTAAAGGGACAGGACTTTTGAAGAAGGAATTATTTAAACACATGTGGAAGTAATGGTAGAAACCCAGGTTAAATAAATAAGTCTATCTAAAAAATATCTGACAGTAAAAGAAAATTTAATTTAGTATTTTTATGTGTCGAAAATGAAAAATGTCGCTTCGATGACTAAAGGCCAAAGGAGGCTTTATTATGAGCAATGTGTTTAGTGATAATAGAACAGATACAGCTTCGAGAGTCATTATGGCAGAACCAAAAACTATCTATCAGGCATTTCTAAATCCAAAATCATTAGTATTATGGCTTCCACCTAAAGGCATGTCAGGTCAGATTTCCAATTTTGACCCACGTGAAGGTGAAACTTACAATATGACACTTATCTATGAAGAAGACCAGCTATCATCTGGAAAAACTTCGGAAAACACTGATATATACCAAGGGAAGTTTTTAGAGTTGGTCCCTTACAAACGGATTGTACAATTAGTAATATTTGATTCTGAATCCCCGGACTTCATGGGTGAAATGATACAGAAGTGGCTTTTAGAATCCATTCCAGGAGGCACAAGAGTGACTGTTATTTGTAAAAATGTTCCTAAAGGAATACGCAAAGAAGATCATGTCCTCGGTTTAAAATCAACACTGGAGAATCTGGCTATTTTTGTTGAATAATTGCTGTACTAATCATAAAGACAGCTTTTTCCTTTATGAGTCCTTCAATTATAATTAAACTAAACATATAGATAGAACTTTCACTATGTTTAAGGTAATGGATGAACACTCAAAAGATAAATTAGACTCGTTTAGCTTTAAGAGCGATTTAGTGATAAAACTTAAGAGCAAAATCTAGGCTGTCAATACGGCAGCTTATTCTTTTTGTGCAGACGGGCAGTTTAGTTAAATAAGGGCTGTTATTTTATTATTCATAATTTCAATTTCATGGTATTTTAATATAACGTTACCATACCGTTAATGGGGGAAAAAAGATGATAATTAGAGAATTTAAGGAAAAAGATAAATTGCATATAAAAGAGCTATCAAAGAGATTCAGTGATTTTAACTTTATGAATTATAGGGATAAAAATTTGATGGAAAAAAAGCAAGTTGAATTAGCTAATGCAGCTATTGAAAAAAACAAGGCAAATATTTTCGTTGCTGAGGAAAATGAAGAATTTATGGGTTATATTGAACTCGCTATACAAGAGGATTTCTTTACAGGTGAAAAGCAGGGCTATATATCCTCGATAGCGGTATTACCTGGTGGTGAAGGGAAGGGTATTGGAAAAAAATTAATGAAAAAAGCAGAAGAATGGACATCCGAACAAGGGTTAAAAGTGATCGTGTTAGACGTTTTTAAAAATAATCAAAGAGCTGTAGGTTTTTATGAAGTGCTTGGATATCAACAGGAAATTGTTAAAATGACAAAAGAAATAAGTAAGTAAAATTATAAACCTCTTGGGTTTAACCAATCATGTAGCTTAATCTAATTCTGCAAAAGGGGCAGAATGACCGATATCAGCCATATGGAAAAATTGAATGATGTACAATGTAATTGTAGATGGGGGTTTAGATGATAATAGAATCAATAAGTGAGCAGATATATAATTCACACCAAAGATGCCTTAATAATAAAATGAATCCTTATGACTTTCCGGATCTTAAAGATAGATTGCTTGATATTGAGCTGGAACAAAAGAAGAAGATACTTGATGAGACCATATCCGTCGCAAGAACATTTATGACGAGACTAATAGCTGAATTAAATGGAACAGCTGTTTTAATTGCTATCACTGATGATGAAGGATACCTAATAGAATTGTACGGAGATGAAATGATGAAGTCGCAAATCGAATCATTAGGTTTATCTCCCGGAATCAAATTAAAGGAAGAAGAGGCAGGTACAAATAGTATTGAAATGGCGTTAAAGATGGGGCAATCTGTCCAACTTATTGGTTCGGACCATTTCTTTCATTGTTTACATGAAAGTGCTTGTTTCTCTGTTCCCTTTTTTTCTTTAGGAAAGATAAGCGGTACTATTTCGGTAATGATGGCTGCTCAACAAGCAAGTTCTTTCCATTCTGGATTACTGCAGTCTGCCGTCGATTCTATAGAACGAGAGGTTAGAGTAAAGCAGCAGAATCAGAAATTACTAGTCTTGAATCAAGTGCTTATGGAAAACAGTCGAAACGGAGTCATTTTGGCCAATGAGAACGGAAAAATAGTTGAAATTAATCCTTTTGCTGAGAAAGTATTATCTTGTGAAAAAGAAGAAATATGTAATCGTCATATTACAGAATTAGAAGTGATCGGTGGCTATATGGAAAATGTTTTGAGAGGATATAAAAAATATGAAGATATTGAAGTGTCACTATCAAATAAAACATATTTATTTGATTCATTTCCAATTTATAATGAATCCAATCAACTAAATGGAGTATTTGGCCAGTTTAGAGATATTACAGAAAGACTCGTTTTAGAAAGACAACTTATGCTAAGTGAGAAATTATCCGCAATAGGAAAAATTAGTGCAGGAATTGCACATGAGATAAGAAATCCCCTTACCTCTATCATAGGATTGCTGCAAGTCCTTAAAGAGAATAGAAGAACAGATAACGATAAGCAGAACGAATATTTTAGAATCATCTTCAGTGAATTAGAAAGAATAAAAAACCTAGTTGAACAATTTGTGATGATGGCTAAACCTGATTCAAAAGAAGTCTCAAAAGCAAGAGTGAGCCTCCATGAACTTTTTAAAGATATCTTGACGTTAATGGATAATGATTTTAAAAATAAAAACATTAAGGTTCATTATCAAGCTTTTTATAAAGAAAAGATTAGTGGAGATAAGGATAAAATCAAACAAGTTTTCCTTAACATTCTGCAAAATTCCTTTGATGCCATCGATTATGATGGGAATATATCAATTGAGATCAATCAGAGTAAAACTGATAATGGGATTGAAATTACGGTCAGTGATGATGGAACGGGAATGGATAAAGATACTCTAAATAAACTATTTACTCCTTTTCATACAACGAAAAAAGACGGGTTAGGTTTAGGGTTATCGATGAGCTATGATATTATTGAGCTGCATAATGGTAGAATAAAAGTAGAAAGTGAGAATGGAGTTGGGACAACCTTTACAATATGGTTGCCACAAGCTAAACCTCAATTTGGTAATATGACTTTCAATATAAAGAGGACAAAATAACATGTAAAATGAAAAAGATACTTTGATTGTCTCTTCCTCGATGGCGGTGGTATAGAGATAGGAAACAATGTATTATTTGGTCCGAGGGTAGGGATATATACATCCAATCATGCTGTAGATTCTCAAGAAAGAGCTAATGGAGCTTGTTTTGCCAAGATACCTTTGTTTGAACACTAAAATTAGATAAAAGGAGTATACATATGAAGGATATCCAAAAGTTACTAAGAAACCTTAAATCTTTGGAGGGCCCATATCTCAAATTTGACCCTAAAAATGTACCTTCAAATCCCATTGAGCTCTTTCAAGAATGGTTTCATATTGCTATTAAAAATGGAGTTCATGAGCCTCACGCTATGACACTCTCTACCATCAACAAATTAGGACATCCTGACGCAAGAGTACTAATTTTAAAAGATATAGATGAAGATGGATGGTACTTTGCTTCAAGTTCAAACAGTATGAAGGGACAACAATTAAAGGTGACTCCAAATGTTTCTTTAACTTTTTATTGGTCTTTAATTGGCAGGCAGGTTCGAATAAGAGGAACATCATTGAAGGTAGGAAAAGAGCGAAGTGCAAAGGATTTTTTAGAAAGAGGCAAACTTGCTCGAGCCATTGCTCTTGTAGGAAAACAAAGTAAAGTTTTAGCCGATAGTAAAGAATTAGATGAATTATTAATAAAACAAATGGAGCGAATGAAAAGTGAAGCTGATATAGTAGACCCTCACTGGTGTTTATATAAAGTCACAGCAAGTGAGGTGGAGTTTTGGCAAGGAGATAGGGAAAGAAAGCATACACGCCTATTGTATCGAAAGGAAAATAACAAATGGATTCAAGAACTCTTATGGCCATAGTTTTTTAAAACGGGTTCTGATATTCAAGATCAGCTGCCGAATTAGGCGGCTTTTCTTCTGGAAAAAACAGCTCGCAGAGATGGTAAGCATCTATCGCATCTGTCTTTACTTTCTGAAGACTTGAACTTTTTGCCTTATGATCGTTAAGTTTTTAAAAAGGTGTTTATTATAAACGATATCACATTTTAATTGGGGGTAATCTAATGAACTTGGAAGAACAACGGAAATTTATTCTATCTGGTAAAATGTATAACGATCTGACTCCAGAATTAGTCAAAGCAAGAGAAAAAGCAGTTTTCCTTACAAATGAATACAATAATAGTTTCGGCAAACCACAGCAAGAAAGAGTAGACATATTAAAAAAGTTGTTTAAGAGTACGGGAAATCAAGTTCATCTTGAACCAACTTTTAGATGTGAATTTGGCTATAATATTTCAGTAGGCGATAATTTTTATGCCAATTTTGATTGTATCATGTTGGACGGTGAAGAGATTAATATTGGAAATAATGTGTTATTTGGACCTAGGGTAGGGATTTATACTGCTAACCATGCAATAGATTTTAAAGAAAGAATAGCTGGAGGTTGCTACGCTAAACCTGTGAACATCGGCAATAATGTTTGGATAGGTGCAGGGGTTCATATTAATCAAGGCGTTACAATAGGAGATAATACTATTATTGGTTCGGGTAGTGTAGTTACAAAAGATGTTCCACCTAATGTAATAGCAGCAGGTGTACCTTGTAAGGTAATAAGAGAAATTAATGAAAAGGATAGAACTGGGTTTGAAGTTTAGTCTTTAAATTTAAGCAGCAACAGTAAATTTACTAACCAATAGGATAAGTGTTAAAGGGATCGCTGCGGCGGTCTTTTTTCAATTTTATATTAAGAATGTAAATCACCACACTTAAACAAAAGGAGGGCTTATATTCGTTCAACTGCCAATTCAGGCTGCTTTTCTTATGTGACTAATGGGGCAGGTTTGGCAGGTTTGTTGAATAAGTAAAATGGAAATAAAGGTGTTTTTGTGTTGTAACTATTTTTAATAAAAAGGGAGCTTGTAATTTGAATTATATAAAAAACAATAACTTTCAATTTTCTCGATTTTATTATTACTAAAGAAAATATCATAAATAATTATTAACCTAAAGCAGGATCTTATACAGTTTTGAATTTTGATGGAAAGTAGCTACTTTGCTATAACAACTGGCGTAGACAATGGGAACTACCAGCTGTAGTTAGAAAAAGTAACGAAACACTGAAGGAATGTGTCATAAGAAATCTTAATGAGGAAACAGGACCATATGTAACTAATTTAGAATTCAAATGTTTATTAAAGTGTTTTAGCATAATAAAGTTGTTTAGAAATGACAATGCCAGATATGGATGTATTCAACCTAACTGTCAGGGGGATGCAACGGTTCAAATGAATATTGACCTAAGCAGTTAACTTGTTCCCATCCAAAGGAGAAATTCGAGATGTAATGATAGTTTTGTTTTTGTGGAAAAGTAAGGCTTAAATAGAAATCAGCCTGTATCAAAGATTATTTTAATCTAAGATACAAGCTTTCAATTTCCATATGTGCTGGTATCGGTTATACACTAAATTAATTTACCACTGTAGATTCTACAATATCTTTTCTTCGATAAACGTTCAGAATAAGGCCTAGTAGTGCAGAGTAAACTAGCAGCATGCTTCCTCCATAGCTAATAAATGGCAGGGGGACTACCATGATTGGGACTATACCAAGACCCATTAGAATGTTCCAACAAGCGGGAACAATAAATAATGCAGCCCCTCCGATTGCTAATAATCTGCCGAATAAATCCTTTGTTTTAAATGCATTTAATGAAATCCGCAAAATAAATACAAAGAGGAGTAGACAAAGGATAATTCCGAATGCCCAGCCAAGAGAATAAACGAGAAATGGGAATACAAAATCTGTATGTGCTTCAGGGAGCTTTAGATCATTGTAAAGTCCCTTGCCGAACCACCCAGCCTCTGAAAGGATATCTTTCAATGGTATGAGTGTATCAGAGAGAGAACTATGAGAGAAATTAAGGATCATCGTACTAATGAGAATGATACCTATAAGCAAATTACCCACGGCTACTTTATTGGCAAAATGTTTATGAACATTAGAAAAAACATGCATCACTAATACACAAAAAAAGTATATTATACTAAACATAAAGTGTGGGAGCATGATGTAGAGAAGGACCGGAGTCCAAATTAGGAATAATAGCATTCCTTGTTTCTTCCAACCCTTAAACTCATTGATTTTGGAAAAAATGCCTGCCAAAGCTAATATAAATAAAAATAAGGATATAGCTGGACCATCAATCGTAATACCCCCGAAAGAAATCCATCTTTTTGCTCCGGTAAGCTCAATGCCAGCTAAAAAAGTTGTGAAAAGCAGGATTAAGCCACCTCCATAAAAATACATCCATAAATTTTTCAGTTTCCTGTAATCAAAGAATAGAAATCCTATGAGAGCAAGAATAGCAAGGACAAGCCAGACTACTTGGTTTTTCATAAAAGAAAGGCTGGGTACTGATAAGCCACCAATCAGTGGCAAAAAACTAATGCCTGCAAGAATGACAAATAAAACAATAAGGAGCCAATCCATTCTCGGTTTATGAAGATGATTCATGTTTTTACCAACGGTAGAGGGATCTCCCATTTCCTGCATTGCCTTTTTATCCGCATCATTTATAGATAATCCTCTCTCTTGAAAGGATTGGCTTAGCTCCTCCATATGATTACTAAGCTCCTTTTTGATCATACTGTGAGCTTCCTTGGATTTCACTTTAGAGATTACTTTACTTAAATATTCCTCAAATTTAGAAGAACTCATAAAGAAGCCTCCTCAATTAGATCTTTCAGTGATGCGCATTGTTTAGAACCTATATGTTCCCAAGCAGCTACATATTTTTTTCCTTTCCTAGTTAGGGAATAGTATTTCCTATCTTCAATCCATTTTGAAGTAATGATTTTCTTATTTTCAAGTAAATGTAAAAGGATATAAAGCTGTCCTTCATTGCTTTTGAAGCTAAGCTCATTTTTTCGAAATAGTTTAGTGGAGATATCGTACCCATGCTTTGCTCCGTCTTGCAGTGAATCTAATATATTTTTAAGGGTTTCTTCTTTCCAATAATGAAGTTTTAGGTGAGATTGTTTCCTGCGGATCGTTTCTTTCACCGCATTTTTTCTATCCTCGGAAAAAGAAAGACCTGCAAAATCTTTTTTTATAGAATTTTTTAAGTTATAG
Source organism: Bacillus mesophilum (assembly GCF_008923265.1). NCBI lineage: Bacteria > Bacillati > Bacillota > Bacilli > Caryophanales > Bacillaceae > Bacillus > Bacillus mesophilum. The sequence continues at coordinate 174,863 of NZ_WBOT01000005.1, read as the reverse complement.
AATGGATCGCCCATGATTAAACCTCCTTTTTCATCTTGTTCTTTAATAATTCTCTGGCATGCTTTAATCTAGTTTTTAATGTATTACTATTTACACCCGTAATCTTGCTGATATTTGCTATAGAAAGCTCCTCATAATAATGTAAAAAAGCAACTTCCCTATATTTTACTGGTAAATCCATAACAGCATTTGTTAAACTGTTTGCTACATTTCTTGAGATTATTTCCTCTTCAACATGTTTTAACTTGGATGGGATATGGTCCCAAATTTTATCGCTGAATTTTATTTTGCGATAATGCCAACTGCGCAAGTAATCCTTACAATGATTAATGGCAATTCGATATAGCCACGTTTTTATTGATGACTTATTATTAAACTGACCTAGTTTTTCATAGCACTTAATAAATATCTCTTGCGTTAAATCCTCAGCTGTCGTTCGATTCTTTACATATGAAAAAACAAGATGCAGTACATCATCGCTGTAGGTATCCATTAATTGGCCGATAATTTGTTCAGTATCTTCTATGCTGTTAACATTTATTGCTATTTCTTCATCAGCCATCTAAGTTTCACCCCTTTCAACATTTTAGACGGAGCAAGCATCATGTTGGTTTGGAAAAGTTTCAGGGAATATTTATGTTTATATTGGAATTGTATTTTAAAGATAATGTTAATATATAAGAAACTTCAGCTAAATCATCGCAGGTGTTATGTCTCTCAAATTATTATTAGTTCCATTCTTTTTTCAATAAAGTAAATAACGTATCCCTATCATTAGGAGATTTTGTCTAATTACAATTATTATAATTTTTTTAGGGATTTCCTATGCCGATCTTAAGATACGGAACTCATCAGGTATCGATTATTTATTTGTTATCACTTTGTTTAATAAAATGAATAGAAGAATCATCGGAAATAAAGCTATGGGACCTAATGAAGAAATCGGTTACATTGGTTAGGTAGATGTAAAAATTTTGACTATCTTTAAGATCGGTTGGAAAGAACTAAAGTATGTATCATTTAACGTAAACAAACGGCGGCTTATAATTAACCAGCTGCCATTGAGGGAGCTTATTTCTATTTCACTAACAGGGCAGAATAGTTTAAGTGCATTTTTTCACAAAGTAATCAGCATAGTTATGAAAAGGGAAATAGGCTTTTTCTATAAGTGTTTATTATAAATATGCAGTTCGCTTAACCATAAAATTCACATCCTACCTTATTAACGATGAATCTATAAATAAATTTATAATAATTTAACATTGATTGGTTAATCAACATCTGTTAATAATTATATAAGAAAAAGGATGCTTTCAATCGTTAACTGAAAGCCAATTGTTGATTATTAGGAAAGATTGGTGATTTCAGATGTCTAAAGTGGATAGAAGAGTTCTTAAAACACAAGAATTCTTAAAAAAAGCGGTCATTGAACTGATGGCTGAAAAAGGTTTCGATGATATTACCATTCAGGAACTTGCCGACAGGGCGAATGTTAATCGAGGAACCATTTATCTTCATTACTTGGATAAATTTGATTTACTAGATAGACTCATTGATGAACATATTAATGTACTAAGAGTAATGTGCGAGGAAGCAGCAGAAATGAAATTAGATTTTGTTGAATCGAATGTAGGCTGGTTTGAGTACTTTGAGAGCAATTATTCATTTTTTTCAACAATGTTAAGAAGTAGTCAAGCTTCTTATTTTCGCAGTCGATTTCAAGCACTTCTTATGGAAGAAATTAAAAATGATATCAACACAGCAAGAACGATAAATCGAGATTTGAATGAAGAGGTTATACTTCAATTTGTTGTGACATCTTTTGTAGGAACGGTGGAATGGTGGATCACAAAAGAAATGCCTTTTCCACCTCGTGTTATAGCAGAACAGTTAGGGATATTATTAGATAGGATATACTGAAGCCCTTAAGTAATAATTACCTTTATCTGGAAATACTTTGGAGCTGACTTCACTCTTTGAAACAACCGAACCTATGACTGAATTTATATTTTACCACAAGGTTAGCCAAATTTTTCTGGCTGACCTTTTTATTTGTTTCACAAAAGATAATCAACAATTTTATTGATTTGTTTGAATAAACAACGAATCAGTTTCTTTTAACCATTGAAAGTAATTAGGTTCCATTTATAATTATAAACAGCTGCTGATTAAACGAAAGTTGTTGATTTATGGAGCGAAACTCACTCCAAATTGTTAGGTTTATTTATAACATGATTTGGAGGAATCGTTATGACAAATATGAAAGATAAAGTAGTAATCGTAACAGGAGCAGGGTCAGGAATTGGGCTGGCAACTGCGCAACTATTTGCTAAAGAAGGGGCAAGTGTAGCTTTGGTTGACATAAATGAACCAAAGCAACAAGCTGAGGAGTTAGTAGTTGCAGGTTATAATGCAATATCGATTTGTTGCGATGTCTCAATTGAGAAAGATGTTGAGGCTATGGTAAAAAAAACAGTTGATACATTTGGAAGATTAGATTATGCATATAATAATGCTGGTATTCAAAACCCAGTGACAGATACGGTTGATTTGAAGGAAGCTGTTTACGATGATGTGATGAATGTTAATACGAAAGGTATTTGGCTTTGTATGAAGTATGAGTTGCTTCAATTAATAAAGCAAGGGACGGAAGGCGCTATTGTTAATTGTTCTTCAATGGGAGGATTAATTGGTGTTCCGGGACGTTCTGTATACCATGCTTTTAAGCATGGTGTATTGGGATTAACAAAAAGTACTGCTTTAGAGTACGCTTCAAAGGGAATTCGAATTAATGCAGTTTGTCCAGGAATTATCGAAACACCCATGGTTGAAAATATGCTAGCTACAGAAAGTGACGCAATGGACGAATTAATGAAACAAGTCCCAATTGCCCGTCTAGCTAAAGCAGAGGAAGTTGCATCTGTTGTACTTTGGTTATGCTCTTCTTCCGCAAGCTATGTAATTGGGCAAGCAATCTCAGTTGATGGTGGATATACGGTTCAATAATTGATTAGACACCCAGTATATTTTTAAGTGCAGGTTTAAAAGTTCGTTAAAATCTATAACAGAAACTAAATTTTAAAGGTGGAGTATTAATATGAAAGCAAATATTATGTACGCAGCTGGTGATGTACGCGTAGAAGAATTGCCAGTACCAAAAGTACAATTACAAACAGATGCAGTATTAAAAGTGGTTGCTTCCTGTATTTGCGGTAGTGACTTGCACCCTTATCGCAGCATGCATTCTCATGATCACCCTGAAGGCGAAGCAATGGGGCACGAAGTTATTGGAAGAATAGAGAAAATGGGTTCAGAAGTATCTGGATTTGAGAAAGGCGATTTGGTTATTGTACCTTTTGCTTTTGGAGATAACACTTGCCCATACTGTCAAGAAGGATTGATGACTTCTTGTGTTCATGGAGGCTTTATGACAGGCTGTCAAGCTGAATACGTTCGTGTACCTCAAGCACAGGGTAGTATGTTTAAATTACCAAAAGAGATTGATGAAAACTCTCCTCTTCTGCCATCCTTATTAACATTATCTGATGTTTATGGTACTGGATATCATGCAGCTGTAATGGGAAGCGTAAATGAGAACACAACAGTAGCAGTTATAGGTGACGGTGCAGTTGGTCTTCTTGCTGTTATGGCCGCAAAGAAACTTGGAGCGGAGAAAATAATTCTTATGGGTCGTCATAAAGAACGTACTGATCTTGGAATTGAATTTGGTGCTACACATGTTATACCAGAACGTGGAGAAGAAGGTGTAGCAAAAGTACGTGAGCTTACAAATGGTGAAGGAGTACATGTGGTTTTAGAATGTGTTGGTCTGAAGCCAGCTTACGAAATGAGTATTGGAGCTGTGCGGGCTGGTGGAGTAATCAGTCGCGTTGGAGTTCCGCAGTATGAAGAAGCTGCTGTTGGCTTTGAGAGTTTATTTGGCCGAAACATTACACTAACAGGAGGACCAGCACCTACACGTGCTTATATGGAAGAACTATTACCAGATATTTTAGACGGTACACTGGAACCTGGTAGAGTGTTTGATGTAACAGTTGACTTTGATGGTGTTCCGGAAGGTTATCGACTTATGAACAACCGAGAAGCACTTAAGGTATTGGTTAAGCCATAATTTACTCTAATAGTGCGAAATTTTAAAAGAAGCTAATCTTCTTTTAAGAGCTTCTTATTATTAAACGAATAGCAAACGGTGCTTTCCTAAGATTAGGAAAGCTCTTTTATATAGTTAAAAATGGAAAGATCCTGTAAATAATAACTGTTTGAAAAATAATAGTTTGTGAATATACACACTTACACTAACGGGTGCTTATATCCAAGATCAGCTGCCAAATCAGGCGGCTTTTCTAATTCTATAAACTGGGCAGCATTCCTGTAATAAGTGAAACCTTGCGTAAGATAGAAATGGTGCAGTTTACTTTAAGAAGGACGATTCAATATAATAAAGAAATATGCATATCAACAAAAGGGTGATTAGTATGGATATTGATTTTTTGTCAAACCATCCCGATAAAATAAATGAAGTTTCTGAAATGATTTTTAAGGAATTTGTAGTAAAAACGGGTAGTGGTTTGAAATATGAAGATGTTGTTAAACACTTTTCAAATACAAAGGATAATGCACTTCCGATAACACTTGTTGCTTTAGAGAACGGTGTATGTTTAGGAACCGTATCAATCTTTGAAAACGATTTAAAAATAAGAGATATGTATAAACCATGGCTTGCATCTCTATACACGAAACCTGAGTATCGTGGCAGGGGTGTTGGACAACACTTAGTAACAAAAACCGTAGATGTAGTCAAAGAATTAGGGTTTAATGAACTATATTTAAGAACAGAAGACGAAACTGAATATTATAGAAATAGAGGATGGACTTATCTTGAAACTGTTTCTGATGATAAATACGAAAAAATTGATGTATTAAAAATAAAGTGTATTTGAATTAATGAACATGTACTTTGTGAAAAATTGCACTTAAAGTAACGGGTTCTATAGTGCAACTAAGCATATTAAAATTTGGGTGGGAATGGACTTGGAAGATAAAATAACAAATTTATTTAGAAGAATTCCAAAAGTTGAACAAGGTCAAAAGGTTATTCTAGGAATAGATGGATTAAGTCGTTCTGGTAAAACAACAATAGTAAGATACATCGAACAGCATATTCAAAAAAAAAATATTTTGGCTTGTGTTTTGCATATAGACGATTACATTGTAGAGAGAGCAAAACGTTATAACACTGGTAATGAAGATTGGCATGAGTATTACAATTTACAATGGGATGTAGAATTGCTGAAAGAGAAGTTATTCAGGAAACTTAGAGAAGCTAATGAATTACAATTATTAACCTATGACAATACTTCTGATTCGCAAAAATTACAAACGGTTAAAATACCTGATACTTGTCTAATTATAATCGAAGGAGTTTTTTTACAAAGAAAAGAGTGGAGAGACTATTTTGATTTTATGGTTTTTCTGAATTGTGCACGAGAAGAGAGATTCAATCGTGAGAGTATTGATACACAAAATAAAATTGAGAAGTTTCAAAAGAGATACTGGAAAGCAGAAGATTATTATATGGAAACAGTTTCGCCAATCGAACAAGCTGATTTAGTTATTCAGAATTAAAAAAATTTAGAACATATAAACGTTGTGAGGGCTTACACTTAAACTAAAGGGTGCAATTCACTAAAAAAATTCTATTAAACTAGTATATTTTATAGTTTTCAGGCGAATAATGTTATTAATAGAACTATCAAATCATCTATGATAACTAAATCTGCTTCACTTATTCGTTTCATTTCATTCTGGTTTTCGATTTCCTCGTAATCTCTTCTGTTTTTAATGAATGGATTAGTCTCCCATGGTCGTGAAGCTGACTTTATATCCTTGATTAATGCCTCAATTCCGAGTCCTATCGAGAGGTGAGTTTTTCCTACACCTGGCGGTCCAATGAGAATTACATGATAGAGTTGCTCTATCCATGTTAAACCTTTTAACTGATTTAATTTTTTCTTGCTGCTTAAGAATTTCTGTTCACTCACTAACATCCAATTCTTCCACTGCACTATGAGAGGGAAATGTTGCACACTTATATCGTTTTACGAATTGCTTTCATCTCTGCGCTTTTGTTCATAGGATGCTACTTCAAGGAGAAACTGAGTAAAGGACAAGTCCTTTTTCTCAGCTTCTCTTATTAATTCAGGCAAACGATTAGCCGTTTCTGCTAACCGGAGAGTCCTCAATCAATCTTGTGCCTGCTCCATTTACATTTCCCACTTTTCCACCTTTGCATTGTCCCCCATATTTATGAGCTTATCATACAATGGAAAAGACATTTATCTTATTGGTATATTAGGGTAAATAAGTGTTTCAAATTGTTTAGCGAAAATTGTCTACTTTAGTTTTCATTAACATAGTAAGGTTTCGATCACATCTTAATCTCGTAAAGAAGCTCTATAGGTGCCCCAGGTTCGGTTGCGAAGTTTCAGTACTACTAAACTTATTGACTTGAAGTCGAATTACTTTGATAATTATAAATATAAAATTATGAAACTAGGTGAAATTTTTAAAATAATAATATTTATTGTGTGTTACCCATTCAATTTATCAAGGAGGCGCACTATGTGAACAGTGATATTGATATTATTAAGCGAAACGACGTGAAGATAACTGGTAATGGCGATAAGCCCATTATCTTCGCTCCAGGATTCGGTTGTGACCAGAGGATGTGGAGGTATGTAACTCCGGCTTTTAAAGAAGATTACCTCATTATTACTTTTGATTACGTAGGTGCAGGAAAGACTGATCTTCAGTTCTATGATCCTACACGATACAGTCAACTCACGGGTTATGCCCAAGACGTAATAGATGTTCTTTCTGCTCTCCAATTACAAGAAGCTATTTTTGTAGGACACTCCGTCAGCAGTATGATTGGACTGATTGCTTCTATACAGGATCCCAAGTATTTTGAACGTCTGATTATGATCGGACCTTCCCCTTGTTATATTAATGATCCTCCTGACTACGCTGGCGGTTTTGAATTAAGCGCTCTTGAAGGTCTCATTGATTTGATGGAGAAAAATTACATACATTGGGCAAACCAATTTGCACCAATGATTATAAAAAATGCTGATCGCCCCAATTTGTCCAATGAATTGGAGGAAAGTTTCTGTTCGACAGATCCAATAATCGCCGTCAACTTTGCAAGAGCAACCTTCTTCTCCGATAACCGGGAGGATCTCTTGAAGGCGACCGTTCCATCGCTTGTGTTGCAATGCGCTGATGATGCAATCGCCCCCAAAGAAGTAGGGGAATACATACATCGCCATACACCAGGTAGCGAAATACGATTTATGAATGCAACGGGACATTGTCCTCATTTGAGTCATCCTCGAGAAACAGTAGCAATAATTAAAGACTACCTTTCAAAGTTGCAAGATAAATGAACATAGATATAAATCAGATGCCTTGTGGGTTTTTATCACTGTCCAAAGACGGAGTCATTCAGTCGATTAATGATAAACTCTTGGATTGGATCAGTGCAGAGCGCAGCAATACTGAGGGTCGGCAAGTGAATGCAATTCTAACTGAGTCAAGTAAGCTTTTTTACCAACTTTATATTTATCCTATGATGAAAATGCAGGGCAAGGTGGAGGAGATGTACTTCTCTTTGAAATCTTGCGACGGGTCTGAAGTGCCAGTCCTTTTAAATGGAATATGCTACGAACGAGACGGAGAGATTGTTTTTAATTGTATCATTATCAGAACAGTAAATAGAAACAAACTAGAACATGAGCTACTTCTTGCGAAGAAAGCGGCACAGCAGGCTAAGCAATCAATAGTTGATACAGCTATTGACGCAATTATTTTGGCAAATCAAGATATGAAAATTATAGGGTGGAACAAAGCTGCAGAGGAGCTCTTCGGCTATTACGAACAAGAAACCATCGGGCAAGATATGGAGATCATTGTTCCAGAACATCACATAGAAAGGTACCGTCAAGTTGTGGAGCCTCTCTATGCCACAGGACTAACAACGGCGATTGGACGAATGGTTGAATTGAGCGGACTTCGAAAAGACGGCACGAAGTTCCCAGCGGAAATTACTCTTAACTGTTGGCAAACGAATGGGGAATATTACTGGAGTGCAATCATACGCGATATCTCAGAAAGGAAAAAGGCACAGGAACTTCTTTTGAATTCGGAAAAACTGAGCTTAGCGGGTCAGCTTGCTGCAAGCATCGCTCATGAAATTCGCAATCCATTAACAGCGATCAAGGGATTTCATCAATTGATGAAATCAGAGAATAACGGAAAGCCTTTCTATTTTGAAGTACTGACAGATGAAATGAATCGAATTGAACTCATTTTAAGTGAATTATTGCTACTTGCAAAACCGCAAGCTAAGCAATTATCGCAAGTGGATTTAAGAGCCTTGCTTGAGCGGGTCTGCATCCTTATGGAATCACAGATGCATTTACATAATATTGAAGTAGAATTAAAGTGCGAAGAAGATGTCGTGACACTCATTAATTGTAATGAAAATCAAATAAAGCAAATATTCATCAATTTTCTAAAAAACGCGATAGAAGCGATGCCAAATGGTGGACAAGTAATAATAATGGCTGACAACATTGATGAAGATAGTGTTCTCTTTCGCATTATTGACCAGGGAATAGGCATTCCCGAAGACAAACTTGAGAGAATTGGGGAACCATTTTATACAACAAAAGAAAGGGGAACAGGGTTAGGGCTTATGGTTTGTCGTAAAATCATTGAAGATCATCAAGGATCGTTAAACATCACAAGTAGATTGAATAAAGGAACCACGGTTGAGGTGCTTTTACCATTGGGGGAAAATACGCAAAAATATGTTTCATCGGGTCACTAGTTGCTTGGTGGGATTGCGGAAAGCTATTCATTATTCTTGGAAATTATATAACAATGCTGCGCAATATAACCATACTGTGAAGTAAAATGACATCTATTTAGCACTGATATTTTGGAAAGTTTCACTACAATTAACGGGGTGCTTTAATCCAATACGGATGAATGCCTTTTTATCTATTCAAGCACTAAACCAGCTAATAGTTTGCAAATTTTTTTCTAAAAAACTTCTAAAACCCGTGATATACTAAAAAAGTTCATGACAAAAAACCTTCCTTTAGATTACTGTTGGAAGGTTTTTCATTATTTAGTCAGATGTAGATTTTAAAAAAACCCCTCAAGAGTATGCTAAACTTTTAAAGCTCTTACGAAAAGTTTGCCATTATCAACAAAAGCTTGAACCTAGATTTTCCCCTTTTGAAATATCCAGACCAACGCTTGTTTTCACCCTCCATCATCTCCTATCTCTTTTATTTGCCGGTACCCTTATCCTTCTTGCAGTGTAACAGCTTCGGTTGTTATACGAGATCAATGTTCCATTCAGCCTCAATCATGTTTCTACTTCTATATCCACCCCTTCCGAAATAAATAATTTTTCTCCATTAAAACAATTCAGTGTGTTTTTTTTCCTAATTTATAAAGAATATATAGATATATCTAAGGGCTATAATAAAAACAATAGCTGGAAATAAGAGGAGGAAATAGTGTAAATGCATACTAAATTAAGTTCAGTTGAATTCGGAGCTTTATGGACAACTTTCCAAAAAAAAACAATGATTCTGCGAATATTGGATTACTTGATTAGTACAGCCGAAGATCAGGATGCCAGGGACTTAATGTCTGGGCTTTATGAAAAACTTCAACCAAAAGTCGAAGAAATCAAAACCTTAATTAAGAATGAGGGTGCCGCAATTCCAGAAGGATTTACTGATAAGGATGTCAATCTGAAAGCTCCAAGGCTATTTGAAAATGGTTTTGACATTATGTTCACTCGGATACTAAAGGAAGTAAGTATGGGGATGTATGTGCTTCACATGACAATATCTTACAGGCAGGATATTATCGAACTATATAAAAAACTTAGTGAGATTACCCAGGGTTATTACGACCAGTTTACTGCTTATCTGATTAAGCGAGACCTTCTTCCCCGTCCGAATTTTACTAACCTGCCTAACTCAATCACTTATATTGAAGATGAATCCTATATGACTGGATCTAATTTCTTTGGGAGTAGGAGGCCTATAAATACTGTTGAATTTGGATTAATGTACCACTCTGTTGAAGTGAATAACTTTGCTTTTCAATTGTTGAGAGGATTTTCACAATGCGCAACAGATATTGAGGCAAGAAAATACTTTACCAAAGGGGTTAATATCTCTAAAGAAATCCTACAAGGTATAGAAAAGGGCTTGTTACATGAGAACATAAAGGTTCCTGCTGCCTCGGGAGTTACAGTTACTAACTCAGAAATTGCTCCTTTTTCAGATAGGTTGATGATGTTTTGCACTTTTCTATTTGGCGGCTTTAGCTTAGGTGGACAAGGGTTTAGTTCAACATTCATATTAAGGGATGATGTGGTAGCAAAAAATGTTGTATATGGGAAGGATACTTTTGAATACACACGGGAAGGTGCCAAACTAATGATGAAAAAGGGCTGGCTAGAGGAGCCGCCTAAGATGGACCTTTAGGTTAGTTAATAGTTTGGAGGTAGTATTTTGGAGCATTATTAGTGGTAGAAATGGTCTTTACACACATTTAACAGTTTGAATTTTACACTATATTCAATTCTGGTCTTTTAGGGCTTTAAGAAAATTATTTTCTAGACACCAATCTAAACCCACAATAAAGAATCGAATTGAAAAGATTATAAGGGGAAGAGATTTTCGAGTATTGCTCTCCCAGGGTTTGGCCAGTTTAAATGGGCACTTAATAAAAGAGTTTATTCTTTATAGTTTGTGAACAATTGTACTTAAAATAGAGGGTACTTATCTTCAAGATCAGCTGGCAAAACCAGGCGGGTTTTTTATTCCATCAAAAGGACTGTTTAGCGAAAAAATCAGGAGGCAAACATGAACTAGTTATGAATAAAAATTGTTCAGGTTTGATTTTTGTTAACCGATGCTTTACATTTTTTATTTCTAGTCAGTCTAAGTCTTATTATTCTGAGGTGTTTTAGATTTAGTCATCTTCTATTCGAGCATTTCGCATCGATGAAAGACTGAACCATAGTCCGCATAAAGTTAGTCCAAATATCGAAATCCATAAAGCCGTTATGAAACCTAGTCCATCAGCGATGATACCTCCAAGTGGGGCGCCGATAACGACTGCACTACGGTTGATGGATCGCAGTGTGGCATTCATACGACCTTGCAGGTGAGATGGCGTGACATACTGTCGATATCCCATTTCAAGTGGACCCTCGATTCCCATGGCAAAGCCGTAAAAAAGCTGCCCTGCAATCACAAAAATGAGAGCTATGAACTGCGAGTCGGAACTGTTAGTTGCTAAAGGCAGAGCCATTAAGATAACTGCTGGACCATAGAGGATTCGTGAAAGAGACATTGCACGTCCGACACCCAAGCGCACACCGGCTAGAGGAGAAAGAGAGGTCCCTGCGACAGCACCGACACCTCCAGCGGCAAGGACAAACCCAAGCAGTGAGGCATGGAAGCCAAGTTCAATTAAAAAAATAGATACAAGGATCGTCATCGTCATGCTATGAAAGAGAAACCAGGCATGCGTGTTTAAAGCGAGGGTACGAAGGTATTGGTGTTGGTAGACCCATCGCAAACCTTCTTTGATTTGCTGACCAAGTGGACCCATTTTTACTTTCTCTGAGGGCTGGTGTTTAATCGATGCCATTAATACACCTGAAAACAGATATGAAATGGCATCAAAAAGAAGGGCAAATGGTGCACCGATCAACGAGACAAGTCCACCTCCAATGGCTGGACCGCTCGTCTCCGCAACAGCTGAGCTTTGTTCTAACCGTGCATTTGCACGTGTTAATAAAGGACGAGGAACTAATTGTGGCACAAAAGACTGGTAGGCAGTATCATTAAAAAGAGATAAAATACCAAAAAGTACCAGAAGAAACATGAGCCAGCCAATACTGATTACTCCTGTGATAGACATTAAGCATATGAAGGCAAGTATAAAACTGCGCCCTATATCTGTTGCCACCAATACAGTCTTTCGGTGAAAACGATCAACCAAAACCCCTGCTATTAATCCCAACAATACATACGGAAGCCATCTGGATGCTGAAATCCAGCCAACATCTACTGCACTGCCTTCCAAATTACCAACCACTAATACCTGAAGAGCCAGAGTTGTAATATATGTGCCAAAGCTTGAAGTTGTTGACGCAATCCAAAAACGAACAAAGCTTCTATTCTCCCTTAATTTCATCGGCCATCACCTCTTTTTTCCAATTTATTCACCTTATAAATATATTAATCTATTCTCGACTTTCAAAAAAGTTTAGACACAGTGTTTAGTATTTGACAGACCTAGGGAGAGTAGTGGAAGGCGTACATTGGTTATTTAAAAAATCTTAACAGATGTAAGTGAAAAAGAGATGGAAAGAGCAAAATTAAAGATTCAAGTCCTTAAGTGTGGAAACCACTGAAGCCTTTCCTCATCACGTTATAATTCTATATAGGAGTGAGTTTAGTTATCCTTTTTAATTCATATTATTATTTATAGAAAAACATACAGAGTTTGTGAAATGATGTACTTAAACTAACGATTGCAAGAGTTGAAGATCCAGTTAGGATAGGCAGAACACTTTTTTTATTCGACTAACGTGCAGGATAGTTTAATAAGTAGCCCAATTTATAATGATTTATGTCTATACAGAATTTTATTACATGCAATAGCTATATTTACAGTAGTTTTAATGAAAACGTTGTAATATTCGGTTATTTATGAAAATTCATGTTAATATAATGTCTAGGAGGTGCTTATTTGTGAATAAAAGGAAAAAAAACTTAATGTTAACATTTGTAATGGCTATTCTTGCTACAGCTATTGCATTACCGATGCTAAGTGCATTAGGTGTCCCTTCATTCAGTGTTGTATTGGTTTCTTTATTTGGAGGAGGAAATATTTTTGCTTTAATTTTTTCACTAATACTAATCCTTTCAATTGGTCTTAGTGTAGGGAAGCTTACTAAAAGTATTACCTGAAGAGCAGAATCAAAATAGACTGTAAAAAACGCTAAGGAGAAAATATCTTTAGCGTTTTTTATGTGTTAATTACAAAAAAAGAGAAGTTTGTGATTAAGTTTACTTAAACTATAGGATGCTTATATTCACATTCAGCTTCCAATTCAGGCGGCTTATCTTATGTAACAAACGGGGGAGTTTGTTTAAGGAGGAATATGTTGTTTATAAGAGAATTAAATAAGGAGTACCATAATTAATCTTTAAATTTAATAATTATTTATACTTTACAAGTCTAAACGTCAAGGAGGGTGTTCATGGATATCCATGATTTTTTAGCATATATGAATAGTGGAGAAGAGGTCGAGGGAAATTCGGAGATTCATCAGATGATGCACAAAGTCTCACAAGAAGCATTGAAGGTAACCGCCGAGTTAAACGGACGTTATCATACTCCCCAAGAAATCCAGGAACTGTTTTCTGTATTAATTGGTAAAAAGGTAGATGAATCATTTGCCATGTTCCCACCTTTTTATACGGATTGCGGGAAAAACATTCATGTTGGCAAGAATGTTTTTATCAACTCAGGCTGCTGTTTTCAGGACCAGGGCAAAATTAAAATTGGCGATGGTGTTCTCATAGGGCACAACGTCGTATTGGCAACTCTTAATCATGATATTAATCCTAAAAAGCGTAGTAACCTGCATCCAGCACCAATTTCAATTGGTAATGATGTCTGGGTTGGTTCAAATGCAACAATCCTTCCTGGTGTCACCATTGGTGATGGCGCAATAATCGCCGCAGGTGCAGTTATAACAAAAGACGTACCTCCCCTTGTTATCGTAGGTGGTGTGCCAGCGAAAGTGTTAAAGAAAATAGAATCCAGTGAGGAATAATACCCAAAATATTAGTAACTGATCTAGTTAAAAAGGGAGATTCTGAAAAAGGGAAATCGTTAGAAATATAGTTGATAACGAACCAGCATGAGTAAAGATTATTATTTTTTCTTTGTTCTGTTATCTAGAAGGCTTCATAAGCTCTTGAGATTTAACTATCCATATAGCAATTATAACCAAATAAGTACTAACCACATTTGACCTCCTGTCTTATACTTTGAATTTTATGTACTAACATATGGATTCATAAATAAAGGCAGTGGGTCATTTTAGTGGATGTAAGAATTTTCAAATTATGATAGAATGCATAGCGATTAAAAGAATTATGAATAGTAGACTTTTAATAAGGGGATAGATACCTTTCTACCCTGGGAATCTATGTTTGTGGGAGACATTATACTTTGTAATTCTATAGACATCTGGCATACGTTCAATGAGGAGGAGAAATGGTGAGAAAAGGGTTATAAATTTCACTTTTATTTTTATTGGGGGGATTTTAATGTTTATCACAGGTTGCGGAAGTAGTAGCAATGAAAGCGAAAATAACGGCGATACTACTCCAAATAACAATTCAAGTGGTGAAGACATAGTCAGAGTCGAAGATGTGAGTAATGTTCCAAACATTGAACACACTTGTTCATCATTTTTTCTAAATTCTAGAGGACAAACTGAATACTGAGAATTCGTCAGATAATGGAGATCTAGATAATATGGAAAATGTTAAAATTAAATTAACGTTTAATACCGAGGAAGTAATCGTGAACATGTATGATAATTCAGCAAGTAGAGATTTTTTAGCTCAATTGCCCTTAACGGTTACATTAGAAGATTATATAGAAAAAGAAAAAATTAGCATTCTAGGAGAAAAATTATCGGTAGATACAGTGACCGCTGAAAGCCAATCCCAAAGGGGGGATTTTGCTTATTATTCTCCTTGGGGAAATATCGCTATTTTTTATGAAGGTTTAGCCGATTCAACAAGTGATCTTATTATACTGGGTGAAATTGAAACCGGAAAAGAAACCTATGAAAGTATTCAGGCGGATTTCACTGTACATATTCTAGCGTTGTTTTAATAACAGGTTATTTCTATTGGTTTCCTTACTGTAACTTCATATGGTACAATATCAACATTACTTATTAAAAAGGTTTAATAAGTTTTTCTGGACACTTATTAAATGTAATTAATAAGTTGTATTATCACATGGTTTTTAGAGAAGTTTAATATGTTTTTTGGTGGTGGATCAACGTGAGTGAAATAATCTCTAATCCTAAAAATATAAAGAAGGTAATCCTTAGAGGGATTCGAACAACCCTTATAGAACGTGGAAGTGCTACAAAGGTTGAACTCAGCGAACAATTAGGAATTAGTTTCCCAACAATAAGTAAGTTTCTATCTCAGATGGAGAAGGATGGGGAAATTATTTCAGTTGGGTTAGATGATTCAAGTGGAGGAAGAAGAGCCAAAAGGTATTCTTACAATCCTGAGTATATGTTAGGTTTAGCCATTTTTTTAGAGGGAACAGGGACGAATTATTTGATTTTTAACTGCTTGGGGGAACAAAAGGAAGAAGGAGAGGCACCGAGTGTTTTAAAAGATGGTAACCTAGACTCGTTAACAAATTGCATTGAAAAACTAGTGATGAAATATCCCAAAATAAGTTCGATTGCAATTGGTGTTCCTGGAGCAGTTGATAAAGGTCGGATTTTTTATATACCAGGCTACCAGCAGTTTCAAAATTTTGATTTGAAAGGTTATTATGAAGATCATTTTTCTATTCCTGTAGTTGTTGAGAACGATATGAATGCTGCTGTTTTAGGGTACAACAATCGAGCAGTGAAGGACAAGGAATCTCTTATTTATTTGTATACAGGTCAAAATGGTCCTGGGGCGGGCATTATGATAAATGGAAATGTTGTAAGAGGAAGTACTTTTTTCTCTGGAGAGGTTCAATTCGTCCCTCAATATGATCATCGAAATTTCGGTCAAGCTTTGGTAAATGGAAGTGGACATATTACAGAGGAGCAAGAGATTGATGCAGTTAGCAGGTTAGTAGCTTCATTTGTTGCTATTATTAACCCTCATACCTTTATTTTTAGTAACAACGATGTAGATAAAGAGACATTAATTAAAATTACCAAAGGTAGCTCGAAATATATCCCTTTAGATCATCTTCCCGTGTTTACTGTAAGTGATTGGAAACAAGATTATTTATACGGATTACAAAGTCTGGGTCTTGATTTTATGATTAATGAATAAGTTATACTTTGAATTTCTTACTAGTTTTTGAATCTTTGATTATAAATATAGGAGTGGATATAAGTGAAAATTGAACATGTGGCTATTTGGGTCAATGATCTGGAAGGTATGAGGGAGTTTTATGAAACATATTTTAATTGTAAGTCAAACTCTAAATATCATAATAAGGAAAAGATGTTTGAGTCATACTTTTTAACATTTAAATCAGGTGCACGATTAGAGATTATGCGTAAAGAAGGTATTAACCAGCATGGTAATGTTGACCATTTGGGGTGGGCGCATATTGCGATCTCTTTGGGAAGCAGGGACTGTGTTAATCTAATGACAGAGAGATTAAAAAATGAAGGTTACTCTACTATTAATGGCCCTCGTGTTACGGGAGATGGGTATTATGAGAGTGTTATAGAAGACCCTGAAGGAAATCTTATAGAATTAACTGTATAGAGAAATAGGTATAACCATGAAGTTTGTTCAAACGACAACCATGGTTTTATCTAGTTACTTATTAAATGTATTTAATAAGCATTTGTTTTCGGAAAGAATAATTAAAAGAATTAATAAAATGAGGTGTTAACATGACAACAATCCTTTTAGTCATCATATATTTGGCGTTTATTAGCTTAGGTTTACCTGACTCATTGTTGGGGGCAGCTTGGCCCGTCATGCAATCGGACTTAGGGGCTTCGCTTGAGACTGCTGGATTCCTTTTTATGACCATTGCAGGTGGTACAATCATCTCCAGTTTATTTAGTGGGAAATTACTTAAACGGTTCGGAACAGGTAGAGTCACCTTTGTCAGCGTCTTAATGACTGCTGGTGCTTTACTAGGATTTCATTTTGCTCCATCTGTTGTTTGGTTAGTGATATGTGCGATCCCTCTTGGATTAGGAGCAGGAGCTGTTGATGCAGGATTAAACGATTATGTTGCTATTAACTATAAGGCGCATCATATGAGTTGGTTACATTGCTTTTGGGGGGTTGGAGCTACTCTTGGTCCTATAATTATGGCTCAGTTTATGATGGGAGAGAACTCTTGGAGAAGTGGATATTTTGTTATTTCTGGCATCCAGTTTGCTTTAGTCATTATTCTTCTCTTCACTTTGCCTTTATGGAACAGAGTGACAAAAAATAGAAATATTATTGTAAAAGAAGAGGCTACAGAATTAAATGGAGTTACAAATGATGAAGAGGAGAAGGTACATAAACCCTTACAAATTAAAGGAGTAAAACTAGCGCTTGCATCCTTCTTGTTTTATTGTGGAGTTGAAGCAACTATGGGACTCTGGGGAAGTAGTTTCTTGGTAAATGTCAAAGGGTTAAGTGCGGCAACTGCTGCTGGATGGGTTTCCTTATATTACGCGGGAATAACAGTAGGTCGATTTATTACAGGCTTTATTACTTTTAAACTGTCTAACCGCACTCTGATTCGCTCAGGACAAATCATTGCGTTAATTGGAGCCATTATTCTATTCCTGCCATTACCATCTATTTTCTCACTTGTTGGTTTTATTATTGTTGGGTTTGGATTAGCACCAATTTTTCCGTGTATGTTGCATGAAACGCCTACACGTTTTGGAAAAAAACATTCTCAGACCATTATGGGCTATCAAATGGCAGTTGCTTATACAGGTACTACATTCATGCCACCTCTCATTGGTTTCATTGCGTCTCATTCAACCATCGGAATTTTCCCGATGTGTCTACTGATTTTTGTTGCAGTGATGCTGCTAAGCTCAGAAAAATTAAATAGCTTACTAAATAAGAAAGTTTTAGCAAAGTAACGACTTAAGTTCGACTGTGATGTTATGATCAATTATTTAAATGATTATTAGAAAAGTAAAAGGAGAACTAGCATGTTTAAAAAAAGTGTAAAAGCAGAGAATGAAGAATTTATTCTCCCCTTGATGGAGAAGTTGTATCATTAGGAAATGTTCCTGATCCCGTGTTTTCACAAAAAATGATGGGTGAAGGTATTGCAATCATACCAAGGCATGGAAACCTTACTGCCCCTGTAAAAGGAGAAGTAGTGCAAGTTTTCCATACAAAACACGCACTTGGAATAAATCTGACAACGGGTTAGAGCTGTTAATCCATACCGGTATTGATACGGTTGAACTAAATGGAGAAGATTTTCAGGTTCATGTAAAACAAGGACAATCGGATAATATAGGAGATCCACTTGTAAACTTTGACATCCCATTTCTAAAAAGCAAAACAAAGAGATCATAACACCAATTATTATAACTAATACTAATGAAAGATTAGAAAACATTAATCAAAATGCTCAGAAAGATGTATCTAACGGCGACCTTCTTTTTACTTGTAAATTAGAATAATTAGAGTTTTGTTGGCATTCCTATTACGAGGAATGCTTCTATATGAAAAAGAAATAAGTATTTGGATGCTATAAATTAAAAAATTGTGAAGAGTTGTACTTAAAGAAATGGGTGCTTTCCTTAAGTAAAGGGAAGCCTTTTTCTTATGTCGCTAAAGGGTCAGGTTTGTTGAATAAGGATCGGCAATTCTTGTAACGGAGTAGACTCTTATTGTGCAGTAATTTGTTTCATGAATTTAAGACAATATGTCAAAATGGTTTACACTATTTTGACATATTGTCTTCCGTTAGAGGTAGAACTTCCCTTGCTGCTTCAATAAAAGATAATATAATCGGTGAAAGCCACTTATCTTTATGCCATGCCATATGTGTATACACATCCAAGTTTTGAAATCGCCAAGGAAGAGCAACAAGTTCGCCACGTTCAACTTCGACTGCAGTTACTATTTTAGGAAGAAAAGCAATACCGATTCCTGAAATTGCGCATTGTTTAATGGCTTCTGCACTCTGAAACTCTAATGATGAAATTCTATCAATGTCTCGCTTCTTAAACGTTCGGTCAAACATTGTTCGATAGGGACAACCCTTTTCGTTTATCAGGAACACCTCTCCGTGAAAATCGTCAAGCTGTAATGCCGTTTGATTAGCAAGTGGATGATCTGGAGCAACGAAAAAGTGAAAAGTTTCTTCTATCAATGGCTCTACTGCAAGTCCAGTTGATTGAATGGGTTCGTCGAGTATAAAGGTGACATCGGAGGTTCCCTCAAAGAGTGTTTGTTTGAGTTGTTGATTTGGAACCGAGCGAAAGATGAGACGAACGCCAGGATGCCGAGAACGAAAAAGCTTAAAGATATCTGGAAGTCGATAAGCGCAAACAACTTCGTTTGCACTGATCGTTAAGGTGCCACTTAGAATTTCATTGTCATGAACGACACTCCGAGCTTCGTCCACTTTGTTTAGAACTTCCTGGACGTGAGTTAAAAAACGTTTACCCGCAGTTGTGAGAACAAGCTGCTTTCCCAAACGATCAAAGAGACGAACATCTAGTTCTTCCTCCAATGCTTTTATTTGCATTGTAACATTGGAGGGTACGTAGTTTAGTGCTTCAGCAGCTCTACTGAAATTTAATGTTGTTGCCACTGTATTAAACGTATTCAGCTGGCGCAATTCCACCATAATCCCCCCTTTTGATTTTCATTATTATTGAACACTGCTTTTAATTCTCTTCACTTTTATTGAAATTAACACGACTTTATACTGAATACAAGAAATACATTCTAAAATGCTTGTGTTTCATTTAAAAAGGAGTGATAACTCGATGGATAATTACGAGATTTTCAATTTAGGTGATGTAACCTTACAATCAGGAGTGACGTTACCAAGCGCTTTTCTTGCTTATAAGACTTATGGGAAGTTGAATAAAACTAAAGATAATGTTGTCATTTATCCAACCGCTTTTGGCGACCAGCATGTTAATAATGAATGGTTGATTGGAGAAGGCATGGCACTAGATCCACAAAAATATTTCATTATCGTTCCGAATCTAATAGGGAACGGTTTATCTTCTTCACCAAGCAATACTCCTGCACCGTTCGACAAAGCTAATTTTCCGCAGGTAACCATCTATGACAATGTTCAGTTGCAGTTTCGACTTGTGACCGAACAATTCGGCATTCAGAAAGTCGCTCTTGTAGTTGGATGGTCAATGGGTGGTCTTCAATCTTTCCAATGGGCGGCTAGTTATCCTGACATGGTTGACCGAATTGCCTCTTTCTGCGGAAATGCAAAGACTTGGCCGCAAACCTATGTGGTTCTCGATGGACTTAAGGCTGCACTCCTGGCCTCAGTTAGCTCGGAATATACCAAAATAAACAAGTTGACTTCTAAAGATATGCGTGCAGTTGGTCGCGTCTATGCTGGATGGGGATTATCGCAAACCTTCTATAAAGAGGAACTTTTTCGTGAAATGGGATTTGAGGAATTAGAAGATTTTGCAGTTGGAGTTTGGGAAAATAGCTTTATGAGTATGGATCCCCACAATGTTCTAGCCATGTTATGGACGGGACAACATGCAGATATTAGTGCAAACACAGGATATAACGGAGCGTTTGATGAGGCACTCAAAAGCATTAAAGCAGTTACTTATATCATGCCAGGAAGTACTGACCTCTTCTGTACGGCAGAAAATAACAAATATGAAGCTAATCTTGTACCTAATGCTGAATATCATCCTATCAAATCAGTCTGGGGTCATTTTGCCGGTCGTGGAATTAACAGAACTGATAATAAATTTATTGATGAAAATTTAAAACGCTTATTAGGACTTCAAAAAAACAGGTGAACTGTTTTTGATATACTATTATCAAGAGACGATTATCCTAGAATTAATCGTCTCTTTCTTTTGCTCGAGGACTATTGCGTAGTAAAAGGATAATAGGCAGTAAAAGGACATCCACTTAGTGCTAATTTGGTGAGCATAAATACATAAACAAACGGATGCCATTCTTCAAGTGCGAAGGATCGCATTCGTTTGTTTATTCAAGTAACGGCACCGCATTCCTAATAAGTGAAACCTTGCTTATGGTAAAAATGGGGCAGCATTCCTGTAATAAGTGAAACCTTGCTTATGATAGAAACGGGGCAGTTTACTTTAAGATAATATCCAATTACGATTTGCCGCTGTCACTTTCGTTAGCAGTAACTTGATTTGTATTACACCCCACTAACAAAAGGACCATCATTATACATAATAATGGTAACAGCCTTTTCAAAATAATCATCTCCTATTTAATTGGACAAAGAGACATGTTCTTCTTTACCGATATCAACATAATTTGCCAAAGTCAATAAATGAAATCTCCCTCCTGCACCTCACTCTCCGTATGTAACACTTCTTCTTTAGTCATTTCAGATTTGCTGCCGTTACTAGAACTTTCTTTAGAACCGCAACCGGCCAAAAAAATAATCATCAAACTTAATAATAAAACCATTTTTTTACAGACCTATTTTCGACAGATTCCGAGTTCTTTCGGGGCGTCACTGTGACGCCCCGAACCGAAACGCCTCGAAGACCCTGAACAACAAAAAACGAACCCAGCATTTCCCTGAGTCCGTTTTTTATTCAATATTCATTTTAAGACATGTTTCTGGCTAAAATATGTTTTCCTAGTACTCCTGATACGTCTCTCCATCTGTGACTATGCTTAATACACCATGATATATGTCTGAGTCTGCATTTCTTAATCTTTCGAGCAGTTCAGGGTATGGGTCAATGCCTTGTTCATCGTTAATAAAGGTAATGTCTGGACCAACCGCATCAATAAATGCTTGTGAATTTGCTGAACTGTCTCGGTGATTGGCTATTTGCAGTATTTCTGCATCGACATTGTGATTCTCCAGTAATTTTTGTTCGGCGGCTCCATTTATTTCGCCAGTGAATACAGTGTCAAAGTCTCTATATGTCATCTTTAGAGCAATTGCACCTTCTTCAATGCTTTCGCCCTCATCGTAAGCATTTAATGCCTGAAGGGAAAAGTGGTCTTCTTTTACTAAAGTCTTTCCTTCTTCTGCTACTTGAACTGGAATATTATACTGTTCTATTAACGATAGAAACTCTTTATTAGCAGCATTTTGATCTGGCATTCCGCTATGGATAACCTTCCCAATATCACCTTTGTATGCTTTCAATACAGAATTTAATCCTGCTATATGATCCTCTTGAGGTGTAGTGGATACGATTAAATCAATTTTACCTGTTCCAAAATTCAGGTTGTTTACATCTTCCAATAGTGTGGAATTTATTCCTCCACTATCTATTAGAATCAGATTATTATTCGGTTTTCTAATCACCGCATAGTCAGTATCTCCACCACTGACAAAATAAACAGTCATTTTTCTATGTTCCTGAAATTCTTCATTTAAGGCTCTAGCTAAAAAGGCTGAGAAATCCGATCTTCTAAGCCTATTGTCAGGTCTAAACGTATTGTTAGGGTAACCTGTTGTAATACCTGCAGCTATGATCTTTTTGGCGGAGGAATAGGCTTTCATTCCCGGTTTCACATCTAAAAAGTCTGTTTGTGCTTCTTCCTTCAAGTCGAAAGCTCTGGCAATAAATATGGCCATTTGTCCTCTGGTTACAGTCTGGTTTGGACGAAATGTACCATCTGGATATCCTAATATGATCCCTGCTTCTACTGCATCATTAATATAACCGCTTCCAAAATTCCCTTTCTTTACATCCGAAAATTTCGTATCGGAAGGAGTACCATCAAATCCTTTTGCTCTTCCTAACATCACTGCAGCCTGTGCACGAGTTACTGCTGCCTCATACCTAAAGGTGTTATCTGTGTAGCCACTCACAATGCCTTTGTCCACTAAATACATAATCTCATTGTAAAATCTATGGCCTGTTTTCAAATCTTTAAATCCATTTGCACTAACGCTGCCTGCAAATCCTGAAAACACCAACAAAATTGCTACAATCCATACAGCTAGCTTTTTCATAACATCCTCCTTATTTTCCAGATATAGCAATTATATATGGAATAAACTAGATAATCTATTAATATGGTAAAAGAAATCCAATTATTCTAAATGACCCGGATAAGATTCCTTTAAGTATCTATACTTCGACATATACCGAGTAGTTTCGGGGCGTCACTGACGCATAGAAACGCATAAAAAAAGAACCCAGTATTAACTCAGGTTTGTTTTTGTGCGAATAGACTCTTATGAAAGTAGTTTAAAGCGCTAAGCGTCTATAATAAAATGATACAAAATCCTTGATACACCTTATATATTTCCCCAACTGTGGCGATCGTTACTGCACCATGGTGTATTCCCGAGCCTGATGCTTTTAATCTTTCAAACTAATAGGTTCTTCCTTCTCAAAACAATCTTATGGACAACTTCACAAACGCAGTAAGCTGTTCAATGGGTAGTGATCTCTCAGTAGTAGTAGAACTAATTGTCTTAGTTTTGCCCTTTTACCATAATGTTCTAATTCAAGTAACGGTAAAGTGTAGTTCAATAAGCATGAAGGAATTCGATAAAAATTAATGTGAGCATGGGTCCATAAAGGATTAATGCTTATTTTTGTTGAATTTCTTATTTGTAATTTAATTGGGAAACTATTAGTTTGAAGTGCTTATAAATATGAATGATTGACTAAAAATTGAAAGTAGGAATTTGATTGAACCATTTAATAGAGAAACTAAAAGAAGTTGAACCAGGAGAATTAGGAATCCTTATTTATTCAAGCTTAAATAGAAAAATTGAATGTTCATACCACAAGATTTGTCCGTACCGCTTGCTTCTGCTGCAAAGGTAGTGCATGGTTACTGGGTCGCACGTCAGGTTGAAGAAAATGTATATAAATGGACTGATGAAATTAAGGAGATAAGTTTTAATCCAAAAGAAGATAGTAAGGAGTTGTACCCTCATTTTCAAAATAGATATAGTCTTTCACTCGAAGATGCAGTTGAAGTAATGATTGCGTGTCATGATAGTTACATTGCGAATCATATTGTTGAGTTCTGTGGTGGTTGGAAAAATGTAAGCCAAGATATTAACTGCCATTTTCCAAAAATCAATGTTACTAAGAATCCAAGGGATTTTAAAAATAATGGTGAACTGAATCAATTGCTTGAAGTTTTAAAGTTGATTTTTGAAGGATACGAGACCAAACCTGAGATATGGAATCCTATTATTAACGGATTAGTTAGACAGCGCGGAGAAATAGAAGGGATCCCACATTACCATTTGAACCATATCACTGGTGGATTGGATACCGTGGTTGTCGATATTGGGATCATCGGGGAATTTTCAAAAAAACCATTCTTATATGTATTGGCTGCTAAGGAATTACCAAATCGTTTATATGAACAACATGCAGATGAAATAATCATGGAAGTGTTAAGGAATTTATATAAAGAATATTGTAAACAGGATTGTAATAATTGAAGATTATTAGGTTACTAAATAACTTATGACTAGCAGGACAGAATCGTTTAAGTGCAATTATTCCCCAAAGTCGTAGAAAGGAGTACATTCAAGATTTAAATATTTTTATTTTATTATAAAAAGACCATACACGATTATTCAATATACTCTCACGCTTACTTGCGTCACTGAGTCTTTTTTAAAATGTAAGAAAAAAGTAAGAATTTATACAGTAAATATTAATAAAAGCTCTTTGTTATAGTGGTTTACTTGTATTAGAGAGGAGAGTAAATAAATACTATGACAAAAAAGATCATTGTAAGCATCACAGGGCTAATTGTGTTATTTTTACTTATTAATCCTACTTTTCGATTAGAATCAATTCAACCGATCAAACACTCTGATAAAAAATTAATTGGAGTAGAAAAAGCTGCAGATAAAAATAATGGTTTATTAAATGAGAGAGAATTAGAAGAAAATATAGCTAGTAAAAATGTCTACTTACTTAGGTTAGATCAAAATAAAGTACTTTATCAAAAACAGCCTCAAAAAGAAATTTCCATTGCTTCATTAACAAAGATCATGACAACACTTGTTGCAATTGAACAGCTTGATGAAATTCATGAACCTATGACAGTTTCTCCGGAAATGTTTTCAAAACTGTATGAAGAAAATCTTTCTGTAGCTGGTTTTTTACCAAATGAATCTGTTCGCGCAATTGATTTGCTTTATGGGGTCATGCTGCCTTCAGGTGCAGATGCTGCTCTTGCATTAGCTCAACACTTAGCGGGTTCGGAAGATAACTTTGTTAAACTAATGAATGATAAAGCAAAAACTTTAAATATGAATCATACGTCTTTTTCAAATGTAACTGGTAACGATCAGGCAAATCATTACTCTACAGCAGAAGACATAGCTATTTTACTAAAAGAGGCATTACAGAATCATACTTTTAAAGAGATCTTTACAAGTGAGCGTCACTCTACTGCAAGTACTAGTTTAAGAACCGAAGGAATTACCATGCATAGTACGATGTTTCAAATGATGTCCGATCAAACGATTGATTCATCTATACAGATTTACGGAGGCAAAACTGGTTACACAAGTCAAGCAGGCTTATGTCTTGCTAGTTACGCAATTATCAATGATGTTGAGTATATTTTAATAACAGCTGGAGCGGACGGTTCAAATAAAACCCCTCCATACCATATAATAGATGCTATTCTTGTATATGAAAGCTTGCTATAACATCAACTGATTTAAAGTGAGAGCTGGTCAACAAGCGTTGGTCGGCTTTTTTTCTGTAAACAATTAAGCTTCTGTACCATTCTAAAGATCAAATGAATAGGAAAAAGCAGGGATTCTTATGACCAGAATGGAAGTTAATTGAATGAATCATTATAAACTAGAATTAAATTTTATAAAAAAACATAAGCAAGGAGTGACATAAAATGATTGAAAATAAAGGTACAGAAATAAAAACCCCTTCAAAAGCAGAAAACATTCTAGCTCAGATCAATAGTAAAACGAAGCTAGGAGATTTACGAAAAATCGCAAAGGACATTAAAAAAGATCATGAACTAGCTATGGAACTTTGGTCAACTGAAGCGTATTTGCCGAGGCTATTAGCTATTTTAATAATGGACAAAAAAAATCTTTCACAAGACGTGCTAAATAAGCTTGATCAGGATATGCAGACCCACACTTTTGATGAGCGAAACAACTTAATGGATTGGTTAATGGCTAATCAACTCAGCAAAGACAAGAAGACAATTGCTTTAATGGAGTCATGGGAGAATAGCTCTTCTGCGCTCCAAAGGCGAACTTTCTGGTACTATCAAGCACGTTTGAGATGGACTGGACAAACACCTCCTGATAATACCGAATACTTGCTATCTGCATTAGAAGCGAATATTACCCAGGAAGAACCGGAAGTTCAAAGGGCAATGAATTTCACCGCAGGCTGGATAGGCGTTTATGATGAAAAGCAACGTGCACGCTGCATTACACTTGGTGAGAAAACAGGTCTATATAAACATGAAAAAGTAGCAAAAGGATGTACACCAAGTTATTTGCCTAAGTTCATTGCCATTGAAGCGAACAAAAGGCAAAAAAATTAGTTGACCTTGAAAAAAATTATCTACAATAAAATGGAAAGTAAAAGGGTGTGTGGATATCTATATGATGCTGGTTATAACGCGGGGATCATTGTAATGGCAATTACTGGTTTATCCATTGAAGGGAAGCTAAGAAAGGAGATTGACCAAAATAAAGAAATTATAAATTTATTAAACAACAAATAGACAAATCGTTCTTGAATTTTAGGGGGATCATCATAATGGAGGATAAACAAAAAAGCGGCAAAGGAATACTCCTGACGATTGGTTGGTTAACGGTGGCTTTATTAATGTTAAATTTAATGCCGCCCGTGTTCTTATTTATCCCTATAGCTCTAGGAGTTGTATTAAAGCGAGATTACCAGGGAGGTTCGGCTCTGATTATTATCGGCAGTATTAGCGGGATTGTGGGCTGGCTTTTAGGGATGTTTGTCATTAATAATATATTGTAGAAAATGAAACTAGATTTAACCTATTTTAAAAAAAGGCGATACAAATAGTGATATAACAAGAAAGACCACTTCCTTATAAAAGTGGTCTTTCTTGCTATACTTCTGTAAGGTACTAGATTAATAAGCAGACTTATATTGTCTAAATGTCTTTCCTTTCCATAAAATGATCAGAGCGATCAGCAATCCAACTGTGGAAAAGGACAAAATAACGTGCTGAATATCAATTCCTTTGGACACAAGTAAGGTTACACTTGCATAAGCAAGCGGATCAAAGCCGTTCATTGCCAGAAAGACGATGCTCATAACTCTTCCCATGATACGGGGATCTGTATCTTCCTGTGCTGAGGTAAAAAATGGGATCGAAACAAAAGTCATAGTGAAGCCAATTAAGAACGCTAATGCCGTCAAAACATATAAATTAGGAATCTGGCTAAATGCGATAGCTGTGATTAATGTGGCAACTAATCCAATCATCGAGGTTAATCCTCTATGTCGTATTTTTACGATACCAATGATGACTGTACTTACAAGCATCCCTATCGCTAAAGCGGTCTCAATGTAACTAAGATTAATCGGTGACCCTCCATACTTTTCTACTAAAATAGGAATGGCAATCGATATCGCTCCAAAGGCAAAGAAGTTTAAGGTAATTAAGACCAGAATTCCCGTAATTAAAAATTTATTTGCTTTCACATAGGAAAATCCCTCGATCATATCTTTAAGCGGCGTTTGTTTGATTGTATTGTCTATTGGACCTTCTTTTAAGAAAGGAGGAAACATAAAGAAGGCTGACAAAAGAACAACAATAGCGGACACTAAATACCCAATTGTTACGCCTCCGTACTCCATGATACTTCCAGATATAATGGGCCCAACAACAAACCCGGCCTGACCCAGACCCTGAATAATGGCATTTGCCTGTTTGATCTGGCTTTGATGCACCAGCTTTGGAATTAATGATGTTCCAGCTGGTCCAGAAAAAGCATCTAATGTTCCAAACAGGAATCCAAGAATGACTAGATACATAAAGGTTAATTGACCTGCATGGTTTAACGAAAATAGGATAACGAGCAGAATTCCTTGAATGGAACTCGTACTAAACATAATCGTCGTCTTCTTGAATTTATCTGCGAGAACCCCGCCAAATGCCATCATCAAAATGCGTGGCACAGTAGTGGCAATAAGTATAATGCCCAACGAGCTGGCAGAACCTAAATCCGAAATGACAAACCAAGTAGTTGTCATAAAAAACATGCTAAAACCGATGATCGCCAAAAAAGCTCCAATAAATAGAAATATAAAAGGGCGATTACGGAATAGTGATTGCTGCTGTTCCATCTAACATCTTCCTCTCAAATTGAATATGTACCCAATCTTAGATGGTGACGTTATGTCGTAGGCAAGAGTTTTTCGTCAAAAATTTAATAGTGGAATTTGTGCTTTGCATGTGACGTTACGTAACAGGTTAAAATGAAACTAGGGGAGGGATCTGCATGGAAGTAACCATCGGGCCATTTGCAAAAATGGCAGGAACAACAGTTAGAACTTTACGGTACTACGATAAAATTGGTTTGCTTTGCCCGAAAAACTACAATGAGAATGGAAATAAAATATATACAGCAGCTGAGTGGGAAAAATTTCAGCAAATTAATATATATAAACATCTTGGATTGTCTTTAAGTGAAATTAAAGAACAAATGAAGAATGAGAGATCGAAGAATCGGGAGCTGCTGTTGATGCAAAAGCAATTAATTTTAAAAAAACAGGAGGAATTGAGTGAAATTCTAGACGTGATCACAAGAATGGAACGTCTTTACAATAGTAAAGGTATTTCTGATGAAGATCTAGATGAGTTCGCCTTTATCATGCTCGATTTATTTAGGAGAGAAAAATCACAAATTCAATCATTTGAAAAACATTTTAACGATGACGAACAGCTCATGCAGCAATTGAATTTACTGAAAGATCCTGAATTCAAAAAAAAGATGGATAGAGAAATATGGAACTTGCTGCAGGCCATAAAAAGCTCCATCCAGTTTAATGATTCTGAAAGCAGAAAAAAAGTACAAGAAATTCTAACTGAAATGGATGCTTTATTTCCAGGCACTGTAACCTTCTTAAATATGACGGATGACGATATATTTATCACCGAGCATATTCACGAATTTAATAATTATTTCCCTGAAGATATTGCTAATTATATTTATATAGAAATGAAGGCTTATTATGAGGAAAAGAAAAATCAGATAGAGGAGGATTACTGAATTGTAAATTGCATTCAGTAATAATCTAAAAGAACAGCTGCTATTGGGCAGCTTCTTTTCGTTTTAGAAGGAAAGCAGTGTATACATATCGAAATAACCTTTTAACTTTACTCTAATCAGGAGGGACATTTATGAATGATGAAGTGAAAACTTATGATCAGGCAGTACGTGTGATAGAAGAGATCGGTCTACTTCCTCTTGCTCCTCTATTTCCAGACTTTCCTTCGCTAGATAGCGTCACTGATTCCGATTCTTGGCATTCAGGAACAGAGTATGATCCTTGGTTATGGAGAACACAATTTTCAGCTGATGGAATCGCTGGATATGGCAAATTCATAAAGAAAAAATCTATATTGGTCTCTCGTGAACTTCTACCTTATGTAAAAAGCGTGCTAGGTTCTGCTGACTCAGTTGAGGAGCGTTACTACAATGGAAATGTCTCAAAAGAAGCTTTCGAAATCTATAATATAGTCAGCGAAGAGGCTGGAATAGATACAAGAACATTAAGAGCTAGAGCAGGACTAAAGGAAAAAGAGCAAAAAAGGATTTTTGAAAATGCATTGTTAGAATTGCAAGGTTCAATGGATATCGTGATCTCCGGCATCCAAGAAAAAATCAACGAAAAAGGAGAAAAAAGCGGCTGGAACAGTACTGCTTTTGAGACCTATGATTCTTGGGTGATTAGAAATGGGATTCAGACCTTAAAGATAGAGAGAGAAGATGCAAAACAATTTTTGATCAGTCATTTTCAAAAAAAGTGCAGCATTGAGGGAATGAAGAAGATTGAAAAAATATTTGCCTGAATATCGACATTGTTTAATGATACGGTGTTTTGATTTAAGGAACCTGTCTCTATAACCCATTTTCAGTTAAGAGAAGCTGAGATTAGTTATGCGACAATCGGTATAAAGGTTAAAAATAAATTAGTGTGGAGTGAAAATATGAAACAAGTGGGGACACTTTTCTTTTTCTGTGGGAAAATGGGAGCTGGAAAATCAACGAAATCAAAGCAGTTGGCCACAGAGAAACAGGCTGTACTGTT
The DNA here is from genome assembly GCF_008923265.1 of Bacillus mesophilum. Lineage (NCBI taxonomy): Bacteria > Bacillati > Bacillota > Bacilli > Caryophanales > Bacillaceae > Bacillus > Bacillus mesophilum. Next base: position 144,484 of record NZ_WBOT01000005.1, on the reverse strand, counting down.
ATCTGAGGATGAATGGCTTTCATCTCTTTATCCAAATCAGATTGCAGCATTTGATGATTATCTAAAATTTTCAGAGCAGATTAAGCCGCTGGTAAAAAAGCATGTGCAAAATATATTAAATGTCGGTACTAATGTAGTGATGGATTTTCCAGCAAACACTCAAAAACATCGAAAGTGGTTTTTGGATCTGGCAATAGAGGTTAATGCAAGTCATCAACTTGTATTTCTTAATCTAAATAACGAGCAATGCTTACGTCAAATTGCACAAAGACGCAGCGAACAACCCGATAGAGCAGCTTTTGACACGGAAGCGGTGTTTATTCATGTTACTAAATTTTTTGAAGCACCAGAGGCATCCGAGGGTTTAAATATTCTAGAGTTCAGCGGAAAAGAATAATAAGGAGTTCAATAATTAATGAGTTAAGAAAACTGTTTGTTCTATAGATCCCTATAGGTTTAAATCAATGTAACGCTTGTAAAGCTGAACTGTTTACATAGTTTATCCAATTTCCATGTTACATTAATACTTGAAAAAGGATAGTCAGGATCTAGGTGGGAAAAAATACCCTTAAAATAAACCGAGGATGATCCGGATGAATAGAAAAGCTTCTCATATATTGCTGGCACTTAGTTTCCTGTTAATTGGAAGCACTACCGAGAAAGTACATGCAACTGAGATTGATGATGCTCCATCTCCCGAAAAGTTCTTTGCCGATATTGGATATAAAACCCCTGGTGAAGCAATTAAGGAGTTTGAACAGCATTTTAAACAAGATTTAAAATTGCCGCTTAAAATACCACCGATTGCCTTTACTCATTATTTGGGGAGATTTTGTGATTTAGAAGGCGACTTAAACGATTCTTTAGATTTAACGTTTATCAATATCAAATCACCAGAAAATCATTACTCACTGGATGTAAGCCACGTGAATAACAAAATCATATTAAGAGATAGAGGCAATCAGAAAACCTATACCTTAAAGAATGGTCAAAAGGCTGTCTATGTATTTGAAACAAGCTCTAATATCCTTATTTTTGAAAAAGGGAATTGGCAATACATGCTTGGAATTGATAACCGGATAGCTGATATAGTTACACCTGAAATGTTAATAGACATTGCTAATTCTATTGAGTACTAACGAGAAGCTGCTGTGGAGGCAGCTTCTTTTATTAACTATAGATTTGGTTTGTGTGTAAATGAATTTGGCGGGAATCTGTCCCTATAACTCCTGAATGACTATATGGTAAAATTTGGGTAGTAGAGAATCTTACAAGGGCAAAGGTAAGGGGGAGACCTATGAATCAAGTGTTTTCAATATATATGAAAGCAGTCAGAAGAGATCTTTTTTTACTTCTGGCAATTATGGTTATTAGTATCCTCACCTATCCATTTTGGTTAGGGTTTCCTTTATTTTATTCAATCATCACGATGCCTTATTTTGCTCCTATTCTATTTCCATTCATTTCTTCATTTTTGCTCTCGTTAGGATTTTTATATACCAATATAAATGCAGCAAAGGAACTGCATAATAATAGCCAGCGCAGTATCTTTCATTGGACGTTATATTTTCAAATACGAATTTTTGGCATTATCTTTTTATTTATTTTTACGGGCTATATGGTGATTCTATATCTAAGCCAATAGTTTGCACCGAACAAGAATGGATAGATTTATTCCCAAATAACAAAGCGATTCAAGGGTTTTATGCGATGACTTTATACAATGTGAAACAGCATGAAAAGTTAATGGAGTTATTACTGAAAGTATTGATCCATACAACGCATGATGAAGAAATAATAGGTTATAAAAAAGCCATAGAATTTTATGCGGACAAAGTGGATGAGGTATGGGAATAGGCTGTGAATCATGCAATTAAAGGAGCGGAAGAACTATTTCAATGTGCTGTTTTTTTGGTTAAAACAGCAATTAATGGTACCTATCAATCTTTTTAACTAAGGAACCTGTCCCCAGAATGGAGGAAATACAAGTGAAGCATGCATTAGTTATTGGTGGGACTGGTATGTTATCAGGAGTTTCAATTTGGTTAATAGATAACGGTTATCATGTGTCGATCATTGCGAGAGACGCTGAAAAAATGAAGCAGCTTCAAAAAGAGGCCAGTTCTAGCAGCCAATTAACCCCGCTATTAGTTGATTATAGGAATAATGATAAATTAATAGAGAAACTAAAAGTAACAATCAAGCAAAATGGAGAGATAAATATAGTCGTGGCATGGATCCATTCAATTGCGGAAAATGCTCTTCAAAGTATTATTAGTGAGGTTTCAAAAGAAAGCAATTCTTGGGAGTTATTTCATATACTAGGCAGTCGTTCAAATTTAGAAGAAATAAAAAATAAGCTTGCTGCACCTTCCAGTATTGCATATTATCAAGTTCAATTAGGTTTTAAAACGGCAGGTTCTCAGTCAAGATGGTTAACGCATAGGGAAATTTCTGAGGGCGTAATTGAAAATATTAAGAAGAAAAAACAAGTGCTTATTGTTGGGCAGGTTGAGCCTTGGGGAAATCGTCCAAATTGACGATTTGATAAAACGAATGAGGAACAGTTTTTTGTTAGAGCATTAAAAATATGAATTGAGGAATTAACATGGAGTTTCAATACGTGAAAGTAGAAGTACTTTTGCCAGAAGAGTACATTGAAAAGGTAAGAAATGAGCTAAATAATATAGGTGTTCTAAAAGTTGGCGCTTATGATAATGTAGTGTCATATTCTTTTGTAAAGGGGTATTGGAGACCATTAGAAGAGGCCAATCCTTTTAACGGAACAAAAGGAGAGGTTTCTTCTGGAACAGAGTGTAAAATGGAATTTAGATGTTTATTTGAGAGAATCAAAGAAGCAGAAATGCTAATTAGAAGTATTCATCCTTATGAAGAACCTATAATAAATATAATACCAATACTAACCTAATAAGTGACTATGTTACCGGCATAATTTAAAGGAATCGACTGATCCTGGTGGACGGGAAATTATTTTAAACTTCTCCAAAGAGTGAGGGGAAAGGTAGAAATTGATCGGAATTAATTAGTAAGGAAGCAAAAGAAATTATTGATCCTATAAAGTTTATTTTCGATTGTAAAAAGAACAAGAGGTGTATTTGAATGGGATGGAAATTAAAGGCATTTGATGAGTTAACAAATATTGAACTATACAATCTTTTAAAAGAAAGAACTTTAGTTTTTGTGGTGGAACAAAATTGTCCTTACCTAGAAGTCGACGGTAAAGATCCTTCTTCATATCATCTTTTTAAAGAAGATAATGGAGAAATCATCGCATATTCAAGGATTTTACCTGCGGGAGTTTCCTATCAAGAAGCTTCAATTGGAAGAGTCTTTGTTAAGAAAGAATACAGGGGACAAGGAATTGCAGAGGAACTTCTAAAGAATAGCCTCGACTTTATTCAAAACGAATTAAAAGAAACAAATGTTAAAATCCAAGCTCAAGACTATTTAAAAAAATTCTATCGTTCTTTTGGTTTTCAAACTATATCCGAAACATATTTAGAGGATAATATCCCTCACGTCGATATGCTTTTACAAAGATAATACGGTCTTAAAGTTGTTAAAAGGTTGCCTTGGCCATTGTGTCCTTGTTTTTACGTGCAGCTAAAAATATAACACCGGAACATTACTTATTTCATTGAGTTTTAGCATATCAAAAAGAATCTGCTAAGGGTGCAGCTTCTTTTTTTACATAATACTTAGTTTTTGCGTGAATGAATTAATTCGAGGGAACTGTCCTCAAAGTTCTTAAGTCTATCTGAAACTAAACATACATTTGAATCGTAAAAAGTTCAGAGGTGATAAAATGTATTTTCCGTCGAAAAAAGACTTATGGATGACAATCGTTATTTGGCTATTTGCCGTTTTATTTATTGTTCCGCCTATATTATTTCCTGATTTTGGCGTATGGATGACTCCTGAGTTCTTAAATAAACAGTGGATAAAAGTGGTGATCTTATGTCCGATTGGTTTTGGCTTATTATGGATTTGGTTCAATACAGGATATTCAATAAAAGATAATATACTTAAAATCCAGTACGGGCCATTTAAGAAGGTAATCAAAATTGAAGAAATTCAAAGCATTAGGCAAACCACAAATCCATTTACAGCTCTCTCACTTTCAATAAACAGAATTGAAGTTAACTACAGAAAATATAATACGATACAGATCTCACCTAAGGATATGAATGGATTTTTAACACAGTTGATGAAGATAAATTCTGGTATATTAATAAAAAAGTAGGAATCAAACTGGGCAGGTTAATTCAAAAATTGGAAGGAAAAAGGTATATAGTAAGGGAATATTTGATATAGCGGATTAAATAAAGGAGAGAATGATATGAGTAAATCATTTATTGATCAAGTCCATTATATTAGAATTCCTGTAAAAGATTTAGACCTGTCTGCACAATGGTATAGTGATGTACTAGGGCTTCAGGTACTAAACACTACCGAGGAACGTGTAATATTGAAAGTAAATGAAGGCCCTTTTTTACTGATCTTAGTTCCTACCAAAGATGAAACATTTGCACATTTTACAATTGATAATAAACAAGAATTTAGCATTGGTTTTACAAGTCCTGAATTAGCTAAATTTCATCAGCACTTAATTGATCATCAAGTTAAGGTCGACGAGATACAAGAGGATAACGGTCATTCCTTTTTCCACTTTTATGACCCAAACGGCAATAAACTTCAAGTACACTGGTAAAATTATAACTAAATAAATCACCTTTATTACATGAACTAGTGCTTAAATTCTTCATCAGCTGCCAAAACAGGCGGCTTTTTCTCTTTTTTCATGATAATTGATTATTCTTTTACCATTGGACTTGGACCTCCTTATTTTAGATCAGGAAAGTATAACATAGTTTCAAATTTTTGTTTGCAAAATTCTGATTATTTATTGTTTTTAGCAATCTACTTTGAAATGACACCACATCTAATTTCTGAAAATGGAGTTGAAATCATGAGAGAAACGTTATTATTCGATAGAGTGACAAAGTATCTAATACAAAAATACAATTGCCACACAGTAATATTACATGGCTCATATAGTACTGGTGATTTTACTGAAGAAAGTGACTTAGATATTGTTTGTTTCTCAGATAATACAGAGGATAAGAATGATGTAGAAGTTTTTGAAGGTATACAGTTGGATGTTTGGATATACGATACAGAAAAAATGGCGAACCCTGAGCAATTTTTGCATATTAACAGTGGAAAGATATTGGAGGACAAAAAGGGTCTTGCCAAAAAGTTCCTGTTAAATATTGAGGATATATTTAAGAATGGTCCGGATCAACCATCGAATGAAGAAAAAGAGTTTTTGAAAGCATGGCTGAGAAAAATGTATCTGCGGTCTAATAAGAATGACATTGAAGGCAATTATCGGTTACATTGGATGCTTAAAGATAGCTTAGAAATCTACTTTGCTCTTAATGGTTTATGGTATTTAGGACCAAAAAAGTCATTGATTTGGCTTCGGGAGAATGATGAGGTGGCTTATAACCTTTTTAATAATGCTTTATCAAAAAGTGCTAAAAAGAATAATATTGAAGAATTACTTGATTACTTGAATAGAATGTAGAAGTTTTTTTCGCTACAGAATATATCAAATTAGTTCCAGCCCACCAATTAGGCAGCTTCTTCAGTTTCACAATAGGGGCAAGATTGTTATATAAGGGAGAGCATATGTATATGAGAAAGATTGTACTTATAGGCTCAGGGGGAGCAGGCAAGTCCATATTAGCAAGGCAATTAGGTGAAGTGCTTAAAATAGATGTTTATCATCTGGATGCTTTATTTTGGAAGCCTAATTGGGTAGGTGTTTCAAAGGATGATCAAAGGAAAATCCAAAATAAGCTAGTGGAAAAAGAAGAATGGATAATTGACGGGAATTATGGTGGCACAATGGAGATTAGATTGAATGCAGCAGATACAATCATTTTTCTCGATATTCATAGAACAATCTGTGTTTACCGTGTTTTCAAAAGAATATTACAATACCGAAACAAAACAAGACCTGATATGGGGGAGGGTTGCAAAGAAAGATTTGACTTAGACTTTTTAAAATGGATATGGAATTATCCCAAAACGAAAAGACCAGAAATTTTAAAGAGACTCAATCAAATGTCTAAAGGTCAACGAGTTATCATTTTAAAATCACCCAAAGAAGTTAAACAGTTTTTAAAAAAAGTTGAATGATTTTTTTCTTTTTATTTATTTTAGATTGATTTTATAGCATAAGAGCTGCCTAATGGCAGCTTCTTTCATTTTACTAACGGGTCAGGGGGTGGGAGAAGGATAACTTGATAATCTTAGAATTTAAAGGAAATAAGGGTTCTTAAAAGAATATTTTAAATAATTTAAATTCTCATAATCATGTCAGGAGATGAATTTATTTGTTTGAAACAGAAAGAAGTTTGATTAGAAGCCTGCAAAAATCAGATTATGTTGATGTGAAAAAAATATATGTTAATAAGGAAGTGAGAAAATATCTTGGTGGCATACGCCAGGACGATGCTATTCAAGCTGTAATTAGAAAGAACAACTAGCAGATTTGGAGCGGAGCGAGCGATTTATTGTATCAAATCATCCTAACTAAACCCAACGAAAACCTTCTTAACTAAAGGGTGTGTTGCTTGAATAAAATCTATATAAGATACTAACGCAAGTGCGAAATTTGAGTGTAGCAAAAATGTTTGAGTATATAGTTTCTTGCAAGTGTTTATATAAAGTGTTAAACTTTAGAAGAGTTATTTTTGTTCGGTGTAAAGGATAGTAAGTTTAGCTTTTCGTCTTGATGATCACTGAGTGCAAGGATAGTACCAAATTGTGTGCAAAGCACACAGCAGGAGGAAACATAATGGAACAAGGTAAAGTAAAATGGTTTAACGCAGAAAAAGGTTTCGGATTCATCGAGCGTGAAGGCGGAGAAGATGTATTCGTTCATTTCTCAGCAATCCAAGGCGAAGGGTTCAAATCTTTAGACGAAGGTCAAACAGTTACTTTCGACGTTGAGCAAGGTCAACGTGGAGCTCAAGCAGCAAACGTGCAAAAAGCTTAATAACAAGAAAAAAACAGACTCTTTATAGAGTCTGTTTTTTTATGTAAAATAAGGAGTCCTAAAAGGGCACATCTAAACAAATAAAATTAAAAAGTAATCAACGCGTATCACATAATTAAGCAAGAAAGCTCTAATTTAATTAAAAGAGTTGATGAATGACTAAAAGTGTTAACTGGAAAAACTTTCAAAATTTCCAACTCTTATTGGATAACCTAAGAATGTGAGCTAAGTTGATATTTTTTAAGAATGACTCAATATTTCAAGTAGTATTCTTGTTCAAGATCAGCTGCCAAATAAGGCGGCTTTTTATAGACGAATTTTACTCTCCAAGAGGGTGACAGATAAGTAAATGATATTTGGGGGAGTTTATAGTGCAGCTGTTCAAAGGTGGAAATGGTCAAAAGATTAGTAATTTTAATTCCAAAATACTTATTGGGATATTAATTGTTTTTGTCCTTATTACTTTAAAACTATTCATCAATTTTTTAGAATTTAAAGATATTAAGGAAAAGATAGTTGACGGGGAGCCAAAGGCTTTTGAATGGTTTCTAAAGTCCGTTGATGCACAGGTTGAGCTTGTAAATTCTTTAAATGTTGAAACAATAACTGAGGAAGAAAGAGAAATTTATTCATCTAATTTATCATCATTAAGAAATCATGTTCAAAGTATGTTGTTTTTATCTTCAGTAAACAATGATGATAGTATGAGATTTGACGGTACATGGATAGAGTTTTATCAATTGAATGGAAGGTTGATGCTTGAATATGATCCGGAAAAATTTAAACTCTTAATTAAGGAAATCACAGATAAACATGAAGAGCTTGAAGCATATCGAACTATATTTAAAGCTGAGAACCTTTCTATTTAATCTAAGAGATACTGTATAGAGGTTGTTGGTGAAAGATATTTTTTTACCAAACGAATACATTTTTTTGTTAACGCGTTTCTTATGAGAAACATTTTAAGTTAACTATTGATTCGAATGATAGAATTATGAATTTCTAAAAATTGGATTTTATTGTAGCTGCTAAATATAATTTCAGAACATGAGTGAAATGGAGCGGAGGACCCTCGACTCCTGCGGGCTGAAGAGCAAAGGGTGAGACCCCGCAGGAACGGAGTGACGAGGAGGCTCAGCTTGCTCCCCGCGGAAAGCGAGGGTCCGCAGCGCAATGGAACGGACTTGTTTTAACATTTTAGCAGAGCTCGGATTGATCGTGTTTTAAGAGGGTTATTTGTGTTTTGTCTTCTTCTCATCTTGGCACTTCTAATGAATAAATGAGTAATTGTGTTTAAATACAGGGTACTTTAGTTTAACAGACTTTAAAATAATCTACCTAATATATCAAATATTGAACCAAGCTAAAAACTCCATTTTGACCACTTTAAAATGGGGTTTTTATTCGTTATTATAAGGAGTTTGATTTTGCTCACACATCTCAGATCACTCCATGAATATAAATTTAAACAGAATCTATCGTATAATTGTTTTATGACAACAGTCGACAAGAGGAGTATAATAACTAGTTGTTTCAAGTACATAATAGGAGGTTTTCTAATGAAGGCTTTTAAGATTGGATTTATTTTATTGCTTATGGTGCTTATTACAGCTTGTGGACAAGACAATAGTGCGGATAACAGTGATACACAAGAACAGGAAACATTTAAAATCGGTGCAATTCCAGATCAGGATGCGGCTGAATTAAGCAGGAGTATGGATGGAATTGCGGATTACATAGCAGAGGAGACAGGGTTAAAGGTTGAATATGTTCCTTCGGTCGATTATTCTGCTCTTGTTACTGCATTTGATCGCGGAGAAATTCAATTAGCATGGTTTGGTGGTTTAACAGGTGTTCAAGCACGTAATTTAGTTCCAGAAGCTGAAGCAATTGCACAGCGTCCTCGGGATGAGGAGTTTACTTCTGTCTTTATTGCTCAGAGTGATGCTGGAATAGAAAGCTTAGAAGATTTAGAGGGAGCCTCATTTACTTTCGGGAGTGAAAGTTCAACTTCTGGTCATTTAATGCCAAGACACTTTTTAATGGAAGCAGGCATTACTCCAGAAGAAGATTTTGATGGAGTGCCTAATTATTCTGGATCACATGATAAAACCTATAAGCTTGTAGAATCAGGTGCTTTTACCGCTGGTGTTCTAAGTGAGGCTGTATGGGAAAGTGCAGTAATTGATGAAAAAGTCGATCCTTCAAAAGTGAAAGCTTTTTATACAACACCAGAATACTATGATTACAACTGGACAATTAATACGGTTGATGACACTTTCGGAGATGGAACAAAGGATAAGGTGAAAGAAGCGATTTTAAACATGGGAAGCGGACAAGCAGATTATCTAGACCTGTTCCAAACGGATTCTTTTATCGAAACACAAAATGATAACTATAAAGATATTGAAGAAGTAGCCAAACAGCTTGGCATCATTAAGTAGCAGGTGAAATAGATGAATGACAGCAGCATTGACGTTACAAATATGACGGTGGCATTTGGGCATAAACATGCTCTCTCCTCCATCTCTCTTTCTATAAAAAGCGGTGAACAAATCGCCTTAATAGGTCCTAGCGGAGCAGGCAAAACGACATTTCTTAATAGTTTAGCTGCACTGACTGTTCCAACTGAAGGAGAAATTGCTCTTATAGGTCAGAATGTACGCAATATGAAAGACCCGAAGCGGCGTGCTAAAACCATTGGTATGATTCGGCAGCAATTTGATTTAGTGAACGAGCTGCCTGTCATTCATAATGTACTAGCAGGGAGGCTTTCGGAGTGGGGCTTGCTTAAATCATTGCTGTCACTTGTTTTCCCTCAGGAAAAACAGGCAGCCATACAAGCCTTAAAAAAAGTTGGGCTGGCAGACAAACTATACACGAAAACAGGGCTTCTCTCTGGCGGAGAGCAGCAGCGGGTGGCAATGGCCCGCTTGCTTCTGCAAAATCCGGCCATTATTCTAGCAGATGAGCCTGTCGCTTCCCTTGACCCGGCACGATCAGAAGATCTTTTGCAAATGCTGATAAAGCTTGCTGCAGAGGGGAATCAAACCCTTATAGCCAGTCTCCATTCTGTTGATTTCGCTCTAACCTATTTTTCAAGAATTATCGCTTTGAAAAACGGAAAGTTATTTTTTGATTTAAAAAACAATGAAATTACGAAGGATAGGCTGTCTGAGTTGTATGCAATTGAGGAAGAGCAGAATGACTAAAATTTATGATGTTCATAAACGCTTATTTTTGACGCTCTTCCTAATTGGAATCTTTCTATGGTCGCTTTCTTCAGTCACATGGAACAGTGATCTTGTACACGGAAGCGGCATGGATACCCTAATGGAGATAGTATCAGCTCTTTTTATGCCGGATTTATCAGGAGAAATACTTACTGTAGCGCTGGAATCAATGATCATCACAGTGGTGTATGCTGTGGCAGGTATGTCACTGGCATTGGTTTTAGCTTTTTTCCTCGGTATTTTTGCTTCTGGGATACTAGCTGAAACAAAGGCTGGAAAGATAGTGTCTTCCAGCTTTTTCAGAGGCATTTTGAGTTTTTTGCGAGCAATTCATGAGCTGGTATGGGCATGGCTTTTTGTTGCGTCCTTCGGGTTATCTCCATATGCTGCGATCCTCGCGTTAGCACTTCCTTACGCAGGCATTTTGGGAAGAATATTTGCCGACCTGCTTGCTGATGTGCCCAAAGAACCTATCGAGAGTTTAAAATTGGCTGGTGCAAGCAAATGGCAAACCCTTCTATATGGATATTTGCCGCAGGTCAGAGCAGGCATTCTCAGCTATGTGATGTATCGTTTTGAATGTGCTATTAGATCTTCAGCTATTATGAGTTTTGTTGGGCTAGGGGGAATCGGTTATCAGATTCAGCTATCTTTAGATGACTTGGCGTACAATGAAGTGTGGACTTTTTTATATTTTTTAATCGCCATGGTTCTATTAATAGACCTCTGGAGCAGATACATACGCCATTCTGTTGCTGCTTCTGCAGCCAAGCAGTGGTTTAAGTTTCTTATCCCAGCTGCCCTTTTGTCAGGTTCATGGATTTATATTATTTTTGTACAGAAAGCTGAGTTTCTATCATTATTTTCTTCAGAGAATATACTGTATGTGAAAGAATTTTTCAGCGGATTAGCGGGATTAGAAGAGGAAGAACCAGCTTTTTTAAGCGGACAAGCCTGGATGGAGGCTCTTCAGCTCACCTGGGAAACACTGAAGATGAGCATTATGGCAATTGGAATATCGGCGGTTTTAATGATGATCACCGTCCTGCCTGCTGCCCGGAATATAGCCGATGGATCATTAATACTTCAAAAAAATTGGTATAGTCAATTGCTGTATGGTATTATTCGGATCATTTATATTTTTAGCAGAGCCATACCAGAACTGATATGGGCAATGATGATTATCTTTGTATTTAAACCTGGCATTCTTCCTGGCGCACTAGCTCTTGCACTGCATAACTTTGGTATTCTTGGCAAGCTGTGCGCAGAAACCATTGAGGATAGTGATGAACGGCCGATAAAAAATCTGGCTGTTGCCGGCGCACGAAAATACCAGTTATTATTCTATGGAATCCTACCGGCTGTTTTGCCTAAATTCCTTTCTTATATTCTGTATCGCTGGGAAGTGATCATGCGTACTACCATTGTCGTCGGATTTGTTGGTGCAGGGGGACTTGGCCAGCAATTTAAAATGAGTATGAGCTTTTTTCATTATTCAAGCATCACACAACTGCTATTATGCTATATTGTGCTTGTATTCATCGCGGACGCATTTTCTGAAGGAGCACGCAAGGCGGTAAAGTAATAAAGTTTCTTTTCTATATAGTAGTCATTACAGAAAAAAGCGGTCTTTTCTCAACATCCAGTTGGGAAGCGGCTGCTTTTTTTGGGTCATTCTTTGTAATTGTTGAATGAATTTAGGTTATGAGTTTCTTCAACTTTTGGTGGGTTAGTCCAGGAAGGGTGAAGCGAATAATAATGGATATCCAAATGAAACTAAAAGAGTTCCAATTCATCCAGCTTATAGTCCAAGAGTCTTAAAATATAGGGGAATACATTTTTATTGGGAGAGGTAGAGAAAAAGAGAAGCAAGTCAAAAAGATTTAAAAAATATTTTAAATCATTGATAATGACGATATTCTTAATAGTACTGCAGTATACACTTATCATTCTAAAACCCTTAAAAGTAAAAAAATACATGAAATTGAACTTTTTATGCCTGTGCTATAGACTAAAGTTATAGCAAATTAATAGAGTGGTTTATTAGGGACAGTGAGAATTTGGCCCTTCAACAATATCGATATATTGTTGAAAAGCTAAGCATAGCTCTATTATTAAAGCTGTGGCTGCCCTTTATGTGACAAGCCTAATATTAGTAAAGCAGTACGAGATATGAGATAGAATTAGGGAGTACTTTGTTAATTAGGACCAACAAAGGATAGTTTTCACTAAGAGGAAACAGAATTATTATTTTACACAAAAATGCTTTTCGAACAAATGGAGTCTATTAACAATCATTTTAAAAAATAACAAGTAACAGAAATAATGAAGTTTTCCTTCGTCTCAACATTATGGCTTCACTATTGAGCCGGATCCTGCAGAGAGGAAATGAAGGGAGGAATGGATTTGCCTAAATTCAGCTACAAAAGGAAAGAGGCTAATAAAAGCTTTTTCAATCGGAAGCTGATCGCCCCGATGGTGTTGGGGTCCATTTTAAACCCTATTAACTCTTCAATCATTTCGGTGGCATTAATTCCCATTGGGCAGGCTTTTGATGTGCCGCCTTCCCAGACAGCATGGCTGGTATCTTCCTTATATCTTGCTACGGCGATTGGACAGCCAATTGTCGGAAAGCTGATTGATTTATTCGGGCCAAGACTCCTCTTTTTAATTGCCACATCCTTAGTAGGTGTTTCAAGTTTAATCGCCGTATTTGCACCTAATTTTTGGTGGCTGGTGGCTGCCAGGGTTCTGCTCGGCTTTGGAACCTGTGCAGGTTATCCTGCTTCTATGTATTTAATCCGGAGTGAAGCAGAACGGACTGGTGAGGAAAGCTCGGGGAGTATCCTTACCTTGCTTGCGATAGCGAGCCAAACCATTGCAGTGGTTGGACCTGCCTTGGGGGGAGTACTCATTGAAGCTGGCGGCTGGCAAAGTACTTTTATCGTTAATATCCCACTGTCTTTGGCTTGTATAGTCTTGGGATACTTCCGTTTTCCGAGATCAAAAGCGAGAGAAGAGAAAAGCTCTTTTTCCATCGATTATATGGGTATCATACTCTTTGGGATCACTCTGATTTCGACTCTTCTTTTCTTAATGAATCCAGGGTTGCATAACGTCTATTTATTGATGATTGCCATCATTTCCGGTGCGCTCTTTACCTGTCTTGAGTTGAAAATAGACCATCCATTTATGGACTTGCGAATAATCGGCAGAAATGTTCCTTTGTTATTTAGTTATAGCAGAGGGCTGCTTTCGGCAACCGTGTCATACAGTTTCCTGTACGGCTACACTCAATGGCTGGATATAGGCAGGGGGCTGGCTCCTTCACATGCGGGCCTGCTGCTGCTGCCGATGTTTCTAACATCCATCATTGTAGCAAAGATGACCGGAAAAAATCGCGATATCCAAAGGAAATTGATTGTTGGGATCATCATTCAGCTAATCGCTACCGCACTGCTGCTATTTACAGATGCGTCCAGCAGTCTCATCTATCTTGTGATCATAGCGGTCCTATTCGGAATTCCCCAAGGCATCCTGAATTTATCTATCCAGAATGCCGTATATTTTCAGGCTTCTTCCCAACAGGTGGGTGCCTCTGCTGGATTATTAAGAACCTTTATGTATATGGGAGCCATGCTTGCTTCAGCGGCCATCGGCATGTTTTTAAACCCCGAAGAAATCACGAAGGGTCTCCATCACCTAGCCATGTTTAATCTGGTGATTTGTTGTATTTTACTTGTCACCCTGCTGGATCGCTCATTAAGTAAAATGGGAAAAACAAAGCATTTTATATAAATATTTACTATTGATTTTTATCTGGAGACGAATGTGGTTTTCAATATATTCTTCTTCTGTTTTACTGCTATTATGCTTCCAGTCAATAGATGCTTTTTAAGCGAGTAGTGAAGTGTCTAAGTTATCAGTTTTTTTCTATACTTGACTACCTGTAATAGCAGGTTAGTTGTAGAAGGTAGACACTATTATTGAGTTGATTAGATGAAATATACTTGTCCATGTAGTGGTTTAAAACATTAAATGGATAACCTCTGGAACCTTATGTGAAATCTACTTTTGGGAAGATGGTATAGTTCCATATGTTGACAATGGTTAAGGTGGTGCGAATAACCCTCTTTAAGGTAAGCACATTAAAACTATATTTTATTTGGGGTTTGTGAGGAACGCATCTAGAGTTGGTAAGAAAACCAAATGAAAAAGATGTAAAAGATCATAATTGGAAAATGATAAAGTTAATTAAGTAATGTTTGCTTTCCTTAAATAAAAGGAAAGCCTTTTTCTTATGTCGCTATATGAGCAGGTCAGTTGAGGGAAGGATAACAGATAATTCCATGAAATTATGTGTAAATATAGTTATCATTCACTATCTAACAATTGAAAAATACATGGTGTTGTAGCATATTACAACATACAATTTTACCGTTTTAAATGCTCGAAGCCTTATACCAGTGTTTTTCTCAATCGGAATTAGGTTGTTTTTCAAACCATCCGTGTTTAACCATAATATTGTATGAAAAGGCACCAGCCTCCATTGCATGAGTAAATACTTTAGAATAGTTTAAGATTATATCAGTTCTTAAGCTGGAACCTAAAGAAGCACCATAGTAGGTAAGAGCTGCATTTACTAAAAATCCCGCGTGAAACATGATCAATTTGTCAGAAAATGGGCTTACAGTAGAATTAGTAATCTCATCATCCCATTTCTCAGGGATTGGTAAATGTTCCTCTTGTAAGATTGCATCAAAACTTTCAGCATCTTTCCCTGCTAATTTCACGTTTTTTAACATAAAATTACGAACGTCTTCACGGACCGCGACCTGACTAAAAGCCAAACTTAAAGAGCTTATAAATCCAGTTTTCGTTGAATTAAAGAAAAGGGTGCTGATTTCCGAACTATTTAGTGGTCTTTTGTCTCCGATCAAATTAGAAATGAATCCTGGTGATTTTATAAATTCTACCCCATGGGGTGAAGAAATAGAAGGGACACTTCTATATTTTGACTGGTTTATTGCTAATTTTGTTATTTTTTGAAACAATTCCTTAGATGAAACCGTACAATCAAAAAAATAATTTTGAAGGTCTTGCCGTTCTACGTTTGTAACAGCTAAGCTATATGCAGTTAGCCCATGAATAGTCATAATATAGGAGTAAAAAAGTAAAAACTGGTCAGAAAACAAACGAGGGGCATTAACATTCACATCATCTTCAGTAAATCCAAGTGGGATTTGGAAATTAGCACTTTTTAAGAATTCAGTGATTTTTGTAATATGTCCTTCAGCTAACTGTAATGCGTTTTCTAATATGGGTTTTATCTCTTTGTCTTCAACAATATTAAGAAAATATTTGTAAACACAGATAGCCATACTATCACCCAAATATTGTAGCCAGAGAGCAGATACCTCTGCAGCAGTTAAATTGTTTGCTTTTGATTTGCCGAAGACACCCAAAGAAAATACCTCCAATGTTTCATTTTTTCTGAGAAGAAATGTACTTCAACTATCGGGTAACGTTAGTTGATTAAAGAGTTACCATATGCTCGTATTTTCCTTATAGAATTTATCAAAAAGATCGGACTAATTCCCAAGAACATGGTTATTAAGAGTTTTACCAATCAGAGATTAATTATGTGAGTGGAATCATTATTTCCTGCACATTAAGAAGAAATTGTGAATTACTAAAGAAACAGAGGATTATTGAAGAAGGAAGTCAGTCGTGTTAAGGGAGAAATTAAAATAAATTACTTAAGAAATTGGAAATGTGATATTTTAAAAGTTGTATCTTTATAAATACTTCCCCTGTACAAGCCATCTAAAGGAAACCAAACTGCCATTGTATTTCAGTAACCACTTTTGAAGCTAAGCTAACAATTTAACATTCAGAAATTTTTATTAAGAATGGGTAACATCCAAGAGACCTTTCGGATAAACATTGTCGATTGTTGGAAGTAATTGGAAAATGCTGATTTTGTATCTATTTTTTGAAAATCAACCCGTTCCGCTTTAATGATTTGAATAGAAGAATAGAAACTATTACCTTTAAACAGTGAGTTCCCAACTTAAAGATTGGAAGCAGATGGGATGGTTATATGGATTGTAGGGGAACATAAAAAACACCATTAGTCTATTGTTTATATGAATTGTTTTATCTCCTAACTATAATTCGAAAAGTATCCTATATCTGGTATACTGTTATTTTGAATGGCTACTATCCTTTTATTAAGAACAACGTTTAAATATGAAAATGTAAGAATGAATTAACAAAATAATAATCGATGAAGAGGATGGTTCGAATGACAAAAACATCAGTAACAACACTTATTATGAAACGCAAATTTGATGTTCCTGCAGAAAAAGTGTTTGAAGCGTGGACTTTCGCAGAAATACTTAAAAAATGGATGTTCACCATGGAACATACGAATAAAGTGGCAAAGAGTGATCTTCGTGTCGGTGGAACATGGGAAATTATTGATCACCGAAATGGGAAAGATTACAGAGCTGTTGGAGAATATAAAGTTGTGGAACCACCAACGAAACTTGTTTTCACATTCAAAATGCCTCAATTTAGTGATTTAGAAGATGACATTACAGTAGAAATCCAACCGCTTGTAACAGGCTGTGAAATGAGCTTCACACAAGAAATCAACGTAATCCATGAAGAAGGTTGGACCACACAAGATATTGAAAAAGCACATGAAGATTGGAAAAAAGAGACCGAGCAAGGTTGGCATTATATGTTTTTAGGTTTGAAGGAATTAGTAGAAACAGGAAAAATTACATATCCATCATTTTAATATAAATTAAAGGTCACAAAGTTTTTGCTTAAATTGGGTAAGCCTTTCAAATGAAAGGATGTTGGTAAAAACTTTTCTTAAATAAGAAGGGCTTTTTATACCCATACCAAATGATGTATGAAAATCTTTAGAAGAGATTGTGAAGTTTTCTACTTAGACTAACTTGTGCGTTAGTCTAAAAAGACTAGAATCTTAAGATTTTAAACTTCCAAATTATAGGAAGTTTAAATTTTTATCTGCATCAATATTAACTGTAACAGAGCCTTTATAAGAAGCTTATGTTTATGTGAATCTGAGTTGGGTCAAGGACCCAGCCCCCACAACCCTGCCAAAATCCACCCAAGAAATCCAAATAATCAAAAACCAGTCTGAAAACCCTTACAATTTTCTGTTGACATTCCAACAACTAAGGATTAAATTGATAGTAATAAGTTAATCGGTTAACCGGAGGTCGAAAATGAACAAAAAACCTACGATTAGAGACGTAGCGAAGCAAGCAGGAGTATCTCCAGCAACCGTTTCATATGTATTGAATGATGTGAAGAAAGTCTCTGATAAAACAAAAGCAGTAGTACTTGAAGCGATTGAACAATTGAATTATTTTCCTGACTTCACCGCAGTTAGTTTATCGAAGAAGAAGTCAAATTTAATTGGAATCATGCTTCCGATTATAGAAGATTCACCTGCATCGGTCTTTAAGAACAACCTTTATTATAATGAATTTGTTAGCGGCGTGGAGCTGGTAGCACGTAATCGGAAATTTGACACAATGATTACTGGTGTTGGAGATCTTGATGAATGCAAGAATTGGATTATGAAAAGGAATATCGATGGTTTGATTATTTTAGGGATGTTTCCTGAAAGTCTCTATAATGAATTGAAAAACATAAATATTCCTATTGCTCTTATTGATACATATGAAGATTATACGAATCTATTTAACAATGTAAAAGTAAACGATGAATATGGCGGATATTTAGCAGCAAAGCATTTAGTGGAATTAGGACACAGAAATATTGCATTTGTTGCAACGAATCTTGCAATGAGTCCAGTAGACAGAAAACGGTATCAGGGGTTTGAGGAAGCACTCAAGGAAGCGGGAATTCAGCCTAGCAGCAAATTCATATTCGAAACACATGATATTACATTTGAAGATGGAGCAAAGGTGGGGAAAGAACTTCTGAGCTCTGACCATGGTATAACAGGAATAGTTACAGTGTCTGATGTTCTGGCGATTGGGATTATTAAAGCGATTCAGCAAGAAGGTAAACAAGTTCCTGCGGATTATTCAATCGTTGGATTTGATGACCTAAGTATTTGTAAATACATCACACCGAGTTTAACAACCATCAGACAAGACATCTTTGAAAAAGGGAAACTAGCAGCTGATCAGCTGGTTAATGCAATAGAATCACTTAACTCTGAACAAAAAACAATTGAAATGCCGGTTGAACTTATTGTAAGAGAATCAACACGAAGCTTATAAAAACTTCATCTGAAAAGTGCTATTTATAAAAGTAGCACTTTGTTATTGGACTATAATTTAACCGGTTAACCAATAAAGGAGGTGGTAGGTACAAAAAAAGCGCAAGCGTTTTATGTCACAATGATTGTTTCACATTTCAACTAATTATAAGGGGGAATAGAAGTGAAGAAACGTTTTCTTGCATTAATATCGATATTACTGATTTTATTTTTAGCAGCGTGTGGACCTGATCGAACCAATACAAGTGAAGATCAAGAAGGAGATCAAAACGAAAATAATACTGAAGCAGAAAATCCTGAGAGTTTATTGATTTGGGCACCTGTTGATCAAGCACCTGATATAGAAGAGATTGCAGCAGGATATACAGAAGAGACAGGAATCAATGTAGAAGTTCTTCCATTTGCAATGGACGAACAAGAAGAAGCCATGTCACTTGATGGACCTTCAGGTAATGGTCCTGACTTGTTCTTCCAGCCTGGAATTGGAAGCTTATCAGTAAAAGGTTTAGTTCAGCCGATGACTGTGGATCAGGAAGTTCTTGATACGTATTCTGAAGGTTCTGTAGAAGCGTTAAGTTATGAAGGTGAAGTCTATGGTTTACCGGCTGTCGTAGAATCACTGGCTCTATACTACAATAAGGATCTTGTTCCAGAAGCACCAGAAACGATGGCAGACATCGAAAATATTGCAGCGAATTTAACAGATGCATCAAATGATGAATATGGTTTCCTTTATCCGGCAACAGATTTCTATTTCTCTTTCCCATTCATGGCAGGTTACGGTGCTGACATTTTTGGAAAAGACGGAGATGTTTTTAATATTGATGAGCTTGGATTGGCAAGTGAGAGCGCAGTAAAAGGTGGAGAATTAATTCAGGGTTGGTTTGAAAACGGATACATTCCGACTGGTATTACGATGGATGTTGTAGGCGGGTTATTTAATGATGGTAAAGTTGGTGCTGTTATAAATGGTCCTTGGGCTTTAGCTGAGCACAAGGAAGCCTTAGGAGATAAACTAGGGACGGCTCCAATTCCAAAACTTGAAAACGGTGAGCACCCAGTTACTTTCTTAGGGACGAAAGGATGGATGCTATCAGCATACTCAGAGTATCCAGATGCAGCTACTGACTTAGCAATCTATTTAACCAATGAAGCTTCATTAAAGGCTTATTTTGATAGTACGGGTGAAATGCCAGCAAACTCAGCTATTTTAAGCAGTGAAGAATTCCAAAACGATCCATTATTAAATGGATTTGCAACACAATTAGAAAATGCAAACCCATTCCCGCCAGTTCCTGCTCTATCTGCTGTTTGGGATCCTATGGCTGACGCATTAACCTTCATTACACAAGAAGATGATGTGAAGGGAAGCTTGGAAGCTGCTGTAGATACAATAAATCAGGATATTCAGCTTAACTATAAGTAATCATTCACAGCTTAAATGTTATCCTGCAAAATGGATAACATTTAAGCCCATTATGATGAGTAAAGACGAATATTTAAATCCATCAATGCCTTTTAAAGAAGAGGGAGGGGTGCGAAATGGCATCTGATCAAACTCGATCACATAGCGTGAAAATAGCCACCTTGCTGTCCATCATACCAGGCCTTGGACAATTATATAATAAACGTTTTATCAAGGGGACAATATTCCTTATACTTTCAGCAGCCTTTTTAATCGTCTTTTATGACATCTTGAACATAGGATACTGGGGACTGTTTACCTTAGGTGAAATCCCAGCAGTTGATGATTCGAGGCTGTTATTAAGTCAGGGGATTATCGCGTTAATATTAACAAGCTTTGGATTGACCTTCTATATTGCTAACCTTTTTGATGCGCGCAGAGACGCAAAAAAAATACAGGATGGTTCAGCTATTACTTCAATCAAAGAATCATTTTTAAATGCATGGGATTCATCTTTTCCATATTTACTAGTAGGTCCAGGTTTGTTTTTATTAGTATTTATCGTTATTTTCCCATTATTATTTATGGCGTTTCTGGCGTTTACAAATTATACGCTGATGAATTCGCCGCCAAAGAATCTATTAGATTGGGTAGCCTTTGATAATTTTACAGCTTTAGTAACGATTCCAATGTGGAGAAGTACATTTCTCTCGGTTTTGTCATGGACGCTCATTTGGACATTTGTAGCAACAACCATCCAGATTGCATTAGCTATGTTCCTTGCTGTTATCGTTAATGACCCAAGAGTAAAAATGAAAAGATTAATCCGAACCGTATTGATTTTACCGTGGGCAGTACCGGGCTTTGTCACGATTCTAATCTTTACAGCGCTATTTAATGATAACTTTGGTGCTATCAATAGAGATATTATTATGCCTCTATTCGGCGACGGAATTCCGTGGCTGAGCGATCCTTTCTGGACTCGAATTGCTTTAATCGGTATCCAAACCTGGCTGGGCTTTCCGTTTGTATTTGCTTTATTTACTGGTGTTCTTCAGAGTATTTCAAGTGAATGGTATGAAGCGGCAGATATGGATGGTGCCAGCCGTATGCAAAAATTCAGGTTCATTACATTTCCGCATTTAATGTTTGCAACTGCACCGCTGTTGATCATGCAATATGCAGGAAACTTTAATAATTTCAATTTAATTTACTTGTTTAATCAGGGTGGACCTGCCGTACAGGGGCAAAATGCCGGAGGAACGGATATTTTAATTTCATGGGTATACGATCTGACATTTCAATCAAGTCAATTCAGTATTGCAGCAGCCATCTCCTTAATACTCGGTCTAATCGTCGCGATATTTGCGTTTTTCCAATTTAGAAAAACATCCACATTTAAAGAAGGGGGAGAAATGTAATGAATCACAAACTAAAAAACGGCTTAGAATTAACCGGTATTTATGGGTTTTTACTGGTCATGTTTATTATCATTCTATATCCCCTGCTTTGGACATTTGGACTATCCCTCAATCCAGGGTCGAGTTTATATGGTGCAGATATCATTCCTGATAACTGGTCTTTTAAGCATTATATTTGGTTATTTACAAATCCGGATAGTGATTATTTAATTTGGTATAAAAATACGCTTATTGTCGCAACGGCGACTTCTATTGGATCCACGATTTTTGTTTCATTAGTAGCTTATGCTTTTTCAAGATATCGCTTCTTTGGCAGAAAGTATGGAATTTATACTTTTCTATTACTGCAAATGTTTCCTGTCTTAATGGCAATGGTAGCGATTTATATATTATTGAATCTAGTTGGTTTGCTGGACACTCTGTGGGGATTAATCCTGGTTTATATTGGCGGGTCCATTCCGATGAATGCTTTTCTAGTAAAAGGCTATTTCGATACGATCCCTAGAGAGCTGGATGAATCTGCAAAAATGGATGGAGCCGGTCATTTTAGAATTTTATTTACGATTATGCTTCCGCTGGCAAAACCAATTCTTGCAGTTGTCGCTTTATTCAATTTCATGGCTCCATTTATGGACTTCATCTTACCAAGAATTATTTTGCGCAGCCCGGAGAACTTCACTTTGGCATTAGGACTTTATAACTTTGTGAATGCACAGTTTGCCAATAACTTTACAAGGTTTGCTGCCGGATCCATATTAATTGCGATTCCGATTGCGCTCGTTTTCCTTATGCTTCAGCGTTATTTAATTAGCGGACTAACATCCGGAGCAACAAAAGGTTAATCATAACGAGTTATAAATAGTCAGAAAAAACAGCGAGGAGGTTACAAAATGCAAGATACTAGTTTTGCGATTTTACCAGAAAACGAAAAGAAATTAATAAATAAAGATTATAAAAATATGGGTGCACTTGTTTCCTATCATTCTAAAGAAAATAACTCAGTTGAGCTTCAGTGTGAAAACGGCTATGTTTCCATTCAATTTTATCGGGATGATATTGTCCGGATCATTATGAACCCTAAAGGGGTACCCATTCAAAAATCTACTCTAGCAGTTATAAAGGAACCTGAAGAAGTTAAGGTTACGATTGATGAAGATGAGAACGAGTTAACTCTTACGTCTCCAAAATTAAAGCTTGTCATCAATAAAGTTTCCGTTTTAGTATCGATCTATGATTCAGAGGGGCAGTTAATTGTCAGCGATGCAAAAGAAGGAATGGGTTATACCAGTAATCAAGAAGTGGTTTGCTATAAGAAAATGGATCAGGAAAATCATTTTTATGGATTTGGCGAAAAAACAAGCTTCTTGGATAAACGCGGCGAAAAAATGACGATGTGGAATACGGATGTTTATGCACCACATAACCCTGAAATTGATGCTCTGTATCAATCAATTCCTTACTTTATGAGTATTCGAAACGGTATTGCTTATGGAATTTTCTTTGATAATACATCGAAGACGGTTTTTGACATGAAATCATCGGCAGATATGTATTCATTTTCAGCTGAAGCTGGTCAATTGGATTATTACGTATTCGCTGGACCTTCCCCAAAGGATGTTCTGGAACAATACACAGACATCACAGGAAGAATGCCGCTTCCGCCCAAATGGTCATTAGGTTATCATCAGTCCCGTTATAGCTATAAGTCCGAGCAAGAGGTAAGGGATCTGGTAGCTGCATTTAAGGAAAAAGACATTCCGTTAGATGCTGTCTATCTGGACATTCATTACATGGATGGCTATCGGGTATTTACATTTGATGAAGACAGATTTCCTAATCCAAAAAAATTAATTCAGGAGCTGAAGGATGCAGGAATACAGGTGGTGCCAATTGTAGATCCGGGCGTAAAAGAAGATCCTGAATATTACATTTATCAAGAAGGCGTTAGAAACGATTACTTTTGTAAATATATTGAAGGAAATATTTATTTTGGACCTGTATGGCCTGGAAACAGCGCATTTCCTGACTTTACAAGCAGTGAGGTTCGAAAATGGTGGGGCGACAAATATCAATTTTATACCGAAATGGGAATCGAAGGTATCTGGAATGATATGAATGAGCCAGCCGTCTTTAATGAAACCAAAACAATGGATGTCAAAGTAATCCACGAAAATGATGGTGATCCTAAAACGCATCGTGAGCTGCATAATATTTATGGTCTTCTTATGGAAGAGTCAACGTATGAAGGGATGAAGAGGCAGCTTGATGGAAATCGTCCTTTCTTATTAACTCGTGCAGGGTATGCGGGTGTTCAGCGCTATGCATCAGTATGGACTGGGGATAATCGCAGCTTTTGGGAGCATTTGCAAATGGCCATTCCGATGTGTATGAACTTAGGGATGTCAGGTGTACCATTCTGCGGGCCGGATGTTGGAGGATTTGCACATGACTCTAATGGTCAATTACTGACTCGCTGGACACAATTTGGCACATTTACACCATACTTTAGAAACCATAGTGAACAAAGCACGATTTCTCAAGAGCCTTGGTCGTTTGGTGAAGAGTACGAAAAGGTAATTAGAAAGTATATTCAGGAACGATATGTATGGCTTCCATATTTATATACTCTATTCAAGGATGCTAGTGTTACAGGTGTGCCGGTTATGAGGCCGCTTGTATTGGAATATCCGACTGATAAAAATACTTTTAATTTATCAGATCAATTCATGATTGGATCTGACATGATTGTCGCCCCAATCCTTACACCTGATACGTATCATAGGGTCGTTTATTTACCTGAAGGGAGCTGGGTAAATTATTGGACAGATGAAAAGCTAGAAGGCGGAAAACATCATCTCGTTGAAGCGGACCTGTCTACACTGCCGATTTTTATACAGGAAGGTGCAATTCTAACACACGGGACAGTAAAAAGCTCAACAGAAACAAAAGAAAGTGAGCTGACTGTTCATATTTATCCAGCAGATGGCCATTCATCCTCTTTCACCTACTACGAAGATGATGGGAAGTCATTTAAGTATGAAGAAGGATCCTATTTTGAATGCAAATTTAATATCGAATTTAAGAATAATAGGTTGGAAATTACAACATCCTTAGCACAAGATAAATATGATCCGGACTGGGAGAAAGTTCAGGTTATTGTACATGGAATAAGCGATGAAGCCGTCATATTACTTAATGGCACAGAGCAGGGAAAGGTTGAATCCTTAGGCAGCAGCAGATATAAAATTTTGGCTGGAAAACAGGACTTTAAATAATTTCTTTACAAGAAGGGGGGCTATGATTAGCTCCTCTTTTTATTAGGTGTGAAATTGAACAAATACCATGACCTCAGATTTTTTCTTTTTACGAAAGAGACAGAGTTACGGAAGAAATGGTAAAATAACAAAAGGAAAAATTAGGAATTATTTAGCTGTTCTGAAAGGAAGTGTTTTCTTTGGATCAATTAGCGTTAGGGTCAATTGGAATCTGGTTAGGGGTATTCTCAGCGATTATGTTTACTGCATGTCTTTACTTCATCCTTACATACTTTGAGCATCTCAAAAAGAGTGATGACCGACTGACAAAACAATCAAAGCTATTTGCCGTTATTACTCTTTTCCTAGCTTTGGGAGCACCAGGGTTTTATCAACTTTATATTTTCAGCCAAATGATGTCATGAGTGAAAGAGAAAGAAAGATTAATACCTGGATCATCTACTCTATAATCACTCTCGTTACAGTTGGTGTACTTTATTACATGCACATTTATAAACCCAAAAATTCAATTGAATTGTATCAGGAATTGACTTTCTCAGACAGTTATGAGGAAATCCAAAACCTAATCTTAGACGGGTATGAAGAAAATTTTTCTGAAGAGGATTTCGAAAATATTCAAAATAATACTGCCATAAGAGTCGGGCAATTCTCACTTTTTGAGTATCACAATACATCTTATATCATTATGACTTCTCCAGGAACTGAAAAATTAAAAGTACTTGCTGTCGAAGAGTTACCTGAGGATATTCGGGAGTTTTTTATGGGAATAGCGAATTAGGTTTTCCCCTGAAACTAATGCTAAAAATGGATTCTCAAATACCATTATCTTCAAAATGAGTTGTTTGCTATCATAATAATCTAATTAAATGATAGTTTTGTGAAGACAGTGCCAATTTGCATGTATTGCAGAAAAAGGGGCTGGGACAAAACGAAATTAATATTTCTAAAACACGAATATTCAATATCTTGGTTTCGGTATCTAATCAAGTCCGCTCCATTTCACTCATGTAAAAAAAATATATTTTATAATTATAAATAAAAAACCGAATGATTAGAAAGATGACCTTCCTAACCATTCGGTTCAATAGGTGTGTTAAATACTTATGTCCCTGCCTCTTTCTTCTATTAAAATATATAATTTGTTTCGATTAATTTATCGAAATCAAACCGACCGGTTTTGATCTTTCAATCTTGGCTGGTAACTTCATCACTTTCAAGCCATTTCACAATGGATTCAATGATCGTGTCTTGTTGTTCTTTTACAGTTAATTGAGCTTCGTTGTCACCAGATTGGCTGCCATATACGCCGAAGTAAGCATGGTTTCCGCCTTCAATTTCAAAGAATGTAGTGTCTGCTGGCAAGTTGGGGCTATTATCTTTTATCTTTTCTGGCGTGCTTAAGCCATCCTCTGATCCGCTAATAGATAAAACGGGCAAGTTAGACTCATGTAAAAAATCGTTGCCGGCTGCATAAGCGCCAAGTAGTATCAGTCCATGAATTCGATCTAAGTTTTGATCTGCATACATCGCTGCTGCTGCGCCTCCCATTGAATGCCCGGCAATATACCATTCAGTGCTGTCATACTGATCTAGTATTTCATCTGCCTTCGCAACATCAAATATCGGCAAATTTAATCTAACGGAGGGAATAGCTACTGAAATATTTTGCTTAGATAATTCTTGAGCCAAAAAGGCATATGCTTCAGGCTCAACCTTGGCGCCAGGATAAAAAATAATGCCTCTCTCAGCATTTTCAACGGTATTGAGATACCAGCCATCTTCTAAATCTCTGACTTCCTCCACTGCGATTTGATTAGAATCAAGTGCCTTGTACGTATCTTGAGACCATATAAAAAAGGCAGACAAGCCCAAAATGACCAATATACATATAGTAGAAACGATGATGAGTAACTTTTTGCTCTTGAGTAATTTTTTCATTGTATGGTACCGAATTATTCCAAATTAAGGTGGCTTAAAATCGGTTGCTAGCCCACTAAATTAAGAATAATATTCCTTTCTTCTGTTTTTCTTGTGATGTAACTTTCGTTTGCTGCAGGGATAACACATGAATGGGTAAATAGCTGTGTGGCTCAAAAAGAATGCTCACATGGCAATGCGAACAAACAAAAGTGTGCTATTTTATTTTATATGTCATTTTAGACATATGAAACTATAGTTATAATAACCAATGATTATGAATATGGTCAAGTATCTATGCTATAATTTCAATATTGATAAAATAGTAAGGAATGGATCTAGTATGAGCATACGTTATGCTTTGTTAGGGATAATCTCTAAAAAACCAGTCACTGGTTATGATGTGGTGACTATTTTTAAGCAAACAATGATTTATTTTTGGAGTTCGACTCATAGCCAAATCTATAAAGAATTGCATAAAATGGAAGAGGAAGAGCTAATCACTCATCAATTAGTCATTCAAGGTACATCGCCAAATAAAAAAGTATATTCTTTAACCGATAAAGGGAAGAAAGACTTAATCCGCTGGGCCATTGAAGAACCTTTAAAACCAGCAAAGATCAAAGATGAATTTTTAATTAAGACAACGATCTTCCCTATTCTTTCTGCGGAAGAAATTAACCAATTGCTAGATGAGGTTATAGAGAGAGAACAAAGTATTTTAGCAAAAACAAAAGAGTGGAAAGAACACTTTAACAGTCAGGGAGACTCAGACATAGGCACGATCTTAACAGTCGAATACGGAATCAGATATTCGGAAATGTATCTGGAATGGTGCAAGTGGGCCAAACAAATGATTCAGGATAAAGCGTAAGGAATCATTGTTTTTCAGGATAAAGGGCTTTCTATTGGCAGGAAAGCTTTACTCTCTCATTCGTTCTATCAATATTTTGCGGTTGTTAACTATAATAGTGGAGGTCGCATGATGAAAAAAATACTCATTTTATTTACCGTCATTAGTGTATTATCAGCTGGCTGTTCTCAGCAGGAAGATAACAATTATTCTGTATGGATTGATGCATCAACTTCAACGCAAGCAAGTATCGATTCAGCACTAGATAGACTGACAAACTCAAACGTTGAATTTATTGTTGATGAGAATGGAGATATATTATTAAATGCTAAAGAGATGGAAAAGGCTGTTATGTGCTGCTCATAATTTTCGTTGCATTTATGGATCACGAAGACTTGTAAACGGCTGTTCACTAGAGAAGTTAAAGAGGTTCCGCAGAGTGAAACTTTTACTTCATAAAAACGTATAATACAATGAAGGCTATCCGAATGATATACATAGAGAGGTGAACGAATTTGGTTGTCTTTATTATTTTAGCGGTATTTTCTATCCCTTTTTTCATTTGGCTGTCATTAACGTATGTTGGATATAATAAGGCTGGTCAGGCAGACTCAAAGAGAAAAAGTATATATTTTGGATTCATGATTACGATCCTTCTCTTTAATTTTATTAGTAATAACTTATTTTCATTAAATGCCTCAAACGGGCTGCCGATCGTGGTTTCAATGATCTTTTTATTTAGTATTTATATGTTGATGGCTGTAGCAAAGGCTAGAAGAAAGGTTATCAGGTAAAGTTCAGGTATGAGCTGGATTTAAGCACCCTTTTTGTAAAATTTAGATGCTTAAAATGATACTAAAAAGGCTGGGACAAAACGAAATTAATATTTCTAAAACACGAATATTCAATATCTTGGTTTCGGTATTTAATCAAGACCGTTCCATTTCGCTGCGGACCCTCGCTTTCCGCGGGGAGCAAGCTGAGCCTCCTCGTCACTTCGTTCCTGCGGGGTCTCACCCTTTGCTCTGCAGCCCGCAGGAGTCGAGGGCCCTCCGCTCCATTTCACTCATGTAAATAAAATATATTTTATAATTATAAATAAAAAACCGAATGATTAGAAAGATGACCTTCCTTACCATTCGGTTCAATAGGTGTGTTAAATACTTATGTCCCAGCCTCTTTTTCTTACTAAACCTCTGCACACCATAATTCAATTTCAATTTTTAATTCAGGCCATCCTAATGCAGAGATATAGGCAACTGTCATAGATGGGTAGGCAGTACTGAAGATCTCATCCCACTGTGGATAGAAGTGATCCCAATCTATTTCCTCTGTTGCCCAGATGTTCACCTTTATAACATTTTCCTCAGTTAAACCTTCAGACTCAAGAACTTTTTTCATATTAAAGAAAGTATTTGTGATTTGCTCGTTTATGCTTACAGGCACATTGCCATCCATGTCCGTTCCTACTTGACCGGATGTAACTATTAATTCCGCACCCTTTGGTACTCTGGTAATATGGCTGTAGTTACCGACTGGTTTAGGCATAAACTCAGGATTTTTTCTCGTGATTTTTTTCATGCTATCCCTCACTCACTATAGATTTTCTGCTTATTTCTTCTGTTTTTTACAGACTAATCCAATTCTAGATTGATCTAAAAGAAAACAGCAGTTGAGTATCCATAGCCTGAAGATAAAAATAAAAGTATTTTCTTTTTCATGACCTGGACACTTCCTTTCTTATAGTGTGTGAATATATTTTATATTCGAAAATAGTTTTAGATTCTATTATTTATTACATTAACAAGTCTTATTTGTCAAAAATTAATTTTACCATATTGGAAAATATATATATGATCCTTAGCGTTTAGTCTTTCTCTTTCAAAAGGAAGTTATGGCAGGCAAGCAGCCCGTCTTTAAATTCTCTACTAACCCTTCTAGAATCATATGCACAAACGGAAAGAAGATTTGTTTGCGCTACAATGTCCTCTGCCTCATGTTCAGAATCCAGCAGTTTACTGACTTCGTGCTCATCCCGCCATTCCACATGTGCCCAGCTTCGAATGACTAAATCAAGTTCAGAGTAATCTCCAATGACGTTTGGAAGAAAATCAAATACAGAATTAATTTGAAAGTCTCCGCTGGCATAGTAGAAATCATAATTATTAACAAAAATCACTTTGTCTAGCTGACCATTACTCATTAGTGCTGTGAGTCTATTTTTAATCAAAGAAATATTGCGATCATTTTCCACAATGATACAATATTCATTCTTTTCTAATCCTGAAGTAATAAAGTCAGTCACATATTCAATATACTGATTTTGGTTTTCGTGAAAATATAAAACATGTCCCTTGGTAAGGGCTTTAATTTCATTAACTTCTATTATATGTCTACTTTCCACTTGTGCACCCCATTGATTTAAATGTATAAGAGCCTATTTAACAACTTTAACATACATTGGGTTTGAAAGGGGGCAGAGTATTTTAGTCTGCTAATGAACTAGAGTTGAAGGAGGGAAAGCCAAGCAAAATCGGTTGAGGATCATCCTCCTATTCCAGCTATTGATTATCATAAAGGTACACACAATCATTTTCCAAGTGCTTTGATTTATTTTTCTTATCATAATAATTAGTCGGTTTTTGTGTTGAATAAATCCAGTTCCGCTCACAAAACTGCTTCACTTCTTTCCCTTTTTTGGTTAAACCATAAAAATAAGTGAATTCTGGTTCATCTTTAAATTTAACCATGTAATGGCCATGATAAAAATCCTTATTGATCGAGATATTTGGATATACAGAGTGTGAAGAAGCTAATTCATCATCTGAATAACCTTGTTCCTCTAAATAAGCGGGAATATACTTGTCTGTTAAGTATTCATGAATCGGATTTCCATTGTTTAAAAAATATATAACTACTAAAGGGGGTAACAGCAGAGCAATACATACTACTGCTACTGTCCAAATGAAATATTTTAACAAGCGTAACACCTCTTCTTCTTTTATAGTGTAATATTACACTATAAATAACAAGTGTTACAAACTCCTTATTTTTCCAAATAAGACATGTCAGTTAAAGGTAATTGTTACTATGACTAGTGAATGGGATTTATACTCTAAGCTATAAAGGTGAATTATTAAAAAAGGGATAATAAATGATCCAAAAAAAAGAAGCACTAGCTACAGAGCCATGCTTCTAATTAAACGGTATATCTACTCTTTTGGATTGGTTTCTAATGGAAGTGACGGGTCTTTTGCCCATTCGGTCAGTGACCCGTCATAAACGGCTACATTTTTTTGTCCCAATTTATTTAGTACTAATCCTGTCCAAGTAGCTGCAATGGCACTGCCGCAATACGTGATGACTTTCTTATTTGGATCAAGCGCTCCAGTTTGTTCAAATATTGCACGCAACTTTTCATCATCATAAAGCTCCTTTGTATTCGGATCAGAAAGTGCACCAAAGAATACATTGACACTTCCAGGAATATGCCCAGGTCTGCCATAGGTATTTACATCACCATTATAATTTGCCTGTGATAAACTATCGAGGATTACTGTATTTTCATCGTCAATTGCATTTAGAACTTCCTCTTTTGCTGCAAATAATTCAGGTTTTCTCACTCCTGTAAAATCCCCTTTTGGATAGGAGCCAGGCTCGGTCGTAACCGGTCGGCCTTCTTCTTTCCATTTGGGAAACCCTCCATCCAGAACAGCAACGTTATAATATCCTTCATATTTCAATTGCCAAGCAAGGCGTGACGCCCAATCGGATGAGATAACTTCTGGTTTATTGACGATAGCTCCTTGATCATAAACAACTACATAAGTGCCTTCGCCAACACCAAGTTCACTAATTTTTTTTACAAATCTTTCGCGGGAAGGCAGTGTAAAGGCATATTTTGCATCAGGGTCCGAAAGCTCCTTGTGTAAATCAGCAAATACTGCACCAGGAATATGCCCCTTTTCATAAGCTTCATTTCCTGACCAGACATCGTAATATCCATCCTTTTCAGGATTTTTTAAAAATGTCGTTGCATCTAGTAATCTTAAGTTAGGATCATTTAATCTGCCTGCAAGCCATTCTGTTGTCACAAATAAAGGTACATTTTCCATTTTAACCACCTCTTTAACAATTTATATAAATACAATAATACCTATGCCTTTACTCGGAGTTAGGATCATAGTAACCCATCGTTTGTACTTTTTCAAATCATCTGAATTATATTTTTAATAGAATCTAATGCCATAAAAATAAAACATTGTATAACCCTGCTATACCAAATTTTATATGTTAACGATGTAAACAGACTGCCAAGAAAGATTTAGCAGTCTGTTTGTTTAAATCATCGTGATATGTACTCATTTTCATAGATTGTTTTTACCTGTGATAAAACGGTTGCTGCATGCTGTTTAAATTTAAAACTAGCTGGCTTTTTATTTGAAATATACACTCCAGCCTGGTCAGGAGAAATCTTCAATCCAGCATATAGCCGGTCTGCCCCCGTACTTGGATGAGGTCCAAATAATTGGATAAATGGCTGAATAATTAGTGGCAAACCACCGTTTCTGCCCTTGCGCATGGTGTTGTTATTGCCTGGATCAATGCTGATTAATGTAACATTCTCTTGCTTTAGCTCTGGCGCCAATGCATACGTCCATAAGGTAACCGCTAATTTTGATGTGGCATAGGGACCAATCAGTTTCTGAAATTTCTCTGGTTTCGCCAGCTCTTCTGGAACGAAAGATTGTTTAAATTTAAATGCATTTGTACTAGTCTGGATAACAATAGCCGGATTACCCCTTTTTAAAAGATCTAGAAATTCCATGGTAATGATAAAAGGAACAACAGTTTGAATTTCATAATGCAGTTCACGCCCTTGTGGTGAAAAGCTGAGTTCTGCGAAACTGCCTCCAGCATTATTGAAGAGAGCATCTAGCTTTGGTTCCTTTTCTTTTATTTGCCGCAATGCCAATTTAAGCTGTTTAAAATCAGACAAATCACAACGATAAATTCTGATATCCTTCAGGCGAATTCTTTCTTGGAGCTCAAGGTCTTCTTCTGGGAAATCAGACCGGATTAAAGCAGCAACCTGCCAGCCATTTTTAAGTAACTTCTTCGTCAGCTCCAGCCCAATTCCACTATTTGCTCCTGTAACTAGTGCTGTCTTGCTTTTTATTTGCAACATATAATTGTCCTCCTCATAAGTGAATGAGTGTAGTATAAAACCTGGAGTTAACTCCAGGTCAAGCGTAAAGAATCAGCTTTACATGCCGTGAAGACCATTTTTATAATGAAATAAATGAGAAGGAGGAAGAGGATGTATACAATCAAACAGGCAAGTAACCAAACCAATTTAAGCATTGATACGATACGATATTACGAAAAAGCGGGCTTGCTCCCTGAGGTAAAACGGCTTCCAAATGGACATCGAACCTTTTCTGCTGCTGATATTGAAAGAATACGACTAATACTCTGTATGAAAAAGGCAAACCTTAGTTTAGAAGAAATCAAATATTATCTTGATATTTCAAAAACAACCAATATGACTCCTGAAATGATAGCAGGAATGCAGCAGCAAAAAGAAAAAGTTAAAAATCAAATAGACCAGCTGCAGTCTGTTTTGAATTTTATTGATAAAAAATTAGTGGAAGGAAGCTGGCTAAATATAGAGCATAGTTCTTAAAATGTTTAACGGCCAATTCTATAAATGACATCAGAGCGAGTTGGGGATGAAAATTTTTGTAGATTAGTAAGCTATATAGAATTAAATGCATAAATCAATTAATGTCCTTTACTTACTTGCCTATTAGCCATTTAGAAAATTTTTAACTTAGTCATGGGGGAATCGAAATGGTGGAACGAACAGTGGGAATTTTATTATTTAATGAAGTGGAAGTTTTAGATTTTGCTGGACCATTTGAAGTTTTTTCTCTGGCGACTTTACCCGATTGTGATAGGAAAGCATTTAAAGTTAAAACAGTTTCTCAAGATGGAAAAATGATATCCGCGAGAAATGGTCTGAAGGTAACTCCAGATTATCATTTTGATAATCATCCTGTGTTTGATATCTTGATTGTGCCGGGAGGGTACGGTGCTGAAGAAGTTGAAATTTATAATACAGAAGTAATTCAATGGATAACAAAACAACAATCAAAAGTAGAATTTATGACTTCTGTTTGTACAGGGGCTCTGCTTCTTGCAAAAGCAGGTATTTTAGATGGAAAAAGGGCTACAACCCAGTGGATGGACATAGGGAGAATAGAAAAAGAGTTTCCCTCAGTATCAGTACAGCGTGATGTGAAATTTGTGGATGAAGGGTCAGTTATAACTTCGGGGGGTATTTCAGCAGGGATCAATATGTCCTTTCATTTAATTTCACGTCTATATGGAAAATCCGTATCAAAAGGAATAGCTAAGAGAATGGAATACGATATTGAAATATAATTTAATACTACATACAGCTGTGAAAACCAGGTAGCCTTTCTTATGCGATTAAAGGGCAGGCTAATGAAGATTAGATGGAAGAAGGTGCTGGTCGTGAAGATACTTGAAACAAAAAGGCTTTATTTAAGAGAATTCGTTTTGGATGACAAACTAGAATTATCAAAAGTTCTGTCTGATCCAGAATCCATGCAATATTATACAAAACCATTTCATTTGGAAGAGGTGGAAAGCTGGATTACATGGAATCTTGATAATTATAAAAAATATAATCACGGATTATGGGCAGTGATTTTAAAAGATGGTGAAAAATTCCTTGGAGATTGTGGGATTACCATGCAATTGATTGATAAAGAAACTGTTCCAGAGATTGGCTTTCATATTATTAAAGACTATTGCAATCAGGGTTATGCCACAGAAGCTGCAGATGCTTGTAAGGAGTATGCTTTTAACGTATTAAAATATCCGAAAGTGTTCTCCTACACGACACTCAAAAATATTCCATCCCAAAAAGTAGCAGAGAAAATAGGAATGCAGATATACAAGGAATTTGAAAAAAATGGAGAAAAACAAATTGCCCAGGTAATATATAATACGAATGAGTAACTAATTGTTTATTTTGTAACAAGCTGTTGTATATATTTTAGTTCAGCTGCTGAATTAGGCAGCTTCTTTTATTTCAATAACCAGGTTAGTTAATAATTAACCGGATAAATATGGTAAATTGGGTTGGAGGGGGGAGTTAGTTTGTTAAAGTTATTGCACATTATTTTAGCAATAATAGTTATGTTACTTGCAGGGTATGGACTGATTACTGAAGATTATAGGTTACAGCCATATATGCTTTTGTTTCTAGGATTAACGACATTGGTGATGAGCTTAAGGGAATTTCAAGAGGGAAAAAAAGGTTTCTTCTGGTTCAGTATAGTGGTATTTCTATTTATTTTATATGTAGTCATCCAAAGCTTCTTGTTGAATTGATTGGTGATTATATTTAACAGAATAGAGGGGCTTTATTAATGTTAATTAACAAAAAAATAGTGACATGAAAAATATAAAACTATCTATGTATTGAGCCTTTAGAAGAGTTGTATAGTGGGTTATGTGATTCTCTTTTTATATGATCTTCATGTCTTTACTTCGAGCTTCATACTGTGAACACCTATAAGCGGGACTGAGCTTTCAATCGAAAGGAGAAAAACATTTGAACTTTGAATACGTTATTTTTAATTCAATCCCTGATGATCATGTAGCAGATGGGATTTTAGAATTACATAAAGTTATTTTTAGTACTAACGATAATTTGTTAAGCAAGATGGAAAGGAAATCTAAACTGCTGGTTATTACTGCGGTGTATGATATGAAGGTGATTGGTTATAAAATCGGTTATGAAATTGATGCTAATATATTTTACAGTTGGCTAGGAGGGGTAGATTCTAATTACAGAAACTACGGCATTGCATCGAACTTAATGCAAAAACAGCATCAATATTTAAGAGAAAATGGATATCATATAGTTCAAACAAAAACAATGAATAAATGGCGTAATATGCTGATATTGAATATTAAAAATGGATTTGACGTTATAGATACTTATATTGACGAAAAAGGATTACATAAGATCATACTTGAAAAGAAATTACTTGGCGAATAGGTGGAAGGCTAGACAACTGATTTCACACAGATGTAGCGGGCAGGGAGAAAAAGGAACTTACATTCGGAGGGGGAGGATCATGGAAATGGCTGTTTATCTTACTTTCCTATTTTCGCTGATACTCCCCAGCTTATTTAGAAAAAGAACCTTAGAACACAAGCGGAGAGATTCCCCTTATTTACCTTAAAAAGAGCACAAAAATGAAAATAAGCGGAAAAGCTCCGTCTATTTGGAGGCAAGATGAATAACAAAATGAAGATTAGTGGATGTATTCAACGGCAAAATGAACTCCAAAATACATATAGCCTGAAACCGCCCTTTATTCCTTAAAGATCAAGACTTATCTCTTTTCCTTATCCTAATCGGTCGCCTTTTTTAACTTTTTGTTCAGGCTGTATTAGCACAACACCTTGGTCTGAGTAAGTCCCCATTACTAAAACCTCTGACTTAAAGTCAGCAATTTTCATAGGAGGAAAATTAACTACACCTAATACTTGCTTGCCAACTAGTTCATCTAGACGATAACGATCTGTTATTTGAGCACTGCTTTGTTTAACCCCAATTTCGTCACCGAAGTCAATCCATAATTTATAGGCTGGCTTTCTCGCTTTGGTAAACTCTTCTGCTCTAATAATCTCACCGACTCTCATATCAAGTTTTTGAAAATCTTCAAATGTTGCCATTTTTATTCCTCCTTAATGAAATTCTTTAAAGCAAAACGCCTTTAAAATGAGCAGCAATTCGAACGAAATAATACAAGTATAACATGTTATTTTTTGAAATAATAAAATATTCTGAGTGAAAAATGGAGCATTATGCCATTAGAGGAGTTATAGTATAGGTAGTGGAAAGACGGTAGATAAAATATACAATCCAATAAAGTAATGAAATGAAGGAGATGAATAAAATGGTTCAGCTCTTCCTAATTATGGGTATATTATGTATCTTAATATCCGGCATTTTTATCGGTGCATGGACCGATGGAAAACAGCAGCGAGCAAATTTTCATTCTGAAACAGAAGAGCATCGAGATTTCAGAACCAAGATTGCAATGTACGCTGGTCTTGCCGGAGTCATTTCATTAGCAATATCCGGTTTTATTTACCTTTTATAAAAATATTGTCATACAATTCTAATTTAATGGGGAGAGGAAAATCAAATGGAGATCTACCAAGCTGAACTGAAAGATTTAAAAGAAGTATCCGTGTTATTTAATAAATATCGTATGTTTTATCAGCAGCCATCAGATTTAGATGGTGCTTTAGCTTACATACAAGAACGCCTAGAAAACAAGGATTCTGTTATCTTTGTTGTGAAAAATGAACAAGGCTATGCAGGTTTTACTCAACTTTATCCCACATTTTCATCTGTCAGCATGAAAAGGGCATGGATTTTAAATGACTTATATGTAGATGCAGATACCAGAAAACAAGGGATAGGAGAAATGCTTTTGCAAAAAGCAAAAGACTTTGCTGTTGAAACAGGTGCGAAGAGCATTAGTCTGGAAACTGCGCCAGATAACATTGCTGCTCAAAGATTATATGAAAAAAATGGTTATATAAAGGAGTCACATTTTTATCGTTATGAATTGGGGTTAGCTAAATAGTTACCTTATTTAATTTTTTCAGATCAAGCTGCCAAATTTGGCAGCTTGTTTTGTTTGAGCAGAGGGATAAAAATGTACTAAGACCTAGTGAATACTGCCCGCCAGCACACAAAAAAGAGGGCTAAATAGAGAAAATCCAACCCTACATATAGCCAAGGATTTCTTGCTATAATTGAAAAAATTGGAGAAATATTCATAAGTATTTTTTAAAAAGGGGATACTATCCAGAGTTATAAATCTGGGGGGATTTCTATGGAAACTCATCATATTCGCTTAACTTCATCTGAAGTTGGCGGTCTATGGGCAAATTATATAGCGGATTCTATGTTTGTATGTGTTTATAAGTATTATTTAACAAAAGTTGAAGATCAGGAAATCAAAAAAGTTATAGAACATGCTTTAGATTTGTCTCAGCAGCATGTACAAGTGGTTACAAAAATTTTTAAAGAAGAAGGACACGCTATTCCTCTTGGCTTTACGGAAAACGATGTTCATGTGGATGCTCCAAGGCTTTTCTCTGATGAGTTCTTATTAATCTTTACGAAACAGATGACGAAAGGGGCTTTAGTTACATACGGGGCGGCTTTGCCACACGTTTTTCGCAATGATATTCGAGAGCATTTTATGTCTTGTATTTCTTCAACAATGGAGTTATTTAATGAGACAACAGACATGCTGCTTTCCAAGGGCCTCGAGGTTAGGTCTCCATATATACCATATCTGCAAGAAGTGGATATGGTTGAAAAACAGCATTTCTTAGCTGGTTGGTGGGGAAAACAAAGACCATTAACAGCCATAGAAATCACCCATCTATACTCTAATATTCAAACGAACCATATGGGAACAGCAACCATAACCGGTTTCGGACAAGTGGCAAAGAATAGTGATGTCCGGAATTATTTCAAAAGAGGCAAAGAAATTTCCAAGAATCAAATTCAAGTTATCATTAATTACTTACATGAAAATGACCTGCCAGCACCTGTAACCTGGGATGCAGAAGTTTACGATTCAACCGAATCCCCTTTTTCCGATAAATTAATGCTGTTTATGATTTCGATGATGACTGCTGCTGGCATGGGTAACTATGGTACCGCGCTTTCAGCAAGTCCAAGGCGCGACATTGCTGCTGATTATGTTCGATTTCAAGGTGAAATTGGACTCTATGCGGAGGATGGGCTAAATCTACAAATTAAGCATGCGTGGCTGGAAAGACCGCCTCATGCAGCAGACAGAGATCAGCTGATGAAATAAGGAGACATGACCGCTAATTATTATAAAATCCTAAAAAGAGGTTAGACAGATGTGAATCCAAAAGAAAAATTGTTATGGAGCATAGCTTTTCCAGGTTTTGGTCAATTGCTTAACGGTAAGTATCTGAAAGGATTTCTTTTTATTCTATTGGAATTTATCATCAATGTTCAATCCAATTTTAATCAGATTATTTTCTTTAGTTTTAATGGAGAAATCAATAAAGCAATTGAACAAACCGAATACCAATGGCTGATGTTTTATCCTTGTATTTACTTCTTTTCCATGTGGGACGCTTATAAGGATGCAGGTGGAGACAAGGAACAATATGCCTATTTGCCTTTTGTCGTTCCTGCATTTTTTGTTACGATTGGGCTTATGTATGCAGAGAGGGTAAGGTTATTTGGTGTATGTCTGGGGACCGTTTGGTTTCCGATGTTGTGTGCAATTCCAGGGGTTGTGGTAGGACTTCTGCTGAGGAAAATATTCAGGAATGTGTAGGAAACCCTAAATGCTGGTATATAAACTTAGAGCATTCGTATGGTAATAACGCTTCTAATACGGCTGCTCAGAGTGGATAAAAAAATGGCTGAAAAAGCACACATATTTGTATCTTTAAGGATTAAACATAATTGAATAGCCTTATTTTATATCAGCTGCTTATATTGATGATACATCAGTCAATGAAGCGGCTGTTCTTTGTCCGCAAAGGTACATTTAATGAAAAAAAATCCATTTATATATATAATAATTCCATTATATGGAGTATGGAATAGCATCTTGAATTTTATAAGGGTTGAAGATTAGGAGAGTGAGTGGAAATGGATTTATTTGCAATGTTTCTAATATGGGGGATTCCAGTATTATTGGTATGGAGCTTTATTTTAAGTATTCGCCATATGTTAAGAGAGCCTAAAGGGGAGCAATTTTTAGGGCGGACACTCACGTTTATTGGTTCCATTATTTCTTATACGATCCATTCACTGGCTGCGTGGTTTGGGATCATTTGTATCATTTTTGGCATTACCGGTTTTACAGTTGGCGGATTTATAATCCCGATCCTATTTATCCTATTTGGCGGATTTTTGGTGCGCAATTATTTTCCGCGCTTTAATATGCCAGAGTGAATGTTCATTAGCTATAGATTAAGTTGCCAAGTTAGGTAGCTTGTTTTTTGGGAATGGAAAGTTTACTAGATTGAGTCTAGGATAATCATTGAAAACAAGAGACTCAAATGTTTTTATTTATAGTGTCTTTCTAGCTTATAATATCTATTAAAAGTATATAATCTTCATTACCAAGGAGAATCACTATGGAAACAGTCTATTTTGCAGGCGGATGTTTATGGGGTGTGCAAGCTTTTATTAAAACTTTACCTGGAGTAAGGTTTACAGAAGCAGGACGAGCTAATGGAACAAGTCAAACACTACATGGAGATTATGACGGTTACGCAGAATGTGTAAAAACAGAATATGATCCCAACGTCGTATCAATCACAGAATTAATGGGCTATTTTTTCGAAATTATTGATCCATACAGTTTGAATAAACAAGGCCAGGATGTTGGGAAGAAATACAGAACAGGAGTATATAGTGAAAAGCCTGAACACTTAATCGAGGCGAAAGCTTTTCTTAGTAAGAGAAATGATTATGACCGTATTGTGGTGGAGGTACTGCCTCTTACTAACTATGTGAGAAGTGCAGAGGAACATCAAGATCGGTTAGCTCGATGTCCGGATGATTATTGTCATATTCCTGAAGAATTATTAAACAAATACAAGTAGGTTAAGCTGGAGGGGCTATACATGATACGTTTTGAAAATGATTACGCAGAAGGGGCGCATCCGCGGATTCTGCAGCGGCTCATCGATACGAATGAAGAACAGTCACCTGGATATGGAATGGACGAACATTGTGCAAAAGCCAGAGAGTATATTAGAAAAGCGTGTGACAGAGAGAATGCAGATGTGCATTTTTTAGTTGGAGGCACACAGACAAATACAACGATTATCTCTTCTATTTTGCGTCCGCATCAGGGAGCAGTGGCTGCCATTACTGGACATATCGCTGATCATGAAACGGGTGCCATAGAAGCCACCGGTCATAAAGTGCTAACTCTGCCTAGTGATAATGGAAAAATTAAAGCAGGGCAGGTAAAGGAATTATATGATGCTCATTGGAATGATGCCGCACATGAGCATATGGTTCAGCCAGGATTGGTATACATATCGCACCCTACTGAAAATGGGACGACCTACAGTAAATCCGAATTGGAGGAATTAAGTAAAGTTTGCCGGGAATGTGATTTACCTCTGTTTATAGATGGTGCCCGCCTAGGATATGGCCTTGTTTCAGAAGGCAGTGATTTATCCTTAGCGGATCTGGCTAAACTTTGTGATGTATTCTATATCGGCGGAACCAAATTAGGAGCAATGTTCGGGGAAGCGGTAGTGATCATGAATGATCATCTAAAAAAGGATTTTCGGTATATGATCAAGCAAAAAGGAGGAATGCTGGCTAAAGGGAGATTATTAGGCATTCAGTTTGAAACACTGTTTGAAGATAGCTTATATTATGACATATCTAAACATGCTGTTGAAATGGCGATGATGATTCGAGAGGCGTTTGTGGATAAAGGGTATTCATTGCGATATGATTCCAAAACCAATCAGCAGTTTCCGATTTTACCACATGAAGTGTTATCGAAATTAGGTGAAAAATATTCGTTTTCCTATTGGGGGAAAGTGGATGATGGGAAAAGTGTTGTGAGATTCTGCACCAGCTGGGCTACGAAGAAGGAAAATGTTGAGAGGCTGATTGAGGATATTAGGAATCTGTAATATTGTTGTGTAGGTAAAGGATACTTCATTTTGAGCGATTTTTTCTTCAAAGTGGAGTTTTTTTGCGGACGGGGACCAGTCCTCAGAAACCAAGTGGATCGAGGAACTTGCCATTGGCCCCCGTTTTGAGAACGAGCTTGTTCATAAGCGGAGAAACTTCCCTTATTTCTAAAATAACGCTAAAAATGGCCAAAATAGAGGGAGAAATTCCGGCTATTTGCTCAAAAAGTGTGAAAAAGAGCGATTTTCGAGGAAATAACAGGAAAATTTCCGCTTATTTAATCCAAAAATAGCGCTAAAATGAAAATAAGCGGAATATCTCCGCTTATTTGAATCCGGGTTGAGCGTCTAAAAAGAGGTTGGGTCGAGGAACCTGTCCCCAAAACCCATGTCCAAGGAGAGTAGATCATGCAATACCAATATGAACAGATTAATTATCAGGATGATCTGCCAGTTAATATATTCACTCAAACCGTTGAACGTTTTCCATATCATTGGCATGAAGATACAGAAATACTGCTGATTCTGGATGGAGAATTGGAGATTCGGATTGACAAGGATCGCTATAGACTTGAAAGCGGAGATATCTTTCTTGTTAATGGGAATGAGCTTCATTTTATTGATTCATATACAGGCTATGGAAAAACTCAGGTGTTAGCCATGCAGATGGATAGCCGGTATCTAAAAGAGTTAGGCATTGATATGGAGCAAAAGCGATTCTACCTAAATTCTAGAGATGAAAAGAATGCACCAAAAGGAATTATGGATGAACTAAAATATATTCTTGCCAATATGATGGATTTGATTATTAATAAAAAGAGTCATTTCCAGCTAAAGATGAAGAAGTGGCTATTGGAGCTTGCGGTAATTCTGCTGGAGCATTTTGAGGTAAAGACCAAAACCGACGATACGCAGGCCGATCATGACCAGAGACTATTAGAAATTTTAAAGTATATGAACAAGAACTGCATGAATGCTGGTTTAAGTTTACAGAATATAGCGGATGAATTCACGCTGAATCCTCAATATTTATCCAGGTATTTTAAGGCCAAGGTAGGCGTGTCCTTTAAAAAGAAATTAGATAATATGCGATTGAATAAGTCTTTAATAGCCCTGCAGACAACCGATCAAACAGTCACTGAAATAGCATTGCAATATGGGTTTCCAGATAGCAAAGCGTATTACCGTGTTTTCAAAGAAGTGATCGGGACAACACCTAAAGAGTTTCGCGATGCCTTTAAGGTGGAAGTCGAAAACAACATCGCTAAGGATTACCTCAGTATTAATAGCAGTGAATCACTGGCAAATTTGTTTAAATATCTTCAAAGAGAGCGAAATAACCAAGAGGTATATAAACAAAAGTCGAGGTCTGTTACGGTTGATTTAACACAATCAAAAAGACCAATCCATCATACATTTACGAATTTGCTGACGTTTGGCTATGCTCCACTTGCTTTAAGACATGATTTTAATCAGCAGCTTACACAGATTCAAAAGGAAATAGGCTTTAAATATGTTCGGTTTCATGGCATTTTTGCCGACCAGATGCACGTATACAATGAAAACTCCGATGGAAGCTATTATTTCAATTTTAATTATATTAATGTAATTTTAGATAACCTGCTTAAAGCAAATGTGAAACCTTTTATTGAAATAGGATTTATGCCAAAGGATTTAGCTTCGACTGAGCATACAATTTTTGTATGGGAAGCTCACGTCTCACCGCCAAAACTGATGGAGAGATGGAAAGAATTAATGGAAGAGTTTGTCCGGCATTTAATTAATCGGTATGGATTAGATGAAATTAGAACATGGTATTTTGAGTTTTGGAACGAGCCGGAAGTTCCATTCTTCTGGAGAGGAACCAGAGAGGAATTTTTCACCTTGTTTGCGGAGACATATGAGTCGATTAAATCCATTGATTCTAAAATTAAAATAGGCGGATTCAGCAGTATTAATTTTGTTAAATACCATTCATGGATTGACGACTTTCATTATGTCACTGCCAAAAAAAATATAGATTTAGACTTTTTCACTTTTCATGTTTACAACCTGGCTCGTAAACCAAACTTTGAACCACAAGCTCATAAAAAGACACCTGTTGAGAATATACAGAGTGTGACAGATTTTAAGTCCATCATGATTGGTGATGAGCATAATCTTTCGTCGAATATAGACTCTGTTTTGGAGAAAAGCAGCGCCTTACACAAGGATATAAAAGAAGTTTGGATTACTGAATGGAACGGAAACAGCGATAGCCAGGATTTACTTCATGATACATGTTATATGGCGGCGTTTATCGCTAAAACAGCAATTGAAAATTTTGAAAAAGTTAATGGAATGGGATACTGGACGTTTACTGATGTATTTGAAGAGTTTAGCCCAAAAATGTCTTTGTTTCATGGCGGGTTTGGTCTCATGACCTACAACGGCATCAAAAAGGCTGGATATCATGCTTTCTATTTTTTAAGTCAACTTGGAAATGAGCTAATAGTAAAAAGGGAAAATATGATCGTGACGAAAAGGGGCGAAGATTATCAGATTATAATCTACAACTACAGTCATCCTAACTACTTATATCGCTCTTTCGACTACTCGCAATTGTCACAGGAAAGTCGATACTCTGTTTTTGAAGATGAGAAAGTCCAAGCTTTTCAAGTCACCTTGAATGGTATGAATGGAGGGTATCGCATGAGGAAGCAATATGTTAATCGCGAGCAAGGGTCCTCCTACGATTCCTGGGTTAATATTGGTGCACCGATCGATCTGGACGATGAAACGGTTGGCTATTTAAAAGGAAAAGCAGAGCCCGGCATAAAGATCGAGGATATAAGTGCAAATCAGTCTTATACACTTATAACTGAACTGCTGCCCCATGAAATTCAATTTATAGAGTTTAAAAAACGTTATTAAATATGTAATCAGACCATTCGCAAGAAGATAAAGCGGATGGTTTTTTTTGTTCAATTGGATACCTGCATATTAGGTGTGTGTCAAAAATCGTAACAATTATTTATATATTCCACCTCCATTAAAAGAAATCTTTTACAGCTTGTTTATAAATAGGTCATTAATTGGAGCAAGAATTCTATTGTATTGGAATGAACTATATCCTAGGACTCTATATACTTGATTTACCTGCTTCAACAGGTGCTGCAATGATTTGATAACGTTTTCTAAGTACCGCTTTAATGTGCAAGGAGAAAATAAACTATGTAAGGTAGAGGTTTTTCGTAATAATGGAAGCGCTCACTTAAAGGGAAGTTCATTAGAGATGGTTCAATTGATGATGGTAGACTTTTAATTCAAAAGCATGCTTCAAAGTTACCATCGAGTTTGTATTGAAAAGAAATTAAAGAGCAAAAAGGCAGGAGGGGTCATTTTGTTAGAATATTTTAAAAAGAGAAAAGCCTGGAAGCAGGAAATATCGGAACAAGTGAAAAAGGATCGTGCAAAGCGCAAGGAAAGAAAGCAGGAAATTTCAGTGCTGCCTGAAGCAGAAAAGAAAGCAGCAATGAACAGCGATAAATTGTTGCGAAAAGAACAGAAGCAGCAAAGAAAAGAAGAACTTAAATCTTTAAGCCGTAAAGAAAGAAAAGCAAGGAAGAAAGAAATAAAGATGTACAAAAAAATTAAGAATAGACCTAGACGTATTGCTGGGTGGTCAGCTG
This sequence comes from Bacillus mesophilum, assembly GCF_008923265.1. Taxonomy (NCBI): domain Bacteria; kingdom Bacillati; phylum Bacillota; class Bacilli; order Caryophanales; family Bacillaceae; genus Bacillus; species Bacillus mesophilum. The sequence continues at coordinate 99,535 of NZ_WBOT01000005.1, read as the reverse complement.
CTGCGATCTTGCTGCTGATTGTTGGGGTAACGTTAGGACCGACAGCTTTAAGCGCAGTTGAAAATATGACTGGTAAGCATATTAACATTGATACTACAAGCGCAGAGGCAGTCAAAGCCAGAGAAGCGGCTGATGCCATTTCAGAAGAAATTGCCAATGAAGGGATTGTTTTATTAAAAAATGAAAATAATTCACTTCCATTAGCAGATAAAAAGCTTAACATATTTGGTTCCAATGCTTTTAGTTTTAAATATGGCGGAGGCGGGTCTGGTGGAGCGGACCAAACACGTGCTGTTCCTTTATTTGATGCCCTTGAGAGTGCAGGAATCCAATATAATCAGGAATTATATGATTATTATGCGAGCCTGCCGGAATTAGAAGGAGCAGCAGGTGAGGCAGATGCTGGTTTTGTTCAAGTCGTTAAAGGGATGTTAGGCGGTGCTGAGACAGCTGGTGAACCAGATGTTTCGGATGCTGCTTTAGCACAAGCGAAAGAGTACTCTGAAAATGCAATGATCATTATTCAAAGTGACTCTGTAGAAGCATCGGATGTAAGCAGTGATCAATTAAAGTTATCTGAGGAGATGCATGCTTTAATTGAGAAAGTAGCTGAAACCTTCAGTAATGTGACCATTGTTGTGAATGCCGGAAATACTCTGGAATTAGGAGTTGTTGAAGAATTTCCAAGCATTCAGTCCGTCCTATGGGTTGGAACACCGGGACCTTTTGGAACGGTTTCACTTGCAAAGGTACTATCAGGCGAACTGAATCCATCTGGGCGCATTACGGATACGTATGTGTATGATGTAGGATCTGCACCAGCAAGTGAAAACTTTGGCGATTATCGATATGAGAACTTAGACAAAGCTTACCTTAATTATGAAGAAGGAATTTATGTAGGCTACAGATTCTATGAAACTTACTATCAAGGCAATGAAGAGGGATACAAAGAAACCGTTCAATTTCCTTTCGGTTCAGGTTTAAGCTATACAACATTTGATTGGAATATAACAGAACAGCAATTAAACAATGAATCTATTCAATTGCAAGTAGAAGTGACAAATACTGGTGAAGTGACTGGAAAAGATGTCGTTCAAGTGTATTATTCTGCTCCTTATACGCAGGGAGGAATTGAGAAGTCTGCCATTAACTTAGCTTCATTTTCAAAAACTCAATTACTTGAGCCAGGAGAGACTGAAGTAGTAACGATCAATTTTGATACTAGAGATATGGCTTCTTATGATATGAAAAATGAGAATTATATTTTAGAAAGTGGAACATACCAAATTAAGCTGGGGAAAAATGTCCATGAAATTGACAGTACACTAGACTTTGAATTGGCTGATGACATTGTGTATGAAACAGATGCCGATACAGGAACAGAATACAAGAATCGCTTTACTGAATCAGAAAACGAATTAACGGTACTGTCCCGGAATGATTGGGAAGGAACATACCCTTCAGATGAAGATGATTCAAAAATCGCTTCAGACAAAGTGATTGAGAGAGTTCAAGGTCATGAGTTTCATGACGATGTGGAAATGCCTGTAACAGGGGCCGAAAATGGCCTTAAATTAGAAGATTTAAAGGAATTAGATCATGATGATCCTAAGTGGGATGAGTTCTTGGATCAGCTCACTGTCGATCAAATGATTGAATATGTAACAGAAGGGGCATATCATACAGGAGCCATTGATGAACTTGGAATACCAAATACCGTTTTAATGGACGGACCAGCCGGATTTAATTTCTTCTTTAAGAAGTTTGAAGCTGGTGCATATCCAAGTGAAATCGTGATCGCATCAACTTGGAATCATGAATTAGCCTACGAGATGGGTGAAGTAGTTGGAAAGGAAGCTAAAGCATACGGAATACACGGCTGGTACGCTCCGGCTCTGAATATTCACCGCTCAGCACAAGGTGGAAGAAACTTTGAGTATATGTCCGAAGATCCTGTATTAAATGGTATGATTGGTGCCAATTTATCAAAAGGTTCGGAAGATCAAGGGGTTATCGTCTTCATGAAACACTTTATTATGAATGAGCAAGAAACAAATGCACGCTCAGGGATGCTAGTATGGTCTAATGAGCAAGCCATGCGAGAATTACATCTGCGTCCTTTCGAAATAACGGTAAAAGAGGCTGGTGTAACAGGTGCCATGTCCAGTTTCTCTTATATCGATGGAAAATGGGCGAATCCAGCATTATTAAATGGAATGTTAAGAGAAGAGTGGGGATTTGAAGGCGTAGTATCTTCTGATGCAGTATTCGGGTTCATGGAACCACAAAAGGCTATTACTTCTGGCAATGATCTGATGCTGGATATTCTCTCGGTTCCAAACAATCAGAAACAGTTAGAAGAAGCATATGCTAACCATCCAGAAGCGATTACAGCAGGACTGCGAAATAGCATGCATAACTCACTATTTGCAACACTTCAAACTTATTTATTTGACTAAACTTATTTTGATATATAAGGAGAAGGCGGTCTAAGTTCGCCTTCTTACTATTTTTATAGAGTGGCGGTGCAATATGAAATATAAAAACTTAATTAAACAAATGACATTAGAAGAAAAAGCTTCACTCATGTCTGGAGAAAACTTTTGGAATACAAAGGCAATTGAACGCCTCGGCATTCCTTCCATTATGCTAACCGATGGACCACATGGACTGCGTAAACAAGGCGGTAAGGCTGATCACCTTGGCTTAAATAAAAGCTTGCCAGCCACATGTTATCCAACAGCAGCAACGCTGGCAAACAGCTGGGATAAATCACTTGTATACAAAGTAGGACAAGATATTGGCAAGGAAGCAAGCAGTGAAAAAGTAAGTGTCTTACTTGGCCCAGGTTTGAATATTAAACGTAATCCACTTTGTGGGCGTAATTTTGAATATTTTTCTGAAGATCCATACCTGACTGGTGAACTGGCCAGTGAAATGGTAAAGGGAATTCAGTCAAATGGGATTTCAGCTTGCCCGAAGCATTATGCAGTGAATAGCCAGGAACATATGCGAATGACCATTGACGAAATTGTAGATGAACGTTCGCTCCGGGAAATCTATTTAACTGGATTTGAGAAAGTAGTAAAAGAAAGTAATCCGTATACAATGATGTCTTCCTATAATAAAGTAAATGGTGATTATGCAAATGAAAATCAGAATTTAACTGACATTTTATATGATGAATGGGGATTTGATGGCGTTATTGTCACAGACTGGGGCGGGAATAATGACCGTGTTGCAGGGTTAAAGGCTCATAATCAGTTAGAAATGCCATCCACTAACGGCATCACAGATAAAGAAATTGTGGATGCCATACAGGCAGGAACACTTGATGAATTTATATTAGATGAAGCGGTCGATCAATTGCTGACCCTAATATTTAAAGTGGGTTTTGAAAATAAGGAACCAGTCCATGTTGATTATGAAGAACATCACAGTAAGGCAGTTGAAGCTGCCCGTCAATCAATCGTACTTTTGAAAAATGAAAATCGAATTCTTCCTCTTAAAGCGGGAACCAACGTAGCGGTGATTGGTGATTTTGCAAAAAATCCAAGATATCAAGGTGCAGGAAGCTCGTTAATAAATCCCTATAAATTAAGCAATTCACTTGATCATTTACAAAAGTCTTCTTTAAATATAACTGGATATGCGCAAGGATTTAAGCGGATGGGAGCGAGCAGCAGTAAATTGGTGCAAGAAGCAGTAAGTCTTGCTAAATCTGCTGAAGCAGTCCTTTTATTTATTGGTCTTGACGAAAGCAAAGAAGCAGAAGGAGTAGACAGAGAGGATTTAAAACTAGCTCAAAATCAATTAGAACTTGTGGAAGCTATAACAAAGGTAAATAAGAACGTAATCGTTGTACTAGCTGGCGGCGGAGCCCTTGAACTGCCATTTGCAGATCAGGTGCAAGGCATTATACACACGTACCTTGCTGGACAGGGCGGCGGTGAGGCAGTTGTGGATTTATTGCTTGGCAAATTCAATCCAAGCGGCAAACTAAGCGAAACATTCCCAATACAGTATACGGATGTTCCATCATCAGATTATTACCCTGGAAAACAAGCAAGTAGTGAACATAAAGAAGGACTATTTATCGGTTACCGTTATTTTGAAACAGCTAATGTACCTGTGCGTTATCCGTTTGGATATGGACTATCTTATACAACATTTGAGTATTCCGATATTGTGATAGATGGCCTTCATGTGTCGTTTAATTTGACCAATAGTGGTGATGTGGCGGGAGCCGAGATCGCACAATTGTATATTGAAAAGGCAGATTCGGTCATTTTCCGTTCTAAAAAAGAATTAAAAGCTTTTGATAAAGTCTACTTGGAACCAGGCGAAACGAAGCAGGTATCGTTAACATTAACAGATCGAGACTTCTCTTACTATAATCCTGAGATCAAAGATTGGGAGATTGAGTCGGGGAATTATATGATTCAGATTGGCAGCTCCATTCAAGAAATTCATTTAGAGGGCACGGTTGAAATGGCTGGTGCTTCACCATCTGTATTCTTAAAAAATAGTTACCCTTACTATGCATCAGCGAATGTAAAGCAAATCACTGATTCAGAATTCGAAAGTTTACTTGGGAGGGAGCTTCCTCCAAAAAGTTGGGATCCTCATAAAGAGCTCGGAATGAATGACACTATTAACCAGGCACAATATAAAAACTGGGTAGGCAAATTATTATATAACTCTATTATGTTCGTCCACCACTTCTTAAAAAAAATTGGAAAACCACTAACGGCAAACAACGTATACTTTGTGATTAACATGCCATTCAGGCAAATTGACCGCTTTTCAGGCGGGAAAGTAAGTAAAAACAATGTGGAGCGATTGCTGCGGTGGATTAATCGATAGAACCATAAACAAAAGAACTCTTTCATCCATGTTTTGGTGAAAGAGTTTTTTGTTTGGTTTATGAAGCTTATCTAAGAATCTGATATGCCTCATTAGATAGATAAAATAGTGTAGTATCGCACCCGCACGCTGCTCAGTCACCTTTGCCAATTTTGCCGCGTTAAAGAAAAGTATCTATATCCTGGGAGGAACTTCCTTAGGTGTATTTATCATCTCTACTGTGTTCATAGCGATAATGACGATGCCGGATTATATCTGGAGCTGGATGGTCAATTACGGACTCATCGTATACTTTATTCATCTGATAACGAAGTTTTTATCATTAACGGAGCGCAAATGATAGTTGATGAAATGGATGAATCCATTAAAAAAGGTACGCGCCGAATACCGGTTTGCGTACCTTTTTTGAGTTGAAAGCAAGTTTAATTACATAAAAATAGCATTCACTTTTTCTTTTTGATACTTTAAGGAGGAGGATCTTAAGAATGATTAGTGGCTTGGGAGATCTGAAAAGATTCATTTTCACCTCTAAATACAAAATAATAGTCAGAGTTAAATGGTGGGAGAATGGAAAATAATATATTTCATAAAGAAAGGTAGCTATAAGTGGATACAATAATTGAAAGAAAAATAAAATATGATTCTAAAAAAGTGGATTATCATTGCAAGCTGTTAGATATGGGAAAACAAAGCGCTGTCCTTTTTCACATTAACGAAGAGTCATTTACAATGACCGCTAACCAGAGAAGCTTAACCATTCCTAAAGGAAGTTACACAATTGCCTATTATTGGGAGGATCGTCCTTATAATTTGTATTTTTGGAGAGATCAGAAAGGAAAGTATTTAGGTTCCTATTTTAACATTGTTAAGAATACGGCAATAAATGCAGAAGTGGTATCTTTCGAAGATTTAATCATTGATATCCTGGTGCTTCCTAATGGGGAATATTTTGTTTTAGATGAGAATGAATTACCAGAAGCACTTGATCAATTTGAAAATGGTTTTGTCAAACAAGCTTTATTTGAGTTAACAGGGGCATTGGATGTGATTCTATTAGAAGTTATGTTTGAAGCTAATGGGATTTATAGGCATGAAAGGTTTATTCCTATATTAGAAAACATTTGTGAGAGATGAGAGAGGGGGGCAAATTCTATATTCCCTTAAATAAGCGGAAGAAGTTCCGTTATTTATAAAATTACGCAAAAAACAGCCAAAATAAAGGGAGAAATTCCGGCTATTTGATCAAAAAACGTAAAAAAGGCCGGTTTTGTGGGGTATAACCGGAAAATCTCCGCTTATTTAATCCCAAAATAGCGCTAAAATGAAAATAAGCGGAATATCTCCGCTTATTCAAATCCGAGTTGAACGTCAAATAGAGTGGGTCGAGGAACCTGTCCCCAGAAACCCAGTGGGTCAAAGAACCTGTCCCCAAATCCCATTCTCAATCATCTTCATCCGATAAAAATAGCCATGCTCTTTCATCAATTCCGAGAATGTTCCCTGTTCAATAATCCTGCCCTGGTCCATCACAATGATTTGGTCCATTTGTTCCAATCCTGTTAGGTTGTGGCTGATGAGCACAATGGTGTTGTCTATTGCTCCATTGAATAGTCTGTTCATCACGCGCTGTTGTGTGATGGGGTCAACAGACGAGGTTGGTTCATCCAGCAGCAAAAGACTGCCCTTTTTCAGTATCGCTCTGGCAATGGCAAGTCTCTGTTTTTCGCCGCCGGAAAGATTTGCTCCTTTCTCCAAAACAACAGAATCCACAGATAAATGGTCTAGTTTTACATAGGAAAGCACTTCATTCATTTCATTATCGGAAATATTGTCACCTGCAAGCTTTAGGTTATCTCGAACACTTCCATAAAAGAAGTGATTGCTTTGAAGAACAGGGGAGATGTTCTTCCAGAGCTGATCTTCATCCAGATGGGCTAGATCCTGCCACTGTATACTAATGGTCCCGCTGGATGGCGGATAGAGTTTTAATAAGAGATGCAGCAATGTCGATTTTCCGGACCCGCTTGGTCCAACAATCGCTGTTTTGGACCCGCTCGGTAATCGCAAAGAAACATCTGTTAGTGTAGGGCGGGCTTCACCTGGAAAACAAAAATGGACGTTTTTACATTCAATTTTCGGGGGACCATCTAGCTCTGTCAATCTGCCATTGCTTTTCAGTTCTTGTTGTTTCTCCGCTTCATTGATGATTGAAGACAGACGTTCTGCAGCATGTCTAGTATCTTCAAAATAACTCGGTACCTCGGTCATTGGAGTTGCCGTTTCAGATACCGTCAAGGAAACAAGAACAAGCATCGCCAAAAACACGCCATCAAGCTCCCCGGCAGAAATCAGATAAGCCCCTAAAGCCAGAACAGACCAGGCAGTTAGGAGAGAAAACCAGTGATTAATGGCAAAGTTGAATTGATCGTGTATTCCTTTATTTTCTTGCTCATTAATGTACACATCTGAGGTCTGAATCAATGCCTCTTCTTTAAATGATAGCCTCTGATAAAGCTTTAAATCTAAGAAACCATATAAAAATTCGGTTGCATCAGTAGATAGCTCAGTGCGCAGCTGCCTTATTTTAGCTTGGATGCCCCGCTGTTTTATAGCAAAAGTAAAGGGAATACAAAAGCCGGTTATAACCAGACCTAATAAGAGAACCAATGCAACAGGCAAGGAAAACATGGCTGTGAAAAGAACTGTTGTCAGGAAAACAACGAGCATCACAATCGGCGGATAATACACGCGAAGGAAAAAATTCTGCAGGCTCTCCACATCGCCCACAACCCTCGCCAACAAATCACCGCTGCGAAAACGCTGAAAAAGGGAAGGTGCAAGTGGTTCTAGTTTGGTAAAGAAATAGGTTCTTACATTACTTAGAATGGTAAAAGTAGCTCTGTGTGAGTAATAGCGTTCCGCATAGCGGGCAAAGGCCCGAATGACGGTGAATAATTTTAGCAGAGCAACGAAAATGGTAAGGATATAAAGCGGCGGAAGCAGTGCGGCCTTTGAAACGAGATAGCCGCTGTCTGCAAACACAGCAACCGTGGACAATCCAGCCAGTATGCCAAAGAAGATCGAAATGTACAAATCTTTCCGTTCGATGAACATTAATTTGATTACGAATCTTAACTCTGTCATCCGGCCGCGCCTCCTTGATGTTCTTCTACCATCGTCAAATAATCCTTCGTTTGTTCCAATAGCTCTTTATGAGTCCCTTTTCCAACTAACGTTCCTTTTTCGAGATACAAAATACAATCTGCTTGTTTAATGGTATGTAATCGGTGTGCGACGGTAATGATGGTTGCAGTTTGGGCCAGCTCTGCAATCGACTTTTGCAGAATGCTTTCTGTATAAAGATCCAGTCCGACAGTAGGTTCATCAAACAAGATAATGGATGGCCTTTTTAAAAAGGCACGTGCAAGAGCAATCCGCTGCTTTTCCCCGCCGGATAACCCTCGGCCAGCTTCCCCAATCGACGTATCAATGCCTGCTTCTAATTGATCTACAAGCTCTGTGAGTCCAGCTTTTTCCAATACATTGCTTAGCTCGTTTTCAGAGATCTTTTTCCCAGGGCATGCAATGAGTATATTGTCTTTAATGGTGCCGGAAAAAATGTAAGGATCCTGTGAGATATAAATGAGCTTGTTGAACCATTCGCGTTCATCATAGGTAAATAGCGGCTCATTATTTACTAATACTTCTCCAGTTGCGGGCCTGTATATCCCAGCTAGTAAGTGAAGTAAGCTTGTTTTACCAGCTCCGCTTGGCCCAACGATCGCAATTTGGCTATAGGGTTCAAATTCTGCGTTAATGCCATGTAAAGAAAAATGATCTTCACCATATGTAAAAGATAGATTGTTCAGCACGATGCTTGGAGGGCCAGCACTTTGAGACAACGGTTCGCGGCCCCATTGGATGATCTCGCTAGATTCCTCCAGCTCATCTATTATTTTCTCTGCAGCAGCCATACTGCCTTTTCCTGCATGAAAGGCACTGCCAACATCCTTCAGTGTTTTATAAAATTCAGGCGCAATCGCTAAGACAAAGAAGGCTGGGAAGAAAGAGATATTTTGATATATGACAAGGCGGAGTCCAACTTCCAAAGCGATTAACGCCGTTCCGAGCATTGAAATGAGCTCGAGCACAAGAGAAGAAAGGAAAGCGAATTTAAGGACATCCATTGTTGCAGTACGATAATCAATACTGCTTTTTTTAATAAGAGCTGCTTCTTCCTTCACTTTTCCAAAAAGCTTCAATGTGACTAATCCTTGCAGGCTATCTAGAAATTTCCCTGCAAGGACAGTGAGTTTTTCAACGTGCTGAAGGGCCTTTTTCTCTGTTTTTTTTCCAATGATAATCATAAAGACTGGAATGAGTGGAGCGGTTACAATCATAATGACGGCTGAAACCCAGTTTTGCCAAAGTACGGCTGCTAATAGAATGATTGATACAATGGAAGATAAAATCCGCTGTGGATAATATTTGCTGAAGTAAGGGTCAATTTCGTCCACAACATCCGTCACCAGCGTTACCTTTTGCCCTGATTGCCCTTTGATCGATGCCTGAACAGGGTTATTGGTATACTGGGTGATCAATGCTTGTCGAAACTGTCTTTTTGCTTGAGATGCCATCGTTATCCCGGTTTTTCCGTGAATATAGGCGCATAATCCTCTTACTGAAAACACAGCTAAAAGAGCTGCTAAATGTAAAATAACAGCTGAAAACGGCTTTTTTTCTAAAAAAATATTTGTAACGATTGATACAATTAATAATGCCTGCAGTACTGTCATGCAACCTATTACAAACGCCGTAAACGAAAGAGAATACATGGTCTTTTTCTGTTGTTTGGCAAGATCTTTTAGCTGCTTCACCTTTTGTCCTCCTAGCTACCGAACATCATCCACTTTTTTATCTGTAAGATACCGTTTATCTTTAAGAAATAACCGCCAGAACCAATAGAATAATGGCACAAGAATCGCCATACCGATTCCATACCCCCACAGAAGTGAAAGGTACATTTGCTTATTTGTCACTGCATCATAAATCGTCAGGTCCGGATAGACAATATAGGGCATATGGCCCCAGCCGTAAGCAAAGCTTGCTAAGCCAATCTGCGCCACCATAAATAGAACTGCAACCCGCGGCTGCCCAACCCGTCCTTTTTTCGATGGCCACCAAAGAGCACTATATCCTATGGAAAAAACAACGAGGCTTAAGGCGAACAGATGCCATTGTCTGGCCATATTTTCAACCATCCACATCGCTTCCGGCATCAGTGTCATCGTTGCCGCAACAGCCATACTAAGCATGATCGGCCCTAGGATAATCGCATTTTTTCGATACACCTCATATGTTTCCATTGCTTTGGCTTCTCTGGCATAATCGCTCAGGAAGAGGGAGGACAGAAACAGTTCCGCAGCTAATCCAAAACCGATATGTGCATAAAGGGTGGGACTGGAAAGCAGTCTGTCATAAAGAATATAATGATTGCCGCCAACAATCTCCACAAACCCGCCAATAATAATCGGAAGGATGCTTAGCATTAAGGCAGGAATAAGCAGACCGGTTATGCCAGAGATGTATGTAAATAGCTTTGTATACTTTTGCACTGAATAGGAATACACCATAAAGGCACTTCTGATGATCAGCAAAATAAGGACGAAGCTGACTGGAACAATCATAAACGATCCTAAAGCAAAAGCCGCGTGCGGAAAAAAGCCGACTAAAGCAACAACAAATAACACTAAGAAAACATTTGTTACTTTCCAGGAAGGATTTAAGTACAAGTTCGCTATGCTGGCTGCGGTCGTATCTTTCCGGCCAAAATAAAACATCGACCAAAAGCCGGCGCCAAAATCGATCGCTCCGCCTAATGCATATAGGAACAAAAACAGCCAGATCACTACGATGGCAACATTGGCTTCCATTGTATATTTCCTCCCTTCTAAACCGTTGTGGTTTGATTTTCAAATTCTTTTATAAGCGGATTCCGGCGGAAATAATAACGCATCACAAGTGCTGTCACGACTAATAGAAAACCATAGAGCGAAATAAAAATGATAAAGAAGGTTCCGAGATTTGCTGATTTGGTTGCAGCTTCTGCGGTCCGCTGAATGCCATAAATCGTCCAAGGCTGTCTTCCGATACAGGCAAAAATCCAGCCTGTTTCAATGCCGAGCATGGCTAAAGGTCCGCTTGCAACTAAAGGAATGAGCACCCAATTCGGATATTCTCGTTTTTTGAAAAAGATCCGATAAGCTAATGCGCCAAATGACAGTGCAATTAAAGCAGACCCAATGCCGACCATGATGTTAAATAAGGTATGAACAAAGAGTGGCGGCCACTCGTCCCGTGGATATTCATTTAGTCCAACTACAACTCCATCCGTAGAACCGGTCGCCAGATAGCTGAGCATGCCTGGCACTTCAATGCCCCCGACAACTCGATTCGCTTCCGGATCAGGTGTGCCAAAAATGGAGAGTGGAGCATTTGACTGAGTTTCAAATAAACCTTCAGCCGCTGCCAGCTTAACAGGTACGTTATGATGCAGCCCCACAGCAGAATGATGCCCATTCGTTGCCGTCCAAAGGGAAGTAATTGCTCCAAAGATAAGCGCCATCATTAACCCTTTGCGATGATATGTTTTTTCACTTTGCTTCAGGTTCGGTTTTAACAATTGATAAGCGGCATAGGAAGCAACGACAAATGCAGTCGCTGTATAAGCACTGCTTGCAACGTGTATAGCTGTATAACCAAAGGCTGGATTTAAGACCGCTTCCCATGGACGTACATCGGTAATATCTCCGTTCACGATACTGAATCCCGTTGGTGTATTCATCCATGACTGTACATTCGTAATTAAAACAGCAGATGCGGTAGCTCCAAGTGCGACGAAAAAGACACTGATAATCCGCATTGTCGAACTTAAGCGGCTCGCCGCATACACGTAAATGGAAAGAAATAAAGCCTCAAAAAAGAACGCAAAAATTTCTAACGTAAAAGGCAGGGCAATAACTTGTCCGACTACTTCAATTAAACCCGGCCACAACAAAGCAAGCATGACAGCTACAATGGTGCCAGATGGAATAGCTACCCCAAGTAAAATTGCAACTGCTTTAGTCCACCGCTTTGCAAGAATTCCATAATCATTATCTTTCCTAACGACCCTCAATATTTCAGCGATGAGAATCATCAGCGTAAGCCCAACTCCCAATGTCGCAAAAATAATATGAAAGATAAGGGATGACCCAAACAGCATTCTCGCAAGCAACACATTATCCATCGTTCTCATCCTTTCAAACTTCATTCATATGGTTATTCTTGTTCAGGATGGATATTTTATGCATTGGTTTTTTGCATGGGTTTTGGGAAAGGGGGAGATGATGGGCAGTGATTTTATTGGATGAGAGTTGGTTATGGAGGGGCGGAGCGGGTTATCTGGAGATTACAATAAAACCGCTGGGTTAAGAGTTGGGGCAAGGAACCTGTCCCCCTAACCCAAACGGAAAAATCTCCGCTTATTTTAAAAGCCCTATTTTCAGAGAGAAGGATGTCTCCTTATAGGTACAGAAGGATTATGAAAAAGAAATAGAGAAGATTTAGGAACCTGCATAAAGGAGTGGATCTAGAAGTGATAAAAGCTGTTTTATTCGATCTAGACGGGACTTTGTTAAATAGAGATGAGTCAGTAAAATGGTTTATACAAATTCAATACGACCGTTTAAATAAAGCGCTGGGACATATACCAAAAGAGAGGTATATAAGACGGTTTATTGAATTAGAACACCGTGGATATGTTTGGAAAGATATAGTATATCAGCAGTTAGTCAGTGAATTTGAGATTACTGATATAACCTGGGAAGAACTGCTTCAAGATTACATAAGTCATTTTAAAAATCATTGCATCGCTTTCCCAAATCTCATTCGTATGTTAGCAGAATTAAAGACTAAAAACCTTGCTTTAGGCCTGATTACCAATGGTAGAGGACAATTTCAGATGGATAACATCAAAGCTTTGGGCATAGGTGATTATTTTAATACAATCCTAATTTCTGAATGGGAAGGGATAAAGAAACCTGATCCTCAACTATTTAAGCGTGCATTGCACCAACTCAATGTAACACCTAATGAAAGTATATTTGTGGGGGACCATCCGGACAATGATATAAAAGCTGCCCGAAATATAGGAATGAAGGGTATTTGGAAAAGAGATTCTCAATGGAACCATGCTGCAGCAGACTTTATTATTGAAGATTTGGGAGAGGTACCTTTAATTATTGAAAATCTAAACTAAGCAGGATTATAAAATGTAGGAAAATAACTTTTGTAAAAATACCCTTTATGTTATAATTAGTGTAAAATTACACTTTAGTGAAAAGGGGAGTAATAAAATGAAGAAATTTCAAAGTGGTATCCTCATACTCATTCTATTTTGTTTTCCATATGTCTACTTTTCTATGTATCAGGATTTTGATAACAGATCAATGCTCGGTTATTTATTTATGATTATAGTGACCTCACTTCTTGCTTTCTTTAGCAAACGATCCAATAATTTGTTCTTTCTTGTATTAGGGAATATTTTGTCAGCTATTATTTCATATATTTATATAAGTGATATGGCAGGAAACGACCGGTGGGAGGGTTATTTTAAGCCGCTTGCTCCAAATGACTTTTTGATCTTGGTTAGTGTGTTGAATTTAATTCCTCAATTCTGTGCTATATGGTTAGCGAGAAGCCCCAAAAATAGAGAGCAGAAGTGAGCTGCCTTTTTTTGCTTGCTCTATCTATATATGGAGTTTAAAACTAAAGAAAGCGAGGTTTTTTGGGTCAAGGAACCTGTCCCCATGACCCATGTCTCGCCTGCCCCAAGCCCTACCCCACAACCCTCCGATACGTCTCCTCATCACACAAAATAAACAGCTGCGCATCACTTGGAATAGTTTCCTGATGTCTCCGCGCAATATCTAGAGAATTCCCATCCGAAAGCAGTACAGCTCCCATATCAAAAAGCTCCATAGCGGCATCACGGTAGGTTTTCCATTGTGGTTTTACAGAGATAGCATAGAGGTTTTCTCCGTCTTTGTTGCTGAGCATTTGTTTGAATAGTTTGCTTGAACCATGGTGGAGGGAGGCTTGTGCCATGAGGCGGGAGACAGAATCATTGGAAAGAATAAATTCATCCACATTGGCATGCTCGAAAAGGGCGATATGTTTATCTTTTTTTACTTCGACGATGGTATAGATATTGCGGTCGTACTTTTTGGAAATATGTTCGACGCGAGAGGCAGTGAGAAGGGTTTTGCCATCGGCATATTCTGCCTGATCGTTTCGGTCATCGGAAAAGATTGCGACCGATTTCGCTTCAAGAATATTGGCTTTCAGTAAAACTTCTTCTTCAGCAGGATTGCCACTGATAAAATGGACCTGATCGCCTTCAATTGGTGCGCGTTCCAGATGGTCAATGATGACGATTTCCTTTTTCGGGCCGCTGCTGGTGATTTCCTCTATGACATTAGCTAACTTTTCTTTCGTGCCGCCGATTAAAATATAATGATCTTTCCCGGAATACTGCAATTTTCCTTCCTCCTTCCATTTACGGTAAGTGCTGAAGCCTTCAAATAGTTTTCCAATAATAATCCCCATTCCGCCGATGCCAAACGTATAAACTAGCAGCATGGTGAAAACCCTGCCGAGATCACTTGTTGGATAATAATCGCCATATCCAACTGTGACGAGCGTTGTCATCGTCCACCATAGGGCATCGATATAGCGCGGAAAAGTTTCGGGCTCCACCAGCTTCATCGTGAGGCTGCTGATAATAATCATCGCAGCAGCCAGCAGAGCCGCATCAATCAGTCTAATTTTCGTTAGCTTCGAAAAGATTTTATGTAGAATATACATGCTCTACCTCCTGATTCCCGCAGGAAGATAATAAGATAGGTTATTGGTGATGGTTTCGCCAATCCGATAACCGATAGCTCCAGGCTTCCCATTTAGCAGAAAGCTGCCGAGAAGCAATTTGCCATTTTGTTTGCCTTTTTCACTCTGAAAATCCATGGACGGATGCTCGATATATTGCTGGTATACGGAGAGATAGTCGGTATAAGAGCTTTGCGCATCCGCTAAAACAAGATTTCCGCTACGATTAAAAATCTCAACCGTATCGCCTTCACGCCCAAAGATCGGCTTTTTCACAAAAGGAATGCCATTTTGGATGAAATAATCTGCTTCCAGATAGGTTGGAAGGAAGTACTCTCCAATCCAGCTATGCTCTTCCTCTGTAAAAAAAGGATGATCTTCTTCATGTAAGCCCCAAATAATTGCCTGAACCGCTTTGTTTTGCAGCAGAAAAGCGGAGGGAGGATTAATAACAGTAAGCTTTCCATCCTCAATCAGCTCTAGTAACCAAAGTCCGATCAGATTTCCTTTGTCATCCTCATCTTTAATCAGGTTTTCAATCGGAAACGTTTGGCGATAGAGAATATCGATTTGTTTCCCTCGCTCATCAAATAGCCCCACACCTTTTTCAATGTGAAGCTTATGGAGAGGGGTGAACTTGGAATCTATTCCTTTTTGCAGATATAGAACCGTTTCCCGATCCTCAATATTGTCTTCATGAGCGGTGAACACAATATGAGGTTCTTTCTTTTGCGAGCTTTTTTTAATGCTTTCCTGTACGGCATTTCTTAACTTTGCTTCCATGCCTTCATTCGGATCGATCATCCCAAACTCCCGGCAGATTTCACCGTTAATCGAAAAGAGCTCTTTAATGAAGGTAGGCGTATCTGCATTAATCTCAATGCATTTATAGCTGTCGCCGGAGGGTATCAAATCTAGCCTGGCGACCACGCTCTCAGAATCCATCGTTTTCAAACGAATATAGGAAAGGGTTTCAGCTGGAAACCCCATTTCAAGCAATGTTTCATTTGGAACTTTGCGAAGAAGGGAGGCGGTTTTAAAGAAAACGGCTCCGATTCGTTCGCTGATCAGACGTATGCGATCTGCTTCAGCCTGTTCCAGCGGCTTGATATCATAAAGGGCATATTCCTCCCCATAAAGATCGTGCCAGAAGCCTTCGATTTTTTCATAAAATTGTTTCCGTTTTGTCCGGTAGTCAGCAGTATTCACCATGCTTCAAATTCCTCGACATACAGAACATAGACGCCTCTGTCCTCATCGATCTCTGTCGAAGTCACTTTTCTTTTTCCGAGCTGCGGAATGTCGACAATGTCTTTCAGCAGATAGCGCAGAACGTCAAAGTGAGTATCACAGGGAATACGTGAAAGAAGGCGATAATTTTCCCGCTCATTTGGGCTTCGGAACTCGATATGTATTCCTTCTCCCCGAAAACTTTTTTCTTCATCCCCAGATAAATTTCGGCCAATTTCTTTCAAGACAAGAATCTCTTCCTTGCCGTCCATTTCATTCGAGATTAATTCATACTGTGACCCGCGCAGGATCAGGTATGTGCAAAGCTGTCTGGCGTAGAATTCGTCTTTTCCAACAGAGGAAGTTTTATATTCATAGAATGGATCATATCGTCCGTTGCCACGGTCAATATAGTAAGTTAATGCGTCCAACACAGGTCCCACCCTTAATTTAGTAAGATAAACACTTGGCGATAATCAGACCGATGGCCAAGGATAAGGAGAGAAGCATCACACCTACCGCCCGGTTATCTTCTTCAATCGCCTTAGTAATGCTAAAACGGATTGTCACCAATTCGGCAATCAGAAATACAAGAATCTGCGAAACTATGCCGATTGCTCCCCAAATCACCATATCCATCAGGTCAATAGAATATTCGGCTGCAGCGCCAAGCACAATCGCAAGCCCCAAAACCTTCCCGCCCAAAAACAAAGCAGCGGTTACATTCTTTTCACCAATCAGGCGAAATTCCTTTAACTTCGGGGTGCTCAGCGTAAAAATAATCATGCCTGCAATAAGAAGCAATAAAGCTACCCCTAAATAAGAAGCAAAATTTAAGTATAAATTCATCTTTTCATCCTCCTTTTTCTAAAAGCCATTATCCGCCAGAACTTGAAGACCCACTTCCAAACCCTGAACTCCTGTTTTTCGAATCTCCGGCAAACGAAGAACTGCTTTTATAACTTTTATAGGCAGAGCTGTTCAGCAATGCATTCTTTCCTTTGTAAAACGTCCCGCCATAAAAAAAGTGCCCATAATGCCGGGAATGATCATCATCACATTCATATACACCACCATCTTCATCCCATTCCCAGTCATCACAATCCGTATCAGTGGGAGGGGGAGGAGCTTCTGCCTGCGAGCTGCAGCCCGAAAGACCGATTGTCAGAGCAGTCGCCGTAATGCCCGCCATGACTAACTTCGTCTTACCCATACTTTCACCTCGTTTCATATTTCATATTATCTTACGGAGGAGGGCGGGAAAAGATTCGGTTTTTTAAGTTAATACAGAAATATTGCATAGGTAAAAAAATACCCCAAAAGGTAGAAGGACTCGCTCACTCTAACCTTTGGGGCAAATAACGTATTAATCTCGGTAAGAAGTAAACCAAGCAGGCTGTCTATTGGTTGATTTACTGCCATTATAAGCGTATGTGAAGGCAATTCCATCTTTACGCAGGTCGTCGATCATACTCGAAAGTTCCTGACCTCCAATTAACCAAAGAGCACCTTGTTTATCCCTCATATCAACAACCTCAAGTCCTTTGCTGATTAAGAATTGTTTAAGGTTGGCTTTTGGAGATAACTCGGCTTTCACTGTATCTTGCACAGGATTAATAACTGTACTATTTTCTTCGGTTGCAGATTCAATTGTAGTTGCTGGAATGCGCTCAACCACAGTGATAACTTCTTCCATTGAGGCAGCTATACTCGATTTTGTTTCTTCCATAGCGGCAATTGGATCAACATCAGAAAAACTTGCAGATGAAGATTCATTTTCTTCTATAGTAGCTGCTTCGCTTTCAGTTATAGAAGACTTAGTTTCCTTTTCATATCCAATTGGCTCAATTTCATAATATTTCAATGTATCCCATAAGGAAGACAGGGCTTTCTCTGGATCGTAATAGTAATCACTGCCTCTTACTCTCCAGAATTTCCAGCCGCATCTTTCAAGGATTCTTTGGCGATTCATATCATAATTGTATTGGTCTGGACCATGCCATTGATCTCCGTCACATTCAACAGCAATTCTGCCTTTATCTCCTTCAACAACCATATCAATTCGATAGTTGGCCACTTCATGCTGTGGGATAACTCTGTAGCCTCTTGCTGTAATTTGATCAAACACAGAACGTTCAAAGTCGCTTTCACAAAGAGCACGGTTGGATTCCAATATTTCTTTTGCTGGGTTTTCACAGTAAGAAATGAGTTGGTATCTTAAGCATTCTTTATTGCGGAAATCGTTGACACTTGGCGTATGGTAAAGCCAGAGTTGATCTTTGGCACGGCTGACTGCAACATTAAATCTTCTTTTATCCTTTTCCGTGGTGACAGCTCTCATAGCCGTTTGTCCAGGCGAAGCTACCATACTCAGGAACATAATATCTCGTTCGTCTCCTTGGAATGCATATGCATCACCGCAAATGATGTTTCTTTTCTCAATTTCTTCTGTTCCAATTTCGTCAACTAATAATCGTTCAATTAATTGTGCTTGTCCTTCACTCTGTAAAGAGATGACCCCAATGGATTTATCTTTATATAGTGGATTTTTGATACATGCTTTAATTTGAGAAACAATCGATTCTGCTTCAGGCTGATTATACACTTTTGATCCAGCACCTTCTCTGTAGCCGTTCGGTACATGCACGGTTCGGATCGGTTCCAAACGGTTTGGTGGGTATTGCCTTAATGGAATCAGCGGTGTATTGGTATAACTGATCCGGTTTGAGAATTCAATGATCTCCGGCATACACCTAAAATGTTCCCGTAAAGTAATACGGCCGCCAAAGAGTACGTTAGCAAGATCAAAAAAAGAGTTTTCGATGTCCAGCATGTCTGCCAATTTAAAGTCATTTAAATATTGGCTGCGTAAATATTGGATGTCTTCACGTTTGATCCCTACATATTCGGGACTAATTTGCTTATCATCTCCAACGACAATCAGCTTTTTAGCAATATATTGAAGAATAACTGCATCTGGACCAGACTGACTCGCCTCGTCGATAATAACTACATCAAATAAGTTTGGCTTCACATCAAAGGTTTCAAACACACGGTAAAGAGGCATGATCCAGGCTGGAATCGCATCACGGCATTCTGACATATGTTTTTGTGCATCGCGCAGATGAACATGTGCATTTTTACCTGTTCCTTTTCCAACTTTCCTCATCGAAGTTGTCCAGGCAAGCAAATGCTGACGCTGACCCTCAGTCATAGTGCTTAATGTGGAGTACCATGCTTTATGTGCACCTAATTGGGTAATGGTTTTGTGAATTTGTGCTTCTAACTCATTTAGATCCTTTAATAATTCTGCTTCACTGCTCTTAGAAAAATGAATGAGCCATGAATTCACTTTTGCCCAGTTCATTGTATTTTCTAAAACAGTAAATCTCTCAGTCCATGTTTGTGCATCAAATGAATGAAGAAGGTCTGCATAAACTTGAGGCAGAATGGCTTTTAATCTCTGTAAAAGCTTGTCACATCGCAAACTCATTTTTCCGTACTGATCAAGTTCATTCACTTTTGTAATGCTATCCTTGTAGTTTACAATATCTCGATTCAAAACTGCGTTTATTAGCTGATCGACCAGTACATGTTTTTCATTTTGATCAACGGAGCGCTGTACCTTTTCAATCAGCTGTTGGAATATATCTCGAATTGCCTTAAGCTCTTCATTTAATGAAATGGCTTTTAAAAGAGACAATATAGCCGTTACATTTTTCTCACGAAGAGGGTGATCCAAAATAAATGGTATGTCATTGTATTCTTGCTTGATTTGATCAATATGATCTTTCGCTGCCAGCAGCAGTTTAAAAGGTTCAATGATGTCTTCAATATTCACCACATTTAAAGAACGTGATTGAGCTGGAGTCATCTGAACCTTAAGATGATCAAGGATCATCATTTCCATCTTTTTAAGTGTATGATCCACTCTAACCGTTTCTTCTAATAGACTGACAGACTCGAGTGTGTCACACTTGCGTCCATCAATGCGAACATCTTTCACAATATACCATGCATCTTTTACTGCTTTTGGACGCATCATAGGCAGTCCCATACTTTTACCTTCTTTTAAGTGAGCATGCAGCATGGATACATCTGCAAATAATTGTGAAAGCGGGGTTTCACCAATTCCATGTATTTCAGCTAAGCTATGTTTGGCTGCCAAGTCTTTAACGGACCCAATTGACTGGATCATTTGATTATAAAACTCTTCCCATGGTCTGAATTTTGAATTCTCCAGGTCATCTAGAGCAGTAAATACCCACTCACCATTTAATCGATTAAGCCCTGTGTATACCGCTGATAATTCATGCAGTGTTTGACTTAATGATTCTCGTTTTTCTGAAGTTAAAATGGATAACTGATTATATTCATCGCTATGAACTTGTCCATATTCTTTTAATTCATCTAATATAACCTTTTCTCGGTTTGCATTTTGAGTAAAAACTTCTTCGTTTTCTAAAACCTCAACAGGTGGAAAAGAGGATTGAATCTGCTCTTGCACATTGTCATCCAAAACCTGCAGCAAGTTAAGCAGTTCAGTCAATTCAGCTTGCGATAGCGGGCACTGAGCATCCATTGCTAGCGTATCTCTTAACCAGCTATAGCGATCGCGCTCTCTCCTAATCTGGTCAGCGATTGTTTGGGCTGTACCCTTATATGCGCCATTTAGGAAATGGTGTTCAAATGTGTCCTTTTCGCGAATAGATCTGAGCTGATGGCGAGTGGATGCTTCCTTTTCTTTCAGTGATTTTAGTTGAGCCGTAAGTCTGGTAATTTCAGATTGAACAAAATCACTATCCCATGTATCCCGATTGTTTGAAATAATTTGCACAACCTTCTCTAAATCTTTGAACGATTTTGTATCGGCTCCTAACAAACTTACGCAAAGATCTTGCAGGTCACTTGGAATTTTATCTTTTAGTACTTTCAAAGCGCGTGCCGTTTCACTTGTAATTAGCACTCTTTGACCAGAGGAAAGAAGATGAGAAATCAAATTGGCTATCGTATGACTTTTCCCAGTTCCGGGAGGACCTTGAACAAGGACACCGTTTCGAGTTTCAAGATTAGAAATGATCTTTCGCTGCTCATCATTCGCTTCAAGCGGAAAATAAACAGTTTGATCCTTCATCTCAAAAGTGGCAGAACGTTCAGCTGATAAACCAGCAGAATCCTGATAATCATCCATTTCCTCGAAAATTCTCTTAATCCCGAATGGTATAGCCTCAGCAGACTCTTTCACATTTTCAATAATCTTTGTGCAAGCTTGCTGGAAGCCCTTTTCTGTTTTCTTTCTAAGAATCAGAGCTGGACTGTATAGAATGTCAGGCTGCTTTGGACTATCTTTTTTATTGTTTAATTCTGCTTCCTTATAAGTCCCATTAGCAGATAGGGAAAATACAAATGATCTGCAAATAGAATCAATCAGCTCTTTATTCCAGAAATCCATTTGTAATTCTTCAAGTATGTCCTGAATCGGCTTTAATGCAGTATTATCAAGGCGATTCTCGAGTTCAAGCATATCTTGCTCCAGTTCAGCCTTTACGCCTTCAGATGTTGGAAGCACCCTGATCAAGCCATTGTTTGAATCAAATTCAAATGAACAAGAAGTCGTTAAAATATGACGGTGCACAAGCTGGTCATCTGGCGCCTTCCAATTTAACAGACCAGCGCAAGCGATTAATTCATACTGTTCACCAAGCTTTTTTTGCTTTTGATAAACCGAGAACAGTTTCGTATAAATGCTTTGAATCTTCTCATACCGGATATATTCTTGCCTCCAAGGCTGCCATTGATCAGACATGTAAGATTCAAATTTTTGCTGAATATCTGGATTGTCATTCAAATAAAGATATTGAACCTCATTATCAGATATTTCATCATCCTCATAATCCGGATTCGTAATTCTATCTAGCAAGCTTGGTTCAGGATCAATGTTCTCAGGCTTATATGAAGGAGAGATCCAATCACTTAGTGAAATTGGAATAGAAGGAAATTCGGGTCTTACCGGTTTCTTAATTTCAATCCATATATCCTTAGCAGCACTAGTCAGTGGAGAAATACAATCTTTATCATCTGGAATTTCATTGAGGAATACATAATTTTCGTAGTTTTGAATATCCCGAATCAAAGGTGTCTTTAACAATGACAACTCTCTTAAGTAAGTAAATAGTCTAACCGTCTTATCTATCTGTAAAGCAGAAGAATCCACAATACCATCCTTCCTATAAATCGCTATATTTTTACAAAAACTGCCTAATACAAATGTATATTATATCATAGGAAAAATGAAATGAATTTATGGGATTGTTTCCAAATTTGTCTACTATATGTGAAGATTTACAGGGGAGTGAGGAATGGTGATGAAGGAAGGTATATGATTAAGTGGTTGAGATTATTTAGGAACTACAGTAATTTAATGTTAAAACAATATAAGAATTTAAAAACTTAAATTACACTGATCTTATTAATTTAAATATACACTTTTTAAAATTGCAATGTTATTAGCAGAGATAATCGCTACCATCATTAGCTGTTTAGAAAAATAGAGGCCAGAACAATAATTGGTCTGATAATACAAAAAATAGCCATTCCAATCGGAGTGGCTATTCCCTATTCTATTATCTTTTCGGAGCTCTATACCCAGCAGCTTCCGCTTCTTCAACCGAGCAAAACCATACTTCGGCTTTTGTTCGATCATAATAAGTACTTCCAGGCACATGGTAAATGCCGCTTTGATTCCCTTTAATATCACATGCTGGAGCTGGTTTAGATTCAGTTGTAGTCGTTTCTTGAGTTTTTGGTGGTTCTACAGTTTTAGTGGCAGCCACTTCTTTTTGATCCAAATCACCTTTCGTTGTTCCGCTCTCACCGTAAGCCCACAAACCAGTACCTTGATTCCGCGCTTCACGAGCAAACTTTACAAACTGTTCACTATATTTTACGTCTGGAGGATAGGTAGAAGGCTCTGCATATCCATTTAGAACTAAATCAGCATTGAACATTTTTGTTTTAATTTCATTTTCATCCATAACGTTAGAAGGAAGTTCCATCCAAATGATCCGTAATAAACGGTTATATCGATCTGCTTCAGAAACATCCTTTTGCAGCCAAACTTCTTTTCCTTCAAGCTTAGACTTTGTATAATCGCTAGCTTCCTTACCGTACTCTTCAGTTCGAGTTGTTGACTCAGGCGTGTTGACACCAATCAAACGAACCTTACTTCCGTCTGATAGCTCAACTGTATCTCCATCAACCACACGAGAAATGGTTGCAGCAACTAAACCCATTTCCTCTGCAGCTGCCAGTTTTTGTTCTTCAGCCTTCTTTAATGCTTCCTGTTCAGCTTTTTCCTCGGCTTTTTTCTGTTCTTCCAGTTTAGCCTTTTCTTCAGCTTCTTTTTGTGCTATAGCTTCTTCTTCCTGCGCTAATTTTTCTTCTTCTGTTAATCCAGCACTTTCTACTTCTTCGCTAGTTTCTTTCACAGGGGTTGAAGCTTGTTCTGTTGAACTAACTCCCATAGAAAGACCAACAATCATTAAAATAAATCCAGAAGCAATTAGAGTTAGGAAGTTTTTCTTAGCAAACCTCTTTTTAATAAGAGTAATAACTAAGTAAACGAACGAACCCAAAAACAAAAAAAGACCTAATAAAAATAACAGTATATCCACTGTTATAACCCCCTCAATATTATCAATGTAGCATATGAATTTTATATGATGTGTTAGGGTTTGACTATACATTCGACATAATTAGACATTTGGTATTTTTTTGATGGATAAATATATAAAGAGAAAGCATGTTTGGGTTAGGGGTAAGGGGTAATGCAATCTAAAGTAAATTATTTAGTTTTTAATCACTTTAATCGTTTAATGGTTCACTATTATACTCGAGAAAAATACTATTTTGGGAATTATAATGAAAATTTTAAAGGTGTAGAGAAAAGAGAAATAATTCAATAGAAGGCAATGTAATAAAAGATATTGAAATACGTGTTTATTACGGAAGAGAAGAAGGTGTAGGAAAAATATATACACTTTTAAATTGTGAATAAGTACCAATAAGATTCGTCAATTTTATATAGTTTTACTCAAGTAACTGTATCGAATACTGCTGAAAATGAAAAAATATATTTAAGTCAAGGAAATTATTGTTGGTAAATTTATTAATTTGATTGAATTTTCAGTCCTTATTATTTTTTTAAAAAGTAATGTTTGCGATTTAATTATAACTGTTAAGGTCAACAAGATATGATAAAATAAAGATAGATTATGTCTGGAGACAATTCTCCAGAAATAAAGGAGCGAACTAAATTGGGTTTTGGACAACATCAAAGTTTTTATCTCAGAACATATTGGTTAAGAAAAGCTATACAGCAATTAAATAATAATAGATTTTTTTACGAGAAAGATGCATCAGAATTAATTGGGTTAGGAACCAACATGGTTAAATCGTTGAAACATTGGATTGAGGCAACGGATATATGTGAAACTGATAAAAGGAATAGCGATAATAAAGCAATTCATAATATCTCACCATTTGGGCAAATCTTTAATGAGTATGATCCTTATATAGAAATTAATGACACTATTAGTATCATTCACTATCACATTGTGGACAGTAAAGAGCCATCAACTACTTGGTATTGGTTTTTTAATGAATATGAAAAAATTTCTTTTCTAAAAGAAGAAGCTATCAAGGATCTTATTACTTGGATAAATAGGAATTATGACTCTAAGAATTCGACAGATACATTAGAACGCGATATTGACTGTCTAATTAAGCAGTATTATTCCAAAAGTAAATCAGATGATCCGGAGGAAGTGATTCAGAGCCCCCTTGCGGCATTAAATCTAATAGTAGAAATAGATGGTAGGATTTACAAAAATAATCCTAAATTTGAAGATATCGGTTTAACAGCATTAATGTACGTGCTGTTGAAATATGGTCAAACAGAAATATCGATAGATGAGATTGAAACGAGTAAAAATCTATGGGGAAAGGTATTTAATTTACAAAGAAGTGAGATTGTAAAGGCAATTGAACAACTTGTAAATGCTAGTAAGTATCCACTTGTATTTGATAGGACGAATAGATTGGATTTAGTTAGAGTTACTCTTGTTGATCCTATTGAATTTTTAAAAGAAGAGTATGTTAGGAAAGAAAGGTCATTAAGATGATAATTACACAGAGTAAATTCAAATCAAGTGTTAATATAAAGCTCGATTTAGGTAGTGAATGGATAGCGGAAAGGTATATTCCAACTCCTACTCATTCAGAGAGTCTATCCGGAGTTCTAGAAGGCTTTTTAGATAAAGGAAACAAATCTCATATATTAATAGGTTCATATGGTTCAGGGAAGTCTATGGTTGGAACTTTAATAGCAAATGTAGTATCTAAAAATATTGAACAGAATACCTTCAATGAATTAGTTAGTAAATTTGATAAAGTAACTATTAAAGAGGCAGCTGTTGGTCATTTATTTAATCAAGTAAGGAATTTAGAAAAAATATATATACCTGTAGTGATAAATGGAAATCAAGGAAACTTCCGTGAAGCAATAATTTCATCAATACACAAGACAATAATTAAATATGGTTTTGATTTCTCTATACCTTCTTATGTTGATGAAATTAAAAATAAAATTTCTTTATGGGAAGAACTTTATCATGACACTTATTTTCAGTTTAAGGATTATTTAAATTCAAATAATTGGACTATAGAAAGCTTTATTCGAGATATTAATGAACATGAACCTGAGACAGTCGATTGGTTTAAAAAGCTTTATCCTATATTAACAGCAGGTGCCGAGTTAAGCCTCTCTTATAATCTTGACTTAATTGAGCATTTAACAAATATTTTAGATGAGCTTGATAAGGAGAACTTAGGAATATATTTAGTATATGATGAATTCGGAAGGTTTCTTCAAAGTTTAGATAAATATGAGACAGTTGAAGCGATGCAAGACATTCAAGATATAGCCGAAGTAGCTGACCATCATCAGAGTGCAAACTTTAATATTCTTTTAATAACTCATAGAAACTTAAATCAGTATTTCCTTAGTTATGGGGAAGATTTACAAAATGAATTTAAAAGAATTCAGGGACGTTTTAAGATCTATCATACCCATAGTGATTCAGCAACATTTATTAGACTTGCTAGTCAGGTTACGTCGGGCTATAGGAATAATTGGAATCAAGAATATAGGTTTGAAAATGAAATAATAAAATATGATTTATTTCCAGAATTAAATGGAAGAGAGAAGAAGACAATAGTAGTCGAGAATTCCTATCCTTTACATCCAGTTACACTTTATACCCTTCCGCGTCTAGCTAATGCTGTAGCTCAAAATGAAAGAACATTATTTACGTTCTTAGAAAGTAATGAAAAAGGTGGATTAGCAAATTACTTTCACACTGAAAAAACATGGTATCTTGTTAGTAGTTTATTTGATTACTTTGAACCAGCATTTCAAGAATTTATGAGTGATTCCTTAATTGGAAGTGCATACCTTAAATATTTGAGAGTAAAAAAAAGAGTAGAGAATACAGCTTCTGCACACAGTGAGTTACAGCTACTAAAACTATTCACACTGTGGGATATCGCAAACCTAAGTAGCAAAAGAAAATTAACAAATGATTTTATATCGTTTGCGCTTAATTGGGAGTTAAATAAAGTTAATAAAATAATTAATATACTTGAGAATAAAAAACTTTTAAGGTATAGACTATTCGATGAGAATTGGGAAGTATTTGAAGGCAGTTCTATTGATTTGAATACGAAAATCAATGAAAAAAAACTCTTAGGCATTAATAAACTTGATAGTATAAACATTATTAATAAGGTCTTAGATACTAAATATGCTTATCCTAAAAGATATAATGATAAAAAAAATATGATTAGGTTTGCAGCTATAAAGCCTATATATGCAAATGATGTATCTGATGAAAAATTGCAATCTATTAATCAAGATTCTAATTCAGATCTTAATATTTTGTATGTTATACCTGAAAAGGATTCAGTTATTGAAGAAATAAGAAGTCACATTGTTAAATTAAGCAATGGACATTCTCGGATGATATTTGCTTTACCAAAAAAGCCTCTCAATAATTTTGATGAAGAAATTTTAGAATTATCTTCAGTTGAGAAACTATTAGAGGATAAATATTTATTGAATGAAGATCCAATTGTAGAAGAAGAGTTATTGAAGATTAGACAAAATAAAATTCATAGATTAAGGCATCATCTTAAGCCAATATCACATTATAAAGGATCATTTTGGATACACGAAGGAATCAACATAAGCGTCAGAAGTAGAATAGCTCTAAGTGAACAGTTATCACAGATTGCATTTAAATATTATGGGCGTACTCCAATAATAAATAATGAGTCATTTAATAGAAGGAATATTTCAAAGCAACAGTTAAATGCCGCTAAAGAAGTCATAGACACTATTATTAGTGGTGATAATGATTACAATTTTAAGGGCCCTGCCAAGTTAATATATGCCTCTGTTGTAAAAAATAACAATATTAATGGTCAGAATGAAAGTGAAGAAATAACATTATTACGTCAAAAAGTAATGAACGAGATAAAATCAGAAAGCGGGAGTTTTTTAACTTTAATAAAGATCTTTAAAGGTAGAGATTTTGGTATTAGAGAACCGAATATTCCGGTATTACTGACAGCTATCTTAAAAAATGAATGGAAATATATAATGTTTTACCATAAAGACGGTTCATACATTAATGATGTAAATGGTGACATTTTATATGACAGAATGTTAGATAAACCAGAAAATTATACTTTTAGTCATCAAAAATTAGATAATAGGTATAAAAATATAATAGACGTAATAGACCAATGTTTTGAATCATATAGAACTGAGTTAGATTCTTCTTACCATCCTAGTGTACGATTAAATAGAATGCTATTAAGATGGCAAAATAGTCTCCCAAAGATAGCTCAAAAGACTAACAATGTGTCAACAAAAGCAAATATTTTTAAAAAGCTCATTACAAAGGGAGAGTTTGAACCAGATACCGCATTAAAAGAACTATTAAATCTAAAACTTGATGTAGAAATGGTAAACAAAATCAAGCAAGAGTGTGAAGAGTACTCGCAAAACCATAAAAAACAAATTGAAAAAACGGTTTTTGAATTAACAAATACCAATTCCTTTGAAGAATTGTTTGATTACATTCAAAATCAAAATGAGATATTAAAGGTTGATAATAAGTTATATAACTTGATTTTATCAAGTAATGAAAGTAATTGGATAAATAATTTGTCAAGCGAATTAGTAGGTGTAACCAGAGAAGATTGGTCTGATGCGACTAGTGAAGTATTCTTCAAAACAGTCAAATCACTCCTAGAAATTAATATTGAAAGCCTTAAAGATGAATATCATGAAGTGAAAGTTGATTCAAAGACCTTAGCAATTCCTAAACGAGAACTGTCTCCAAAGGGGAATATTATTTATTCTAATGTAAAAACAGATCTTGAGTTAATGGCCAGAAAACTACCAAAAGAAGAAATTACTGCACTGTTATATAAGTTATTGGTAGATTACTATGAAGAAAACAAATAAAAAGGATGATTAGGATGTATGGTAGAGAACCGATATATATCGCCATGTTTAGTGGTGGTGCTGCAAGTGCTTATGTTGCGTATTTAATGGTACAAAAACACGGTGAAGAAAAATCACAGTTATTTTTTACTGATACTCTTTGGGAACATAAAGATAATAAACGTTTCATGGTTGAAGTAGCTGAAAAAATTGGGATAGATATTAAGACTGTTAGAGATGGGAGAACACCAGAGGAGGTGTTTGAGGAAACACGTTTTCTTGGGAACTCAAGACTTGCAAAATGTTCTTCTGATTTAAAAGTTCACCAAACGATGATCTATCTTGAAGAAATGCGAGATAATGGATTTGAACCAATACTTTACTTTGGAATTGGAAAACATGAGAAACGAAGACGTGAAGGGATCGAGGCATTATATAATCATTTCCTACTTCCTCGTGATGGAGAGGAGCAGCCAGTAAAAACTGTATTCCCACTTTATGAAAGTAATATATCAGACGATGAAATAAAGAAGATAATTACAAAAGATTGGGATATTCAACTTCCAGAAATGTATCATTTAGGATTCTCTCATGCAAATTGTGGTGGTCGATGTGTTAGAGGTGGGTTTAATCATTATAAACATTTATATGAAACTTGGCCTAGTGTTTATATTGAACAAGAAGAAATGGAAAATAGATTAAGAGATCAATTAGGCGATGTTACTATTCTTAAAAGAAATGGAAAACCATTTACCTTACAGGAATATCGAAAAGAGTTGGACAAGGATTCTGATATTGCTAAAAAGTTAGTTGAAGAAAATGATGTACCTTGCGTTTGTCACTATGCCTAACTACTAAAGAGAGTAAATATTAATAGTCTAATATTAGGGAGCTTGGATTAAAAATTCCAAGCTCTTTAACATTTGGTTTGAAGTTAATCGTTAAATTGCTCTTTTAGTTCCCTAATAGCAGCAAGAACAGAGGGTAAATCGTCATCTAGGATATGGCAGGGATAATTCTCTCTGATTTCCCCTTTTTTTCTTGCTATATAAAAATTAGGATTAGTACCATATTGAACAAAAATATTACTAGCTTTATGGATATTATCCGGATCAGCTGTGTGCCAATGCACAGTACCATAAAATACACGATAATATCTTTTTTGACCTTTTAATTCTCCATAACTTGATGGAATTAGCTTAAAACCCCATTCTTGATAAAGTGGTTCATATAACATATTATCACCCTCTATTTAAAGTTAAGGTAATCATAATTCGGTAAGTAGAGATTGTAAAACCTTAAAATTCGCCGTTTTTTCTAAGGCTTCCCTATGCCTACGATATAATTAGCTTCTAATTCCTTTCTTTTTATTAGAATTTCAATACCCATATTTATAATTAATCGAAGTTAAAATTAAATAATTTTTTGTATGTATTTACTCCCTAAAATATTCAATCGTGCTATTAGTATTTAATTCATGGTGTAATAGACCCACTTATTAAAGTATAATTAGATTAGGGAAAATTTGTAACGTGAAAAGGAAGGGATTAAAAAGATGAGCGCAATAAGGTCGAATTGGGTAAACTTTTTAAGACAATATGGTCCTATTCCTCAAAATGACAATATGTATGATGAAACTATACAGTCGATTTTGAGGAAAAAGAAAGTTACACCAATCAAAATTGATATGGAATATCTTGAAGAACTGGTTGAAAACTTTAAAAGTGTAAATCCTTATTCTGTGATATTGACTGGTACAGCGGGAGACGGCAAAACCTATTACTGTCGTGAAATTTGGAAAAAACTTGGTGGGTCCGAAGCTAAGTGGGCGGAAAATAATAAGATAGAAGAGTTAATGGTAAATGATTATAAAATGATATTTATAAAAGATTTAAGTGAGTTATTGGAAGACGAACGGGAAATTCTGTCCACAATGGCTGACTCTATTATGGGGTTAGAAAATAATACAGTATTTTTAGTAGCTGCTAATGATGGACAACTGCTTGAAACGTGGAAGATGATAAAACAACCAACGTATAATGTTATAGATACAAAGAAGTGTATCGAAGACCTCTTAGTAGAAGGGAAAAAGGAGCAAACGGGCTTCTTAATAAAATTATACAATCTAAGTAAAACTAATTCAGCAAACCTCCTGCCTAAGATAATTAAAAAAGTATTAAATAATCCCGGATGGGAAGAATGTAACAACTGTCCACTTAATAATTCAAATGAAACTTTATGTCCGATAATTGAAAACAAGAAGAGATTAGAAGAAGAAAATAGTTTAATAACGAAGAGGTTAGTAGACTTATTAACTCTATGTGAAATTAATGAAATACATATGCCACTTAGGCAATTACTACTATTAGTTTCAAATATGTTACTAGGTCACCCAAATGCAAGGGATAAATTATTAAAGTGTAGTGATATCTCAAAAATAAATGAAAACAATACAACTTACTTAGCTAGTATTTACCGCAATATATTCGGAGAAAACCTGTCGGAGAGAAAGAGAAACTCGACAGATATATTTGTGACACTGAATAAATTCGGTATAGGTTCAGAAACGAATACGCTCGTAGATAATGTATTGATATTCGGAGAAGATGATCAGGAATACTATGAGCTTTATGAACAACTTGTTCTATTAGATAAACAATACGGAGCTGATAATGTCTTTATTTCTGAGAAAAAAGCCTACTTAGAAGGCGATGTTGAAGACAAAGATAATTTTCTAGAAATGTTAAAATCTCAACGGCAAAGGTTATTTTTCGTAATTCCTGAGAAGCTAGTAGATAGATTAAACCTGTGGAATTTAACAACATTTCAATATGCAGGAGAATTTTTAGACCAAGTTTATCGAGTCTTAAAAGAAAATCAAAGAGTGAAGCCTCAATACCTTACTAGATTAGTAAGAGGTTTAAATAGAATTACCACTGGTTTATTGGTGCAAAATAATGATCAATTAATCTTATCTACTTCCGGCAATTACTCTCAAGCCAAGATTAGTAGGGTTTTGGAGGAAATGGTTTCAGTTTCTCCAAAAAGAGGTGAATATATCAAGTTTGATATGGGAGAAGACAATCAAAGATTAAACTTAACTGTGAGTTTTGCGAGTGACCTAGAACCTGTACGACTTAACTTACAATTAGTAAGATATGAATTTATATCTAGAGTGGCCGAAGGAGCATTACCCGGTAGTTTTTCAAGAGAATGCTATGAGGATATATTAGCATTTAAGAGTAGATTATTAAAAAAATTAGATGATAGAAGAATAGCAGATGGTGAACTTGAAGAGGCTCAAACTTCCCTTAAACTATTAAAAGTAAATGATAAAGGTATAGTTGAGCATAAGACTTTGGAGGTGTTCTAATGCTAAAAACTCTTCCACGAACATCAAACAATATAAAGTCAGATTTTTGGGTAGATGAAGCAATTTGGGGTCATAGATTATACGATGAACAAACACCGTGGCTTTGTTTAATGGAATTCATGGGAGTATTAAACTCAGAGTGCGAAAGAGAAAGAGCGTTTAAGGAACAACAGTATAATACGTTAGCATATAGCCCATATACTAGGCTTTATTTAAGAAATATACTTTTTAATAATCCTTTTATGGAAATTGTATATCGGGACTATCAAGCAACCAATGATGAACAAAAAGCTTGGAATGATTGGTTAAAATTGGCGGAGCAGAATTTCGGTGGAAGTGATTACCCGAATCTGTCTTACTTAAAGGAAAACTTTGACACTTTTGACAAGTTCTACGAAACAGTTAAATTTCTTCAAAGTAATACTATTGAAGGAGAAAATAATAAAAGATGGAGTTCTCAATTTATCTTTCCCTATGGCAAAGAGTGCTTATATGAAGATTTAAGAGTGAATGGGAATAAAGTTCAAAATGATAGAAGGTTCTTTGGAAGAACTGGTGAGTTGTTATACTTAATGCTTTCCCGCTCAACCAAAGGGGAAGAGCTTCTGAGCTTTCTTGAACCAAATATAATCAATTCAAAGTCTATTTATAACAGATTAGCCCAACTATTGCAGCCGAATTATGGAAAAGCAGAAGTGGCAAGAGATTCAACAGGATCCTACCTACCTTATGAATATTTACAAGAGTACACTAATATGGCTGACGATTGGATAAATATATTTAATAATAAGATACCAGCATACGATACTATACCACATATAGTAAATATTACGGGCCTACACATGATTATTTATTTTCTTAATAGATCAAAAGATGTCCTTAATCAGAGCAATAAAACTCAGTTTATTTTAGAGATCTTGGCACCTAAAAAAACAATTATTAGGGATCTCGCATCAGATTCATATATTAACAATAATAACCTTTCTAGACAAGCTTTAGAGCATTATATAAGAAGTATTAAAGAAACAGTGGAATGGAAAAACTTACAAAGTTTTCCTGATCCATTTTTTGAAGCGCAAAAATTATTAAATAGACATTTCTTATGGCCATCAAATAGTGATGATTTATTATCAGAAAATATTGACTCATTGGTAGAAGAGTTAGTGGACAAAGCAATTGCAAGACATAAACAGCACGTTAACAACTTCCATAGGGTATGGGGAAGAGAAATAGGATTCTCTTCAAGCAGAAATAGTCAACGAATCAGATATGCACCAACTGACAGTCTCTTAAAGACTTTAGTATTAGCCAATGTACCTGAAAGAATGGAGTTTCAAGACTTTCTGAAAAGGCTTTTTGAAAAGTATGGATTTGTCATTGGCGATAAAGAGGCAACAGAGGTTATTAATTCTGGACAAGCTGATCAAGAAGCATTCTCGGATAATTCACAAAGGTTAGAACAAAGGCTTTCTAGTATGGGGTTACTAAGAAGGTTGTCTGATGCTTGTGCATATGTTGAGAATCCTTTTGCAAAGGATGGTGTATGATGAATCATTTAGAGTTAATTGGAAAAGTAGCCGTTGAATACTTAAAATCTAATATAGAAAATGAATCTTCCGATGGAACTGCTAGATTTTTATTGGATAGACTGTCCGGTCCGCAGGTATCCGTGATATGTAAAGAAATCTTAAATGATATCTATCTTAAAGATATAATTGATATAAAAATACCGGTAGAACTAGCGGTTGGTAACGATTTACCTGATAGTATTATTACTAGGGAAAGAACGACTAGGTTACGACATACCCATACCGATAAACCAGTACTCCTGTTGGCAAATAATAACGACGATCAAGGCCAATCGTTAAGGAATATTTATACTATAGGAGCTAATGATTTAAAAGCAAATACTAATCTTTGGATAAAAGTTGTATCGAAAGATTTACCTTCTATAAACGGAAGCGATAGGTTACTAAATATATGGGGAAAAGCCTTAACAGGATTACTTAGTATTAACGATTGTAGCTTAGAAATGTTTAGTAAGTTTATTGTTATTACTAGAGAAAGTATAGATAAAGATGGGACTTCTCTTATCGAAGCGTTAGGATGGGCATTACCTGCTTTAAAAATCCCTAGAGATTCCGGTTGTTTCTATAGTATCCCTGACAATCGGTTAACTTATAAAAATAAGTGGGCAGCAGCATTTAAAGAATTAAAAGAAAAGAGAAGTTATTTTCTTCATAAGTTAACCCCTTCTAGAGATGTAATAGAAAATGATCAACTTAAAAATTCGTTTGAAGATGCTAAAGAATATATTCCGGAAGATATACATCCTGCCATATTAAAGTTCATAGACTCTAAGACCGGTTGGAATGATGAATCTAAGGTATTAGCAAACTATGAATGGGAGCAAGACCATATTGGTACTTTTTTCTCAGGCATAAAAATCTCCAAAAAAACAACTTTAGCTGAGGAAACTAAAGAATTCCTAGAGGATGAGTATTCCGATTTAATTACTGAAGAAGATGAGAGCTACCTAGAGCTATTGAATAAGAGAAAAGCAAGGGAACCAAATGAGGAAGATTTAGCATTCTATGAAAAGCAAAGATATCAAATAGAAAACAATAAGAAATTAAAGGCAAAATGGGACAAGTTTATTTATGGAAAGCCTATAGAGTGTAATGACTTCTTAGTCGGATTTATGCAAGTAATAGAAAGGCTTTTTGCACAATCAGAAGCATCAAGTGGGAAAAAGATAATTAAAATCAAAACCCAAAAGAGGGATTCAAGAAGTGCTTGGCTAAATTTAAATACCGATTTAGGCTTGTATTTTTGTACTAGATATAAGGGATTAGAGAAATTAACAAAACCTTTAATAGAATGGGATACTTGTTATCTTTTCGAATACGATAAATTTATAGAAGAGGAAAAGAAAAGAGCAAAAGCGAAGGGAAGCCCTTTTAAGCCAAATAACTCCGTATCAAAAGGTTCAAGGCAAATAAAATTTTACTTTGAACTATTCTATCAAGATGAACATGGTATAGAGCAAGACTGTAAAGTTCAATTGGTTTGGGAAGGTGCAACAAATGCAATTGGGATGGAGCTATTTAATGATTTGAGAAGACTAAAGGAAAATCCTTTTCAACATACAAGTGTAGCAAAAAACCCAATAAGTAAAAAAGGGAAATTACAAGGAATATCGCTCAACGATATCTATACCTTACAGGCAGTATATAGGCAAGATAGAGGTTCTCTTGTAGGAGTATATGAGGTAGATAAAGATATATCAAAGCAGTTCCTTCAGGAATTAGAAAGTTCTAGGGCTGAGGGGAGAGTAAATGAAGCGGGTTATCAAGAAATACTAACCTCTTGGGAGAAGTTTTCTAAAGAGTACAATAATGCTCTCGATCACTGGGTAGAAGGAGGCTTAATAAATGAGTCACACACTCAACAGTCTATATTATATGGGGAACTATTAAGTAAAGTCGCCAAATATGCAAGAGGAGATATAAACCGAATTAATCTTTGGTATCCAATTATTAAAATAGGTGTCGTAGAGGTAAGAGACACGAAACCTTTAGCAATTATACCTCCTTGGAATCCTTTTAGGATGTCTGCCCTTGCGACGAAAATGCAACAAATCAACAATATTATTGTGTACTTACTATCATCGGAAGAAATAGACTTTGGAGATTCAAAGCTTTTCTTTAATGAACTAATTAATGATATTGAGCATTCTTATTACCCAGAGACTTGCTTAGGTTTTAATGGGGATGACATTCCTGAATTACTATCCCTTACAGATTCTCTTTATGATTATAGCTTAATGGAGATGCCAATTGTAAAGGTAACTGATCAGGAAACAAACGAAGATCCAAGAGATGCTAGTGAAAAGTTAACTGGTTTATTAGAACGTTATCTTGAGTTGCAGCCACATGAAGGTGCTAACTTAGGTGTTGTTTTATACAATTCCGATTC
Source organism: Bacillus mesophilum (assembly GCF_008923265.1). Classification (NCBI taxonomy): domain Bacteria; kingdom Bacillati; phylum Bacillota; class Bacilli; order Caryophanales; family Bacillaceae; genus Bacillus; species Bacillus mesophilum. The sequence continues at coordinate 63,593 of NZ_WBOT01000005.1, read as the reverse complement.
TACAAGATTACCACTGTCAATTGTGGACTCTATCTCGAAGTTAAACAGTAAAAATGACAATATTAGATGTCAAGTGGTACTAAGACATAGAGATACAAATAAATTAAACCAGATATATTCAAAGATGGTCGAAGGATCTGATTCAGATCCAGATATGTTTGTTGCAAGTGAAGTTACTAATGACTTTATGGCTAAGCTCCGTATTGGAGTAATGGCACATCAATCATCTGTTTCAGAAAAAGAAGAAGGAAAACCTTACGATATAGTGTTTTTACAGGATGTAATATCAAGACAATCAAATTTTGAGTGGACTAAGGTAGAAACAACTTATAATCCGAGCAATTTAGAGTTATTTCCAGCTAGATGGTCGCGACGTCGCCCATCGGCAAAAGATGAGTTAAAATCAACTACTTATCTGGTATGCCCTAGTCAGTTAACTGAGGGATGGCAGTATTTAGGTTTTATTAGAAGTATATCTGAAAGTGTGGATGAAGAAACAGAGGAGTACTTCTTACCAGCAAGGCAAATTACCTTCCAAAACAGTGAGACCAAAAATGTATTTGAAGAATCTCATAAGCTCGGCGAATGGGTAGCAAATTATGATGAGTTACTAGATAGAAGACTTTTAAAAAGCCAAGGCGTCAATGTTATAAAATATCAACATAATAAGACTAACGGCCCTAACTTAGTTGTTTCCACAACAACATCTCTTAAACTCTTAAAAATAATATTAAAAAGAAAATTTAAGGCTTTAAATTTAGGTATTAATGACGAAGATATCGATTGGTTAACTGATTATTTTATTAATGAAGCCAATGAGTTATCAGGTGATATTGTATTAAGAGCGGCAAAAATAGGACGTTATGCTAGTGAGTTAATGGGAGTAGTCCTTAGTAAGTTAATTACAAAGGAAGAAGCCGAAGAAGAAGGAAGCATAGGCTGGTATTTCCTTGATGATTATGCAAGTTGGTTAGGTAAAAAAGAAGAACAGATTGCCGATATACTTGCTCTTAGTCCATTTGAGAAGGATGGGAAATACTACTTAAAACTGTTGGTTACTGAGGCTAAGTTTGTAGATATAAAAAATCTATCGAATTCCAAGAAAACCTCAAAAAAACAACTTATTGATACAGTTTTAAGAATAAATGAGGCATTATTCGGTGTGCCTATTCGTCTTGATAGAGACTTATGGTTGTCCAAAATTAGTGATTTACTTGTCGAGGGTACGATTTTTATGCAAAACTCTACAATTTCTATTGAAAAATGGAGAGAATTGATTAGAACGGGTAAAGTAGAAATAGAAATAAAAGGATATTCACATGTTTTTGTACCAACAAGTGATGGCACAGATTCTATAGAGAGTGAGCAAGTAAAAATAACTGATATAGAGAACTGTTACCAAGAAGTATATTCAAGGGAGTCTGTAAGAGGACTAATCCTATCACTCTTAGAAAAGAAACCGTTATATACAGTAAGATCACAATTTTCAACTGAAGTAACATGGAAAAAATTCAGTCCTTCATTACCTACTGATAATCAGAATTCTGAACAAAATCAGTTTAATGAAACACAAGATGACACTGAGCGTATAACTAGTAATCAGAATAATGATACAACTAAAGGTAAAGAAGACAGTAATTCTAGTAACACAGAAGAAGAACAACAACCTAGTAAACCAAGTGTTATACGGAAAGAGGATAGCGGAGAAAGCAGTAATAGCCTTCAGGGGTGGATTGTTAATAATGTCAACGAAGAAAGTCATAGTTTAGCGGATCAAGAATGGCTAACTAGCGTTGTTAATTCTTTAAAATCAGCATTGGCCACATATAACCTTCAAGGGAAGGTTTTAGAATCTAGATTAACACCAAATGCTGCTATTATTAAGTTGAAAGGCTCTGATCGTTTAAGAGTAGAGGATTTTGAAAAAAAGAAATCCCAACTCTTAACCACACACGCTCTGAACATAATTAATGTACTACCTCAGCCCGGTGAAATAGTTGTGTTTGTAGAAAGACCAGAACGAGAAACTATATCATTAGCGAATGTTTGGAATAATAGAAAATTGAAAAATGTTGTACAAGATACCAATTTAAATTTTGTTATGGGTGTAAAAGAAGTAGATGGAGAGTTGCTCTATTTAAATCTAGGTGGACCATTTGGTGGCCTAGAACAACACGCCCCTCACACGCTAATTGCAGGTGAAACAGGTAGTGGTAAATCGGTATTAATCCAAACATTAATACTTGATATATGTGCCACAAACTCAGTTGAAACAGCCAAGATATACTTGATTGATCCGAAATACGGAGTTGATTATCAGAATCTTGAAGAACTCCCTCATTTAAGTGAAGGCATAGTTATAGATCAGCAACGAGCATCAGAGATTTTAGAAGAACTTGTAGATGAGATGGAAAATAGATATTTGAGGTTTAGAGAATATAAAGTACCAAACCTAAAAGAATACAACGAAAAAGTCCCTGAAGAGTCTAAATTACCTTTTATTTTTCTTATTCATGATGAGTTTGCAGATTGGATGTTAATTGATGAGTATAAGAGTACTGTATCTGCAACAGTCCAAAGGTTAGGGGTAAAAGCAAGGGCAGCAGGAATTCATCTAATATTCGCTGCACAAAGACCAGATAAAGATGCGTTACCAATGCAACTAAGAGATAATTTAGGTAATAGACTTATATTGAAAGTTGGAAGTTCAGGTACATCTGAGATTGCATTAGGTGAAAAAGGTGCTGAGAATTTATTAGGAAAAGGACATTTAGTAGCTAGGCTATCTGGAGAAGCTAATTTGATTTATGCACAAGTTCCATTTATATCAAGTAGTGGTATTTATGATGTAACCCAGATTATTAAAAATAAATAGTAAAATAAAAAAGATGGTATTAGTATTGGCCATCTTTTTTGTTTCTTAGATTATCGATCTATAAGATTTTTGTCTTATGCATATTTCCTTTTCCATACGGGGTTCAAGAATTTTACACGGCTTAATTAAAATTCAAATGAAAAATTTGTAACCTTCATTCCAAAATCTTTTCAAATCTAATAATCAAACTTATTACTAACTAATGAAATAAACATCAATTAAGTTAGTAAAATTAAAAAATAATACTAACCTACATTAACATTTAAATATAAAAATGGTAATATTTATATATATATATATAAGGAGTAAGGAAAATGGATTATCTCGAACTAGGTCATTTGATACAAAAATATGCTATTAAAAATGTATACGTCTGTCCTGATATTTTTCAAGAATGTAATATTGTAGATTTCTCAAAACTACAATGGGATGAGGTTAAATTTATGTCTGAGCCAGGAAAATTGCATAAAGACATGGAGAAACTTCCTAAAAAAGGTGGGATATATATTTTCTGTGCAAAACATCATCTATTGCCTTCCTTAACTGGACAAATTATGTATATAGGAAGGGCTCATATATCTAGTACTCAGAATTTAAAAAAAAGATGCAGGGAATACTTAAAGGAAGAGAAAAGACCTAAAATTGTACTTATGAGGGAAAATTGGTGGGATAAGCTTTCAATATTCTATACTGTTTTAGATGATAATAAAGTTATTGATGAAGTAGAAAGGCGATTAATTCAATCAGTTCAACCCCCTTTTTGCTCAGAAATTAAAGATGTAACATTAAGAAAAGCTAAAAAAGCTTTTAGTTAGGAAGTGAAATTTTATGAGGATACCAGCAATAAATGGAAAAATGGGTGACTGGAATTATTACATAACACTATTAACTTTTGACCAGGTAGACAAACATGTCTTAAGAATTGGTGATGAGTTACACAAGTCGAAAACACTATCAGATATGATCCAGAGAACGATTACAAATAATTATTTAAGTATTAAAAAATATTTATTAGAAAATAATGAACGCTTTTTTAATTCAGTGGTTTTAGCTTTATATGATGGTGATCCCAAATGGATTGAAGTCGACTTTGATTACGGGGAAAAAAGATATACATCAATGGGATTGTTAGAATTTAACGGTGAAGAAAAAATATTTCCTGTTGATGGACAACATCGAATTGAAGGAATAAAAAGTGCATTAGAGAAAAATAAAGAGTTAATTACCGAAGAAATCCCTGTCATAATTATTAGTCACAGGAAAAGTAATGAAGGTATGGAAAGAACTAGAAGACTTTTTAGTACCTTGAATAGGTATGCTAAGCCTGTAACGATGAGTGAAATTATTGCACTTGATGAGGATGATGTGGTTGCTATAAGTACTAGAAATTTAGTAGAAAACCATAGGTTATTTTATGGTAGAAGAACTAGTCTTGATAAAACAAAGGCAATTTCTGATAAAAATAAAACTGCATTTACCTCAATTGAGACACTATATAAGTGTAATTTGTTTTTGCTTAAGAGTTACTTAAAGAGAGCAAGGATTAAATACCACAGTGAATATTTAAGAAGAAGACCTGAGACTCAGGTGGTGAAACAGTTTATAAGTTATTGTGACGATTTTTGGAATGCCTTTGCTGAAAAACTAAATGTAATGAATACTTATCTCGAAAATAATTCAGAGAACGCTAGCTCTGAATATAGAAACAATAATACAGGTGGTTGTCTTCTATTTAGACCAATAGGATTACAACCCTTTGTGAATAGTGTAATTGAAATTCATAATAAAACTGATGAAGATTTTGGCACAATTCTTAAGAAAATGAATCATTCTGTTTTAGAATTAAATAAAATTCCTTGGAAGCAAGTGTTATGGAACGACTATGAAAAAGTTATGATGTTAAGGGCTGATAAATTAGTCTCTAATCTCTTTATATATATGTATAATTCTGACTTATTAACTCCTTCAAATCTAAATTATATAATTAAAAGCTATTCAGGAAAATTAAATATTTCAGAAAATGAAATAACTGAAGTTCTAGAGGATATTGAAAATATTGTAAAAAATAATGTGTTTTGACGATATTAGCTAGTTTGTCATAAGAACCATAATACTAATCTATTATAATTTAAGGTGACTTTGACTTTTATCTGAGATTTTCTATTCACAGAATCCCCTTGTATCAATAAACGGTTTATTGATATTAAGGAAAGGAATAGCTTTACTAAAAGGAAATGATAACGAATTGCATCTTTTCATGTGGTTATAAATTCTAGGTAATGACCTATGGAGGAAAAAGGAGCATAGTCATGTCTAGTAACTTTAGAGATAAATTAAATAGAATAATGAATCAATACCTCCCAGCAAAAAGAGAACCCTTCGGAGGGCATCCACTAGGATCTTTTGTACGAAACGAGGTCACTGCTGAGATTAATAATCTCCCTTTTACTGATCCTTCTAATTATGTGGTGACTGGATCTGTTGGACAAGGTAATTGGGCTTCTGTTCCTTGGATAGCGATTATGAATCGTAAAATAACCACTTCTACTCAACGCGGTTATTATATTGTTTATTTGTTTAGTGAGGATATGGAGAGTGTATATCTTACATTGGCTCAAGGAGTTACCGAAACTTCGAAGGAAGAAATGTTAAGAATTAATGCGCAGATTAGAAAGTCTATTCCAGCGTCTAGCAAGGTAAAGAAAGATGAGCATATTTTTCTTGGAGATAGTAAAAAGGCGAGGGATTATGCTTTATCAACTGCTGTTTACATCCATTATGCTGCAGACCAACTCCCAGAGGAAAGTGTAATCATTAGTGATTTACAGGAAATGATACATATTTATGAGAATTACATTTCAATTAATAATGCTAGAATACCTTATACCCCAAACGTTGAAAAAGAAAAAGTAGTGGAAAGAGAGAAAACATACTTACCATCAATACATTTAATTGAACACATTTACTCATACATAAAGAGCAAAGGCTTCTACTACCCAAAAGAAGAAGTTATCAACTTATTTTTATCATTAAAGACAAAACCTTTTGTCATCCTGTCAGGGATCTCTGGTACCGGGAAAACAAAAATGGTGCAATGGTTTGCTGAGAGTCTTGGAGCGAATGAGACTAATGGGCAGTTTACGTTGATCCCTGTTCGGCCTGATTGGAGTGACGGGTCTGACTTATTGGGATATGTAGATATCAAAGGAGAGTTTAAAGAGGGCCCTTTAACAAAAGCGATTAAAGCAGCTATAGACCATCCTGATTTACCGTACTTTGTTCTGTTGGATGAGATGAATTTGGCGCGAGTTGAATATTATTTTAGTGATATTCTCAGCGTGATGGAAAGCAGAAGGTGGGAGGATGGGAAGGTTGTTTCTTCTACATTGTTATTGAAAGAGGTAGCAAAAGAAGATATTGCGCTTCCTAATAATCTATATGTAATCGGAACGGTTAATATGGATGAAACGACACATCCATTTAGTAAGAAGGTGTTAGACCGAGCCAACACGATAGAGTTTAATCGGGTTGAATTAGATAATTTAACTTTTCTGCAGGATCTTCAGGATGTAGATCCAGTAGAAATCGGTCAAAGGCAGTTGTCTTCAAAGTACCTGCATTTGAAGGATCTCTACCTAGTTGACCCAAAGATCATTGAACAGGTTACTGGTGAGCTAGTAAAAATCAATCGTTCACTTCAACTGATTAATGCTCATATTGGTTATAGAGTTAGGGATGAGATATGTTTCTATCTTGCCTATAACAAAGAAGGAGAGTTAATGAGTTTTAAGAAAGCATTTGACCATTGTATCCTTCAGAAAATCCTGCCTCGACTATCAGGAAGTGACTCAAGAATTGATCAGCTGCTAAGGGAGTTATATGTCATTTTTACAAACACTGAGTATCAGGATGTTGAGGAGTCGCGAGTAGACGAGCAAAATGTTCTGTATCCTAAGAGTGCTCTAAAAGTGGTGGAGATGCTTAGGAGGTTAAGAGCAGATGGCTTTACATCCTTCTGGATCTCGTGATGAAGTTGAGTTAGTCAAGATAGAAACAGAGGATTTCTCTCTTGTTATTAAGGGAAAGCCTTATCATGGCAGGTATGAAGGGTTAAAGCAGTATCGTGACATGGATTATCTTGATGTCATGCAATTTGAAGTGAACGGAGATCAAATAGATCGAATTCTAATCTATAATATTGAAACACAGCTGCTGCAGGAATCCACTCAATTACGGCCGATCTTTTTTGAAAATGGTGTATATCAGGTTATCGTAATGCCTAAAGCAGGCAGAGAGTTAACTTTTTATCATGAACACCCAGGATTAAGGCAATCTGTTGCGCGGGTGGATATCGCCAATACCTATATGTTAATGGGAAATCTGCAGTTTCAGAATGAAGTTGGATTAACTACCTTTGAAATTCGAGATGGTAATAAAAAGATATTAGACGTAACTTTAGAGGTCTTTCCAGCTAAGCTTGATTACAAAAATGATTATAAAAAGCTATTAGAAGAAGTTAATGATGAGATCTATAATCTTGCCTTTCATTTTATTCGAAAAACCTACTTAGGGGCCAAGGTAAAACTAGAAGGCAAGCCTTCAAGAAGTGAATTTTACCGCTTAATTAGCAAGCATTTTGATCAGTTTTTGCAGGCTGTTAACCATATTGAACGACAGCCACATCATCTTCTTCAAAAAACGTATGAAAAGGTTCGGGGAGACCAGTTAACTAAGCTAGATACCAAGAGTAGGAACTATCTGCAAAAAAGAGGTCATCTCTTTGCAGAGGTTAAAAACGGTCTTAAAGTTCATAATCTAACTGTCATGCCAACAGAAGGTCTTCGTGTAAAAAAGGAATTAACCTTTGATACCTCGGAAAATCGCTATGTAAAATGGATGATGCAGCGATTAACTCATAAGCTCTATGATTTGCTGGAGACATTGAATAATAGAAGTTCAAGATGGGAAGTAGAGCCTGATAGTGATCTCTTAGATAAGATCATCGAGATGATTAAGCAATTGGAGGGTAAGCTTAAAAACCCTTTTTGGAAGAGCATAAAAAAATTAGATCGATCCATTCATAGTTTAGTCCTGCAAATGGCGCCAGGCTATCGAGATGCTTTTCAAATTTATCTGACCGTTTCTAAAGGCTTGATGCTTCAGGGGAAACTTTATCAAATGTCGGTTAAAGATGTAGCTACATTATATGAATACTGGACCTTCTTAAAGCTTGGGCAAATTCTTGATAAAAAATATGAGCTCGTAAGTCAGGACATTATTCAAGTGAACCGTGATGGATTATTTGTGAACCTGCAAACCAATCGTTCTGCGACAAGAAGATATAGGCATCCTTTTACAAAAGAACAAATCATTCTGACTTACCAAAAGAAAGAAAATAGTTTGCCTACAATCCCGCAAGTACCTGATACGATGCTCAGTATCGCCAAAAAGGGGAAGGATTTTACCTTCAATTATGTCTTTGATGCCAAGTATCGGATCGATTACGCTCAAGAAGGCAGCTACTATAAAAATCGTTATAAGTACCCTGGTCCACTTGAAGATGACATTAATACCATGCATCGTTATCGAGACTCCATTGTTGCATACAATGAGGGCCCATATGAAAGAACAGCTTTTGGTGCATATGTTCTTTTTCCATGGTTTAACGAAGAGCTTTACCAGGACCACCATTTTTACAATAGTATTGATAAAGTAAATATCGGAGGATTGCCTTTTTTACCGAATGCCACGGATCTGGTTGAAAGGTTTGTAGAAAGATTGATTGAAAAAAGTCCAGAGGAGATTCAACAGGAAGGAATAGTGCCAAGAGGAACTGTTGAAGAGTGGAACTCTAGCTTGGATGAAAAAGTACTTGTCGGTTTGGTAAGAGATCAAGAAGAATATCGTAATTGCAGACAAACTGGCCGCTACCGTATACTCACTCATAAACTCAAGAGTGGGTGGCAAGAGACGAAATACATCGCCCTTTATGTAAAAAATGGGGTTACAGAGCATAACGGAGTCATTTGCTATGGAAGGGTTAAGAATATCAATCATGAGAAGACTGGCGCTGATGATTACATGCAATTTGAAGTTGAACATTGGATTAATTGCAATCCAATCATTAAACCTGTCGGATATGGCATCGCTGAATATATGCATACGACTTTGAGTAATTTGAGAGAATCTAAAGAGCTTCCTGAACTTTTTATGAAATCAAAGGAAGAGAAAACCTTATGGAGAATGCTCAGAAGGGTTTCCGACAAAATCACCATTGAATTAGATTCAGAATTCCTAGATACAGCAACGGTTGTAGAAGAGTTTAGGATTAAAAACATCCTAATTCAAATTAATAAGGAAATGAGAGAAGTAACTTTAGTGGGAACAGATCATCAGACAACTGAATCATTAGATAGTATGCAAAGAAATCCTTCCACTGTATTTAGAGCGTTGATTGAGCTGTTGGAGTGTAAGAAGTGAAAACATTTTACTTTGAGATTAAGTTGAAAATGGTTATATACTAATAACCTAAGTTAACGCTAATATAAAGGTGGCAACATCCTTCACTGGAGATTTTCTGATTATACAATGATTTATATTTTTAATTTAAATAAAAACGTTTCTTCATGACGAAGAGACGTTTTTTTATATCTATCAATAAAAAAAACAATAAATGTGGGTATTAATACCTAATAATTGAAAAAAATGCTAAAATTACAATATTAGATAAGTTTAGACTTTGATTAGTAATTTTTCTTCCCATTAATTAATATTTCAAAATTATTAACAGTGAAGAAAGGAGAAACCATGCAATTTACTTATGTACCTTATTTTAATAACTGGGAGTCTGTCTTTCCAAGTGGTAAAGAAACCATAGCATTTGAGAAACGATTTATTGAATTAGACAGCATGAAGCTTGATAAGCAAACAGAAGGTAAGCTAATACAGGGGAAAAATTCCCCTTATAAGGCATTTTGTCCAGTTTGCGAAGAACAAATGTCCTTTAAAAGAGGTTATGACAAAAAAAGTCCACACTTCTTTCATATAAATCGAGATGAGTGTTTTTCGTTTGAATCATTGGCACATGGGTCAACGAAAAAATATTTATATAGGTTGTTTATGCATGCAGGTTACCATGTTAAGGAGGAATCCTTCCAAAAAGGGAATGAGAAAGGAGCTCGGGCGGATGTAGCAGTTTTACATCAAATAAACGGTGAAAAAGAAATAAAATTGGCGATTGAGGTTCAAGCTTCTGGAATTAGGATTGCTGAAGTAGTTAAACGTATCAATTTTTATTATGAAAAAGATGTTCCAACAGCATGGATATTAGTACTTGATTCCTTCTTTCCCCCTCGTAAAGTGCAACAAGCTGAAGGAGAAATCGAGATTTCTGGATATGAGGGGACAAGAATCAGTACGTTTAATACTGAAGAGAAAAAATATGATTTTACCTATATAGAACCTACTGAGGAACGTCCTTTCTTTGTAACAGGAAAGATAAATAAGGCTTTTGATTTTTTAATGGATCTGTATCATACTGTTGTAGCCGTTGATCATGAGGGTTACGTTTTTCTAATTCGACGAGAACCTGATAGTGCATATCAACGTGCACAAGCGATACTAGATGGTGAAAGTATTGAATCTTTAGAAGATAAATTTCTTATTAGTCGCATTGAAGAATCATATATTGTTCCATTGTTATTGGAAACAGAAGTTTTACCTGCAGAATTCGCTGGAGAGCAAGCAGACTATAGTTCTGAGAGAAATACAGTTTCATTTACAGGGTCAGAACATAGGAGCGAAATGTTAGAAAAGTTAAAGAGGGCAGATAATGTAATCGATTATAGAAAGCCAGGGACAATGGAAGAATCACTTAATAGTGTTAAATTAGCAAGAGAAAGTCGCGTTGCACAAAGAGAGGCACTAAAAAAGTTACAAAAAGAGAGAGAGGAACAAAGGAAACGAGACGAAGAGGAAAAAAGAAAAGAAGAGATAAGAAAGAAAGAGGAAGAATGGCGGAGAGAACAGAACTTTGCCCAAGAAAAAAGGGAAGTTGAACAACGGTTTATCCATGAATCTGCGATCTTTAGACAAAATTGGCAAGCGGACCTAAAGGCAAGAGAATTCATTGATTTTCAAGAATTTAGATACTGGATTAATGATATGGAACAATCTCTTTCTATATGGAAAAAAAGTTATGAAACCTTAGCTTTTACTCCTAATTTTTCTGAAGAAGTAGTAGCCTTTATGGAAGCAGCTCGTAGTAATTATGAGTACCATCAAGAAAAACAAAGGAGGAATAAGCGGTTACTGGCAGAAAAACAAAGAAAAGTATTAGAAGAAAATGAAGCAAGAGAGTCTTGGAGAAGAAAACTTGATATATTAAATAAGAATGAAGAAGAGTTTCCTGCAGAGATGGCTAATGAAATTATATCCGTCCGGCAAGACTTTTGGAACATTTATGTGAATTTACCTCCTAAAGAAAATAAAGTTCTCTTTGAAAAAAAACATTTTCCAAATGGGTTGGCACCATGGTTTCTTAAAAGAAAATTTAAGTGGCAGCAACAACAGACTGAAATACAAAAGAAAAAGTGGAAAGAGGAAGAGAAGAATAAAGCTAAATTAAATAAACAAAAAAGAGATAAGCTTGAAGAATATGAATGGGAACAGCTGAAATTATTCTAGATAGGATTTTTAACTTTACTTATTACTTAATCAAATGAGGTGATACTATGTACATCCTACAAAACTATAAATCACTTTTTAAAATGCCTAATCCAGTGAAAATCACTGGTCGCAGCTCTAGTATTACGAATGCCTTTGTTAATGGAATTATTCCATGTATTGAACCATCTGAAACAGAAATTAAGGAAGTTCTTAGTATGTTAGGTATGACGGACTCGATAAGGTGCTCATATTGTGGAGACTCTTATTCAGAGTGGGATCATTTTAGACCTTTAATACATAAGAGAAGGCCGACTGGGTATATATCCGAGATTAATAACCTGGTTCCTTCATGTGGTAAATGCAATCAATCCAAAGGAAATAAATATTGGAAAGATTGGATCCAAAGTAATGCCCCGCTATCCCCTAAAACCCGCAATGTCAGTCATTTAGATCTAATTATCGCTAGACTAGAAAATTATGAGGCTTGGAGTAAGCCGATATGTATTAACTTTGAGGAAGTTATTGATAAAGAATTATGGGAAGAACATTGGGCAAATTGGGAAAACCTCCTTAACTATATGAAAAAGAGTCAATTGTTATCAGATCGGATTCAAGAGACATTAAAACAAAGTGTACAGCAGGGTGCATCGACTATTGCATATATAAAGCCTCCAACTGAACAGAGAGACTTACCAATAATTGAAGAAAAAGTTGAAAGAAAAATAGGAGTAATTGTAAGAGATGAGTTAATAGATATTCTGGTTAGTAACCAGGTACCATTAGAAAAAATTCAGCTATTACAAACGTCGAAATACTCTAAACAACAATTAAATCTAAATTTCCCTATGTTATTAGAAGTAGACGAAACAAAAGATCTACATCTACAAAAACAAGATACAAGAGGATATAGTAGATACTATAAAAAGCCCATAAGAATTCATGGGAAGAAGTATTTCCTCTGTTCGCAATGGTTTGAAAACAGTCGACCTTACCTTTTGCGCTGGATTGAAATGAATAGATTAAGTTAGATATTAATGAAATAAAATTGACTATCCTGAGAGGGTTGATTTAGTGAAGAAAGTAGAAGCAGTTTGGCTTGCAACTGCAGTGTTAACTTTTGAGAATTTTCAAAGGAAGGGATACTTGAAATTTAAAGATATTTATTTTCGACAAATTGATATTATAAACAAAGCCTTTGAATTATTAGGAAATACTGTTCCAAGTGCATTGGCTTCTTCCCATTGTGTAGCCAATACAAATGGATCAATTTATAACTATCTTGTTGCGGGTGGGGATGATAAAAATAATGAGAAATATAGAAGAATTTCATACTTTAATGAGTTTAATGGAATTAAAGAAAGGCCCAATTTGGACGGGAATTTAACGATTACTACAAGTTCTGGTGACAAGGCCGTGTCTGAAATTTATAAATTTGTAAAAGAGGATTTTACGGATTTTTTATTAGATGAATCAAGTTCGGTAAATGAAGATTTTAATTATAGAGTGGTTTTTAATTTCTTGGAACAATACGCTGGTAAAGAGTATAAAGCTATAGAACGAGCTCAGGATGATAGAAAAGAGGAATTTAGAGAGATTAGAAGGGCTGGTAAAGAAGCAACAGCTGAACTTGAAAAAATCACAAACCTATGTAGAGAGAAGTTTGAATTTAAAAAATTTGGTAAATGTTCATGGTTAGATGCGTCTGGTCAACTTACTAAAAAATATTTATGGAGGCAGATGAAACGCCCAGGTAATGCAGAGTGTAAATCAAGCCTCTCAATATTTGCTGAAAATGATGCAGAAGACCAACCTATATTACGTTTAAGTATAGAATTGAATGAAGATCAGAGTTCAGTACAAGATTATGCTAAGCATCATCAACTATTGAGTAGGGCATTAGATGATGCGCTAGTTTATGTAGTCAAGAGCCCATCTGGAGAAATTTGGACAAAGGAAAGTCATGAAGTAGTTAAGGATAAAATAAAAAATGGAACTTATGAAAAAGTCCAAGTTTCGTATTCTTTAACTAAAAAGGAAATTGAAGAGAATAAATATAGCTCTCCTGAAATCATGAATATATTTTATAGAGCTATTAAGAAGTTAATCCCATATTATCTATTGATTATAGGTACAGAAACACAAGTAGAAAAAGATAAGGGGGAACAGGAGATGAATACACTTAATACAATTTTATATGGACCACCTGGAACTGGAAAGACATACAACACTGTGAATTATGCAGTAAGTATTATAGAAAATACGACACTTAAAGAAGTATGCGATGAAGATTATAAAAATGTTTTTGAGCGTTATCTTACATATAAAGAACAAGGACATATAGGCTTTGTTACATTCCATCAATCATACGGTTACGAAGAGTTTATCGAGGGGATTAAGCCCGTTTTGGATGATTCAAAAGAAGATGGTATCCAGTATAATATTGAATCGGGAATTTTTAAGGAATTTTGTGAGAGCGCGCAGCAGTTGACATTAACTGCTAATGATGAGGAAATAGAAGGAGATAAAAACGTCTGGAAGATTTCATTAGGTGGCAGTGGTTCTAATTGGTTAAAGACTGAATGTTTCAATCAAAATCAGATACGAATTGGGTGGGATTCAGAGGGTATTGAGTTTTTAGAAGACGGAAATTATCCTTCTGATACGCTCTATTATTTCTATGAAGAAATGAGTATTGGAGACTTTGTATTTTCTTTAGCTGATCAAAAACATATAGATGCAATCGGTATTATTACAGGAGAACCTGAATGGTTAGAGACTGAAGAGAATTATAAAAGAAGTATTAAGGTGAATTGGCTAGTAACAGATATTTATGAAAATATTTATGAATTAAATGGTAAAAAGAACTTAGTGCAGCAAACAATATACAGGCTTTCTAGATTATCTACTAGTGACGTAAATAATTTAATACTAAAATATTCAAAAGAGAAGCAAGTTGATGTAAAAGAGAATAATGATAATTATGTCTTTATTATAGATGAAATAAATCGTGGAAATATCTCGAAAATATTTGGAGAACTTATAACATTATTAGAACCAAACAAACGAATAGGTGCTGAAGAATCTATGCATTTAAAACTGCCCTATTCCCAAAAAGAATTTGGTGTGCCGCGGAATGTGTATATATTAGGAACAATGAATACTGCTGATCGCTCAATTGCCTTAATGGATACTGCCCTAAGATGACGTTTTAACTTTATTGAAATGATGCCGGATTTAAATGTGTTGCAGGGTATATTTGTAGAGGGAGTTGATATCCAACTTATGTTGGAGGTTATTAATGCACGAATCGAAGCACTTTATGATCGTGAACATACGATTGGTCATGCATACTTTATGAGCTTAAAACAGAAGCCAACCTTAGAAAATTTAGCAAACATATTTAAGAACTCGTTAATACCTCTCCTTCAAGAATACTTTTATGAGGATTATAATAAGATTCAGCTTGTATTAGGTGACCATTTAAAATCACGCGCTAATAAATTCATTGTAGATGAAAAGTTAAATTATATGAGTTTATTTGGAAGAGGAATAGAAATAGATCTACCCGAATTGAAATATCATATCCAACCTAGTGCGTTTGAAAATCCTAAAAGTTATATATTCATTTATGACAGGAATAAAAATGAAGAAAACGATTGAAATAAAAGAGTTCGATATCATCACAAGTAATAAAGAATATAAGGGTGTATATGAGTTTTTAGATAAAGAATCATTTACGCTGCTTGAAAATATGATTTTACAATTTAACCAAAATGAAGACGCAGACGCACTAGACTTTTTTTCGATAACAACAAAACGTCATATTGGAAAAGTAATCCGAGCAAAAAATTATGTAGGGAATATTCAGTTGAATAATGGTATACAAATACAAATTTTACCCAAAATTCATGGGAAATCAGCAAATGATCCAAAGAAAACTTTCTTAAAAATGCTGAGATCACTAAAGGATTTTCCGAATAAAACATTTAATGAAAATAGCTTACGTACAGATCGGATGACTTTATTTGAAGTCTTTATTAATATGTACATTCAGGAAGCTGAGGTTTTAGTAAAAAGAGGTCTAAAGTCTTCGTATTATACGGTGGAAGATAATTTAAATGTCTATAAAGGAAAAGTGTTATTCTCGGAGCAACTTAAATTTAATCATTCGCATAAAGAGCGTTTATACACACGCTATGATGAATATGGAAAAGATCGAGCAGAAAATCGCTTGATTAAATCTACTTTATTAAAGCTGTTAAAGCAGTCAGCAAACGCTGAAAATATTAACAAAATCCGCAAACTTTTAATACACTTTGAACTCATTAAACCATCTATTAACTACTTGAAAGACTTTTCAAAGGTTAAAGTTGATCGCAACACAAGAGACTATGAGGCGATTATGGTTTGGTCACGAGTTTTTCTAAATAATGAAAGTTTCACTACATTTTCGGGAAATACATTTGGAAAAGCTTTGTTATTTCCAATGGAGAAAGTATTTGAGGCATACATTGGACGTCATTTGAAAAAACTACTGTACAATTCAAATTGGGAAGTCGTTCTGCAGGATAAAGGCTATCATTTGTTTAAAGGTAAATTTGCACTTCGGCCTGATATCGTATTGAAAAATGGAAATCGTAAAATCATTATTGATACAAAGTGGAAAATATTAAATAATATACAGAGTAGTAATTATGGGATTTCCCAGTCTGATATGTATCAAATGTATGCGTATGCTAAAAAATATGGATCCAAAGAAATTTGGCTTATTTACCCAACAAGTGTTGAAGTCGAACATTTAAAGGATATCTGTTTTAGTACGAATGAAGGCGAACAAAGCGCAGAAGTAAAGGTGTTTTTTGTGGATTGCCATAATGTAGAAGAAAGTCTGGGGAGTTTTATAGAAAAAGTAAACTATAGAAATAAGCGAGCATTCGATTATATAGATACTTCTTTAGATAGTTGTTAGGAACACTATCAGAATAAATGGAAAGCGGAAATTATTCGATGAACAAATTTGGAAGATATTAAGATAAACATTGTTAATAAATTTTATTATAAATACTTTGGAGTTTATGAGGACTTAGAAGAAATATAGTGCGTCTCTGCTTGATTTTATTGGGATTGTCAGAATAGAATTTAAGGGAAGGTCAGCATATTGCCAAATAAATGATAGAAATCGGAGCTTAATTTATGAGTTACTCATTTGATTTAATAGCACAACTTGACCATTCAAAGGAATTTGCACATTTACATAAGAAATTTCATCAATTTAACCCTTTAAAAGTTTTAAGGGTTAATCATTATGAAATTCGTCATTCAAACGTTCTAGCTTGGTTACTAGATCCAGAAGAGAATCACCAGTTTGGTAGCTTCTTTATAAAAAAAGTATTCTCACGTCTATTAATAAAAAACGAGAATGAAGAAAAGTTAGTAAATATTGATTTTTTACAAATTCTCTCATCATCTTTAACAGATACACTAGTTAGTCGTGAGGTGAAAACATCAAATGGACGCTACATCGATCTATTATTAGAGGTTCCTTCGTTAAAGGTATTACTTGTAATAGAGAACAAGTTTCACGCTTCTGAGTCAGAGAATCAATTAATAGATTACCTTAAATATGTTTCAGAACAATATAAAGGCTACACAATAATTCCAGTATATCTAACATTAACAAGTGATATACCTTCACACCCAGAATATTGGTCACTAGATTACCATGATATACTAGATATAATATCTCAACATTTAGAGCTAAACCAAGAAGTTATAGCAGACAATATTCATGATTTTCTTACATATTATATCGCAATCTTACAAGAGGAACTTGTTGAAGATAACCAGGCCATACAAATGGCTCTTGAAGTTTATCAAAAGAATAAAGTGGCTATTGATATTTTATATATTAGTCAACACCCAGAATGCCGTAAACTACCTAGATTCAAAGATATATATACTCAAATTGATAAATTATCGCTAGGTCAACAGTTAGCACTAAAGCGACTCTATGATAAAAAGAAGAAGACCATAGATTATGTTTTTACGAATGGAAGTAATGTTTTACGTCAAGCCTTCATTTCCTTTTTAGAAAGAGAAGAGATCCCAGAAGAGTTTTATAGTGCACATGTAAGGGTACCTAACTTTATTCTGCCAGAATGGGCTGACTTTGAAGATATATTGGGAAAACCAGAACTAGGATATTGGTTAGGGCATGGTTTAATAATATGGTTTGAACGTACATGGGACGACTTTCTTAAGGTTAATGTTGAGGTAGGACCAGTCCCTTATGAAAATCGATTGAATTTATTAAATGCTCTTGAAACTCTTGGTGTTTCTTTCCGTACTTCTGCAAAATTAGAAGGAAAAAAGTATACTAAAATATATACTGAAACATCCATAATTAGTGATTGGGCAAACAAAGAAAGTATTGCAGAAGGTATGATAAGGTTATTTAACGATGACAAATTTAATAATTTGCTAAGATGTATCGCGATAGCTATAGAGCGATTAACTAAGCTAGATGATCAACAAGGTGAAGATGAACTTAATGAAGTAATTACTCTAGACATTAATAGTACTAAAAGTAGGATAATCTCTAAAAGCGCTTTTATAAAGTTTGCAAAGAATCATGGAATCACTAGTGATCTTTATAAAATAAAGAATCATGATGCATCTTTTATTATTCCAATTTTTAGGGCGCTTGAGAATAAATATGGAGTATCTCGTATTAAGTGGTGGTGGCATGATAGCACATTCACTTTTTGGTATGAGAGACTTAAAGATGATCGTTTAAAGTTAACCTTAGAATTAGGACCCTTAAATCCAGAAAAACGTTTATTGATTATAGAACAACTTGAAGAAATGGGAGTAGTTTTTTCTGTGAAATCAAAACTCCCTTCTGCGAGTTATACACGAATTTTTTCGAAAAGTGTAGTTATACAGAATTGGGAAGACGACGAGGAAGTCTATCACACAATGGAAATACTATATAATGACTCCAAAAATCAAAGACTTATTGAACTAATTTATAGTCTCGAATAGAAAGTTATGTAGATAAACGGATTTTATTTTGATCAATGGAAATTAATTCTTTTCTTTATGCTTTGCTTCATTGGTAAGATTTAATCATACAAGTACCATGATTGCACTTTTTTATATAGGATGTAATGTTGTTAGAAATACAGGATTTCAATTTGTAAAATCTCATAACTACATTTCTCCCCAATCTTATGTTACGATACCACTATAAAATTTAATCCAAATCCGCTTTTCAAACAGCGGTAGAGGTTCTAGCACCCCTCTCTAAAAAAACTAAGATGAAGCAGCACTTCGATCTTGGGGTGCTGTTTTTTCTTGTGTTTTAGGGAAGGGGAGTATTTACATGTTAAGAGATGAAAAAGCAATTGTCGTTTTTAGCGGCGGACAGGATAGCACGACTTGTTTGTTTTGGGCGTTGGAGACGTTTAAAGAGGTTGAGGTTGTTACGTTTAATTATAATCAGCGCCATAAGGAAGAGATTGAGTGTGCGAAGCGGATTGCAGAGGAGCTTCAGGTAAAGCATCATCTGTTAGATATGCAGCTGTTGAATCAATTGGCTCCGAATGCGCTGACTAGAGATGATATTGAGATCAAAGAGGGAGAAGATGGGGAGCTGCCATCGACGTTTGTTCCTGGGCGTAATTTGATTTTCCTTTCGTTTGCAGCGGTTTTGGCGAGTCAGGTGAAGGCGAAGCATATTATCACGGGTGTATGTGAAACGGATTTTAGCGGATATCCGGATTGCCGGGATGCGTTTGTTAAATCGCTGAATGTGACGATTAATTTGTCGATGGATCAGCAGTTTGTGATTCATACGCCGTTGATGTGGCTGGATAAGGCTGAAACATGGAAGCTTGCGGATGATTTAGGTGCTTTAGAGTTTGTTCGTGAGAAGACGCTCACTTGTTATGAAGGAGTTATTGGCGATGGCTGTGGTGAATGCCCGGCATGTAAGCTAAGAAGAAATGGTTTGGAGAAGTATTTAGAAGGAGCTGCTGCACATGACAGATAATTTTTTTGGCTTTCGAATTGTGGAGAAGCTTCAGAAGCTGGATGAAGATATAAAGAAAAGTGATTTAAAGTATCATCACAAGCGGGTTCTTGTCAGCAAGGAGTTTACGTTTGATGCGGCCCATCATCTTCATTGCTATGAAGGGAAATGCAAGAATCTGCACGGGCATACATATAGAGTTGTGTTTGGCATTAGCGGTTTTGTTGATGAAGTTGGTCTTGTGATTGATTTTGGGGATATCAAAGAGATCTGGAAAGAGGAGATAGAGATTTATCTGGATCACCGATATTTGAATGAGACGCTGCCTAAAATGAATACAACGGCAGAGAACATGGTTGTGTGGATTTATGAAAAAATGATGGAATCGTTGAATGACAGATGTAATCAATATAAGGATGCACAAGTTGAATTTGTTCGTTTATATGAAACACCTACGAGTTTTGCCGAGGTTAGACGGGAGTGGATGGAAGCTTGAGTAAGGTGCCAGTAATGGAGATTTTTGGACCGACGATTCAGGGAGAAGGCATGGTGATCGGCCAGAAGACGATGTTTGTAAGAACAGCCGGCTGTGATTATTCTTGTTCGTGGTGTGATTCTGCTTTTACATGGGATGGGTCGGGGAAAGATCTCATCAAGCAGATGGAGGCAGAGGAAATTTGGGAAGAGCTTGTAATGCATGGCGGAGATGGCTTTTCTTTTGTGACCATATCAGGCGGTAACCCTGCTTTGTTAAAAAATCTTAGTTATTTAATCCAGCTATTAAAATCGAAGAATATTAAAATTGGGCTGGAAACACAGGGAAGCAAATGGCAGGATTGGTTTCTGGAGATCGACGAGTTAACACTCTCCCCCAAGCCGCCGAGTTCTGGGATGACAACAGATTTTAATATGCTGGATACCATAATCGGAAAGCTTCAGGCAACAAACACAAGTTTAAAAGTGGTTGTGTTTGATGATGAGGATTATCTTTATGCCAAGAACGTGCATCTTCGTTATCCTGAAGTGCCGTTTTTCCTGCAGGTTGGCAACAGTGATAATCAAACAGCCGACAACCAGCAGCTGTTAGCTCAATTAATAGATAAATATGAATGGTTAATTGATAAAACAATGGCCGATGACGAGCTGAAGGACGTTAAGGTGCTTCCGCAGCTTCATACGTATATTTGGGGAAATAAGCGGGGCGTGTAGGAATAGTTATTTTTAACATAATTCTTCAGATGTACTCATAAATCATAAAGCAAAAGGAGATGAGTCATGAAGGAATTGCTTCTGAAATATATGGATCAATATACATCGTTAGCGGAAGCGGAGCAGCAAGCGGTGATCAACGACATCGTAATAGAATCTTTTTCAAAAGGGGCAAATCTGCTCAAACAGGGAGACAAGGCAAACAAGCAATGTTTCTTTGTGTTAGAAGGATGTGTCAGGCAGTATTATCTAGACATTGAAGGAAATGAGATAACAGCTAATTTTTATACTGAAGAGCAAGCGATTTTGCTTTCCAGTCCGAATGAGGTCGATCGTTATTCTCGTTATACATACACTTGTCTGGAAGATTGTGTGTTAGTTGTTGCTGATTTGGATTCTGAACAAGAGATGTATGCCAAATATTCGGAGCTGGCAGTCATGACTCGCCGTATGATGGAAAAGGATCTGCGGGCAGCACAAAATGAATTTACCGCATTTATTCAGTCTTCCCCAGAGGAACGATACAAAATGGTTTTGCGCAACCGGCCAGATCTCATTAAACGAGTACCTCAATATCAATTTGCCAGCTACCTTGGAATCACACCAGAGTCCTTGAGCAGGATAAAAAAGAGACTGCATAATGAATCATCTTAACTTAAGTCAATGCAGCATTTATTTTCTCCGACTAGAATAATGTAAAAAGGACTAGGAGGAGAGCGAGATGAAGGCGATTATTTCGGAAAGGTATGGCCAGGCAGATAGTCTTACATTAAGGGAAGTGGTAATTCCCAGTCTTGATCGCAATCAAGTGCTGGTAAAGGTTCATGCATCATCCATTAATTTTGGAAATCTTGTACTATTAACTGGAAAGCCGCTGCCTGCCCGCCTTGCTTTTGGACTTTTAAAACCGAAGTACTCTATACCAGGTGGAGATGTAGCAGGTATTGTTGAGGCTGTTGGTGAGAATGTGACTGGGTTTCAGATTGGTGATGAAGTGTTTGGGGATTTGTCCACCAGCGGCTGGGGTGCTTTTGCACAGTATACAGCTGCAAATGAAACATCCTTGGCTTTGAAGCCCAGCAATCTGACATTTGCCGAAGCGGCCGCTGTGCCGATGGCAGGGGCAACAGCACTGCAGGCGATCAGGGACAGCGGAAAGTTAGCTGCTGGCATGAAAGTGCTGCTTCATGGTGCTTCAGGAGGAGTTGGTACCTTTGCCATTCAAATCGCGAAGGTGTATGGTGCGGAAGTAACCGCAGTGGTGAGTACTCGAAATACAGAGATGGCAAGAGCCTTAGGTGCTGACCATGTCCTTGACTATCAAAAGGAAAACTTAGAGAATCATGAGCAAACCTATGATGTTATTTTTGGTGTGAATGGCGCTCAGCCTCTTTCCGTTTATAATAGGCTATTAAAAGAGAATGGTCAGTTTATCCACGTTGGAGGGGAAAGCAGCCAGATGTATCAAACGCTCCTAAAGGGCTCATGGTTATCCATGGTTGGGAAAAAGAAATACAGCACATTTTTGCACAGAACAAAGCAGGAGGATTTATTGTTTCTTAAAGAACAAATAGAAGCGGGAAAAATACGGCCCATCATTGATCGAGAGTATTCCCTGCAAGAGGTTCCAAAGGCCATTCAATACTTTGAAAAAGGTCGTTCTCAGGGGAAAGTCATTATTTCTGTTTTCAATTAGTGAGAAGCTATGTTTGGTTTGTTGTACTTAAAAAGCGCAAAGTATCTACGTTCACAACTAAACGATACAGGCACCCATTTTTTCGATTTCAATATGATGAATTTGAAGGAGTGATGAGGATGCCGTGGCAACAAAAAATTAGTTATTTGATCGGTCAGCCTGTGGGTATTTCAATGGCAAACGGACAAGGAGCATCAGGTGTTTTGTGCGGTACATCTAATGGAAAGCTGCTTGTCATTGAGTATTTGTATCAAGCACAATTTGCCTTAAAGCAATACGATTTTCAAATGATTCAGGATATAAATGGATTTCCAGCTTGTCAGAACCAGCAGCCGCTATATTAATGAACCGTCCCTTCTACAGAGGGTTTTTTTTTGTGCCAGAAAAAAGGGTCAAATCCTATTCGACTCATAAAAGCCACCTCAAAAACTAAACTTTTTATCTATGTAGTATCTCTTTTTAATATGCAAACAATTTTGTTATCCTTAAATGGAAAAGAACGGCCCAGAGGATATAGAAGGGAGATGGACAGTAGATGGATATAGAAGAATATAAAAGTCGCGCAGAGCAGCAGGAGGATTGGGCGCCAGGCTGGGAAGCAATTGATGTAGTGTTTGATCAGCTTTATGAAAATCAAAAGCCGGCTCATTATGGAACGGAATTACATAAACGGGCCATGTTTGGCGGAGATCAGTATTTGGACGGCTTTAGTATCTATGAATCTGGTAATGGATACAAGCACATTCTGACATATGGAATGAGTGAGCTGTATGTGAACGAGGAAGCGTTCGGAGGAGAATGGAGCGGCTGGGGATATGAGATGACATTCAAGCTGCAAGCTGAATCGGCGGAAGAGTGTTTGTGGGCATGTGATATGTTGGCCAATCTTGCCCGCTATACGTATACACAGCAGCGATTTTTTGAACCATTGCAGTTTGTGGCGGGAAATGGAACGTCTATTCATTACGGAGTGGAATCAGACATCACGGCATTGCTTGTGGTCAATGATACAGAGGCTAAGGGGATCGATTCGGTACATGGCAGAGTAGAGTTTCTGCAAGTTGTCGGCATTACAGAACGAGAATTAGAGCTGTTGAAAGAGGATGTTACATTGTCGGCAAAGCTTGTTGAAGAGATGAAGAAGGATAACCCGTTTTTGGTGACGGATATGGGGAGAAAGAGATCCTATTTGTAAAATCGGTTTCTAATCTCTGAGTTTGCGGACTAGGATTAGCAGAAGCTCTAATTAAAGGTAGAGGCACTAGAAGGCAAAAAAAAAGCTGGCAGCCACCAACTTATTATTTAAACCTTATAGCTTTCTAACATGCCATTGATGGGATTGGATTGTATTCTGATTGAGTCTTTTCGCAAAGTTGTCTGCGGCAGTGAACTCTTCAAAGGTTTTAATCAAATGGCTGTTTGAGACCTTTAAATTTTCAGTTTTGCCACTAATGTACCGTGTTAAAACAAACATAGGGCAAACTCCTTTTTATCCTTATAAATTTAAGGATACGTTAAGCCTAACATACTTGAAGTAAAACTTATACAAAGTTTGGGAAAAGTTATAAATATTTCGATAAAATTAGGTAGAATTAGTTGGTATAATCCATTTTACATTAGTACTATAGAAGTGGTTTGGTTGCCTCTTTAAATAAAAAAGAACAGATGCAGCAGATAGCATCTGTTCTTTGACTGTTTATGAACGAACTTCTTTTGGTCTGAAAAGTATCTTCAAAATCTCCATCAGCACAAGTGCTCCGAATGCAAGCCCCAATGCTGTCAGGAATTCCTGCAATCCAAATGTAGCTGGAATTGAGAAAATGTCACGCGTGAACGGTAACAGAGTAATTCCGTATAACACGAAACCTAATGCAACAGCACCAATTACATATTTGTTGCTGAAAAGTCCCGCGCCAATGGCTGTTTGTGTTGCCGAACGGGCAGCAAATGTCTGCAGGGTACGAGCTAGGATTAGTGTCGAGAATGCCAAAGCTACTCCCATTTCTTCTGAATGCTGCAATCCAAGGTAGTGTGCGATAATAACGGCGATTCCGATCAAAATACCTCTCGTTAATACAGCTCTCAAAGTGCCACCTGCAAAAATGCCTTCATCAATATTACGCGGCTTCTTCTTCATGACACCTGGTTCCGATTTTTCCATGCCAAGTGCAATAGCGGGCAGCGAGTCATTCACTAAGTTAATAAATAACAGCTGAATCGCTGTAAATGGGTTGGCCCAGCCAATGATCACTGCGAACAAGATCGCTATGATGGCGCCCAAGTTTCCGGCGAATAAATAGCCGATCGATTTTTTAATATTGTCAAATACTGTCCGACCTACACTAACGGCGTTCACAATCGATACAAAGTTGTCGTCTGTTAAAATCATGGAAGAGGCATCTTTTGCCACATCCGTACCGCTTCCCATCGCAATCCCGATATCTGCCTGCTTGAGAGCAGGGGCGTCATTAACGCCATCACCGGTCATAGCAGTAATGCGATTTTTCTTTTGCCATGCACGGACAATTCGGATTTTATTTTCCGGTGAAACACGTGCATAGACGGAGATGTCTTCTAATTTCCGGTCGAGCTCTTCGTCGGAAAGAGCATCTAATTCCTGACCTGTCAGAGCAATATCATCTTCATCCATCAGACCAATGTCTTTTCCGATTGCCTGTGCGGTCGTTTTATGATCACCTGTGATCATGATGGTGCGGATACCAGCCTGCTTTGCTTGCTCAATAGAACCATACACAGCTTCACGAGGCGGATCCATCATCGCCGTTAAGCCAACTAGTACTAAATCATTTTCATCTTCGTGTCCAATGCCGTGATGCTCCGGCAATTTT
This sequence comes from Bacillus mesophilum, assembly GCF_008923265.1. Lineage (NCBI taxonomy): Bacteria > Bacillati > Bacillota > Bacilli > Caryophanales > Bacillaceae > Bacillus > Bacillus mesophilum. The sequence goes on along the minus strand of NZ_WBOT01000005.1, from coordinate 38,265 downwards.
TTATAACCATAAGCGAGCACACGCAGTGCTTGTTTGGAATACTCTTCATTCATATCCTTAAACTGCTGCAGAAATTCATCTGTTAAAGCTTCTTCATTTCCATTGATCAGTACGTGGCTGACCCGATTAAACATCACATCTGGACCGCCCTTTGTTAAGATCATCCTTGAGCCATTAATCGTGTAGACGGTCGACATTAACTTTCGATCCGAATCAAACGGCAATTCTGCTTCGCGTTTGTTTTGATTTCTGATTTCCTCAAAATCATCTATATAGTTGATCAGTGCCACTTCGGTTGGATCTCCAACTTCTTTTCCTTCATTGTTAATATAGGAATCGTTACAGAGGACCATAATGTTGAATAGCATTTCCTCACTGCTGTTCGGGTTTTCGAGCGGTTTGTCTTTATTGCCTTCTCCCGGGATGTAATAGCTTGTCACTGTCATTTTGTTCTGTGTTAGTGTTCCTGTTTTATCTGTACAGATAACACTTGTGGATCCAAGTGTTTCGACTGCCGGCAGTTTTCGAATGATCGCATGCTGTCTCGCCATTTTGTTCGTTCCAACGGACAAAACAATCGTGACAATGGAGGACAGTGCTTCTGGAATCGCTGCAACGGCTACGGCTACTGCAAACATAAGTGACTCTAAGATAGCTGTTGTCATATCAGCTGTATTGCCGCCGAACCAGATTCGGCCAACCTCAACGGCGAAGATGAGGATACAGAGAATAAGGATCGCGATGCCAAGCTTTTTGCTGAACTCATCAAGCTTTCTCTGCAGTGGAGTTTGTTTCTCTTCTGCTGTGGCAATCATGTCAGCAATTTTACCGATTTCTGTTTTCTCCCCAGTGCCTGTCACCACAAAGGTGCCCCGTCCGTAAACGACTAACGAGCTGCTGAATACCATATTGCGGCGATCACCTAGTGGAGCATCCTCGCTGAGCGTGTCGGTGTTTTTCTCAACAGCTTCCGATTCACCTGTCAGCATGCCTTCATTGACCTTTAACGAGCCGCTTTCAAGAATTCTGCCGTCTGCAGGGATATGATCACCTGCTTCAAGGAAAACGATATCGCCCGAGACAAGCTCGCGAGCCGGAATCGTTTGTCTTTCACCGTTCCGGATGACCTTTGCATTCGGTGCCGACATATTCTGCAGGGCTTCAAGAGACCCTTCCGCCTTTTTCGTTTGAACGACACTTATAATCGAATTAATAATGAGCACAAGAAAAATAATTAAAGATTCAACCACTTCACCAAGAACGAGCTGAACACCAGCTGCAATTAAAAGAACGATCACCATCGAGTCTTTAAACGTTTCTAAAAATAATTTCCAGGTTGGGACTTTTTCCTTCCCTTTAATTTCGTTATACCCATCTCTTTCTAAGCGCTTATGTACTTCTTCCTGTGCAAGCCCATTTTCAGTCGCCTGCAACTGCTGCAGCACATCTTCCTGACTTTCACGATAAAATTGCATTATATGGCTCCTTTCCTTTCCACTATTATTCGTATCCTATTCCCTTTTCATGCTTTTATTTAAACAGAAAGGGAAGATGAGTTGAAACAAACAGTAAGATGCCGAATGAGTCATTCTGGTGTGTTGATTTCCAAGGGTGGGATGGAATTTTAATTGCGATTGATTCATTGAAGAAATTGAATTTAGTAAAATGCTTATTTTAGTGTTTGAATTCGTGGAGTAGAAGAGAGCTTAATATACCTTTAGAATATATTGTGAGATGTCAATTTTAAAAGGGTCATAATGATAAGTTTTTATTAAATTTTGTGTATTGCTTAAAAAATACAGGTGTGAAAACACATAAATAAACCAAGACAAGGAGAAGATTCCCTGACTTGGTTTTGAGACAGATGTTTATTGTATTAGAGATGGCTTCCCATTATTTCTTTTGCGGCTGTAACAAAGAGCAGTTCCCAGCCAAATGAATGCTATACCCATTGGAATGGCCAATAGTCGATCGAATGGATGAGGGATGACAGCGGCAGCAAGAGTAATGACTGCTGAAGAAGCAAGTAAGGCGCCAGCCATAGGAGGCAGGACTCCTGCACGAAATGTTGCAATTCCAAAGATAAGTCCGCCAACTGTATAAAGGATCCCTGCTATCGGTGCTAATATGGGGAAAATACCAAGGTTCACTTCACTTTGCAGCCCGCCAAAGATTCCTGTAATGCCCTCTACAAATCTTGGAGCATCGTGTGTTAGGAGAGGTAAAACGAATGCCTCAATAAAACTAAAATTCAAGGAAATAAACCAAAACAGGCTGAAGGTTACCCAGCCAATAAGGCCAAGCCATCTCGTTTCTTCCGCTTGCTTCAAGTAGATCCCCAGTATGCCAATTAAACTAAACAGCGAAAAGGAAATTGTAATGACAGCAGCGATCATCCATAAATTTGTGTTCACAGATGATAGCTGATCTGCTGGATGGAAAAACTGAATAGAGATATAAAGAAGCCCTGCTAAAATCGCACATAAACCAGCAAATTTAATGAAGCTTTCTGCTGTTGCATCCCAGTTGTTTTTTTTCATACGATACCCATCTCCCTGTAAGAAGGGGGCTGAAGTTTTGTTACCTCAATCCACTTCTTTGTATATTTGATAAATTAAAATTACCATTTCCATCTCCTTTTCACTGTCCGTATCTTGCTGTAATAGGAGCAGTCCAGTTTCCATTCTGCTGTATGCTAGTCCCGTTAGTAAGCTAGACACAGAACTATTTACGAAATAATCGGCATATAGTATTTTAGTAATAAATAGTCCAGAAAAATAAAAAATAAGGTGATCTCATGGAGCATTATGAAGTAATTGAAAAAGCTTTAATACATATTGAAGATAACCTGGACCAGCCCTTGTCATTAGATTCTGTTTCAAGCGCCTTCCATATGTCGAAGTACTATTTTCATAGACTGTTTTCTGCCATCATGGGCTGTTCTTTAAACGAATACATTCGAGCCAGAAGATTGAATACGTCTGTAAAATACATTCAAGATTCAAATTTGTCCTTAACAGATCTTGCCTATCAATTAAATTTTGGTACACCATCGTCCTTCTCCCGTGCTTTTAAAAAACAATACGGAATTTCCCCGAACACTCTAAGAAATAGTGAAAAAACAATCGATTTAGCTGACATTCCTCCAGTCATAAAAAGACCCATTAAACATATTAATGGAGACATTGTGACTGATTTTACCTTAACAAACTTCGATTCTATACAAATAAGCGGCCTTGCATTCGAAGTTGATTTATCCACAAACGATTTTAAGGAGGTCATCCGATTTCATTCTAAAATGCTGACAGACAGCATTAATCACACCATGAAAAGTCCCTGCTATGTCATATATTCAAACTGCCAGCCAGATTCGCCCAAGTTTAAAGCGCTTGTTGGGATTCCACATCATATAAAGATGGATAAGCCGTATTTTTTCACTGTAGATGTTCCCGATTTTTTTTGTTCAAAATTTAACTATTATGGCGATTTGCTAGAAATTGGGGATGTCTTTATTACTGACTTTGCGAGGTTTTTAAAAATTTCCAGACAAGAAGCCGAGGATGCTGATATAGAGCTTATTCAAGTATTTGAGGACGTTCACAATTTAGAATCGTCCTATCATATCGTTGTTCCAGTTAAAAAGCTGCCGATCGATTCAGATGTTTGATGTTATCTGCTTATGTCCGTATTTAATGCTATATAGCTGGATGTATCCATGAGGAAGAATGTTTTCCATCAGGAGGGGGAGGCACAAAGGAGCAGGTTAGAAAACGTAACGCTTCTCTTTTGCAGCAGATCATTTGTTTTAAACTGCCAGCTTAGTGAGTGGAGGTCTATTTATGAAAGAAAAAACAAAACTGTTTATAGGAACCGCGGGATGTTTAATTTTATGTCTATTTGGTGTTTACCGTTTATTGGTTGAGAACCCATCAGATTTTACCTCTATGATTATTCCCGTAATTTTTGCGGTTTCAGGTTTTCTTGGATTTGTGACAAATGTTTATAATTTGAGTAAGCGGAAAAGTGACAATATATGAACATTTTGGCAGAGAGCTGAAATTTTTATAATAAGATAATAGTGATATTCACGATAAAAAGAAAGGATGATTCAAATGAGCCGATACATCACTTTACCGGACGGAACATCACTGCCAAGTATTGGACAAGGCACATGGTATATGGGTGAAAATTCACAAATGAAATCAAAGGAAGTCAAAGCACTGCAGCTCGGCATTGATTTAGGCATGAATGTCATTGATACGGCAGAAATGTATGCTGAAGGAGGAGCAGAGCTGGTTGTTGGCGAAGCGCTCAAAGGAAGAAGAGAAGATGTTTTCTTAGTATCCAAAGTTTATCCGCATCATGCTGGATTGGATTCCATTGAAAGAGCATGTGAAAACAGTCTGAAACGGCTGGGAACAGATCATCTCGATTTATATCTATTACACTGGAGAGGCTCTGTGCCTTTAGCAGAAACCATTGAAGGAATGGAAAAGCTTCAAAAGGATGGAAAAATCGCAAGGTGGGGCGTATCGAATTTTGATACAGCAGATATGAAAGAGCTATGGAGGATAGAGAACGGCCAAAATTGTATGACCAATCAAGTGCTCTATCATTTAGGTTCTCGTGGAATTGACTATGACTTGGTTCCGTGGCAAGAGGAGCATAATATGCCGATTATGGCGTATAGTCCGCTCGCGCAAGGCGGTTCCTTAAGAAAACAGCTGTTAACAGATCCGATCATAAAGGAAATAGCTGAAAAAAATAATGCCGAGCCACTGCAAATAGCTTTAGCATGGACCATTCGAGCAGGCAACTGTCTGGCGATTCCTAAAGCAGTGCAGGAAGAACATGTACGGGCAAATGCGGAAGCAGCGGATATTGACTTAAGTGATGAAGATTTACATCAACTTGATGAGGTGTTTCCGAGACCCACACGAAAAATGCCTTTGGATATTATTTAAAAGAGAAAAGGTGGCTGAGATCTTCAGCCACCTAGCATTATCTGACCTTCATTTCCGTGTTTAATACAACTCGGTCACGTCCAGCATTTTTCGCACGATACAAACATTCATCCGCTTCCAGGATCATATCCTTGATGGAAGTAATGCTGTTTCCTTTGTGAATACTAACGCCAATGCTGACTGTTAAAGACAGAGCTTGATTTCGATTTAAGAAAAGCGGATGTGAATGGAGTGACTTCCTCAATTCATTGGTCACATTGAGAACTTTCTGTTCTTTGACATGGCTAGTGACTACTATAAATTCTTCGCCACCATATCTGCCGACAAATCCCAAATCCTTAAAAGTATCCACGATTCGATCGGCAACAAAGATAATCGCCTGATCTCCAACCGTATGACCGTATGTGTCATTGACACGTTTAAAGTGATCAATGTCAATTAGTAGAATACTAACTTCTTGCTCTGCTTCCTGTGCCTCTTTTACCAGCATATTTGCTTTTTCTAAGAAGTACTTGCGGTTTAATACATTTGTAAGATGGTCATACATAGCAGACTCTTTAATTGATGTATAATTCATAAGATTGTCCATTAGAACGGTAAATTGATCCTGGAAGTAAGGAATCATTTTCTCCTTCTGATAGGGATCAATTTGATCCTGATCCTCGCCATTGACAATAAGAAGACCTGTATGATTCTCACAAACAATCGGAATAGACAAGAACGTGCCAAAAGAATCTTGTATGCCAAAAGATCTTGGCGTGATGTCGGTTGCATAAATAATTCTTGTAAGATATTGATCATCTATATAAAAACTGTCATCAAGTGATAATTCGCCATGCTGTACAATCACTTCCCATGCTGCATCCTTTTTCTGCAAATAGAATCCTTTTTCCAGCTTTGTCAGGTATAAGAGCGTGAAAAGACCATTCTCCGCCAGCAGGGTATGTTCTTTCACACTTGACATTTGCTTAAAGAAATTCTGCATCAGTGTCTGCATGTAATATTTCTTTGACTCCATCTCTTTTTCAAGTGTGACTCGTTTAATCTTGTCAGCGAGCCCTAATGAAAGAACAAGTACTTCCGCCATCGCGCCAATCTTCGGCGCATATAAGGTTAATGCATTGAGCGGCAGGATCTGATAAGCAGCCATCAGATTGAGTAAGATGCCTATTAATAATAGCGACCATGCTGAAATATAAAATTTGGCTTCCCGTGTTCGCAGTCGCACTCTTATGACAATTAAGATGATAAGAAAAGCAATGATGGTAGCAACAATCGTACTGACCATAGTTGAAATTCCGATAAGTAAAACAAATGGAATAATTAATGTAAAAGCGCAAATGATTGTAAATATATGAACTATTTGAAAGAGCCTTGGTGCAATACCTTTCAGCTGCAGAAAATGCTTCGTAAACAGTAATCCAAACAGCGCAGCAAAAAGGATAAAAAAAGCATTGGATCGCAGTGCCCACCAAGGATAATCGCCCCAGAGCCACTCGAATGCATATCCATCCCAAATCGCCTGCAGGATCGTAAAACCAGCAATAAACAAGATATAATATAAGTAAGTTTTTTCTCTTAGGGAGAGAAATAGAAAGCTATTATAAATCATCATGGCAATCATAATGCCGTAAAAAAGGCCAAACATCATTTGCGAATCAGACTGGTAGGCTGAAAATGATCCATAATTCCAAAGTGTGATCGGTGCCTGAAAGAAACTATCTGTTTCAATTTTTAAATAATAAGTATGTATGGATTCAGATGAATCGAGGTGAAGCGGAAAAACGAGATTGCGGTGTTTTATAATTCTCTCATCAAATGGCAGGCTGTAGCCGATCGTTTCTTGTATTTGAAGGCTGTCATTATTTTCACTATACAAGGAAACCAAGCTTAAATGCGGCTTTTTAATTTCGAGCAGCAGGTCTTTCGCACGGTCACTTGTATTTTGCATGTCGATCTTGATCCAATAATCCAAATCGGCAATATCCCCATCGATATCCGCCTGACTGAAGGAAACAAATTGATCCTGCCTTTCGAGGATTTGATCTGGAGTCAGATCGTTTGAATCAACATACACAAGTATTTGGGAGGTCATATCCTTTTCCGTAAAATCATTGCTCACGTTCACTGGGTTTGCTTTGGCATAAGAAGCTGAAATAGGAAAGAACAGTGTAAAAAGGACGATGAGAACAAAGTAGTGATATTTTTTGAAAACTGGTTTCATTGAATAGACTCCCGTTTCATGAAATATTGGTATCATTATAACATGATAGTGTAAAATTTTAGCATATTATTTTAGGAGGAGTATTATGAAAACAGAAACGTATGATCAGCTTTTGCCATTATTAAAAACAGGAGATTTAATATTATTCAGCGGAAAATATGAGATGAGCAAGTTAGTAGAAAAACTGGAGCACAGCAAATGGTCACATGTGGGGATGGTGCTGCGTCCTGATCCAGATGGTGAGGTATTTTTCTTTGAATCAACAGCTCTCATCAATCTTGAGGATGAATGGTTTCATGATCACGAAACAGGGCCAAAGGTTGTCAAACTGCTGGATCGGCTGAAAACGTACGGCCAGGATGTTGAACCATACGTTGCGCCGGAATATGCCCTGCGCACCTTAAAAATGAAAAACAAATTGGATGATCAAAAGCTCTATGACTATATCAAAAGAGTACATGGAATCCCGAACCCTAGTGAATGGCCAATGATTGAAGAAGTAATTGAAGGCAGAATGTTTCATATTACTTCAAAAAGGAATGATTATACCTGCAGCAAACTGATCGCAGAAACCTACCAAACATTGGGGATCGCGTCGTTTTCTATACCATTGAACGGGCTGATGCCTAAAGATTTTTCTTCAGCAGGACATATAAAAATAAAAGCTGGAGAGTTAGAAGAAGAGATTTTGATTCAGTTAGAGGAAGAGGTTGTTTCTTGAAATTGTCATTGACAGATCTCTGTCCTTTACGATATTATTAATCTCAATTGCATAACCCGATCGGGAGAGGTTCCTAGCTTAAACCCTCTATAAAAAACTATGGATTGCTGTGTCCATGTGGTCACAGCTTTTTATTTTTTTGATAGAAAGATTGTCTAGGCCTCTTTTGTGGAGTTTTCTTAACTTCGCATGGGAGGTCTTTTTTCGTTCGGTTATCATATAAAACTGTAGCATCAGGAGGAGTATACATGAGAATTTTATTGTATTTATTATCTATTGTTATTGCCAATGTTGTAACGGCTAAATTTGCACCATTGGCTGTAGGGATTTTTATGATCCCAATGGGTACGCTGTTTATTGGAGCAACCTTTATTTTCCGTGATCTTGTCCAAAATAAATATGGAAGATCAAAGACGTACTTATTTATTTTTACAGCACTGATCCTGTCTGGAATCGTGTCATTCCTGCTTGGAGATACATTGATGATTGTGGTAGCATCTGCTATTTCGTTCTTAATTGCGGAAACAGCTGATACCGAAATTTATACGCGTTTAAAGCTTCCATTTGCATGGCGTGTTTTCTATAGCGGCATCGTCGGCGGCTTGCTGGATTCAGTAGTGTTTGTTGTAATCGGCTTAAGTCCGTTAGGTGCAAACATGCTCCCATGGGAAGCGGTGCCGGCAGCGATCGTTGGTCAAATATTGGCGAAAACGATTATTCAGATGATTGCAGCGATCATTATTCATCGTATTCATACTGGAAAAGAAAATAAGATGGCTTTTTAAGTTTCAGAGGAATCTATTGATCAAAATAGGTTCCTTTTTTGTGGATGCATTATGCTGTTGTCGCACAGCAGAGTCGATGCTATGCTTTTAGTAAAAAAGGAGTTTCATTTATGCCTTTGGAAATCGTTCGCCAGGATCTTACAGTCATGAAGGTTGATGCCATCGTCAATGCCGCCAATACAAAATTGCAAATGGGCGGAGGAGTTTGCGGTGCCATATTTCAAGCAGCCGGTGTTGAGGAGCTAACAGAAGCTTGCGGCAAAATCGGGGGATGTGCAGTCGGTGAAGCCGTGATAACAGATGGATTTAAGCTGCCTTCCAAATATATTATCCATACACCTGGTCCCATTTGGAAGGGCGGTACACAGCAGGAAGCAAATTTGCTGCGGAATTCTTATAAGCATTCATTAGAACTGGCACATACATATCAATGTGAGTCCATTGCATTTCCACTGATTTCAACAGGAATATACGGATTTCCTAAAGAAGAGGCTCTGCAAATTGCCATTTCGGCCATCAGCACCTTTTTAATGCAGCATGAAATGCATGTTTATTTAGTTGTTTTTGATCAGCAAACGTTTGGTCTGAGCCAGAAGCTATTTCATTCCATTCAGGAATATATTGATGAGCACTATGTGGAGGAAGCCAGTGCTTTATATGGTCGGGGCAGAGAGGCACGTTTTGTAACGGAACAACTTAGAGAGCATGAATATGTTAAGAAAAGTGAAGATATTGAAGAAAGCAGTTTAATGAAATTAATGGATGAACTCGATGAATCGTTTTCGGCACGCCTGCTTCGCCTCATTGACGAAAGAGAAATGAGCGATGTGGAGGCTTATAAAAGAGCGAATATAGATCGCCGTCTGTTTTCAAAAATTCGCAAGGAAGAGAGCTATAATCCGAAAAAGAAAACTGCTATCGCCTTTGCGATCGCTCTGGAGCTGGATGAAGATGAAACAAATGAACTGCTGTCAGCGGCAGGCTATACATTGTCGCACAGCAGTAAATTTGATGTGATCGTAAAATTCTTTATTACTCAGCAGAAGTATGATATCCATGAAATCAATGAAGCATTATTTCGGTTTGATCAGCCATTGCTTGGAGCTTAGAAAATGTCGCTTTTGAAGCGACCAATGTTTTTTGAAAACTTGATATCCTTCCATTATAGATAAGGAGGGTATTAAACATGAAAAACAAAGTAACTGAAGTAGTATTTATTTTAGACAAAAGCGGATCAATGGCCGGGCTCGAGGCAGACACGATTGGCGGCTATAATTCTATGCTGAAAAAGCAGAAAAAAGCTGAAGGAGTGGCGTTTGTAACCACCGTTTTATTCAACCATGGGTATGAATTATTACATGACCGCATTTCTGTAAAAGAAATAAAAGCTCTAACTGAAAGCGATTATGAAGTAAGCGGGACGACCGCTTTAATTGACGCTATCGGATTTTCGATTCAAAAAACCGTTCAAGAGCAGAAAAAGAAGAAGCGTGCAGAACACGTCCTGTTTGTCATTACCACGGATGGAATGGAGAATGCCAGCCGGGAATTCACCTCTGAACAAGTGAAAAAAATGATTCAGCATCAGAAAGAAAAATATGACTGGACCTTTATGTTCCTCGGTGCCAATATTGATGCAGTTGAAACAGCTGGGCGCTTTGGCATTGATAAAGAGTTTGCCGTGGATTACCATGCAGATGGTGAAGGTACAAAACTAAATTATGAAATCCTGAGTGAGGCGGTTTTAAGCGTCCGGTACGGTAAAGGGATTGACCCTGCCTGGAAAGAGGGAATTGAACGGGATTTTACTAAGCGGAATAAACGATAATAGGCTGTAAGGTGTCCTGAATCTTAAGTGATTTAGGGCATTTTTAAAAGATTAGGTTGTTTAGTTAGAACCAACCTTTTAATCTACTAAACATTCAAACACATATTAACATGTCATTTGATTAAAAAAATGCTTGGGACATAGTGTCGCCTCCAAGCATCACGGTTATTATCTGCCATTGAAGTTCGTGCTATAAACGGAAGAATTCCGCTTATTTTGGAAAACGGCTATATTCCTCGCAAAATAAGAGGAGTTTTTCCACTTAAATGACAAAATCATTTAAATTTAGGTGCGTATTTGAAGTTAACCGGAATTTCTCCCTTTATTTTTGCTGTTTGAGGCTTTTTTTCATTCATAACCGGAGTTTCTCCCCTTATGAATGAAGGCTTATACCGAGGAGAAAACGGCAATAGAAGCTAGTTTCATTAACTCTTCCTTTTATAGTTTGGCAGCATATTTGTTCAGTTCCTTGCTCATCTTTTCAATTTCATTCATGTATGTTGAAATCTGCTGGGTGGAGAGCGCCTGATTTTTTCCGACGGTTACCACCTTATCAATAGAGGCAGCCATTTCTTTCATTGACTCCTGCAGGCTGATTAACGTCTGCCGAATTTTTTCGGTGGAGACAACAGTTTCACTTGAAAGCTTGCGAATCTCTTGTGCCACAATATTAAATCCTCTTCCCATATCACCTGCTCGTGCCGCTTCAATGGAAGCATTTAATCCTAATAGATTTGTTTGGTCAGCAATTTTCTTAATAAGTTTTGTCACTTCGTCTGTTTTCTTCATCTCTCCTGCAGCCTGAATGGATTGCTCTAATAGCTGATTACTGATTGAGGCAAGTCCTTCTGCACCTTTTTCCACATTGGTTACGCTATCATTCGTATGTATTATTGAAGAAACAATTTGATCGGAAATACGGATGAGTTCCCGTTCGTTTTGCTCTTGGAGTTGGATTGCAATGGCTCCGATTACTTTTCCATTCATCATGATGGGGTTTGCTAATCCTGTAAAAGAAATGCCGAAAAACTCAGCAGGAACTTCTTCTTTAATGACTTTGTTATTTTTAATGCAATCAGCAAGCGGTTCTTCAGGATTGATTTTATGTCCTGGCTTCACACCAAGATTGATTTTCTGACTTGGATAGTAAACGAGCCATTCTTCTCTATTGGTGATCCCAACAGCCATATTTGGTAACATCGAGGTGATAACCGACATGACGTTTATGTATTGATTCAAAATTTCTTGTGCTAACTTTTCTTCTTCAAGGGATAACTGCATGGATTTATTTCCTCTCTTTGTAAGTGAATTTTATATAACATTTGCACTATTAATAATATAGTAATTAGGTATAATTAACTACTTATGTTAGTCGAAAAAGAGAAAAAAATCTTTTCGTCTGGTGTATTAGGGAGTGTTATAACTTAAAACACATTCGTTAATAGTGTGTGTTTATGAAAAGGTAAGCGGACACTATTCTCTCAATAAATGCATCCGAACATAGTGCTATTGAGTTATACATACGGAGTACTGTATAATCTTTAGCATAGAAGAGTTCGGGGAGAATTGTGCCCGTCAGCGGGAGAAAAGAGAGCTGGCGGGAACTAAAGAGCAGGTTAAGTGCCCATCAGGCAGCTAAAAGAGAGCCGGTGGGAACATTAGCGCCAACATCCTTACCTGTCAGTAACTACATAATTGTCTAAAAGGAGTAATATCATAATGTCAATCATTGATAAATTAAACCTAACTAAATACAACAATCTAGCGGTGCAAAGTCAGCCAGAAGACTACGATTTATTTAATGGCTATAAGACTGAGCTGTCCGGAGATCATGATGCAATTTTTATTTTTATTGAGAATATCAATCAAATGGTTGAGCATACGAAACGCATAATTCAAGAGGAGCAATTAGTTGAAAAAGGGTATTTGTTTTTTGCTTATCCGAAAAAAGGGAATAAGCGGTTTGATACGCACATACATCGAGATGAGATCTTTCCGGCTATGAAGGTGGACGAAGATGGTTATGTTGATGGAAGTGATATCAAATTTGCACGGATGGTGAGCATGGATGATGTCTTCACGGTGATAGGTTTGAAGCGTGAAAAGAAAAAAGCTAAAAAATCCTCCGCATCAAGCCAATGTGTAGCGGATTATGAGGATCAGATACCAGATGTAGAAAAACTGTTAACCGATCATCCTGAAGAGTTAGATTTTTATCAGTCGTTAACGCCGGGTTATAAAAGGGATTGGGCACGTTATATCTTTTCAGCAAAACAGCAGAAAACGCGTGACAGCCGACAGGCACAAATGGTCGAGATCTTATCTAAAGGATTTAAGACGGTTGATTTGTACAGGCAGGGCAAGAAATAATAGAAGAAAAAAGCTCACAGACCTTGATTCTGTAAGCTTTTTTAGTTTCTATTCGGAAATCAATTTAATCTTTTCAACAGTGTTTTCAATCAATACAGCTGTATTTGCATTGCCATAATAAGCAGCATACATAACCGCATTATCTTTATGTGCAAATACTATTTTTGTTTTAAATTCTTCATAAGTAATTAAAATGTCTAATTCGGGATGCTCGGTTCTGATAAAATCGTTTTTGTTTGCACGAAAGTGATTTTTTTTGATTAAATCTGAAATCAAATCTTCTGCCAAAGAAGGAAACTGCAGTTGATATACTTCTGTATCTAGAGAAGATGAGTATTCTTCACCATACTTCTGTATTTCACCCGGAATTAATCCGTGCTCAGAAGTTTCATATTGTAAGGGGGCAATAGGGCTCCAATTAAAAGAATATCGGTTCCCCCAATCAACACCGTCACTAAAATAGGTGGGCTCTTCTGGAATGTAATCTGGACTATTCTCAATATCTGCTAATCTGACAATCGGTAAGTCCGGGCTGGTTTCTGGCAACGTTTGAGTATCTGTTTTTACGAGCTGTATAAATGGAACAGAGGCAGCCAATGCAGCAATGATTGTATACAGCAATCCAATGATATGCTGATTTCGAAATCGTTTTTTCCAGGGTGCATGATGATCTATTGGTTTTCCTTCGATTAAATTTCTGCGCAGTTTGCGAATAGAGATTGCTGCTTGGAGTGTAACGTAAGTTGAATAAAGTAAGACGATCGTTAAGATCAATTGATTGATAGTGGTTGCTTCGACAAAAGCTAAAGTTGGCGTTTCTTCAGGAATCCAAATAGCAGCCTGCAATCCGATAAGTACTAGCATGCTTGTAATCATAATGATTGTATTAAAGGTAAACTTGTTGTCCAATGCTTCAAGCGTAAAAGCCTGCTCGGCCGGATCGGTATGCAGTTCTGATGCCTGCAGTTCTTCAGGGGATGAAAAGACATGAAATAAATTATAGCTCGTTACATATTCCCAGCCGCTTTCTGCATACATTTGTTTTTGTTCAGGAGTTATCCCGTCTCCCGAATTCACTTCAATCCGGTAGCGCATTTTCTTTGGTTCCCCTTTAACAAACTTGGCAAAAGGAATTCCCATCTTTTTAAGAAAAAGACCCTGGGCAGCCATATCTGCAAACCAGCTTTCATGTTCTCCAATTCTCCAATTGTCACTGGGACGCAGTTTGTAAATGGTTTTAGCCATTTTCATCACCATCCTCTAAAATCCTGCTATCTTCAATCACCGCTTTTAAACGGTTATGCTCCAGCCGAAGTGCTGTTTCTCCTTCTGATGTTATTTCATACGTTTTTCTTCTTTTGTCCTCTTCAGTCAGAGAAATGAGCCCATCTTTTTGCATCCTTGAGAGGACACCGTAAAGAGTGCCAGGACCCATGTTTACTCTGCCATTGGACACTTCTGCAATCGAATGCATGAGCTGATATCCATGATTGGGACGCATTAACGCCAGAAGAACATAATACATCGCTTCTGTCATCGGGCCGCCATTATAGGCCATTTCAATCATCCTTTTAAAGTTATTATGTTACACGTTATATCGTCTAACATAATAGTGAAGGAAGTTTTATCCAGTGTCAACAGTTATTGGATAAATTTAGGTTTGGAACATGGGGAAGTGATCGACAAAATTCGAGGAATTTCGGGGCGTCACTGTGACGCCATAAGAACTTCGTAAGATTTAAAGCAGAAAAAAAGAATAATTTTGTTATGTATTCCAAATAATGATTGACTTTGTTTTCAGTATGATAAAGGCACTGAGACAAAGGTTTTTTATTTGGAGGGATATGTAATGGGAATTTTGAAGGTTCAAAGTGTAAAAAAGGTATATCAATCTCGGAGAGGGGCAAAGGTAGAGGCACTTTCTGATATTAGTTTTACTGTGAATAAGGGCGAGTATATTGCCATAATGGGAGAGTCTGGTTCCGGGAAGTCAACGCTGCTGAATATTTTAGCATCTTTGGATGAAGTGACAGCTGGTGAGGTGCTGCTGGAAGGGATGAGTTACAAGGAAATCCCAAATGAGAAATTGGCTGCATTCAGGAGAGAGCATTTAGGATTTGTGTTTCAGGACTTTAACTTGTTAGATCAATTCACTTTGAAGGATAATATTTTCCTGCCGCTCGTAATGGCTAATCTTCGTGTAAAAGAAATGAATGCAAAGATTAAGCATTTGGGTGTTGCATTGGAGATTGAACATATTTTAGATAAATATCCTTACGAAGTTTCTGGAGGTCAGCAGCAGAGAGCTGCTGTTGCCAGAGCGTTAATCACATCACCAAGCCTGATTCTAGCAGATGAACCGACTGGTGCTCTTGATTCCCGTTCAGCACAGGAGTTATTGGACTTATTTGCAGCATTTCATCAAGCTGGTCAAACTATTATTATGGTCACACATAGTGTGTATGCCGCAAGTAAAGCAAGCCGGGTGTTATTTATTAAAGATGGAAAAATCAATAATGAAATTCAAAAAACGAATATGAATCAAGATATAACTCAGCAGGTTTTTGATATGCAGTCAGCAGCAGTTGCAAAAAGGAGAACTAGCTTATGAATAAGAAATTATATAGTAAATTAGCGCTGACAAATCTTAAAAAGAATAGCTTAATGTTGCTGCCATATATCATTACTTGCATTGTTACAATTGCATTATTTTATACAATGAACAGCTTGGTGAATGATACAGCTTTGAAGAACATTCCAGGAGGAAATTTTACGATCGATGTAATGAAGTTTGGCAGCTTATTGTTTACAAATCTTTCTCTGTTTTTTCTTCTATATGCGAATAGCTTTATTTTTAAGAGAAGAAAAAAGGAATTCGGTCTTTATCATTTGCTGGGAATGGAAAAAAAGCATGTTAGAAAATTATTGAGGATAGAAAATTTCCTGATTGCCCTGATGACTACTATAGGCGGCTTAACCATTGGTTTAATACTTAATCAAGTTGTAGGCATAGCAATGTCTATTACGATGAATGTGCCATTAACGTTAAAGATCTTTTCTATAATGGCTATTCTAAAGACATTGGTCACCTTCAGCATTATTTTCATTATTATTTACTTGTATAATTTAAAACAGTTGAACTCTGTTCGTATTACAGAATTAATGAAAGGTGGACAAATAGGGGAGAGAGAGCCAAAGGCGAAGTATGTGCTTGCTGTTCTGGGCGGCATTCTTTTGATCTCCGGATATCTTTTATCATTTATGGTTAGTGATCCCATACTGGATTTAAATGCGATAATCGCAGCGATCGTGTTTGTGGTTGCCGCAACTTACTTGTTATTTACTGCCGTTAGCATTGTACTGCTTAAAATGCTGCAAAAAAATGAAAGCTTCTATTATAACAAAGATCATTTTACACTCATATCAACTATGCTTTATCGGATGAAACAAAATGCAGTTGGCTTATCGAATATAGCTGTATTAAGCACAGCAACCATGATTGTTATGACAACCACGGTATCTTTATATTTAGGTGTCAATACGATGGTGAATAATACATTCCAGTTCGATGTGTCTATTACAAATGCAGCAGAGAATGTTGCAGAACAGCAGCAGCTGCAAACATTTATAGACAATCATAAAGAGAGATATGACGTTGAGATAACATCACTTTCATCTTACCGGGGCGGACAGTTTGCCGCAGATTTAACAGGAGATGGGAAGGAGGAATTCTTCCGTCTACTTCCCCTAGAAGATTTTAACTCGTTAACAAACGAAAACATATCGTTAGCTTCAGATGAAGTCCTGCTCTTAAAAGGTCAAGAAACTGCAGATTTACAAAGCATCACGTTAAATGATCAATCATTCAACGTAAAGGATACGGTGGAAGAACTGCCAATTGATACTTCCTTGGCGAAAAGTATAGAAGGTAATTGGGTTTATGTCGTTGCAGCGTTAACAGGTGAATTTGTGCAATCAGCAGATTTAGAAAATTCATTGATGATGTATCAAGACATTAACTTACAAGGAGAGTCAGATTCTGTAAATGAATTTTCTCATGCTATCGCAGATGAAGCCGAAACGATAGGTAATGTATATATAGAAGCAAAGTCAATTTATAGGGAAACAGTGTTAGGCACCTTTGGCGGATTGTTGTTTTTAGGTATTTTTATTAGTGTTGTTTTGTTTGCGGAAACTGCTTTAATGATCTATTTTAAGCAAATTTCCGAAGGGCATGATGATCGCCATCGTTTTACTATTATGAGGAAAGTTGGAATAGGTGATAAGGAAATTACTCAAACAATTAGAAGGCAAACTCTCATCATGTTTTTGGCTCCGCTAACAGTAGCCATCATCCATTTAGCGGCAATAATGCCTCTCGTGATGAAAATCATTGGAACCACCGCAGCGATGGATCATACACTTGTTGTGCTGGGAAGCGCACTTTTTGCAGCTTTCCTGTTTACTATTGTATATGGTGTAATATTTCGATTTACCGAGAAAAACTATCAGAGAATTATCATCCGTTAATGTTGAACACTGAAAAAAAGGTTGTTTTAATGAAGTTTTAGTTGCAGAAAAGAGAGTAAGAAAACTGGCAATGCTGCAAGTTTTATAATACTTATGAAGAATGAGGTTAAACGGAAAATGGATTGTCCAATTAGACAATCCATTTTGCTGCTAGTTATTATTCAATTCAATTGTTTCATTCACATCTGTGGATCGGGAACTTTGTCCTGTCATACGCTTATAAAGGAAAGCCACCTTTTTAGTGAAATTCCCGGTTTCCCAATATTCGGCTGCTTCTGCTTTTACTTTGATCAAGACAACGTTCGGATCATCGTAAGAAGTTTGCATAATCTTTTCTAGTGCTTTGTTCCACAGTTCTTTTTTCTTGTTTAAATCCTGAACGATTTCGGCTCTTCCGCGAACTGAAACATATGATTTGCCGGCATATGCCACATTCACATCTTGATCATGCATGATTTCTTCATATTTATCAGTCTCTTTTTTTGTGAAAAACCACAAGTCACCATCAAACTCAACTTCCTGTGTTTTCATCGGGCGTGAGACAAGACCATCTTCAGATACCGTTGTCAGCATAGCCGTATCGACGTCTTTGATTAATTCTCTTAACGTTTCCAATTCTTCTTGTTTTAACATGTTGAACATCTCCTTCACTACTTTATTCTCTATAGAGGTAAACTACCCTTTACACAAACTTTTATGCATAAATGGAAGATGATAAAAGGAACTCACTGAAAAGAAGAGAAGTAATAACCATTAAGTTTTTAGGAGGAGAATATGGGATATATTTCTGAGCTGCGGAAACAGATAGGCAGCAGGCCGATAATCAGCGTGGGTGCAACTATAAGTGTGATGAATCAAAATAATGAAGTACTTTTTCAGCATCGTTCAGATACGTTGGATTGGGGTTTGCCAGGCGGCTCCATGGAACTGGGTGAGACCTTAGAGGAAGTTGCTTTGCGTGAGTTAGCAGAAGAAACAGGATTAAATGCCAATAAGCTTAAATTGATAGGTGTCTTTTCTGGTCCCCGTTATTATTATCAATATCCAAATGGAGATGAAACCTATAATGTCATTAGTTTATTTCATGCCCAACATGTGACTGGAAGGTTGGTTATGAATGATGGAGAAAGCCTGGATTTGAAGTTTATTGGCAGAGATCAACTTCCGAATAAGATTGAAAAAAGAGCATGGGAACTGATGAATCAGATGGGCGACGCATTTTGGGAGTTAGGAGGTTCTTTTTAAGAAATTTAATATGTTCGGGAGGAGAGCGATGAATAAATGGAAAACGCTCAAAACAGAATACATACATAAAAGCCCATTTGGCCATATACGAAAAGATGCATGTCAGCTTCCTAATGGCCACATCATTCATGATTATTATGTTCATGAATATGCAAATTGGGTAAATGCTGTGGTCATTACAAAAGAAAAGCAGCTGGTGATGGTTGAACAGTACCGTTATGCTGGAGAGGGTTTTTTTCTGGAAGTGCCTGCAGGGAAAATAGAAGCACATGAAACTGACGAGGAAGGGATCATAAGGGAAGTGCAGGAAGAGACCGGTTTTACTTCACTGCGCCAGCCCATCTTATTGGGAGAATTTATGGTGAATCCAGCTATTCAGAATAATAAAATTAAAACATTTCTCCTTTTAGAAGCCTGCAGAACCTCAGAGCAAAAACTTGATGATACAGAGGAGATGAGTGTTCAACTAATTGACTTTGATCAATTTGAAGAGATGATTGTGTCAAATACCATTCAAACACAGTTATTTACTGCACATGCTTATTACATGGCAAAAAGTTATCTTAAATAGCATTATCTTTAATCATAAAGCACAAAAAAATACCCTATCTACCAGAAAGGGCTGGTAGTTAGGGTTATCTGGAAATTTCTTTTCTGTTCGGTGCAAGCGGAGGCTGTTCTAGCCATTTGTTTTTAACCATAATGTCAAACCAGTTTTTTGTAACTAAAAGATTTTGTAATATAGTTGATTCATATGTGGCGATTAGGTCGGTTCTCATGGATGATGCCAGACCTGCACCATGGTAGTTTTGTGCTGCCTGAAATAAAAATCCCGTATGATACATAATTAATTTATCTGAAAAGGGAGATTCGGTTGACTGAGTCACTTCCGTTTCCAAAGATTTTGGAACAGGCAGATTATCACCCTGCAGTATTTTGGCAAGTGTTTTTATTTGTCCATCAGCTGTTTTCTCAGAGCTTCTTAGGAATTTTTTCACTTCTTTTGAATGTGCAATTTGACTAAAGGCTATAGAAAGCGTTTTTGCCATTATGCTTTTTTTAAGGTTTAGTGAAATGCTGATAATCTCAATGGCGGAAAGAGTTCTGCCTTTACCAAAAAAACCATCTTTAAAATCTTTGCTGGAGATAAAGGTTGGCTGATCATAAGTGTAATATAGCGGGTCTCGCTGAAAAAGCCCTTTTTCAAGTAAAAGATCAATGGTTTTATGATACATTTCTTTAGCAGCATCATCACAGGAATCATAAAAAAGTCTTAAGTCTTTTCTGACTGAGACACCTAAAGAAGTGCTATGCCCTAATAAACCGTGCAGGGTCATAATGTTCAAGTAATTCAAGCAGAATGCATCTGAAAATAATCGTTGTTTTCCTAAGAATAAATCGGATTCATTAAATCCGATAGGAACGGGGAAACCTTCTTTCTCGAAAAAAGACTTAATTTGTTCCTTCTGTTTCTCGAATGTTTGGATCGCTTCATGAAAAATCGTCTTAATCGCTTCATCCTCAATAGTAGAGTACATATACTTATTTACTAGGTCTGTTGCTGTTCCATTTATGTACTCTCCCCACAATGAGCCGATTTCGGAGGATGTAAGCTTCATTTTTTCCATATCCATATATTCACCTCTCCGATAATATTTCCTTATGATGAAAAAATATAATCTTAGCAGAGAGTTTATTTTCAGCCGAATTTCTTAAACTAAGAGCAGTGCTGTATATCCAACAACACCTAAAAAGAAGGCAGCAAAGCTGCTTTTCCTTTCTTCAGGGAGCTCCTCTTTTAATACATTTAGCACAATGCCGCCAGCCAAAAATGCGGTAAGCAGGGAGATATAGACTTCTTCCAATTTTACAAAGGCGCCAACGGTCCAGCCGATCAAAATAGCGGCGGTTAATCCCCAGCGTCCATAATGGTCATAGATGTCCTGGTGATCTTTGCGCAAACTATGGTCATTCGTTACGAAATGCACAGCCAGGGCCAAAAAGTAAAAAAACATTCCCCACAGACTTTCGAATTCTTCTCTGACCAATAAGTATCCAATCAATGAATTGTATAAGAAAAAGGAAGTGATATGAATCCAAAATACACCTGGGCTTGTTTTGTCGTTTTGGCTCGACTTAGAGTTTTTAACCATTTTTTCAAGTCCGTAAAATAAGGCGAGTCCCAGTAATGCAATAATGTAGGCATGATTCTCAAGAAAACGAAACAATCCTGGACGTGCGGCTTCTTCAAGAACCTGCTGGTGCTTGCTTAAGTCCGGCAGAAGATGAATAAACACATAAGCAACAGCAACTCCGCCAGCGGCCGAAAGAAAACGGCTTCTTGGAATGGCTTTAATAAACCTCATATACTTTGAAAAATAGTGAATCAGCGTAAAGCCTAGTGCAAAAATAAAGCTAAGCATCATTTCCAAAAGAAGGACCTCCTTTGTTTGGTGCATTATATGTGCATTTCACTTAATAAGAGGAATTTAAACAAAGAAGAAGCAACTAACTGTTCCCCAGCTGCATCTTGGAATTTAACTGCATACAGTAGGGGTGCTGTTATAAGCTCATATAAAAGAAGATTACTGAACTACGGCTGCTGAATAATACATATCTTCCTTGAGGCTGGTTATTTTAATAATAGAATTGAATCAAGCTTTGGATAAGGAATGATTAAATGTGAAGAGGAAAGATCAGCTTTTTTTAAATGTAAGTATGGTTGTGGTGTCATGGATTATTATCTTTTTTTTTGGTAAGTTAAGCATAAAAAAGTATTTGCCAGCCTCTGTTCTTATTTTATTGGTAGAAAAGCTTCATGCTGCACATGGAAAAAAGAATAAATGGTGGATTTTTTACAACAAACCGAAATCATATCTCTATGGAGAATTCCCTTATCAGATTGGCCCATTTTTAATGCTGGCTCTATGGACATTGAAAAAAACATATGGAGATTTTAAACCTTTTATTTTACTCAACGCCGCTATAAGTGCTTTCTTTTCTTTTCCCCTTACGTATATGGCAAAACAAATAAAATACTATCGTTTACATCGGGTCAATCATATACAAATGTTTTTTTACTTTTTCTACAAGGCATTCCTATTATATGGTTTTCAATATGTGATTGAACGTGGGTTTTCGAAAGAAGAGTAAAAGTGGCATTTGTTCTCACTGTATAATGAATATAGAAACCAAAATGCTTCCTGGCAGAAGAGAGGATCTTGCTTCTGCCAAGAAGCGTATTTGTGTCGACAAAACCCGAGGATTTTCGGAATGTTCCAGTGACTGCTTAATCAAATTTTAAATTGCTTAATAATTACTTGCAGTTCGTCAGCTAATTTGGCAAGTGCTAGTGAGGATGAAGTGATTTCTTGCATGGATGCAAGTTGTTCTTCAGTGGCAGCTGAGATATTCTGAGTAACCATAGTAGTTTCTTGCGCTACCGAGCTCACATTTTTAATCGAGTTATTTACTGAAATCGTACCACTTGATAGGTTTTTAAGTGATTCTGAAATTTCTTCAATTTGTGTAACCACTCCGTTAACAGCATCTTCAATTTTCTCGAAAGAGCTTCCCGCAATATGAACAACATTAAGACCAGATTGAACTTCTTCAGCAGCTCTCTCCATTGTTTTTAAAGTCACATTCGTATCATTTTGGATTAATTGAATAAGGCCAGCAATTTGTTCAGTAGATCTAGTTGATTCTTCAGCAAGTTTTCTTACTTCATCTGCAACAACAGCAAAGCCCTTTCCATGTTCTCCAGCTCTTGCTGCTTCAATAGCAGCATTTAAAGCTAA
Source organism: Bacillus mesophilum (assembly GCF_008923265.1). Lineage (NCBI taxonomy): Bacteria > Bacillati > Bacillota > Bacilli > Caryophanales > Bacillaceae > Bacillus > Bacillus mesophilum. The sequence continues at coordinate 15,798 of NZ_WBOT01000005.1, read as the reverse complement.
TAAGTTTGTTTGAGCAGAAATTCCTGTAATTACATTCGTTATCTGACTTATTTCATTTGATCTTGCATCCAGGCTTTCTACTGCCTTAGATAAGCTATTCACATTTTCATAAATAGAATTCATTTGTTCATTCACTTTTTGTATAGCCTGATTTCCTTCATTAGATAGGGTTGATGCATGAAGTACATCTTTCGTAATTTTCTCTGTATGATTCGTAATCGTTTTTGTATGTTCCGTAATATCTTCTATTACTCTAGCACTATTATCAACTGTATCAAGCTGCTTATCCGATCCGATCGCCAGTTCTTGAACAGTCATCGTGATATGCTCGCTTGCATTGCTATTTTGCTCCGCACTTGCACTTAATTGTTCAGAGGCAGACGCAACTTGCTGGGAAGAGTCTTGAACCGTACTAAATACAGCTTTAAGTGTATTTGTCATATTGTTAAAGGAAGCAGAGAGCTCACCAATTTCGTCTTTCGATTCATAGTTTCCTGTAACAGTAAAGTTTCCACTTTCAGCTTCCATCAGTAAGCTTTTAACCTCTTTAACCGGACGGATAATCATGCGGCTGATGATTATACTTAACACTATTAAAATAAGCAGTGCCAAAATCACAATACCTGTGACAAAAAAGAGTACCTCTTGTTTTCTGTCATTATTTTCGTTATTTATTGATTCTGCAATTTGAACATTTGATTTCTGTAATTGTTTTAAAGTTTCATTTAAAGCAGATCTGTTATCTTCAACTGCACCGAGGTATAGCGCGTAAGCCTCTTCATTTTGATTTTCTGCAGCAAGCTCCACTACCAGATTTCTATTCTTGGCAAGTTCTTGTGAAGTTTGTTTGTATTGCTCAATTAAATTTTGCTGTTCCTTCGTTAAATCTGTACTTTCAATTTCAGCAATAAGAGAAGCGGTCTCCTCCCATGCGGATGTGATTTCATTTATTAATTCCTGGTTTCTTTCAGGGTCTTCTGTTACTAAAAGTTCTAATGTATAAGCGTCACTGGCTCTTGCATTTACTCTTATTTGCATAACCATGTTGAGAGGAACTAAGTTATCTTTATACATTACATTTGAACCCTTTGCCATTTCATTAATGTAACTAATTCCTAGGGTTCCAACTGAGCTAAGTCCTAACGCACTTACAATGATAATAATGAGTAATTTCTTGCTGATGCTTAAATTTTTTATGAATTTCAAGTTAAAGGCTCCTCTGCATAAATATTCTCTCCTTATAACTATCGGTTAAAAATATCATATATCGAATTGTAATGATTACCATTTTAAATAAGATTATTGATCGTAATCAGACTTTTCAATTGCCAACAGAAACCATTTATTGGATACTTTTAGGAGTAATTAAATGCAAGTGTGGGGGCAGGAGATCCTTTCAAACTAGTAAATTAAGATGCAGCTGATAACTTTTTAAAATACGCCCTCTTGGATTCCTGCAAAAGGGCATGGGAACTTCATATTTATTCGACAAATTTCGGGACGTCACAGTGACTGCTTAAACCGCCAAACCCACCCAATCCCCAACATCATAAACATCAATCCTGCCAAATAATACACGTAGGCAAGCTCATATGTACCCAATAGCATAAAAGCAACTAGCGGTCCAAGTGCTGCTCCTACGTCAACGACTATGGTGTAGGCGGTCATCATTTTCACTTTATTTGTTTGACTGGCTGTTTTTACTGCCATAGTGTCAGCGGTTGTCACAAAGATGGTGGAAGTGAATTGAAATAATAATAATAACAAAAACAGTGGTACAATATTCTGCACAAAACCTAAGCCGAAGAGCAATATTGCTCCCAAAAGTACAGGAACAATGATGTATAATACCGGTGTTTTGCTTGAATCAATCATCTTGCCAATTTTCGGAGCGACAAAAGGGTCCCAGCCCCAGCGCAAGGCTTGGATAAAGCCTGCCAGCGTAGCCGCCCCAACCGTCACACCAGCAGCACTCCACTTATTGTCATAATGCGCTTCAATAGATGTACTGAGGGTAGAAGCAAAAAGCCCAAATATAATAAAACCAATCATCGCACCCGTCGCCAAAATAAATCCCCTATCAAAGGTAAGCCAGTTTTTTGATGTCTTCACTTGCGGAGGTTCCTCTTGTTCAACTTTAGAAAGTGGAATCAGAAAAAATACTGCAGGCACCATAACAAGACCTATAGCAGCAAATAAGGAAGTCACAAACAAAATAGAAGTTTGATCAACGAGTATACCGCCGCCAAGCATGCCAACAAGTCCACCGATTCCCCATAAACCATTATATAAGCCGACCAAATTGCCTGTATTCTCTTCTGTTGCAACCTCTGCGACAGTCAGGAATCCCCCAAGGCGCAGAAGGGACCAGGCAACTCCCCATAACAGCCGCATGAGGAACAGCAGCCAAAATTCATTGAAAAATCCATAGCCTGCCGTGGTGCTAACAGCAATCAGCAATGCAAGAAGTACACCCGTCCGCAGCTCAAACCTTTGGTAAAAAAAACCCACTAAAGGATTAATAGGCAGGCGAATAAATCGGTTGATTGAAAGCAGGAGACCAATTTGCCATAGGGAGGTTAGTCCAAACTCCTGCCAGTAGACAGGCAGCGCGATGATCAGCATGGAATCTCCCAGCAGTGCGGCACCTGTAATTGCGGCGATTCCAATTACTTTCTTTTTAGCTGCAATCATCGTTTTAGCCATTCGAGGATATGCTGCTTTGCTTGAAATAAAGCCTGGTGCTGGTGATTAAAGGGGCTATCATCAATTTCAGAAAGAACTTTCCCATTACTTAATAAAAATATATCCCCGTATCCACGAATTTCTGCATTATCACTATTGCTGATCCAGCCAGGCATGAATCCGTGACACTCTGCAGATTCGCCGTTCGGAAAAGAAACGATGACGCAGCTGTTGAATTGGGCACTGCTTTTGCTTAAAGGAACATGGGCTAGCATTTCTATCAGCACCTGTGCTCGTTCAGCATCACTGCCCGGTGAAAAACGTGCTGTTTTAACGCCGGGAAATCCTTCTAAAGCATCTATCGTTAAACCAGAATCTTCTCCTATGATAATGTCTTCTGGAAAATGGCATCTGACCGCTTCCACTTTTAATGCTGCGTTTCCTTCGAACGTAAGAGCTGTTTCTTCAATATCTTCTATTTCACGAGATAGTGAAGTGATCTCAATGGGTACCCCACTCAAAAAACGTTTGATTTTCTTCACCTTGGATGGATTCCAGGATGCAATCACTACTTTCATATGTATCAACCTCCTGCTATTCATTGTACTTTTTGAAAAGAGGAAAAAAAGTGTATAATAGTTCTAATTGTTTTTCCCCTTTTATCAGGAGGAGCTGGAATATGAAGCTATTAGAGCATTATGACATCCTTTTTCAAAGCTTAAAAGAAAATAATATGGAGATAAAAATCACCGTTCATGACGTTTCTGAGTTGTTGTCATGCACCTATCGAAATGCCAAAATCATTCTCCGAAAGTTAGAGGAGCAGAATTGGATTGAGTGGAAGCCAGGGAAGGGGAGAGGGAATCTTTCCAGTATAAAGCTTTTGAAAGATGTGGATCACCTTGTTGTGGACGAAGCGAAAAGCATGTTGACACCTACTTCCATTGATGCAGGAATCAGTCTGTTAAAAAAATATAGAGTAAAAGAATCCGTGCAGCGTGAATTCGTTGATTGGGTGTTTCATACTTACCTCGGCAAACAGCTTGGTCCTGAAGATGGTAAGCTTTCACGATTGCATTTCCCTTCTTATCGGCCGCTCCCTGTTCTTGATCCGGCAAAAGTCAACAGACGTTCCGAAAATCATATTATGCGCCATATTTTTAGTACGCTCGTTACGTATGATCCGGCAAAAGATGAGTTTCTGCCGTATCTGGCTCATCACTGGGAACATAATGAAGACTATACAAAATGGACCTTTTATCTGCAAAAAGCTGTCCTTTTTCATCATGGAAAAGAAATGACAGCAGAGGATGTCCGTTATAGTTTTATCCGCCATCGTGAAAATAAATCCGCTCATGAATGGATCCTAGATGGCCTGGAAGATATACAGGTTAAACATCGGTATACGATTCAATTTTTGTTTGCTGAAACTTGCCCATCCTTTCTGCATTTAGTTTCCTCATTAGGCGGAAGCATTTTGCCGGAGGATGTACCGGTAACTAGTGAGTTGCCAATAGGGACAGGACCATATAAAGTCAGTGAGAATACGGAAGATAAATTGGTCTTAACCGTTTTTTCAGACTATTTCTTAAGACGGCCTTTTCTTGACGAGATCACATTATACTTTTTCCCGCAGCTTTATGACAATGTTGCTGATCTCCAGTCGGTTTCCAATTATGAAGATATGAACTTTTACCATTATCCCTATCAAGGGAGAAAGGTTCAGGAATTTAAAAGGTATACGATGCTGGATAAAGGAAGCAAGCTGCTTACGTTAAATTTGCATAAAGGAATTCTTGCTGGAAATGCCTATGTTAGAGAAGCTATTTTTCATTTTTTGTCACCGGAAAAACTAATCGAGGAATTAGGCGGTTCACGTTTTAAAACGGCGTCTCGCATATTAAAAAAGTTTGAAGAAAAAGAGCAGGAACGATCTGTATCGGCCGGTAAAAAGGCTTTAGCATCGAGTGGTTACAAAGGGGAAACTCTTACATTGGTTAGTTATGTTGGAGCAGGGAATGAAGCAGATGCAAAGTGGATTCAGAAGGTTTTACGAAATGAAGGAATAGAATTAGAACTCAAATTTTACACGTATACTGAATTGCATAAGCGTCTATTACACAAAGAAGCAGATCTTCTCCTCGGTGAACAAATCGGTGATGAAAGTGATGTATATACCTATCTTTCAGCATTTATGGGAAACCACAGCTTGTTAAAACATCATCTCCCGGAAGCTGTGAATGATGAAGATATACTATCTTTAGAAAATAAAATACTGAAACAAAACGGGCATATTCATCTTTACCGGTTAAATCAATTCGCCTTTTATCACCATGATGTAAAAGGTGTATCATTTAATGCGCTAGGATGGATTGATTTTACGAAATTATGGTATGAAGCCTGAAATAGAACGAATAGAGAGGAAGACAAAGTATGCCCTTAGTACATGAATTCGGAATTCTGGATGAGTTTGACCAAGAAAAAAAATACATAAGCTACGAGCCGGAACAATATAACTGCGTCCCTATTGAAGATGATTTGATTCAATCGGTCGCAGCAGACCTATCTATCATGAGGACTTATTTTCAATCTATTAAGAGGCCAGAATTTGACCTTGCCATGTGGGGAATCACGCTGATCCCGCCTGAATCACTGCCGCTTTTTTATGAGAAGGTGACCTCTTCGAAAGACTTTAAGGAATCTGGTGATCTAGCTGATTTAGCAGCTAAAATTCTGCAGGCAATAGAAGATGAGAAATATATGATTCATTTTGGCGTTTGATGCATAAAGCTAAACAAGAGCAGGGAGATAACTACCTGCTCTTTCATTCATCTGCTTCTCTGAAATATTCCGAAAGCTGGCTTTCCAAACGTTCTAATTGCACTTTTTGCGAATGTGGAAATCCGTGTTTATTCGTCTTTTGCGCGCACATGCCGCAGGAACAATGAATCTTTCCTTTTGCAAAATAGCCGTGGTGGCGAGGCTGCCATCCAATCTGGTTTACAAACTTTGTCTTACGCCGGATAACTCTGTTTCGGTGGCGCCGATAATAGGCCAGATTTCGATTCTTTTGATGTGGTTTCATTTGCCATCACACTCCTTGGGAAAGGGCTCAGCCTGCAAACATCTCCCAAGAATGAATTAGATCCTTACAGGCTAAGCATGATGACAAGAAACGGAATGTAGAGAATCATTTTTTAACACCTCGTCATTTTTTTCTTATTTTAATATAGTCTTACTGACTGATACCACTAATTAGATTTGAAGTCAGTTCAAGTCAAATTGAACTGGATAAGGTTTTGGAAAAAGGATAGAGGATTTGAAGGCTCTATGAAGAATTTAAAAGACTGATGATTAAATCTTGTTTGTACCTAGTTAATGAAACAAATCAAATACTAAGACTATCCTGTTTTACCGTTTAACTTTAAATTTTTGTGGAGGTTTTTATTATGTTTATAGTCGATAAATATATTGGTTCTATTAAAACCAATCTGGAAAAGCAATCTGATTTGTTAGTGAGTAATCTCAAAAAAACCTTTGAATACAACTTCTCAAGTGATATAGATTTATTGGATTACTGTGCATTCATTGAACCTACGAGGTTCGAGTTATCAATAGTAATGTTCTCAATGGATAAAGAAGTTAATGAAGTTTTCTATGAGGGAAATGACAAAACGGTTTTTGCTGGCAGTGAAGAGATACTCTCAAACATTGAATATCATCTATTAAACGACAGTCAGTTAGAAAAATTTTTTGAATTTTATGAGCAAAATGAAGATACGTTAGTTTCGCAAGAGCAAAGAGTTTTTACAGAATGGTTTAGCCAATGTTGGGAAATAGCAGGAGGAGCTTCAATGAAGTTGCCATCGTATTTTATTTTTCACGATGATTCTAAATCGTTTGATTTAAAGAGTAATCAATGGATTGATGATCAAGAAAAATGGTCATAAAGATTTAAGAATGCCTATATCTCAAGGCATTCTTTTTTAGCTAAAAAATCAACATTAAAGATTAAAATTGCTTGTTTTATAAGGTGTAGATCAAATAAAGGAAATTGGATTTTCAATTCGAATAGGTTAATAGAATACTTACAAAATAGGAGGTCTCATTTTGCTGCTTTATTTTTAATAACTCCGCTCCGACAAATGTTTATAAACAAAATAGGAGTGGATTTAAGATGATGTTCAAAACCGATATTAATGGAATTACAGCTGAGATGTTAGGAGGGTTTTTCGTAGATTGGCCAAATCCGCCAAGCTCAGAAACCCATTTACAGCTCTTAAAAAATAGCACAAAAGTAGTTGTAGCTTTAGATGGAAATCAAGTCGTTGGTTTTATAACGGCGATTAGTGACGGAGTTCTATCTGCATACATTCCACTGCTTGAAATATTGCCTGAATACAAAAACAAAGGTGTTGGTACGAAATTAGTAAATATCATGCTTGAAGAGCTTAGTGATATTTATATGATCGATTTATGCTGCGATGATAATGTGGTACCTTTTTATAATCAATTCAAAATGATCAAAACAAACGGCATGATTGTAAGAAATTACGATCATCAATCCGGAAGTAAAAGGATGTTAATGAAATGAATGTAGAATTGACAAGATTCAGAGTGAAACAAGGCAAATCAGAACGTGTGGCTGAATGGCTTCAGTTTCTGAATGAGCATATGGATGACGTGCTCGTTACACTTGAAGGTGAAAAGATGTACGTCGAAACCATTTTCAGAGAGCTGCTCAATGGTGAGGAGTATTTGTACTGGTATTCTGTCCAAGGAAGCGGGGGAATAGCAGTAGAAAATTCTCAGCATTGGATTGACAAGAAGCATCTAGAGTTTTGGGAAGAATGCATAGATGAAACCTTTAAACCGATTGACCTAAAAACAGAAGTTGTCATGATACCAGAGAAGGTAAGAAATAGTATGAAATAACTGTGCCTATCATTTTGAAACAACATGGAGCTGTATTAGAATGGAGAATAGTTATTGTAAGGGGGACATTTTAATGAAGAAGAAAAAGCAATATGAAGTGACATTTATTTTAAATAACGGTGAGATCGGACATCTTATTGAAGCATCTTCTCTCGTGCGAGCAAGAGACAAAATTAAGAAACATTTCGTAGACGATTTAAACAGTCCCGTCATAGCAATTACGGACGATTTAGTCATTATTAAACAAAATATCCAATATTTCAAAGTAAAAGAATATGATTTCTTCGAGGAATAAGAAGTTTGAATATAAAACGTTTAAAAAGAACGCTATCCGATTCAGGGCAGCGTTCTTTTTTTCCTATATTTTCAAAAATGAATTGTTATCGTAACAACAATAGTGTATGATACATAGTATAAAGCATATAGTGTATAACATACAGCATAAAAGCATTGAGGTGAATGAATGAGCAATCTGTTACTTTCTTTAACAACCGAATTACGAAGAGGTACCTTGACATTAGCTGTCTTAAGTCAATTACAGACACCGCAATACGGTTATTCACTTGTCCAATTACTCGAAGAATCAGGTATCAATATTGATCAGAGTACGCTGTATCCGCTGCTCCGGCGTCTGGAGAAACAGGAACTGGTTACAAGCAGCTGGGATACTTCTGAAAGCAGACCGAGAAAATATTATGTTCTCAGTGATTATGGGCAGGAAATCTATACAGAGTTAAAAAAAGAATGGCTGAAAAGTTCAAAGGAGCTTTATGACTTGTTAAAAGGAGAGGAAGACGATGCAAAATCTGATTGAGATTTACATCCAGGAAGTCACAAGAAGATTGCCGGAAAAAAACCGCAGTGATATTGCCTTAGAGCTCCGTTCCACAATTGAGGATATGCTGCCTGATGAGTATAACGAAGAGGACGTAAAGGCAGCTCTTGAAAAATTGGGAAACCCAGTAGCATTGGCGGGCGGTTATCGGGATCAGCCTATGCATTTAATTGGTCCTCGGTATTATGATCTCTATATTTCCCTATTAAAAATGATTTTGCCAATTGCGGCCATTGTATCATTTATTTCGATGGTTTCCAGTTATTTTATTCAATATAATGGGGATGAAAACATTGTAAATATCATTGTTACCCTTACAACAAAAGGTATCATCACGTTATTGGAAGTTGGGGTTCAAGTCTTTTTCTGGCTGACGATCGTGTTTGCGGTAATTGAAAGAACTGACAAGAGCAAAGAGACAGACCCGTTAACAAACAGTATGACCAAATGGACTGCTGAGGATTTAAAGGCGGTCACATATATACCAAAGAAAAAAGCAATCTCAAAGAGTGAAGTTTTTGGCAGTTTCATATGGATTGCAATATGGGTTAGCTTCTATTTCAATGCAGACCACCTGGTTGGAATATATGAAAACAAGGGCAGTGGCTTAGAGTTTGTGCAGCCTGTCTTTCATCAAGATGTACTCATCGGTTACTGGCCGATTGTCGTTGCGGTTATTGTCCTCGAAGTGGCCCTGGCATTCTATAAATATGTAAAAGGGCAATGGACGAATCGCCTGGCGATTTTAAATTTGATCGTCGAAGCAGCAGCGACCATTGTTCTCTTTATCCTATTTATTGATCCAAACCTTTTCCAGACAGAATTCTTTGATTATATGGCCAACATATTTTCATACTCAAGCACACAGCTTCAATTTCTTTTCATTAGTATTACATTCCTTGTTGTTCTTGTATATGCTGTTATCAGTATTATTGATGGATTTCGGAAGGCGAGGATTAAATAAGAGGGGGATGCCCCTCTTATTTTCTTAATTAAATGGGATGTAATGCGCGAGAAACAGGTGAGACCCAGCAGGAGCGTCCGCGACGATGAGACTCGACTTCCCCCATGGAAAGCGAGGGTCCGTAGCTCAGGTGAAACGGGCTTGTTTGTCTAGTTGATTCATTGAATAGATCATTTATGTTTTAAGGTTATCAGTTTAGTTTTATCTAATATTATAAAGTACAGACTGCTATTAAATTATACTTTATAAACATACCCCAGCCGCTCCCCAAGTCTGCTCAATAAGTCATTCGTGATTGTCCCGCATGACTCCGCTACATCTTCAGCAGTAATTTGCTGTGATCCGTCTCTGCCAATCAATGTTGCAATATCGTCTGCTTGCACTCCTTCTATTCCTGAAACATCCACCAAGAGCTGATCCATGCAGATCCGGCCGATTACCTGTGCTTTTTGCGAACGGATGAGGACATGTCCGTTTGCCATATTTCTTGGAATGCCGTCACTATAGCCAATTGTGATGACCGCTGTTTTCATTGTGCTTGCTGCGGTGAAGGCTCGTCCATAGCCGAGCGCTTCCCCAGGGTGTAAAGTCTTTACCATTGCAACTCTAGCTTTAATAGATAGTACTGGTTTCAGTTCAACATTTGTGAGAACCCTATCATTTTGGCTTAGGACTCCATAAAGAGTGATTCCGGCACGAGCGTAATCATACTGTAAATGAGGATAATTCAAGATGCCATAGCTAGCTTGAATATGCTGGTGTCCGACAGGGAGCTGCTGCGTTTCCAGCCATTGAATCGTTTGATTGTATCTATCTATTTGTCTATTCGTAAATGCTATATCGTCTTTATCTAGGCTATCAGATACTGCTAAATGTGAAAAAACACCGACAACATTTAGATGTTGACACTGATAAATTTCTTTCAGCTCTGCAAGCTGTGAAGCATCTGTTCCTAAACGGTGCATCCCCGTATCTATCTTAATCTGCACGTTGATGGATACAGCATGTTTATTTAACTCCTTTGCATGCTCAAGTCCAATCACTGTCTGTGTAAAGTTGTATTTTTTGATAATCCTAATAGATTGAGCGGGGGTGTACCCTAAAATAAGAATATCGCATTTAATGCCGTTTCTCCGAAGTTCGATTGCTTCAGCTAAAGTAGCAACGGCTAATGAATTTATTCCAGAGTCCGATAGTTCTTTTGCTATTCTTACTGCGCCATGGCCGTAAGCATTTGCTTTCACTACTGCCATTAGTTTTGTCTTCTCCGGCAGTACTCCTTTCAGCTGTGTTGCATTTTTCCTTAGTGCCTGTAAATCAATTTCTGCCCACGCCCTGCCAGTTGGCGGCGGGGTTGCATTATTACGCCGTTTCCAGACAAGCGTTATTATTCTTGCTGCAGCTAACGAAAGAAAGCTGACTCCAATAAAGTGCATTAAGCTATTTTCAATAAACCATTTTTCCAGATTAACAACTTCTGCCGCAAAACGGACAAGCACAATTATCCACGGATGGATGATATACATAATTGTCGAGATCGAACGGAGATCTTTACTGCTTTTTCCGCGAATTTGCAGCAGGCTTATAAAGAGAAAATACATTGCTGGAATGAGCATGATATACATACTGTCATGCCGCTGCAGCTTAAGAGCATGCAGGAGAAGTCCTTCAAGAATCAGCAAAGAAAAAGAGATAACGAAAAACAGCAGATTTCGCTGAAAAGGAATCATATTATTCCCTTTATAAATCAGCATCCCCAATACTAAAAAGATCGGCACCATAAAAACGCCATTTCTTGTATAATCTGATAGAGTAAAAACCGCCTCATAAAATGCTTCTAAGCTGGAAAACGTCTCCGTCATTCCATAATAGCTATCACCGAATAATCCTATAACATAAAGAATAAGAGAGATGAAGAAAGTGAATTTTAATCCTATTTTACGAACTAGAAAAGCTACAATCATCACACCTAAAATCAGTCCGGGGAAATACCATAAATGATAGAAGGTACCATCAAAGAAAAGATCTTTTAGGAACTCCCTCCCCAAATTTACAGTCTCATAATGACCGGCATATAAATTCAGCGGGAGGTACAGCAAAATGGAAAGAGCATATAATAGGGCGATTTTTTTACAGAAAGAAAGAATATAAGCGTTATCGCCATTTTTAATATACTTATAGAGAAAGTAGCCGCTGACCATGAGGAAAAAGGGAACAGCGATCCTGGCAATAATGCGGGTTAAAATGAAATCCGCTGTCTCCCCGTAGGAAAGAAGCGGTGATGTATGGTTAGCAATTACAAGAAAAGCAGCTATTAACCTAAAGGTATCAAGCGATCCTGTTTTCTTCATAGAGAATTTCTCCAAACTGTCACAATAAACCCGTCCACATTGTTCCCGGAAATTTGGTATAAGCAATCCTCTGGTATTTGTATAATCGTCTCCCGATCTTTTGCTCTTACATAAAATATCTCGAAGTTTTTGCCCTTCTCAGTAAATGTATAATGCTGTCCATCTTGCGGAAAATCAGAAAGAAACTGAATGTATTCTTCCAAACAGAAATCGTGATGATTCATAATTCTTGCGTGCGGGTACCCGATATAGCGGAAATGCCAAGGTTCGTGTGAAATGCCTGTTATCTCTTCTTTGCCGCTGGAATAGCGCTCAATAAAACCATAGTCAGCCGCTAGTTTGCGAAACTTGCCGAAGACGCCTGTGTATGGAAAAGAAGGACGAATGAAATCAATTTCATCCGTATTTTCTCCTAAATCAATGGCAAGACCAGACTCATGCTCGCTGCAGCCTGGATAGGCAACATATTGCTCTGTAAAGGTTCTGCCATTTTCAGTGAGAGAATCTTGGAATAATTGTTCTTGTTCTTCTTTGCTTCGAAAACCGCTAACTGGCACAATGTTTCCCCGTGCTTCTACTTTTTCAAGAAGCTGTGTTAATGATGCAGCGGCCCTTCGTTCAAGTAAAATAGATTCAACGTTTTCAAGACAGGGCACAAGTGCCGGCGAATCGTGGGCTTGTCTTTGTTTTAGTCCGTTATGGCGATTTACGAGCAGTAAATAGCCTTTATACATATCGTCTTTCTGCAGCGTAATATGTCTCATCGCTCCAGCCCCAATTGGATCAGCTGATCAATGATTTCAGAAAACGTTAATCCAATGCCCTTCATCATATTTGGATAACGGCTGTGGTCTGTGAAACCTGGAAAAGTGTTCACTTCATTGAAAACAATCTCGCCGTTTGGGGTAATAAACATGTCCACCCGTGCCAAACCAGAGCAGCCAAGGGCATGATAGATTTTAATGCCTGTATCCTTTACTTTTGCTTTCAGTTCTTCGTCAATACGGGCTGGCATATGAATCTTTGAAGTAGTGAGACTGTATTTTTCTTTAAAATCAAAATAGCCAGTTTCCAACTCTATTTCGTCCACTTCACCGACAATGAGGTCATCATTGCCTAAAATAGCACAGCCAACTTCAAAACCATTAATAAACTCTTCGATAATAACGCGCTCATCATGAGAGAAAGCTTCGGCAACAGCACTAGGCAGTTCATCTCTTTCATTAACAAGCGTAATTCCGATGGAGGAGCCAGATTTAACGGGTTTAACAAAAAGCGGCAGCTTCAGCTGATCAGTTTCTGCAATGATTTCTTCTATGAGTGCAGACCTTGAAAATACTACGGAAGCTGGGGTGCGAATCCCTTCGAGTGCTGCTAATTTATGAGCGCGGTCTTTATCCATGCACAAGGCAGAAGACAAGGTATCGCAGCCTGCGTATGGAATTCCAGCTAGCTCTAAGTATCCTTGCAGTGTTCCGTCTTCGCCATTTTTACCATGTAGTACAGGGAATACTAGGTCAATCATCGTTTTGACAACTTGTCCATTTGTCTCTTCTTCCAATAAATGATTCTCGTAGCGATTTGGCGAAAAGATTGCAGGCGTACAGTTTGCTTCATCAGCACACCATGTATCATTTAATATGTTTTCTGCACTGCCGTAATATCGGTACCAGCGCCCTTCTTTTGTGATGCCAATTAAAACTATTTCATATTTTTGAGGATCCATATGTGTGATAACAGAGTAAGCGGATTGCAGAGATACTTCATATTCATTCGAACAGCCGCCAAACAGAACAGCAACGATCATTTTTTCCATATTAATTTCCTCCTTGTGAATAAAAAAACACTTTTTGTTTCTGTACATACATCGTACTAAAACAAAAAGTGTTATTTTTTCGTTTATTTTCAAGGAAATAATACGTTTTTCTTCTTTAATTCTTACGTTTTTCTTACGGCGTAAGCGGAAGTGTGACAATAAATTCAACTGTCTCATTCTCACTCTGTGCAGAGATCGTGCCGCCGTGCAGTTCAACGATTTCCTTGGCGATTGCAAGGCCAAGTCCTGCTCCACCTGATTTTGTTCCGCGGGAGGTATCCAATCGATAGAATTGTTCAAAGATGCGCTCCAGCTTATCTTTCGGAATGACAGGACCTTTGTTGATAAAATGAAGGTGTAAATGATTCTGATCCTGATGTGAACGAATGATAATGGCGCTGTTTTCATAGCTGTAATTAATTGCATTGCGGATTAAGTTATCAAAAACCCGTTCCATTTTATTAACGTCGCAGGAGATTTCCAGATTGTCTTCAATCTCTAATTGGCAGGTTAGGTTCTTTTCTGCAAGTAGGGGATTAAATTCAAAAGTAATTTGCTGCAGCATTCTAGTTAAGTGAATATGGCTCATTTCAGGACTTAACTGTGTTAAATTAAAACGGGTGATCTCAAAGAACTCATTGATTAAATCCTCAAGCCGTTCGGCTTTATCTAATGAAATTGATAAATATTTTCCCCGCAGCTCTTCTGAAATTTGCTGTTCATCCCGAAGCAATGTTAAATAGCCGATGACAGATGTTAATGGTGTTTTCAAATCATGAGCCAGATAGACGAGCAGGTCGTTTTTGCGCTGTTCAGCTTCCTTTGCCAGTTTCGCATTGCGGATTGAATCCTGCTTCGTATTATTCATCCGGTCTTCGACTTGTTTTAATTCTGCTGGCAAGCGGATGTATTCATTATTATCTGAAGCTAGCAGCCTGCTTGCTTCTACAATCTGATCTATGTACTTGAGCGTTTTTCTCCAAAAATACATAAAGATGCAGACAATTCCGATCATCCATGTGATTAAAATAAAAGGAATAGGGTTATTGCGAACAGGACTTAGCAGGAGGTATAGGAGATCATTTGCATGCCAGACAAAACTGCTTAATACAAAATAACCTGCTACAATAAAAGCCAGTAAGCTTACCGTAAAAATGAAGATGGTAAGAAAGAATTTTGTAAACATCCTGCCAGTTAATCCGCTGCTTGGAGCACTTTCTCTATTCAATGGTATAGCCAACCCCCCATACCGTTTTAATAAACTTTGGTTTTCTGGATGGCTCCTTCATTTTCTCCCTTAAACGGGCAATATGGGCCATCACAGTATTGTTGTTATCAATATATTTCTCGCCCCAGACAGCTTCAAACAGTTCCTCTGAGGAAACAACCTTGCCTTTGTTTTCACATAAATGCCACAGAATCGAGAACTCGATCGGTGTTAAAGAGAGTGATTTCCCATAAAGCGTGCATTTATGGGTGTCCTGATTAATGATTAAACCGGAGAAATCGTATTCCTTTGCAGCTGCTGCTGGCTCAGGAGTATTGCCGTTATTGGAATTATACCGTTTATAACGGCGCAGCTGCGCTTTTACTCTTGCCACCATTTCCAGCGGATTAAACGGCTTTGTTATGTAGTCATCGGCACCTAACGTAAGTCCGGTGATTTTATCGATATCTTCAATTTTTGCCGTCAGCATAATCACTGGATAATGGTGATACTCACGGATTTTCTGACAGATCGAAAATCCGTCAACATCCGGGAGCATTACGTCTAGAATCGCAAGCTCGAGCTCATGATTCTGTATAAATTCAAGTGCCGGCTTTCCTTCATAAAACACATGCACATCATAACCTTCATTCATCAAATAAAATTTCACTAAATCGGCAATTTCCTTTTCATCATCTACAACTAATATAGGATTCATTTTTTCACCTCAAACTGCTTACTGAACTACTATAGATTAAATCATTTTTAGGAGAATGAGAAGTGTGAGCACAAATTGTTAAAATAGAACTCTTTAAGCAAGCCCGTTCCATTGCGCTGCGGACTCTCGCTTTCCGAGGGGAGGAAGCTGAGCCTCCTCGGCACGCTGCACTGGACCCATAAAATTGGACACTTATATTTAAGCTTAAGCAGCTACTACTTCGGTACTAACCCGATAAGCTACTGGACTTTTCCGATTCAATCTTGATTTGATTCTCAAGTGATTGT